>JBAUGW010000049.1:0-14318 GCA_049679945.1 Pyrinomonadaceae bacterium | reverse complement strand
GCGGCCGTGTCTTGCTCCCGATTCCACACCGCCTTTTCGCCGTGGATCATCTCAAAGCATCTGTAGGGAACCAGGCCCGTACCGTCCTTGTAAAAACAGATCCTCCTCTTTTCCCAGGATTCATTAGTGATCTCGACCAGGGGTACTGATTGTGCCGCAGCGAAGCCGGCGAACAACAGGCTCACGATCAGAACCGCAAATGCGGTCAATATTCTTGTACTTTTCATCTTCATCTCCGTCACCGATGGGCCATCTGAGGGAGCAATTGTTTGAGTAGCAAAGGAACTTCCTGCCCGAGGACTACGAACATTTGATCGTCGAGTACTCCTGATTACCGCGGCCGGGCCAGCAACGCCAGGACTTGCCCGCAGAAACGAATCTCCAGACTCCCTGTTCGTTCACTTTTAATTCGTACTTGAATTTCTCGCCGCGAACCGAATCATCCAAATATCCGTCGTTTGTAATGATCACGGTCATCGAATCCGGGCCATCTCCCGTCGGTGCTGTCATCTCGATCGTTCGCGAACGCATATCGGAAAACTCGCCGAGCAGCCGGGCGACTATCTGCATCGGCATCTTTACCCAATCTTCTTTGGCAGCCGCAGCCCTATCGATCTTTGTATTGTGGGATCCGTAATCGACCGCCACTTGCATCTCGGTCTTTTGAGTAAGGCTCTTTGACAACTGACGGAGCCTGGCTTTCGCAGCAGCAACGGTCTTGACGTTTCCCATCTTTTCGCTGACGGATTCAGAGTGAGAAAAATCCACGCCGTTCCAGTCGTAAACTCTTGTTCGATAAAAAGGCCTCGCGCCTTCCGGCCCAATACCCGTATAGCATTCGTCTATGATGAACAGCTCGTTCTCAGTATCGCCATCTGCATTGGCAAAGAAGATCGCGATCGGTTCCATCATGCTCCACGTCGATCCGGGTTGAGGAAGTGTACGATAGTCAAACGAATCAGATCTTCTCGCGAGCACGACAGCGCCGTCGTATTTGCGTAAGCCCGAAACTGGTTTGTAAAGAACGACGACGTGCGCCGAACCATCCCACGACGCCGACTCGGCGAATCGACCTTTTACGGTTTTATGCGCTGACACCATTCCGTCGGGGGTAAACTCCTCACCGAACTTTTGCAGGTCTCCGTCAGGCGTAACCTGCCCACAGATTCCGGTGTACATCGAAAACACGACGACCCCGCCAAACACGAAGTGTAGAACTTGTTTCATTTTTTTTTCTCCTTTCTAAACTGAAGCCTCGTGGTAGTGTTGCAAGAGGAACGAAACGAAAACGAGATACTTGCAGGACAGATTCGATTTCGACCTACTTGCCCGACAACGGAGACGATAGTGAGTATGCCGGGTAGTATATCACAGGTTGTTACGGATCTTATTTGCCTCGATCAGTTCGGGTAGTGTCTTAATTTGGACACTACTCGCTGCCTTTTTGTTTTTAAGTGGCACGGTTGTGTGTAGGGCATCCGTGAAACCGCTCGTTGGAACGATTCCAAGCCGAATAGATTTCGAGAATGTATGGGTCACTTTCGGTAAGCCCTTTGTAAGTGATTTCAGTCCAGACAAGCAAAATCCCGTCGCCGTTACTTATATCATCCCACGCGGTAGGAACGAGAGGCGGAAAATCCAATTCACGCACGCCGCCAATATGGATAAACTGCACTCCCGCAGGCGATTCCATAGGGACTCCGGGAGGCGGAACGTTCCCTCGCAGGACTTCCGGGCTACTGTCGATAACATCCGCAAAAACCTTTTGGCTGATAATGTTGGCAACCGTTTTCCCTCGATTTATAAGTTCTCCAACCACAACGAGATTTCCATTGGTGTCTTTCGTTGGATACATCTTTTCAATACCCAAGATCGGACGTTGAACCAATTCAAAGAAAGATTGTGTTTGTTTAAGATTTCGCTTAGCGGCAGCGGCTTGCCGTTTAGCAGCCTTTACAATGCGTTTGTTTTGTTCGAGCAAAGTGTCAGTGCGTTCCAAAGCGTCTTGCATCGCTTGCCATTGAAGGACGGTTACAAGTATTTGACCGAGAATAGCGAGCAGGGTAACGGCGGCTACGACCGCCATAATACCGACTTCGGTATCTTTGGGAGGATCAAGCCTTTGAGCGGTAATGACGACGTAGTAGAGAACAATAGTAGCAGCAAGGGCGAATCCGAAAAAGATCAGAAGTCCGAGCAAAATTCGCCCCTGTTGACTATTGTTTGGGTAATGCTCAGTGGTTTCGTTGTCTGCGGCATTTATATGTTTATCGTTCTTCATATTTATTTTAAGTGTAACACAAAAAAGACTTGACAGCATCTATTTACTGTGTTACATTTATTCACATGGCAAACGTTCTTAAAATCGACAAGCAAATAACCGTTATCAGCGCATTGGCCGAAGGCTCAAGCATCCGCAGTATCGAAAGAATGACTGGTATTAACCGTAATACGATTATGAATCTAGGCGTTCGTATCGGCAAGGGCTGTGCGGTGCTGCTAGACGCTAAAATGCGTGATCTAACCTGTGAAAACTTGCAATTTGACGAGCTTTGGGGCTTTATCGGCAAAAAGGAAAGGAACATCGCAGAAACCGACGACCCGACCAAAGGCGACGTTTGGACGTTCTGTGCTTTGGACGCTGATACAAAGTTGATTCCCGCCTATCGCGTTGGCAAGCGAACCGCTGCGACTACACAGGCTTTTGTGAGCGATGTTGCCAGCCGTCTCACGAATAGACCGCAAGTTTCAACCGACGGCTTTAAGGCTTATATTGATGCTGTCGATTTGGCGTTCGGCTCTGAGGTTGACTATGGAATGATAGTTAAGGTTTTCGGTCACGACTTTGAAACTCAGCCAGATCGCAGATATGGAACGCCTGAAGTTATCGGAATGGAAAAGACACGCATCACAGGTCGCCCGAAAGCCGATCTTATGAGCACTTCCTACGTCGAGCGGGTTAACGGAACGATTAGACATCACATGAAACGGCTTGCCCGTTCGACTTACGCATTCAGCAAGAAACTTGAGAATTTCGAGGCGGCGGTTGCTCTGAATTTCGCGTATTATAACTTTGTGAGAACGCACGGAACGCTGAAAATGACTCCGGCAATGGCGGCGGGTGTCGAGCGTTCCTTTTGGAGCGTGGGCGAGTTAATAGAGGCGGCACAATGAAAACAATCGAGCAACTAAAGGAACTGATAGAACAGGAATACGGAACAACGGCCAAGCACGTTGAAACCGTCGCAGTCCACGAAACGTTTCAAGGCGAAACCATTTGGGACGGCGAGGTAGAAGTGTTTGAAGTTCCTGAGTTTCCGAACGCAGATCGTGTCTTTGCTTGGGCGTTCGATGATGATAGCGGCGAACAGAAAGTAACCGTCGCACAGATTCCGCCAGCCACTTCGCCGGAAAACGCAGTCAAGGCTTATTTGGTTTCACAATATGGCAAAGGAAATTAAGAGAGGCAGACCAGCGCTTCCAAAAGGTGAGGCCAAAGGTAAATACGTGCCGATTCGTTTGAGCGAATCGGACGTGAAAGCGTTTACAAAGGCAATGAAAAAGAGTCCGCAGAATACGCTATCCGGCTGGATGCGTGAAACTTTAAGGACGGCAGTTCAAAGTGACTAAGAAAAGCAAATTAAGACACTACCTCAGTTCGCGCCAAACCTGGCACGCGATGCAAGGGCTATCTGGGTTCGGACAATCTGCAACAAGAATGAACGGCGGCGAGATCGTCGCAACCGGCACGCCGGAAAAGATCGCGAAAGTTGAAAATTCTTTTACCGGAAAATATCTCGCAGCCAGTCTTAAATAGGTTTATTTGAAATTACTTTTTGCGCAGTGCTTGCCGTGCGGGCATTCGCCGACCTGCACCCATTCGTAAAAGTCGTTAGTGTTGCGCTCGATGGCGTAATAGACTTTTTTGATCGTCGGGAATTGTTTCAGCGTCGCCTCGACCATTCCAAAAAACTGTGCGCCGCCGCAACTGCTCGTCGCGCTTCCGAGCTGGTCGTTAACGCGTTTGTCAAAATTCACATACGCGGCGCCGCGTCTTATATCAACGCTCTTCAGAATGCCGGCGGTTTCGGTAGGCGAAAAGCTGCCGTAGCCTTTAGCTTCTTCGTCTTTGTTCGTCCCGTTGAACAACTCCTGAAGCGCTGCAGTTGCGACCGATTTTGTCTTTGGGACCTGCCGCGTGACCGGATAGACTTTTGTGCAATCGTCGGTATTCGGATTGAACTTTTCGTTCGAAAAATAAAGTTTGATCGTCGTCGTTTGCTGACTTTGAGAGAACGCCGCACTGGTAATAAACAACAACACCGCCGTCAAAGTAAATAGTTTCATATTCCCTTCTTCTCCTTAATCGTCACCAAATCTGCCGCGCCATGCCGGGGCGATCTCGGCCATGACTTTGCAGTCGCAATAGCCGCCGTTTTCGTTTAGCCAAGAGGTCAGTCGCGGAAAGTCTAGCCGGTTCTCCATCATAAAACGCATCGCGTGTCGCAGGTGATGATCGCACACGCTATCGTAAAGTTCGTCCTCGATAAAATCGAGCAGATCGCTGATGGTCTGCTGGCCTGCGGGCAACGAGTCGATAAATCCACGCAGCTCCTCGCCACTCATCTGTTCGAGGTTTTCAATCTCGCGTTTCTTTATTATCGGCATAAAAGCATTTTGCCATAGGGGACACAGAGAAGAGAAAATTCAACCACAGATAAACCCAGATGGACACAGATATGTGTTGAAAAAATCTTGGCTTAGCTGTGTTTATCCGTGTCTATCTGTGGTTAATAATATCTTCCTGTGTTCTGTGTGACTAAAACCCCGACTCAGAAACTCGCATCATCTCAGCCCGCTCGGCTTCTTCGATCTCGCGTTGTTTCACGCCTTCGCGTCCGTCGTAGGTTGCAAATTTCGGCATTAACAGGGCCGTTAGAATCACTGCGATAATACATAACGCGCCGCCGCTTACCAAAGCGAACTTCACGCTCGAATATTCGGCGACAATGCCCATCTTTGCGCTGCCGAGCATCGGGCCCGTCAAGTAGCTTATCATCTCGATTCCGGCGAGGCGGCCGCGAAGGTAATTTGGAATCGTCTGATTCCAGATCGAGCCGCGAAAAATGCCGGAGATCATATCGAAAAATCCTGCCGCTGCGAGAAAGATGAGCGCCGGCACGATGCTTGTCGACAAGCCGAACAATAGAATCCCAACGCCCCACAGTAACGCCGCGCCGACGACCATCACGCCGTGGCGATGTACATTTTTTGTCCAGCCGGATGTGAAACTCGCCGTGAGCGCGCCGATCGCGATGGCCGCCGGAAAGAAGCCGACATACTGACTTCCATACATCGATGCGAGCGCCGGATAGAGCGCTTGGGGAAATGCGAAGAACATCGCGACGATGTCTATGAAGTAAGTTCCGAGCAGTTCTTGCCGCGAAAAAGCGTAACGAATTCCGCGTTTGATGCCGTCGAGACTCGGACGCTCGGGATTATCGGGCGGCGGCACATAGTTGAGCATAAACACCGCGACGAGCGTTCCGATAAATGTCACGAGATCGATCGTATAAACAACGACGGGGCTGAGTTGCGTCGCGAGAATACCGGCGATCGCGGGACCGGCGATCATTCCGAGGTGGAAACGCACGGAGTTTAGCGCCATAACCGACGAGATCAACTCAGGCGGGATTATTTTTTGAATGATCGACTCGAATGCCGGCCGCTGCAAAGCCGCGAGGCCCGCGTGACCCGCGACGCACACGAACAGAACCCAAATTCGGGGCTGATCGAGCAGCGCATTCACGAGCAAAATCAGCGTCAGCAGAGTTTGAAAGATCTCAGTGATCCGCAGCAGCTTTCGTTTATCGACGTAATCGGCGAGCGCTCCGCCGAGAAAGGCGAGCGTGAACATCGGAATCAATTCGGCTAAATAGATCAGCCCGACCATCGCCGATGACTGCGTAAGCTGATACATCTGCCACGGTACGACGATGAAAGTCATCATCCCGCCAAAAAACGAAACAAGCTGCCCAAAAAACAGCAGCCGATAATCGCGCGAAACTTTTAGCGGAGTAAGGTCTATGAACACAGCTTAATTTTTCACTGCTTGACGTGCTCGGTCCAGTTGAAAAGCCAAGTCGCGTATGCGTTGGCGACAAAAGAGAAGATACACAGCGTCCATTCGACCGGCGTGACGCGTTTTTTCGACGATTCGAGCAAGAGTATAAAAATCCACGGCAGCAGCACCATCGCGTATCGATAACCGAACTGCCAGCCGCCGGAATTGCCGTGCATCCACAACACGAGCGTCAGCACAGCGACCGAAGCCCACGACACGACTTTTAGAGCGCCGTTATTCGCCCCAGCGCGCAAGGCGAGCAGAAGGAACGGGCTGCTCAACAAGATCGAGCTGCTAAAACCGTCGGGCACGAGATATGGGGAATTCGGCTTCCAGTTCCATAACTTAAGCAGCATTTCCCACGCCTGACCGGGAATGTATCTCGGCGAAAAGATGCCGTGATTATACCAAGGCTCCTCCAAAACACCCGGAATGCGGGCATATCCAAAATCCGTTAAGCTATGAAAACGAACGTAGTTATAGGTAAGCGTCGCGACGCCCAGCACAAACGGCACCGCGCAGAACTTAGCAAGACTAACAACCGCAGAGACGCCGAGACGCCGAGGATAACTGATTTCCGTCGATTCAATTTCAAGGCTTTCAGATTTTTTCTCATTTTTGCTCTGCATCTCCGCGTCTCTGCGGTAAATTTCTTTTGGATACAGCAAATACATGAACAGCGGCGCCGTCAACAGAATCTCCGTTCTGTTACCGAACGCCGTCGCAAAAAAAATTCCCGCGACAAACGGACGACGATCAAAAACCGTGAAGTATATTGCGCCGAGTTCCCCGACTACTGCAAAGCCGAGTGCGAGTTGCCACGCGCCGGCAAACGTCAGATTCGTCCATGTAAATGTGCCGAACAAAATCGCCAGCGAGAACAAAATTCGCTTTTTGTTTTCGACATCGTAACGCGACGCGATCTTCAGCAGCAGAAAACACGCGATCCCGGCAAGTGTCGCCGCGATCAGCGCGCCGGGCATCTCCTTTATGAGGCCGAGCGTCTTGAACAATGCGATTGGCATCATCGACACGACCGAGCCGAGCGGAAATACTGAATTGTAAAATCCTTCGAACAGAACGAACTCGTTCAACCACGGCGGCTGCTTCGACGTAAACCCGATGTTGCCGCCAAGCATATTCGCCGCAACGCGAAACGTATAGTCGTAAAAGTTTTGAGGCTCTGGATTTGAGAAAAAATAGACGATCGCGGTCGCCGCGGTCAGTGCCGCGATCAACTTACCTGACAAGGGTTCGGTTTCGACGGCCTGCGATTTCATGCGGCGAAGATCTTTAGTTTAAATTCGTCACTTGCGATGTAGATTTCGGGTTTCCGACCCGAGAATCGCGTTGATTGCCGCAGAATCATCGGCAAACCCCCGTGAGGCGCGTTTATGCCGTATTCGCGACGCGTGAAGATCGCCGCGATCTGTGGATTAAGACGCTGCGTTATGCCGTATCGTATCGCTCGCGATGCCGGCGGCGAAAAGCCGGTCGTGCGTCGCGGATTGATAAACTCGATCGCGTTGTCGTAGATGTTGAGCCGCGTTCTTATGTCGCGAAGAGCAAGATCGCGATGAACTAGCGCATTTATGAGCGCCTCGGCGATCGAAAAGAAATGATAATGGCCGCGCGCGACGGCGACCGTCTCGCCGACGAGAGCAAGTTTGCGCTTCGGTTTGTCTTTGCCGAGATCGGCGTAACGTTTCACGAAATCTACGATCGTCTCGTATTGCGTGAGCAGATTCCCCTTTACCTCGATCGCCTCGATCAATTGAGCAGAACCATTACTGCCGGAGAATCTCGCGACTGTCACGTTCGAACGCGGCAGCAGCTCGGCGACGCGCTCATTTTTACCGAACAATAAAACAGCGGCAATTGTCGGAAAAAATTCGTCTGCGTTACCGACCGCTAGCATTAAATCCTTTCGAAGAAAATCACTCGTGTTGTAAAGCGACAAGTTCGGAGCGTTGTCGTCGAAGCCGCTCGCAAACGACCACAGCAAAGCATCGTCAAAATCGGCCTGCGTCAGCGTTTGCAACGGAATATTCTCAAAACCCAGCGGCCTGATCTCATCGAGCCACGCCGACAGTTCGTCACGCGAAACCTCGCGCTTCTCGGCACCGAAACGCATGTAAAAACGGCCATCACGCGTGCGATAGGGTTTTCGCTTGCCATCGACGTCGAGAGCGACAATTCGTTTGCCGCTGTCAAAAGCGATCGTCTCGATGATCGGAACGAGGGCCGGGACGATCTCTTCGCGACAGATGCGTGTGAGTTCCTGCTGCACCCATTCGGGGTTCGAAACTCCCTCGATCCGGAGCTGATCATTTACGCCGAAGATGATCGTGCCGCCGTCAGTATTCGCGAGAGCTACGATTCCCTGCGCGATGCGTTCGCTGTTCGAGAGTTTTACTTTTAGTTCGAGGTGCGTGTCTTCGCCGCCGCGAATCAATCGCAGCAGTTCGGTGCGCGTTGTCGTCTGCAACGGCTGATTGAGTAGATATTCCTGAAAAGAGTGATCTTCGGAAGATTCAAATCGCGGGCTGTGTCGAAATTTTCTTCTCGGCATTTCAGTTTCCTCCGCTAAGCTGGCTGGTGTCAAAAATCCCAACACGACTATTGAAACATCGACTGCGGCTTTTGTAAATCGGTTACGACACGGCGGCGTTGACAAGTGCAGGCGTTTGTTCTAATTTTATCCGAGCACCCCTAGTGGAAAACGACTTTACAACCGTCTATCTCGGCCTCGGATCGAACCTCGGCGACCGCGCCGGCAATCTGCTGCTTGCCGTGCGAGCTCTCGTCGAAGCGGATTTTTGCGTTCACAAGCTTTCAGCAATCTACGAGACAGAGCCGATAGACATCGAGAGCGATGTGAATTTTCTCAATATGGTCGCCGAGTTACGGGTGACGAACGTGAGAGCTTCGCAGATGATGGCGCGGCTGCTGCGAATCGAGTATCTGCTGGGCCGCGGGAACAAAACCGTTAAAAAACCGCGTACCGTCGATCTCGATATTCTGTTCTTTGGCGAGATATGTTTAGAAAGCGAATTTTTGACTCTGCCGCACCCGCGACTCCATATTCGCAAATTCGTTCTCATGCCGATGGCCGAAATCGCGCCGACATTTGTTCACCCGAAACTCGATAAAAGTATTGCCGACATCCTCGCAAACGTCGAAGATTCGACCGACGTCCACCGTTGGGACCCAATTAACGGTGTCGCTCAAGAACTGGCCGCGAAAAGCTAGACTTAATAGCCGTAAAAAGCTATTCTTTAGGCAATTTTATGGCGTATTTACAGCCCGACAAAGAAGGTAAAGTATATCTGCCCGCGATTCGGGCCGCTAAAGAGAGAGGCGAGAAACTTGTTTGCCTGACAGCGTACGACTATCCGACCGCACGCATAGTTGATGAGGCCGGCGTCGATGTCATCCTCGTCGGCGACAGCATGGGCAACGTGATTCACGGCTACGGCAACACGATTCCCGTCTCGCTCGACGAGATCGCGTCGGCGTGCATCGCCGTCAAACGCGGCACCGAGCGCGCGATGGTCGTCGCCGACATGCCGTATGGCACTTATCACGTCAACGAGGACGAGAGCGTCCGAAACGCGCTCCGTCTGATGAAACAAGGCGGGGCCGAAGCCGTAAAATTAGAAGGCGGCCGCAATCGTGTCGACCTGGTCAAGCGCCTCGTCGATGAAGAAATCCCGGTCGTGGCTCACATCGGCTTAACCCCTCAGTCTGTCTACAAAATGGGCGGTTATCGCGTCCAGGGCCGAACCGCCGAGCAGGCCACACGCCTGATCGAAGACGCCAAACTTCTCGAAGACGCCGGAGCCTTCGCTATCGTCCTCGAACTCGTCCCACGCGAAGTCGCCGCGATAATCACAAAAGAACTCAAGATCTCGACCATCGGCATCGGCGCCGGACTCGACTGCGACATCCAGGTGCTCGTGCTCCACGATCTGCTCGGGATGACATTCGGCCGCCAACCGAGATTCGTTCGCCAATATGCAAACCTGCGACAAGTGATGACCGCCGCAATTCAATCATGGTCGAAAGATGTGAAAACTAACGCCTACCCGAACGATCAGGAATCTTATGGCCTCACCGACGAGACCGTAAAAGAGCTCGTTCAGCTCACGGCCGGCAAGTCCGCAAAGGGCTAATGGAGATCATCAACCGCCGACAGCGAATGTTCTCGATCTCGCGAAAACTTCGTCGCGAGGAGAAGACGGTCGGCTTTGTGCCGACGATGGGTGCATTGCACGCTGGGCATCTCGAGCTTGTAAAAGAAGCTCGACAGCGTTGCGACATCGTTGTCGTCTCGATCTTTGTAAATCCAACACAATTCAACAATAAAGCCGATCTCGAAAAATATCCGCGTGATCTGACCGCCGACGCGGCGATGCTTGCTGAGTATGATGTCGATTACATTTTTGCTCCCGATGTTGAGGAGATTTATCCGACGGGGTTCTCAACGTACGTTGATGTTGAAGGCCTAGCTGACAAATTCGAGGGCGTGTCGCGGCCCGGGCATTTTCGCGGCGTCGCGACTGTGGTCACAATCCTATTCAACACCGTGCGGCCGGATTTTGCTTTTTTCGGACAGAAGGATGGGCAGCAAGTTACAGTCGTCAGGCGTTTGACCGATGATCTCGGTTTTGAAATGGAGATCGTTGTTATTCCGACCGCTCGCGAAGAGTCTGGTCTTGCGATGTCGTCCCGAAACGAACGGCTCTCACCGGAAGAGCGAAAAAAAGCTGCGATCATTATTGAAGCACTGCGCGAGGCAAAAACCACCTACAAAAAAGGTGAACGAAATGCCGCAGATCTTGCTGAAATCGTCAAGAACCGCATCGCGACTGAACCGCTCGCTCTGGTTGATTATGTTGGTGTCGTTGATCGCGATTCGCTGCAAACTATTGAAAGGATTGGAGATGACGAGGCTCTAATTATGACCGCGGTCTATTTTGGCGACGTTAGACTGATCGACAACGTAATTCTAAATCGAAAACAGTAATTTGGTCTCAAACTTGCATCTAACGACCGTGAATCGCGTTTGACGCGTTTCGCAAAAATATGAAAACGATAAAAATTATCGCTTATTCACTTGCTCTCACGATCATGTTGTCGGCCGTTGCGTTTTCGCAAACGGTTTTGACATCGCTCGACGGCACCCGTGTGGACGTCGAAGCTCAAAAAGGTAAGGTCGTTGTGTTGGCCGTCGGCGCCGGCTGGCTGCCGTTGTCGGCAAAGCAGATCGAATACACAAATGCACTTGCAAAAAAATATCAGGGCAAGGATGTCGTGTTCTACTTCGTCGCTACCGACTCGTCGAATGCTAAGTCAAAAAACTTTGCATCGAGCGACGACATTCGTAAATTTGCCTTTGCGAACAAATTCAATGGCACCGTACTGCGTGATGCGGACGGCGCTGTGACGCTCAAAAAATATGACATCGACCAGGTTCCGTCGTTTGTGATATTGAACAAAATTGGTGTGAGTATTGGCGAGCCGTTCGGCGGTATCGACCCGAAATACGACATCACGATCCCGATCTCAAAGGCGATCGACAAGTTGCTGTAAATTTTTCGGCAGATAAACTTTTCAAGGCGAGGCTGTAACGGTCTCGCCTTTTCGTATTACGAGTTGATATACGAGATTGATCGGCAAACCGACAACGTTCCAATATTCGCCCTCCACCTTTTCAATAAACAAAGCGGCCTGAGCCTGCACGGCGTACGCTCCGGCCTTATCGAGCGGATCGCCTTTTGCGGCGAGGAACTCGATCTCTTGGTCAGTCATATCGATAAATTTCACTCGCGTTCGCTGCATAGCAGACAGTGTTACGCCATTTCTCACGACAGCAATACCGGTTAGAACCTCGTGCCAGTTTCCCGACAACAGCCGCAACATTCGACGCGCGTCGCCCATGTCGACAGGCTTGCCAAGAATGTGATCATCGATCACCACGGTCGTATCGGCGCCGAGCACAATTGAATCTGGGAATTTCACCGCGACGGCTTCTGCTTTTTCACGAGCGAGTCTGACAACATAATTCTCAGGAGCTTCGCCTTCGAGCAGACTTTCGTCGATGTCAGCAACGTGCTTCTCAAATTTCCAGCCGACTGAGTTTAGTATCTCAACTCGTCGTGGACTGCCGGAGGCGAGGATCAGTTTTGGTAATTGCATTGTTTTATCGGCGATTTAGCATTTCGCATCTTCTCGTCTAAAATAATAAATGATTGAGGTTGAATGACAAATGGAGCAGCTTTTTGCCGCGATTCCATCGATAATAAAAGCATTAGAGGCGAATAAGGACGTGACCGAGGCATTGGTTTTCGCCGCGTGGCATCAGGTTGCCGGCGAGCATATCAAATGGCGAACAAAGCCGCTTGCCTTTAATAACAAACGCCTCGTTATCGCGGTCGAGGACGAAACTTGGCGGCAAAATCTAGGAGCATTAGCGGCGCAGATGATCGCCAAACTTAACAAATCGCTTGGCGACGGGATGGTAACTTTCATCGAGTTTCGCCTTCGCCAACCTGGACCTTAAAAATTTGAACTTACCCGTATGGACGTTAGACAAGTAGCAAAACTCGCGCATCTTGAGATCACTGACGACGAAGTTGCGCTTTACACGCCGCAGATGCTCGATATCGTAAAGTATGTCGAACAACTCAATGAGATCGACACCGGCGACATCGAGCCTATGCTCGGCGGCCTGACTGCGGAGGGTGAGCTGACCGCGACGATACGCGAGGACATTGCCGGAGGTTCGCTCGGACAAAAAGCTGCGTTGTCGCAAGCGCCTTCTGCGGTTGAAGGACACTTTCAAGTGCCGAAAATTTTATGAAAAAGATTAGCCACGGAGAACACAGAGGGCAAAAGTACTTCGCAATGCTCTTTATCTCGGTGATCTCTGTGGCTGGATTCGGCTGCGGTGTTCCTAATCTCGAATCGCCCGAATGTGCGGAGGCTCGTGTCGCCGTAAAGCAGTTTTACTCTTTCCATTTTGGTAACGACATGAGGCCAGCAGCAGAGAATCTGAAATTGCGTGAGAAGTTTTTGACGGCTCGATACTATTCGATTGTTTCCTCATTAGTCGAATCTGACACCGATCCATTCACGATGACGCGCGAGTTTCCACGCACATTCAAGATGGGTGAGTGTAAAGAAATGTCCGCGGCGAGTGTCGATTTTCAGATTCAACTCTATTGGCGTGACGACGAACGGACGGTTCAGCAAGAAGTAATGGCCAAGGTGATCAGGGAAAATGGTTCTTGGTTGGTCGATGATGTAGGTTCGAAGAAAAATTAATTGATGTCGATTTTACAAAACACAGAAAAGGTTTTAGCAGCTGCGGAGAGACTTAATCCGGAACTAAATTCGTTCCTCGCGATCGAGCGCGAGCATGCGATGAAACGGGCCGCTGAATTTGATGCTGTGCCCGGTTCCAAACTCGGCGGGCTTGCGATTGCCGTAAAAGACAACATCTGCACCAAGGGCATTCGGACGTCGTGCGGGTCGCGGATCTTGCAAAATTACAAAGCACATTATGACGCAACTGCGATCAAGCGACTGAACGACGCCGGTGCAATTATCGTCGGCAAGACGAATATGGACGAGTTTGCGATGGGTTCGTCGAATGAAAATTCGGCGTTCGGCGTTGCAAAAAACCCGTGGGACGTGACGCGCGTTCCGGGCGGCAGCTCGGGCGGTTCGGCGGTTGCGGTCGCGTCGGGCGTTGTTCGAGCAGCTTTGGGAAGCGAGACCGGCGGCTCGGTCCGTCAGCCGGCGTCACTGTGCGGGATTGTTGGATTCAAACCAACGTATGGGCGCATCTCGCGTTACGGACTCGTCGCGTTTGCTTCGTCGCTCGATAATATCGGCATCTTTGGACAGACTTCGCGCGATGTAGCGGACGTTCTCGGCATTATTGCAGGCCGTGACGAAGATGATTCAACATCCGCGGACGTTGAAGTTCCCGATTACGCGGCGACACTCGACGCGGATCTCACCGGCAAGACGATAGGCGTGCCGCGAGCGTTGCTCGGCGAAGGGCTCGACGGCGAAGTTCGGACGAGCGTACTCGCCGCGATCTCAAACTTTGAAAAGCTCGGTGCCAGAACTGTCGATATCGAACTGCCGCATGCAAAATATGGCATCGCGGTTTACTACATCA
>JBAUGW010000048.1:0-72777 GCA_049679945.1 Pyrinomonadaceae bacterium | reverse complement strand
GAGTAGTACGACTCTGCGCGATGCGATAGCTAATTCGTTAAAGAGTTTGCGTGCAAAAAACGAGGCGACAACCTTTTGGGCTTTGAATGATGTGTCGTTCGAGGTCAGGCAGGGCGAGGTTCTAGGCATCATCGGCCGCAATGGAGCGGGCAAATCGACGCTGCTAAAAATACTCTCGCGTATTACAAAACCGACCCGGGGCCGCGCCGAGTTGCGCGGCCGCGTCGGCAGTTTGCTTGAGGTTGGAACCGGTTTTCACGCGGAACTTACGGGCCGCGAGAACGTCTATCTCAACGGGGCGATACTCGGCATGAAGCACGACGAGATCAAAAAGAAATTCGACGAGATCGTCGCTTTCGCTGGTTACGAAGATTTTTTGGACACGCCGGTCAAACATTTTTCTAGCGGCATGTATATGCGTCTCGCGTTCTCAGTCGCCGCGCATCTCGAACCTGAAATTCTGATCGTCGATGAAGTGCTCGCCGTCGGCGACATGGAGTTTCAGAAAAAGTGTCTCGGCAAGATGGACGAAGTTGGCAAATCCGGCAGAACCGTTATTTTCGTCAGTCATCAGTTGGGAACGATCGCGCAAATGTGTCACGAAACGATGCTGATCGATAAGGGCAAGCTTGTTCTGAAGGACGCGACGCCGAAGGTATTAAACGCGTATCTCGATCTGAACAAAAGCCCCGACAATTTTTATCAAGCGAGCGAAAGAGAGAAAACAAAATCCGTGTATTTCGATTATGTAAAGATGGTCAACGGCAAAGGCGAGGCCATCGCCTCGCTCGAGCATGACAAGCCATTGATGCTCGAATTCAAATTACATCTTAAAAAGCCGATCGACGATCTAGTGTTGGGCTTTAGTTTGCAGGACGCCGGGCAGAAACGCATTTTTACGATTCATCATTCGTTGAAAACCGTCATTTCGTCAAACGACAAGCTGACCGCAGTCCGACTAACGATTCCAGGCGGCTTGCTGACGCCGGGATATTATTCGTGGATCGTCGCAGCATTTATTCAGGGAGCCGAGATGTTCGACGCGCAGTGGGGCGTATGCGGATTTACGGTTATCGACGCGGGTTCTGAATTTGCCAATTTCGACGGCGTCGATTACGGCTGCGTGTTTGTCCGCGACTACAATTTTGAAGCGGTGCCATGAATCAGATTCTCAAATCACTCGCGAATAAGTTTGGGTTTGAGGTAACGCGAGTGCCTCGAACGGATCGCGTTATTGACGCTGATTCGCTTGGTGAACTCGATTATTACAAAACGCCTCACGGTAATTATTACGTACCACGCGACGCGCCCGATGACGTGATAATAAACTGCATCAAAAGTGGAAAAGTCTTTGAGCCGGAGATTGTCGAAACGGCAAAAAAATATATTACTAAAGGATCTGTTGTATTGGACGTCGGTGCTAATTTCGGTCAGATGTCGGTGCTGTTTTCGGATATTGCCGGCGGCGACGGCATTGTGTATGCGTTCGAAGCGGACGATTTTGTTTTTGATGTTCTGGAAAAAAACATCGAGGCGAATGTCCGGAAGAATATTGAGCCTGTTTTTGGCGCAGTTTTTAACGAGTCAGGTAAAGAACTGTTTTTTCCGAAGCAGGATTTCAAACGATTCGCGGCATATGGCTCGTACGGCATCGACCCGAACGCGCGCGCAGGCCGCAAAGTGACGTCGCTAATGATCGACGACATTGAATTTACGAAACCTGTCAGTTTCATGAAAGTTGATGTTCAGGGCAGTGATCTTTTTGCGATGCAAGGAGCGATTGAGACGATACGCAAACACCGGATGCCGATACTTTTTGAGTTCGAGCAGCAATTTCAGGACGAGTTTGGCACGTCGTTTCAGGACTACGTCAAATTTATAGATTCTATCGGTTATGAGTTTTCCGCAGTGATCAATCAGATCAACTATCTGGTAACGCCAAAATGACGAAGATACTTTTTGTAAATCACAAAAAATCGCAGTGCGGCGTTTATGAGTTTGGAAGAAATATTGGACACGCGCTAAAAAAGTCGAGGCTCAATTTTGTTTATTATGAGTGCGGCTCAGCCGATGAATTCGAAAACATAGCAAAGCAAGAATCTCCCGATGTGATCATCTGCAATTACAATCCGGCGACGATGAGTTGGCTGAATATCGGCGTGACAAAAACAATTTCCTGTCCGCAGATCGGCATTATTCATGAAGTCGCGCAGGCGGTCGCCGATCGGGCGGACAATAGCCTGTTCAACTTTCACATCGCTCACGACCCGACGCTGCTGCTGAAAAATCCGATTGTGTTTAAGGCCGGCCGGTTGATACCGCAATACGAAAATAAGTTTGCGGAACCTGAGATTCCGGTGATCTGCAGTTTTGGTTTTGCAGGGAAAAAAGGTCAGCGAAGATTAGTTGAGCTTGTGCAAAGTGAGTTTGACGAGGCGATAATTCGAATCAACATTCCGTTCGCGACGTTTGGGGATGCGCGTGGTGAGATGGCCATCGCGATAGCCGACGAATGTCGTCGAGCATTAACAAAGCCGGGCATCAAACTCGAGATCTCGCACGACTTTTTAGAGCAGGGCCCGCTGCTCGATTTTATTGCGAAGAACACCGTCAACCTATTTTTATATGAACCGATGGATGACGATCATCGCGGCATCTCGGGTGTTATCGATCTTGCGCTGGCTGTTCGGCGACCGCTCGGTATTACCAGTCAAAAAATGTTTAGACATATCGCGAGCGCGTTTCCCAAGATTTGCATCGAAAACAATTCGATCAGGGACATCATCAATAACGGCACTCAGCCGCTCGATCCATTTTACAAAGAATGGTCGGCGGAGAATCTTTGCTGGGATTACGAGAGGATAATTGCAGACGTGCTGGCGCGTGAAGAGATTACAGCGATTACAAATCCGAGAAACTTTTTGCGGCGAGCTAAGAGCTTTGTTAGAAGAAACCTTGGCATGTCCGGAGCAGATGATCGGGTTATGTGGATCGGGGATACGACGGCTGTGAATGTGAGCCGCTCGCCGCAAGAATTGCGAGTTTACAAACTCGCGGATGTTCCTAATAACTGGCCGCTCAACAATATTCTCGACGATAAAGCGAGAGAAATTTACCGTGACACTATTGCACATATGCTTGAGTGTTTACCGGACTTGATGTCACGCAAGATAGCCGAGGCCAACGTGCAGCAGGCGTTTGTTCTCGACACGGTTTACAAACTCGCTGCAAACATCGACGGACCAAAAGTTCTCTGCGTCGGCAGTTTTGAGGATTCGGCGGCGGCCTCGCTCAGATTGCTCGGTATTGAAATTGACGAGATCGATCCGATGATAAATTACGATCTCGCTACCTTTCTCACAAAGCCTGCGACGCAATTGAATTCGTACGACGTGATTTTTTCGACATCAGTTATCGAGCATGTTGCGGATGATGAAGGCTTCGTGAAGCAAATTGCATCTTTGCTAAAGATGGGCGGCAAGGCGGTTCTCACCTGCGACTATGATGACCATTACAAAACAGGGGATCCAAAACCGATCGTCGATCATCGGCTTTACACTCAGAAAGACATCCGCGAACGGTTGATGTCGGAGATTCCGGACTGTCGGCTTGTCGATGAGGCGAATTGGGATTGCGAAAATCCTGACTTCTGGTACGAAGGCGTGAATTACACATTTGCTTCGATAGTATTTGAAAAAATTGCGTGACATTCATGAAACAATCGCAATTAAAGGGACTGTTTATCAACTGTGTCGAGGCGCAGGATAGTATCTACGAATCGGGAAAGATGGCATACGATTGCCTCGTCGGTTCAGGAAAATATTCACTTGATTACATCGAGATAACCAAAGATGACCTCACATTGTCGGCAGGTTTTGATTTTTATTTTTTTAATTATCACTTTGCCACGATGGCGTGGTTGGATACGGCGATGCTGCGAAAAATCCTGCCCGCGACAGTTATCACAATGGTTTTGGAAGTATTGCCTAATGACCCGTTTGTATTTTGTTCCCCGAAAGATTTCGATATCTATTGTGTGCTTGACCCGACGATGAACATCGGAGAGGAGAATGTTTTTGCATTTCCACGCCCGCTTGAAAATTTAAGTGAAGTGCCACGATACGAACCGCGTGAGATTCCTCTTATCGCTAGTTTTGGCCTTGGCACTCAGGGCAAAGGCTTCGAATATTTTATAGATGCTGTTAACAGAGAATTCGACAGGGCGCAAGTTCGGATAAATATACCGTTCGCAGTTTATTCCGACAAAGACGGCAGCTATGCGAAACGGCTCGCACGTATTTGCAAAGAAAGGGCCAAGGATGGGATTGAAGTGACCGTCACCCACGATTACATGACGAAGCCGGAATTGATCGCATGGTGCAGCCAAAACACGATCAACTGTTTTTTCTACGATCGAAACGTGCCGGGCCTGGCTGCGACGACCGACCAGGCGATCGCAAGTGGCAGGCCGCTGCTCATCTCAAAAAACAATACGTTTAGGCACATACAAAAATTTATAAAACCGTTTCCGTATCAGACCATCAGGGATGCAATCGACACGACTGAGGAGAAAGTCTCTCAAATCCAACTCGAATGGTCGCCTGCAAAATTCCGAGAGCGATTCGAACGAGTGCTTGAGAAAAGCGGTGTTCGGAAAAATCACGGCGGTAGTGCAGAAACCGTTACGTTGAGACTCAAACCGAGAACCTTCTCTGATCTCGCGCAGCCGCTGAGAGACAAGGCAGCGATAAGAACAAGATTAAGAAAGCTGGACAGAAGGATCGGCCTGACGGCGAAGTTAAAAGGCAAGCCAAAACCACCCAGGTCGCTTACGGAGACTGGTGAGGACGAGATCGTGTTCGAAGTGCTCGACCGCTGTTCGATCCAGAACATCCGCTATCTGGAAGTCGGTGCTGATAATAGCAGCACGTTGTTGTTCTATGAACTAGGTTGTCAAGGCGTTTTGATTGAAAACGACCTTGCCCTATGTCACCGGTTAAGAACTGAACGGTCACGCGACAAAAGTTTGAATCTAAATGCCACCGACTTAGACAAGCTAATCTCAAGTTACTTCACAGAGTGTCCGGATCTTGTTTCGATGAATACAGGTAAAATGGTTGTCGACACTCTGAGGACACTCAATTTTCAGCTTTGGAATCCGGCTGTTTTTTGTATCAGAAAGGCTGCCGTCGGAGAGAGCGTAAAGGACATGCTCGAGGCAAACGGCTACTTTCTTTATCGCGATACTTTATCTCACGCGATCTACGTCAACAAAAACCTGCACAATTTTTGCGATTATCAAAGATCGCATGGGGTTTAGAACATCTCGACGGGCATTGCTACAATAATCTCTTTTATAAGGTCATGGACTTGATCCAGAGAAAAACATGCCGCGTTTGCGGCTCCGACTCGCTGAGGACGGTTATCGATCTTGGCGAACAGTATCTGCAGGGCTCGTTTGTAAAGCCCGGCAAAGAGCTGCCGCCTATGGAGAAGATTCCGTGTCAGATCGTGCGTTGCGAAGACGGTTGCGGATTGCTGCAGATGAAGCACAGCGTGCCGCCGGATGTTCTCTATTCTGCCTATTGGTATCGTTCTGGGACGAACAACACGATGCGCTCACACCTAAAGGGCATTGCGGAAAAGGCAATGAAGATATGGTCAAAGCCGCAGGCGACGGTTCTCGACATCGGTTGTAACGACGGAACTTTGCTTAAGAATTATCCCCCGGAGTTCAAGAAGTTCGGCGTAGATCCGTCCGATGTCGCGCAAGAGGTCAAGGGCGAGAACCTTCAAGTCATTCAGGACATTTTTCCTTCGCCGCAGCTCGACGCCGCCTCAGGTCGAGGCAGCATCGACATTATCACTTCGATAGCGATGTTCTACGATCTCGAAGATCCTATTGCGTTTTGCCGCAGCATTAAAGAGTTTCTCTCGCCCGAGGGCATTTGGATCTTTGAAATGTCTTATATGCCTGAGATGCTGCGGCTGAATTCGTATGACACGATCTGTCACGAACATCTCGAGTACTACAGTCTCGCTGTCATCGAAAAGATTTTGACACTAGCCGAGTTGCACATCTTTAAGATCGAATTTAACGCCATCAATGGCGGCAGTTTGCGCTGTTATGCGACGCACGTCAATAACGATAAATATAAGAGAGCTGAAAATGACGCGTTTATCGACAAGGTGCGGCAGCAAGAAATTGATCTCGAACTCGACACCGACAAACCGTATCTCGAATTTCAGTTGCGTATCGACAACGAAAAGAAAAAGCTGCGTGATATGTTGACGGGTCTCAAAGCAGATGGAAAGCGAATTCACATTTACGGAGCTTCGACAAAAGGTAATACGATTTTGCAATTCTGCGAGATCGACAACAGCATCATCGACTACGCGGCCGAACGAAACCCTGACAAATACGGTGCTAAGACTTTGGGCACTAACATTCCGATTATCAGCGAGGCCGATTCGCGTGCGATGTCGCCCGACTATTACCTCGTGCTGCCGTGGCACTTCAAAGCCGAGTTTGTCGAGCGAGAAAAAGAGATGCTCGATAATGGGACAGGGATGATCTTTCCGCTGCCGGAGATCGAGATCGTAAAAAGATGAAAGCTATAATTTTTGGTGCAAGCGGACAGGACGGCTTTTATCTAAAGCAATTACTTGGGCGTGAGAATGTCGAGGCCGTGTGTGTGTCGCGTTCCGGTGACGATGTAACCGGTGATGTCGCTGATTGGGATTTTGTCGAGCAACTCATAAAAACTCACGCGCCGGATTTTGTTTTTCACCTCGCTGCAGATTCAACGACGAGTCACGAAGCGTTGTTCGACAATCACGCGGCGATCTCGACCGGCACAATAAATATTCTCGAAGCCGTCTATCGCCACAGCCGAGACAGCAAAGTTTTTTTATCGGCGAGCGCAATGCAGTTTGAAAATAACGGCACGCCGATCGACGAAAATACTCCGTTTGCACCGCTCAGTCCTTATGCGGTCAGTCGAATCCAATCGGTTTATGCCGGCAGGTATTTTCGCTCGCTGGGTTTAAAAAGTTACGTCGGCTATTTTTTTAATCACGACAGCCCGCGACGCGCGCCAAATCACATAAACCAGAGAATCGCGGCGGCGGCGAAGAATATTTCAAAAGGCAGCGTTGAGCATATCGAGATCGGCGATATTACTGTAAAGAAAGAGTTTAACTACGCAGGCGATATTGTCGAATCCGTCTGGTTACTGGTAAATCAGGACGACATTTTCGAAGCAGTGATCGGCAGCGGCGCGCCGCACACGATCGAGGAATGGCTCGAATTATGTTTCGCAAGCGTCAATAAAAACTGGCGCGATCACGTCGTTGTGCGAAAAGATTTTACGCCCGAATATAAAAGTTTAGTTTCAAATCCTGCGCTGATAAAATCGCTTGGCTGGCTGCCGAAAGTTGATATTACAACCTTGGCGCGGATAATGATGGAGGATCAGTAATTTTTTATGGCAGAGACGCTTGGCACACTGAGTGACAAATTGACGACCGTAAAACTAAAGCAGTGGCATACCGAGGACAAAGACAGGCTCGAAAGTCTCGCTCGTCAGGAAAAACAACTGCAGAGCGAGATCGATGAATTTATTGCCGATGCCGTTAGCGGAAAAATTCCGATCGGAAAACTTACGTTTGCCGCGAACAAAGTTTATAAAAAGGAGGGAAACGAGACGTTGGAGATCAAAGGCAGCCTCGGCGAGATTTTTGCGCTACTAGCAGAAGTGAATTGCAGACTTTGGCACGTGCAAGAGACTGTTTACGATTTTGAAAAGATACCGGTTGCGGAAAAAGACAATGTGATAAAAGATCTCGCGGTGATCAACCTTGAGCGCAACAACTGCATCGACGAGCTCGACAAAACTTTTCAATCGATCATCAAATCAATCCACGGATGAAGAAAAAGGTCACGATTCTCTTTGGCGACGCTCATTTGTCATATTCGCCTACCGTCATCGGTTTGTATGATCTTTTATCGCCGCACTTTGACGTGACTATAGTTGCCCGCAGCCCGAAGTTTTTCGACAACCAGCCGCTTGCTAACAGAAAAGTCATTTACATAAAACAGCCAACCCGCAGAATTGGCAGGTTGCTGAAAAGATTGTTTTTTCACCTTGCCTCAATTTCTAATAAAGATGCAAAGCTATTAACTGAGATAAAAGCACCTTACACCGCCTATTATGAATTTGAGTTCATAAAACACTATCTAACTGAAGAAAAAGCTGACATGATTCTTGCGGTCGATTTCAAGAGTTTGTTTTTTGCGCAGATGCTCGATGAGAAAGCTGAGTTTTTATCATTGGAAATCGTCCCGACCGATGCGTTTTATCAAAGTTGTAATCTCATGAACATAAATTCAGTCATCATCCAGACCAAAGAGCGTTACGAGCATCTGTTTGGCGATAAAAAGTTCAAGACTTTCTTCATACAAAACTCGCCGACCTATGTTCCGATGCAAATCACAACCGCGCGCAAGGGTTTGGTTTATTGCGGGACTGCATGGAACCCGTTTGGGTTTTATCATTGCCTCGAATTTCTAAAACAACATCTGTCATATTCCCTGAATGTTAGAGGAGCGATGTTGAGCGATGATAAAAAGCGCGTCGAGAGCGAATACGGCGATCTACTCACGAGCGAACGATTGATAATAGACGACGAATACCTTGACGATGAAGATGTCGTGGATTATCTGCGAAAGTTCAGGATCGGCTTTTGCTTTTACAATTTTGAGATCGAATGGATTAATAATTTCAACTATTACTCAGCACCATCAGGCAAGATGTTTAAGTATTTTGCCGCCGGCGTTCCCGTCGTAGCCCTCAATACAATTGGTTCGCGGCCGATCGTCGAGTTTGATTGCGGTGTTTTGATAGACGATCTAAACCCCGAGAGAATAAAGGAGGCGATCGACAAGATCGAGGCTAATTTTGAATATTATTCGCAAAATTGTCTTAGAGCGGCGGAGCATTACAGTTTTGACAAGATGGCTGAGCCGTTCATCGAGTACTTAACCAAGTAAATTAGTGAAAAATGCTCTGAATACTAAATTTGTGACCGGCTCATTACGTTGTCCCGCGTGCGGAGGCGACTTGTTATTGGGTGGAGATGCGATATGTCAATCGAAGTCTTGTGGCAAATTGTTTCCTATAGTCGCCGGTGTCCCGGTGTTGATAAACGAAAGCAATAGCGTTTTTTCAATAAGCGATTTTGTCGATAAACAAAGGACGACACAAGACTTTGAACCGAGTCGTGCGAAACGTCTAATGAAATCTCTCGTCCCGAGCATCAGCGTCAACTTAAAAGCAGGAACCAATCTTCGTAAGTTCGCCGCCTTACTCGCCGAGACGAATCCGAATCCTACGGTACTTGTTGTTGGCGGTAGCGAAGAGGGAAGCGGGATGTGCGATCTCCTCACCAATTCAGCGATCACGTTTGTCGAGACAGACGTTTCGTTTGGTTCGCGGACCGCGCTCATTTGTGACTCGCACGACATTCCGTTCAAAAATGGGACGTTTGACGGCGTTATCGCGCAAGCCGTGCTCGAGCATGTTGTCGATCCGTTTCGTTGTGTCGCCGAAGTTCACCGCGTGCTAAAGCCGAATGGCATCGTCTATGCAGAAACGCCGTTTATGCAGCAGGTTCACGCCGGGCGATATGACTTTTTAAGGTTTACGCACCTCGGCCACAGGCGTTTGTTTCGCGAGTTTCATGAGATCGAGAGCGGCGCCTGCGCAGGCCCCGCGACAGCTCTCACCTGGTCGATCCAGTATTTTCTTACCAGCTTTGTCAGGTCAAAACCTGCACGCTTGGCTATGATCGGCATTTCGAGTTTTGCGATATTCTGGTTGAAGTACTTGGATTATTTGATCATGAATGGGCCGGGATCGCTCGATGCTGCGTCTTGCTATTATTTTCTCGGCCGCCGGAGCGAAGTCGCGCTTTCCGATCGCGAACTCATCAGCCAATATCGCGGCTGCATCTGAAGCAGCAAACTAGATGATTAAAGTTACAGCGCTCACAGCTTTTAAGAACGACCCGTGCAGCCGTTTTCGGTTTCGACAGTTCATCGAACCGCTTGCAGCGCATGACATCGATGTGAGCGAATATTATTTGCCGATCACTCGCTATCGTCGTCAACCACTCGCAGCTTTGGGAATGTTGCTGCGTGTTCCCGGCGTCGTTGCGTCTCGTAGCTCTGATATCACATGGTTTCGCCGCGAGTTGATACCTGAACGAGTTACGCTTGAGAGATTTACAGGTGGCAAGCGGTTATTCGATGTTGACGACGCGATTTGGCTGAGCAGCCCGACGAATTTCTCCGAGCAAATTGTCGAAATGTGCGACGCCGTGATCGCCGGCAACAGTTTTTTGGCGGAGCATTATAAACCGCTCGGTAAGCCGGTTTGGATTGTGCCGACTGCGCTGGACACAAACCTGTGGCGACCGGATCCGCGTGCCGAAGATGGAAAATTCGTCGTCGGTTGGTTGGGAACGAAATACAACCTTCGATATCTTTACGCGATCGAAGAACCGCTGGCGGATTTTTTTAATGAGCATCGCGATGCGCGTCTGCAAATCGTCAGCGACGGCGAGCCTGAGTTTCGAAGTATTCCAAAAAGCTCTGTCGATTACACGAAATGGACAGATGAAGGCGAAGTCGCTGCGACGCAAGCGATGGATATTGGCTTGATGCCGCTTGACGACACCGATTGGTCGCGCGGCAAATGTGCGGCCAAGATGTTGTGCTACTTGAGCGTCGGTGTGCCCGCAATTGTAACCCCGGTCGGAGTAAATAACGACATTCTCGACCTTGGTGAAGTAGGACTAGGCGCAACTGACGCGAACGATTGGTTCAATGCGTTGAATCAATTATATGAAAATCGCGAACTTGCAGTGGTCATGGGCAAGCACGGCCGAAAACTCGTCGAAGAAAATTACTCTGTTGCGGAGAACGTAAAGAAACTTGCCGAGATTTTTCGTTCGGTCGCAAACGGCTGAGCGGCTTAGTGTTAGAATCCATTTTTTATGCGAATCCTAGTTGGAATGCCCGATAAAGCTTCGCTCGGCGGCCCGATTTATTGCGAGCCGCCGTTTGTCGTCGCTCTGCGCTTGAGCGGAGTCGAGACGGACGAGGAAGTTTATGTTTACGGCGACAGTGGAACTGCGACGAACTTTTTCAAGCGAATCTCACGGGTGCTCGATGCGGCTCGACGACTGCGTGCATGCACACGCGAGAAGCAATACGACGTGATTCATCTCAACACTTCGTTCGATGAGAAGTGCGTGCTGCGTGATCTGGTGACGATGTTTATCTTGCGAAGCTCCGGCGTTCCGGTTTATCTAAAAATGCACGGCTCGATCGCGGCGTTTCTAAAAACTAAAAGTAGATTTTGGTGTTATCTACAGCGGCGAGTTTTTAAGATGGCCGCGAACATCGGCGTTCTCTCAAGCGAAGAACGCGAACTTTTTCTCGCAGCCGGTTGTCCAGCAGAAAAACTTAGTGCCGCAAAATATGTTGTCGTCGCTGACGAATTTACACACGATCCCGAATTCCGTGTCCGGAACGGCATTGATGAAACGACGCCGATCCTACTTTTTAGTGCAAGGTTTATTCCTGCAAAAGGTTTACTCGATCTGATCGCAGCTTGCGGCGAACTTAAAAAAGCTGACCGCAACTTTGTCCTCTTCTGTCTCGGCGACGGCCCGATCCGCGACGAAGTCGAAAAACTTGTTGAGCGACTTGATCTCGCCGACCAAATTCGTTCCACCGGCTATATTCCTGAGGCCGAAACCGCTGCCTTTCACGCAAACAGCACGATCTTTGTCTTCCCAACCTATCACGACGAAGGCTTTCCGCTCGTCCTCTTAAAATCTCTCGCCGCCGGAATGCCGATAATCACAACCCGCATCCGCGCCGCCGCCGATTATCTGAACGAACCCGACAATTGCCTTTGGGTGAGCCCGCGCAATCCGCACAACCTCGCCGAACAAATCACACGCCTTCTCGACGACGACACGTTACGATCAGCAATGTCTGCAAACAACCGTAATCTTGCAGAGCAATTTTTACCTGAAAATATCGCCCAAGAGTATTTGAAACTTTATAAAACAATTGCACAAAAAGAAGTGCGGCCTTGAGTTTTGGACTCAAAGCCGCGGTTTAACCAGAAAGGCATTGCTGTAGGCCTCGCGGAGCAGAAGGCAAAAGGCGGATTATCAATGGCAGGACAATGGGCCGGCGAACCAACTACTCCGCATCGTCAGTTCGTCGGGCCCAATACTTTTTCACTTCTGAGACCAAGGCGTTTTGCCTCGCGCCGAATTACGTTCGGGTTGGTCTTCAGGTTGTGTATCTCTTCTTGCAGAGCCAGATTCTCGTCCATGAGATTCTGAATCTGCGAAGAGAGGCGTACATTTTGATTTGATTCTTCATTCATTTCAGTGAATGCACGAAAATTAATTGAAACCATGAGCATCGTAAATATCGCGGCCACGATCAGGAACGACAGCCACCAGGGCGTGCGTTTATGCGAGACGCGGCTCTGGGCGGCGCGACGGCGAACAGTTCGTCGTGCGGCCGATGTGCCGTTTGCCTTATCCCAGTAGATATTTGCGGCCTTGCTCAATTAGTTCCTCCAAATCTTTTTTATCTTCGCTCTCTGCGTAAATCCTCACGAGCGGTTCGGTGCCCGACGGCCGCATCAACATCCATGCGTTGTTTGCGAACAAGAATTTCACGCCGTCCGTGCGATTTATGTTTTCAATTTGCCGGCCACCGATCTCGGTCGGTTCTTGTGCAAGTTTCTCTTTCAACTTGGTCGCGACCTCGGGCGTGAGTTTCACGCCGATGCGGCCCGATTCGAGCTTGCCGTCTCGCTTGAAGAGTTCGGCGAGCTGCTCTGTTAAACTTGCACCGCGTGCGGCGACCGCTTCGGCCGCCAAAAGACAGGCGATGATGCCGTCCTTCTCGGGGTAATGCCCGCGTATCGAGAGACCTGCGGACTCTTCGCCGCCAAGAATGATCTCGTCCTTATTTATCAATTCGCCGATGAACTTAAAACCGACCGGCGTCTCGTAAAGCTTTATGCCTCTTGCATTTGCAACGCGATCAACCTGATGCGACGTTGCCACGCTGCGTGCGACGCCTCGCGGGTCGCCGCGGGTTTCACACAAGTAATCTGTCAAAAGCGCGATCAGATTGTTCGGTGTAATAAACTCGCCATTGCTGTCGATAACACCAAATCTGTCACCGTCACCGTCAGTCGCAAGACCGAGCGTGAGCTTTTTGCTCGTAACCGCCGTTTTCAATTCATCGAGGTGATCTTCGCCCGGCTCAGGCGATCTGCCGCCGAACGTCACGTCACGCCAATCGTGAATCGTCTCAACCTCGAGGCCGTGGTCTCGCAGAATTTTGTCGAGATACCCGCGGCCTGTTCCCCACAACGCGTCATAAGCGTATCGGCCCGTTGCCGCGGCGATCACCTCAAAGCGAACTTTAGTTTTCAAATCGTCCAGATAAGCAGGACGCGGGTCAAAATCTTTTATGTCACCACCGGCAGCATCGTGACCCGACATTTTGTTAATAATGCGATGCTCGATCTGTTTCGTGATCTCCGGCAGTGCCGGTGCTCCGTCGGCAGTCGAAAACTTTATGCCTTGATACTCAGGCGGATTGTGCGACGCCGTGAAATTAATTCCACCGGCTGCTTTGTTCAATCGTATCGCGTGGCTGATCGTCGGTGTCGGCGTTGGCTCGGTGCACTTAAGCACCTTAAAACCCTTTGCTGCTGCGATCTCTGCTGCGACATTCGTAAACGTCTCGCCCATAAATCGCGAATCGTGTCCGACGATCAATGTCTGGGCTTCTTCAGCGTCTTTAGTTTTCAAATATCCGCAGATCGCTTCGATAACGAGCCGCACATTTTCAAACGTGAAATCATCGGCGATTACGGCACGCCAACCCGATGTTCCAAAGCGGATAGCCATTAAATTGAATTCAGAGAAATCACTTCCCGGAAAAACCGCATGGGCTATTATTTCAACCCAATTTCCCGTAAAGTGGTGGAAGCATAACATGAACTTTAAGCATTGTAAAGCGCAAATATAAATTTTTATGCACTTTTTTTAAGAGGCTTGTTTTCAGCAATTTACATTCCGCGCATTAATGTTTGTCCTGATAATGGCGCTTTAGAAATTGTCATTTACTTCACCGAGCGCTTAAGATGAAAAAACACCGGTTGAAAGTTAAATTTGTGCTGGACTTTGAGAATCGGGGATTATTTTCGGTAAATTGGATCATTAGGACGCATAATTTCAAATCGTAGCCCATGTGTGTCGAAAAAGCCCACAACGAAAGGGAAATTGCAGCTTCCCGACAGGGCTTAACTCTCGTTATTTCAACACTTAATACATGATTAAGCGCTGTGGTTGGGTGGCACGGTGATTGCTGAAAGCAAAACAGTATCTTTGCGCCGAAGTCATTGAGCGCGTTCAAGTAATCATTGGAGAAATTTATAACATGAGACCAGTAAAGCATTTCGAAAAAGGTTTGACCTACGTTGCGTCGGCCGCGTTCAACGCGATCAAGAGCGTCAATCAGTTCAAACCAAATCCGTCGTTCACGCCGAAGTGGGCCGACAAGCCGATTTTGAAATCTTGGCAAAAGACAAAGCCGACGCTCGGCTTTCCGCGTACGACCGACTCGCTTTGTCCGCAGTGTGTGATCGAAGCTCGTGAGGCGATCATCAGCGGCGAACGCGATGTTTCGACGCTCGTCAACGACAAGGTCGGCGAGATTAAGGCGCAGATCATCGAACGCGACGGCGAAGTTTGGATGATTAAGGAATGTCCCGAGCACGGCAAGATCGAAGACCTGATGGCGATGGACTCAAAGTTCCTCCAGCATATCGAGTCGCTCTTCCCCGGCCGCGACATGCAGTCGCACAATGACGAAAAGCTTCACAATCACGGTTCATCGACGATCAAGTACGGCCGCGGTGCGGTACTCACGGTCGATCTGACCAACCGTTGCAACATGATGTGCGACCCGTGCTTTATGGATGCGAACCAGGTCGGTTTTGTTCACGAGCTTTCGATGGAAGACGTTAGCGAGATACTCGACAACGCCATCCAGATCAAACCGCGTCGTCAGATGTCGGTGCAATATTCGGGCGGCGAGCCGACACTGAGTCCTTATTTTCTCGATGCGATCAAGTACGCTCGCAAGGTCGGTTACAACTCGGTTCAGGCCGCGACAAACGGCATCGAGTTTGCTAAATCAAAAGAATTTTGCCGCGAGGCTGCCGAGGCCGGTCTTCGATTTGTTTATCTTCAATTTGACGGTATCGGCAACGACGCCAACTCGCACCGCCAGATCGGCAACCTGTTTGACGTCAAGCTCCGTGCGATCAACAACCTTCACGAAGCCGGCGTTGACATCATCCTCGTAACCACGCTGGTCAACGGCGTCAACAACGACCAGGTTGGCACGATCATTCGTTTTGCTCTCGAGAATCCAAAGAAGATTTCGTTCATCGCGTTTCAGCCGGTTAGCTTTACCGGTCGCGACGAGCACATCACCGAAGCTCGCCGTCTGCAGCAGCGTTACACGCTCGCTCATCTCGCACACGACGTGAAAGGCCAGGTTGGAATTACCGAACCGAATCGCGATTGGTTCCCGCTCTCGCTGATGGGAGCGTTTGCGGATTTCGCTGACGTCGTCCACGGTCAAGACTCCGATTGGGGACAGGTTTCGTGTGGCTGTCACCCGAACTGCGGCGTCGGCACTGCAGTGATGGTCAACAAAGAGACAAAGGAAATGGCGCCTGTGCCGCAGTTCCTGAACATTCAGGGCCTCGTCACCGACATGCAGCACATCACCGACACGAATCGCGGCAAGTGGTTCTCAAACGTCATGATGGGCCTCGCGCTTTTGAAGAATTACAACCCGTATGGCGCTCCAAAGAGCCTGACTCTAGGCGGCATCTTGAAAAAGTTCGATAAGTCGTTCGGCCTGTCGGGCAAAGATTACGGCAAGGTCGGTCCCGATCGTACGATCGAGGACATCGAAAAGCGTCGTCAGGACCCGTGGAACTTCCTTTTCATCGCCGGCATGTGGTTTCAGGATCTCTTTAACTACGATTTCCGCCGCACCGAGATGTGCATCATCCCGTACGGCACGCAGGAGGGCGAGATTTCGTTCTGTGCATACAACACCGGCATCGGCTGGCGTAACATCATCGAGCACATGCACCAAAACGCGACCGTCGCCCAGTGGTACAAGGACCACGGCCGTCACGAAGTTTTCGCTCGCGGTAAAGAAGTTGAGCTTGTCGATCCGACGCACAACTTGAATCTCAATGAGGTCGATCTTTCGCGTCCGAACAAACCCGAGATGGAAGGCCCCAAAACCGCCGCCGAAGAAATGCAAATGATGCGCAAGCTCTATCAGCAAATGGTCATGGACAAAAACCAGATCACCTCCGAGCCGCTCATCCAGATCGGCGGTATTAAGAAGAAGAACGAAGAAAAGGAACTCGCAATGGCCGAGTAACCTCAGGCTCTCCTCCTTACGAAGGAGGAGTACGGCTTCAGCCGGGAGGTGGTTCTCTCGGTAGATCATTCCAAAAAGCCCGCGATTCGTCGCGGGCTTTTCTTTTCCCTGAAAGGGAAACGGAAATTTCCAGGGGCACTATCCCTGGAGAACGATTCAAAAACATTTTTCCTCCTCCCGACCCTGAAGCGCCCGCGCCTCACACTCGTGTTCGTTCGCCCGCTTCAGGGTCGGGAGGTTTTTTACGGCGTTGGAACGCGCACGCCCTCGTCCGCATTGTGACGTCCGTGTGCAATCAGAAAAGGCTTCGTTGATCGGACGAAGCCTTTACTTATTTTCTTAGCTTGCGCTGCAGCGTCTGACGCAGTGTTGGAATCGCTGACGGCAGCGTTCGCCGCCGCCATTGCGCAGACACCTATCAAGTTCGGCGTGACAGACACGACGACAATTCCCTTGAGCACACGCCGTCACAGTTGCCGACGCCGGGTGAACAAACATAACTGCCGAAATTGTGATTATCGACATTGCCAGTATTTTCTTCATATCAATTTTCTCCTTTTTAGAATTAGTAACGCGTCTATAAAGGAAAACATTTTCCGCTCGTTTAGACGCACGGCCATCGGAAATAGTCTTTACGGGTTTTGGGCTTTTTTTGTGTGTTAAGCTCTCCTCCTTACGCGGTTGAGGGCCCACCGAAACACTGGCCGCGTTTTGCCAGGCCAGAACGAGGAGTACGGCGTTCAGCCGGGAGGTGGTTCTCTCGGTAGATAATTCACAGCCTCGTCGAACAATCGGCGGGGCTTTTTTGTATTGACGACTCATTATAACGAACGTTATAATGCAACTATGACAGCAAAGCTCAAAATCACAACGGTCGGAAACTCGGCGGGCATTGTCCTGCCGCGCGAGATACTCGAACGCCTTAGGGTCGAAAAGGGCGACACGCTCTATGCGACCGAGACGCCGAACGGCATCGAACTCACGGCTTACGACGAGGAATTCGCCGAGGATATGGCCGTCGCAGAGCGAGTGATGCGAGAAAATCGTGACCTGCTTCGTAAACTCGCCGAATGATCTGCTGGTTAAAGATCGACCGCGTCCTTGCGATTCACTCTCGCCTGATCGCCGAACATGGCGGCAGCGACGGCGTGCGCGACCTTGGCCTACTCGAATCGGCTCTCGGCCGCCCCGTAAATATTCATGCTTACGAACCTGATTCCGACATAGCGCAGCTTGCGGCGGCATACGCATTCGGGATTGTGAAAAACCACCCGTTTATCGACGGCAATAAACGCACGGGTTACGTCGCCATGGAAACTTTCCTGCTGCGCAACGGCTTCGAACTCAACGGCACTCCGGCCGATAAATATCTGACCATCATCAGCCTCGCCGAAGGCACGCTCTCAGAACAACAACTTGCCGACTGGCTCCGGGAACGCATCGCCGCCGCATAATGCTTTTTTCTTTTCCCTCAAAGGGAAACGGAAATTACCAGGGGTGCAACCCCTAGAAAACGATTCCAAAACATTTTTCCTCATCCCGACCCTGAAGCGCCCGAACTCACACTCGTGTTCGTTCGCCCGCTGCAGGGGTCGGGAGGTTTTTACGGCATTGGAACGCGGACGCCCTCGTCCGCATCTTGTTAGTAACAAAAGCCCGCGATTCGTCGCAGCTTTTTCCTTTTGACTCGACACTCTCTTTTCGAACTATGGCCGAGAGATTACAAAACCCCAACCGTTGTGAGCCTTATCGTCATTGCCTGCTCACTGACATCAAACCTCTTCGCAAGCGAAGTAATGTCATAGTCAAAAAGAGGTAGGCCCAAGTCGTCAATGGCCGCTTCGAGAATTTCGACTGGCATCAATAACGACGCTGCGAATTGATTAGCTTCCACCTCTATAGGTTCAACTTTTGAAAGCTTCGTTCGTCTTGGAATTGCGTGAATTCCTCTATCAACGTGTACACCGGCATTTTCAAATTCGTGCCCTAAGACGAAATGGCCAATTTCATGACTGATAGTGAATCTTTTTCGTACTTGAGAATCACGTTTGTTTACGAAAATGTGAACCTTTTCATTGGGGACTTTTCTTAAAACAAGTAATCCGGAAACACCTTCGTCGAGTTCTTCTTCTCTAACCTTCAGATCTAAGGATTTCGCGATCTCTTTTACATTTATTGGTAAGCTGTCTATATCGAATCCGAAGCGCTTAACCAATTTCTCCGCCTCAGCTCGTGCATATCGAATGTTCATTTGCGCCTCCTTTTAGATTTAAGTAGTTCCATCAACTTTTGCGCAGACTCAGGAGATAATTGGTTAATCAATCCCGCTGCGATAGCTTGCTCCGACTCATCGGCCGTTAGAGAGTCATTACCATCGAATTCTTTTACTTCATTCAGATCTAGTTGAAGAATTCTTGAGAGTTGTGCCAGCGTATGAGCTAAAACTCTTTGCTTGCCAGCCTCGATATTTGCAATCGAAGCGCGAGTCATTTTCGGTTCCAGACGACTACCCAGAATCGATTGACTGAGATTCAGCTTATTCCGCTCTTCCTGAATGAGGTTGCCGAGAATAGCATAGAATCGCTCAATTTTCATAACCACTGACCAATATTACCAACACAAGCAACGCTCTGTCAAGTGTCACTGACTGTTCAGTATTACTTTGCAAAAAAATTGAGTAAAAAAATTACTTGACATCTAACCGCTCGAAGTATATTTTCTAAGTGACAGCAATTCCGCTGTCGAGACGACGCTACAAAACGAAGCAAAAGACGCAAAGGAGAATGATTATGCTAAAAGAAATCAACACCAATACAGACAACGTTCTACTGGACGATGCCGCCCGCGGCATCGAGCTTGATGCGGCCGTTGGCGGCGAGATCAAGAAGGAGGACAAGGCGCGCGACGTCAATCTTACGGCTCGCGTATGGGAAAAGAACAACGACGTAAATTTCAAAGCGAAACTCGATGATACGCTCGGCGAAGTTCTCGAGAAAGCCGGAAAGGCTCTCGGCGAAAAGATACTGCCGCCGGAACCCGCGGCACCACTCGACTTGTTGAGGGGACGCCTACACAACGGTCAGTGGAGCGATCCGATCACGGATCTGTCGCAGTTGTTGGGCCGAGCTTTGAAGGAACGTTTCGACAAACACTTCGCAGTAGAGTACATGCTCGTGGTCAAGATCAACGCATTGTGGGGAATATCGCCGACCAACACGCCGACGCCACGACAGCTGCTTGCTGCTTTCGGTATGGATGCGAGTGAGTTCACACTGTATCCGCCTGATAGCTCGGAACCATATCCTGTCGATAGACCGATCAAGGTGCGTCGGGGTCAGAAATTCGAGGCTCAGAAGGATGGCCGGTATGGGGACGGCGTGCCAACGACGGTCAAAAAACCACGCGGCACACAGACTATCGAAGATGATGTTAACAATTACAATGAGGCGGGTGCGCAAGCCCGCCTTCTTTCCTTTGACAACCAAATCTACGTTGAAACAAACTTGAGCAACATACCGTCACCGCCGTGGAGCAGTGATAAGGCTGACATCCTGATAGCCATACCCGCAACATATCCGACGGGAGGTCTCGACGCGTTCTATATCAAGATGCCGATGGGCCACGCCTCAGGGGACATTCCGCGGAAGCAAAACATAGTGCAGATTGGCAGCGACCAATGGCTGCTTATCTCTTGGCACTATCATCCGAGCAAGCCTTGGAACCCGACGCAAGACGATCTCGCGACTCACATCGAACACTGTCGCGGTTTCTTTCTTACACGAGGAGTGCGGGAATGAACATCAGGATTACCGAACAAGACTACAAAACACTACGGCGCTCACTCCGCAGCTCATTTGTCGGCGACTATGCTGATGAGGTTGGATGCATTTTACTCGTGGGCGAGAATCGCCACCCACAGTGTCCAGCACTGCTCGTGCGTGAGGTTCTCGTCCCTGAACCAGACGACCTCGCGGAGCAGAGTGGAGGGCATCTTACTTTCTCGGCGGGATTTTTGCGTCGAGCGATGTTACGAGTCCGAAAGCTCGGTCTTGCTGGCTTCCTAACCGTTCACACGCATCCGTGCAGTTACCAAACCGTGGCGTTCTCTAGTTACGATAACGATCAGGATCCGCGACTTATGCGCAACCTGCACGAACAACAGCCAACTGGCGTCTTCGGCAGCATCGTTGCGGGCATGAACTCGCTACAGGGGCGAGTATGGCAACATAATAGCGGCGAGTGGCTACAGCTGGAAACGCTGGTTATCGTTGGTGAACTTATCAGGTTCCTACCGTTGACGGGTTCGGCATCCGAACCACCGCCCACAGCTCCCGAGATTTTCGACCGCTCTTTGGCGCTCACAGGCAACGGTGCTCTCGCGGAATTATCTAAGATGCGCGTTGCCTTTGTCGGCGCAAGCGGAACTGGATCGCTCGCTGTTGAGGCAGCACATCGCTGCGGAATTCGTGAGATCGTCATTTTTGAGTTCGACCTTTTCGACGAGACGAACTTAGGTAGGGTATTACACTCGCGGCGACAAGACGCTAAGCAACGTCGAGCGAAGAGTGAACGCCTAAAAGAGGTCGTGGAAGAAGCCGATCTTGGTTGTCGAGTCACGCTTGTCGAAGGGGGTGATGTTACGATAGCGAAGGTCGCACGCGAATTGACTGGAGTTGATGTAATCGTCGGCTGCGTCGACGACTCTCACTGGGCGCGGTTGGTAATGAGTGAGGTTGCATACCAATATCTAATTCCTTACATAGATGTTGGAACCGAAATCGGTCTCGACGATACGCGCGTGCAGAGTCTTGATACACGTATTTCGTACACTGCCCCGGGCCGACCGTGTTTAATGTGTTCGAGAATTGTCGATGTTGAACAGGTTCGACTCGAAGGACTGTCCTCCGATGAACGCGAGCGAGTAATTGCGATGGGTTACTCTCGCGATAAGCGGATAGAGGCGCCAGCGGTGATGGAACTTAACATGTTGGCTGTGGGCTACGGCATGCTGGTCTTACGGCATTTGCTACAGCCATTCTTGGACAGGCCAATCCCAACACACATTAAAGGTGCCGTGACGAATTACTCGATGCGGCCTGTAGACGTCAGTGCAAAACCCGACTGTATCATTTGCGGAGAGCACGGTCGCAAGGCTATGGGTGACGGCTATGGACTAACTGTGAGAACAGTGACAATCGCTGCTGGCCATGCTGCTTAATTAAAGTCCTCGAGAGACGATTAAGCGGCGGTGACTTCTTGGGTTTCTTCATATTCGTATCATACCGCGTTATGATCTCTGTCGCCCGTTAAAACGGGCTTTGGTCATTTTGGTCGTTTCCTCCCAGGGTTTCACCTTGGGCTAAATTCCTTCGCCCTCGTTGAGGGCTGCATCGGACAAACCCAGCTTTCCCTTTGTCGCCAATTGACATTTTATTGAATTAGAATCATTCTAAGTCTAAATTCAAATGAATCACGCAGTCGAAGACATCGAAAATCTGGGTTTGACGAAGCAGCGTCAGGCGGTTTTGCGATTTATTCGCGAGTCGGAGCGGCATTTGACGGCGAACGAGGTTTTTGAGGGTGCGCGCGAGCTGTTGCCGGGGATTTCGTTTGCGACGGTTTATAACAGCTTGCGTTATTTGAAGCAGGAAGGTTTGATCGGCGAGATTCAGTTTGGCCTCGACGCAAACCGCTATGACCGCAATTTGTCGCAGCACGATCACGCGATCTGCAACAAATGCGGCAAGATGGTCGATATGGAATTAGACGTCCCGGCGACGCTTGTGCGGTCAGCGGCCGAGCACTCGAATTTTCAAGCAGAATCGATTGAGCTGACTTTGCGCGGGCTTTGTTCTGAGTGCAGAGAGAAGGTTTGAACAGTCGAGATGCCACGTAACTTAACCGCAGATGAAGCAGATAAAACAGATGAAAAAAATAAATCGGTTCTTATCTGCGTATCTGCTACATCCGCGGTTAAGAACCTCAACGATTAGGCGTCTCGGCGGATAATAATTAACTAAAATATTGGAGAAATAATAATGAACGAAATGAAAACTAACGGAAATGGAAGCAAGTGCCCGTTTACGAGCGGCGCGATCAGCCACACGGTGAATACGCAGAGGTCGAACCGCGATTGGTGGCCGAATGCGCTGGATTTGAAGATACTTCGTCAAAATTCTGAGCTGGCCGACCCGATGGGAGAAGGCTTTAATTATGCGGAAGAGTTTAAGTCGCTTGATCTTGCGGCGATGAAGAAAGACCTTACAGACTTAATGACCGATTCGCAGGACTGGTGGCCGGCGGACTACGGGCATTACGGGCCGTTCTTTATCCGCATGACGTGGCACGCGGCGGGCACATATCGCGTGGCGGACGGCCGCGGCGGTGCGGGTCAGGGCGAGCAGCGGTTTGCTCCGACCGACAGTTGGCCCGACAACGGCAACCTCGATAAGGCGCGCCGTCTGCTGTGGCCGATCAAACAAAAGTATGGCCGCAAGCTTTCGTGGGCCGACTTACTTGTGTTGACCGGTAACGTCGCTCTCGAATCGATGGGATTCAAGACGTTTGGCTTTGGCGGCGGACGCGCCGATGTTTGGCAGGCGCAGGAAGACGTCTATTGGGGAGCCGAGGGCGAATGGCTCGCAACCAGCGACAAGGCGAACAGCCGTTACAGCGGCGATCGCGAGCTTGAGAATCCACTCGCCGCCGTGCAGATGGGTCTCATTTACGTAAACCCGCAAGGCCCTGATGGCAATCCTGACCCACTTCTCTCTGCCCGTGATATTCGCGAAACGTTTGCACGCATGGCGATGGACGACGCGGAAACCGTCGCGCTCACCGCCGGCGGACATACGTTTGGAAAAGCTCACGGAGCAGGCGACGCAGCACTCGTCGGAGTCGATCCTGAAGGCGGTTCGATTGAGTTACAGGGCTTTGGCTGGATGAGCACTCACGGCACCGGCATCGCTGCTGACTCAATTACGAGCGGTCTCGAAGGAGCTTGGACGGCGACGCCGATCCAGTGGGACAACAGCTATTTTGAAACTCTATTCGGCAACGAATGGGAACTTGGCAAGAGTCCCGCCGGAGCGCACCAATGGCATCCGAAGGGCGTCGAGCCGACCGTTCCCGATGCTTTCGACCCAACGAAAAAACATCTACCGATGATGACGACCGCCGACATGGCGATGCGTATGGATCCCGCGTACGAGAAGATTTCGCGGCGTTTTATGGAGAACCCTGCCGAGTTTGCAGACGCGTTTGCACGCGCCTGGTTCAAGCTCACGCACCGCGACATGGGGCCGAAAGCTCGTTATCTTGGACCCGAAGTTCCGGCCGAAGATTTGATCTGGCAAGATCCGGTTCCCGCAGATACACGCTCAAATATCGACGCATCGGATGTCGCCGCACTTAAGGCGAAGATACTCGATTCGGGTTTGTCGGTGTCACAACTGGTTTCGACCGCGTGGGCGTCAGCATCGACGTTTCGAGGTTCGGACAATCGCGGCGGCGCAAACGGCGCACGGATTCGCCTCGAGCCGCAAAAGAACTGGGAAGTCAATAATCCGGCCGAGCTTGCGAAAGTTTTGGATAAGCTGACAAGCATTCAGAGCGAATTCAACGCTGGCGGCAAACATGTTTCGCTCGCCGACCTGATCGTTCTCGGCGGCTACGCAGCTGTCGAAAAGGCAGCCAAGGCAGGTGGCGGCGACGTGCCCTTTCCGTTTAAGTCAGGACGCGGCGACGCGTCGCAAGAGCAGACCGAGGTCGATTCGTTCAAGTTTCTCGAACCGCAGGCCGACGGTTTCCGCAATTACAAGCGTGGCCATCACACAACGCCGACCGAAGAAATGCTCGTCGATAAAGCGCAGCTTCTCACGCTGACGGCGCCCGAGATGACTGTGCTCCTCGGTGGGTTACGCGTTCTCGGCGCGAACTACGACGGTTCGAAGCACGGCGTTTTCACCGACAAGCCCGGTGTGCTGACGAACGACTTTTTCGTCAATCTGCTCGACATGAGCACGAAGTGGGAAGCGGTCGACGATCGTGGCGAGGTCTTTAACGGAAAGAATCGCAAAACCGGCGAGACAAAATGGACGGCGACACGTGCTGACCTCATCTTTGGCTCGAACTCTGAGCTTCGTGCACTCGCCGAAGTTTACGGCTCCGACGACGCTAAAGAGAAGTTCGTTAACGACTTTGTCGCCGCTTGGGACAAGGTGATGAATCTTGATCGTTTTGATCTGCAGTAATTTGGAGCCTTATTTGTTAGTCAAAAGCCTCGCCGAGGAATCGGCGGGGTTTTTTTATTAACGGACTATTGCACACAAGGACGCAAGCAATGAAAGAAGTTCCGTGGCCGATATTGTGCGCTCGTGCACTATATGGGTCACTTTTCGTCACAACACCCAGCAAAAACATGGGTTTAGCTCGCGGAATGGCAGTTGCACTTCTTCTCAGCGTATTTGATCTTTTACGGTCTTTTTATATTTGAAAGGGGGAATAACCATGCGAACAAAGCAATTTTATTTAGCAATTATACTTGGAGTGACTTTTGTATGCGGCGGTTCCGCGTTTGCACAGGGCAAGCACGGCGGCGGCAAAAATGGCGGCGGCAACGGGAAGGGAAATGGCGGCGGCGGCGAAGTGCGTGTCGACCGCGGCAATGGCGGTGACAAGGGCCGCAGTCGCGAGATGCGCGTCGAGAACGGCAACCAAAATTGGCGCGGTGATGAAGGTGATCGAGGCCGTGGTAACGGCAACGGGAAAATTCGCGGCGGAGAACGTGAATCCCGTGGGAACCGGGATTCCCGCGTCGAACGGCAGCCGCAAAGCGATTGGGACGCTCGTCGGCAGCAGCAGCAAAACGAGTGGAACGCCCGTCGGCAGAAGCAGGTAAACGATTGGAACGCGCAGCGTCAACGTCAGATCGATAACGAACGCGGTCGTCGTCAGCAGGACGTCAACGAATGGAATGCGCGGCGTCAGCGTCAGATCATCGACGACAACGAGCGTTTCGAGCGGCAGCGTGAGAAGCACAACCGAAAAAAGGACAAGCGCAGCGATAAGTGGAACGAGCGCAGTGCCGACATCTTTGGCGACCGCGGCGGTTTCCCGATATTTTCCGACCGCGACAAATCGCGAAAACATCGCAAACACGATCGCGACGACCGTGACGAGCGTTTTGACCGCCGTGGATCATGGCAGGGCCGGGACAACTTTCCGCGTGGCCACGCATACGGCCGCAGAGGGATCTGGCCTGGCGAATTTCGCGGCTGGCGCGATCCTGATAAACAGGCGCGACAGTTCGAAAAGCGCGATCGCAAACACGACGATTATCGCGACAACTATTACTATCGCGAGAGGGGTGAGCACGAATTTAACATCGGGGACGACCGATATGATGATGACGACTATTCGCGGCGTGACGACGGGTTTACGCGGAGGAACATTATCAGAACGATATTGTCGAACTTCTTTGACGGTGGATTCAACGGTGGACAGGACGCGTATGCGACCAATTACTATCCGCAAGGCACGTATGTAAATTACGCTCCGGCATATTACGGCAATCAGCCGAGCTACGCTGCGGTGCCGCAGTATTATTCACAGTCATATTATCCGTCATACAATGACGGTTATTACGGCGATGCCTATGACAGCCCGGCTTTTGGTTCGGACTTGTTTGGCGGCGGTAATTCGTTATCTTCAGGACTGTTTAGCATTGTCGGACAGTTGCTGAGCGGCCTGCTTGGACAGGGTTATTTGCAGGGACTCAATGATGGGGACTTTGCTCGTGATAATCGGCTTAGGAACGTCGGGTATAACAATCCGTATGAGTTTGGCGATGCGTATTCTGCACCGTATACGGCGAGCCTCGATCAGCAGCGGAGTCTGTTGCGTCAGGGTTACGAACTTGGCTACCAGGATGCACTGCGTGATCGCGATCCGTTTGAAACGCAGAATTTTGGCGGCAATTTCGGCGGTATCGACATTCTAAACGCATTTCTCGGTGACGGGTTGAGATTCAACTAATCATCGTTACCGGTTTATGTTTGTTACGGCCGGTGGATTTTGTCCATCGGCCATTTTTATTTAACGAGTTTGCATACTATATGAAATACGAAGATTGACTTAATGCCGCGTTAGGCGGACAATCAGACCTTGAAATTAAAGCCTTTCGCAGGGGAAGCGGGTGAAAATCCCGCACGATCGCGTCACCGTCAAAGTCGGGCAGCCTGTCGAGAGCGTAAATGCAGTGTAGATGTTTCGCGTCAAAGCATCACCGGCAAACACGGTAGTCTTACGCCCTGTTTTTCGCTTGTATGACGCGAAAAGCAGGGCGTTCCTATTTTGGATTGAGGATTTCGGATTGCGGATTTGTGAAGTGAAAGGTTTAAAGGCTTGTTTTGTCATTATTTTTTTAGTGACAAGTTTTACAACGAGTTGCCGCCAGCCAGCGGTTAATACGGCATCAGCGCCGATGCGGCAGGTGACTGACGATCTTGGGCGCACGGTTTTAGTCCCGACTAAGGTCACACGCATTATTAGCACGGCGCCGAGCGTGACCGAGATGATCTTTGCCGCGGGCGGCGGCGACAGACTCGTCGGCGTTACGACATTCTGCGATTATCCCGAAGAAGCAAAATCTATCGCAAAGATCGGCGACACGATGAACCCAAACATGGAAACGATCGTCGCGCTCAAACCTGACGTTGTTTTTGTCTCAACGGCTTCACAGATCGAGGCTTTTGCAAAGACGCTTGAGCAAAACGGAATTGCCGTTTATGTAATGAATCCTCTTTCACTTCGGGATATCTGGTCTAGACTAAGGCGTTTAGGAGTTTTGTTCGATACAAGCGAGATTGCGGAGCGGACAATACTCGACTTGGCTACACGCGAAATAGAGGTGAAATCAAAGTTTTACGCAGGTGGTGAGATGCGAAAGATTCCGGTCTTTGTGCAGATCTCCAGAGAACCGCTCTTCACAGTTGGTGGTGGCTCCTATATCGGGGATGTTGTCAATGAAGCCGGTGGCGTGTTGTTAACCAGTTCCATTAAAGAAGCATTCCCCAAGCTGAGTAAAGAAACAGCGTTAGCGTTGCAGCCGGAGGTAATTATTTTGTCCGCGAGCGACGACAATCGCGAGCCGAACGAGGTTTTTAAGAATTCACCTGCGGTAAAGAACGGTCGCGTTTACAGCATCGACGCCGACATTCTGTCGCGGCCCGGGCCTCGGCTCGTCGATGCGTTGGAGCAGATCGCCAAGCTGCTGCATCCGGAGAAGTTCCGTGATAACTGATAACGGATAGTTGATAACTAATAGTGAGTCGTAAAGTTCAAATCGCGGTTTTGCTTGTTGCTGCACTTGGGTTGACCTTGATCATCGCGGCGATGCTGGGCGCGGAGAAAGTCTCGTTGTTTGCGATGACCGAGCAGCAACGCTCGATACTTTTTGACATTCGCCTCCCGCGCGTTTTGCTTGGTGCGTGCGTCGGTGCGAGTCTCGCGGTCGCAGGTGCGGGCTTGCAATCGCTGCTGCGAAATCCATTGGCCGAACCTTACCTGCTTGGCGTATCAAACGGCGCGGCGCTCGGGACATTGATCGCGTTTGTCGTTTTTCAGCAGTTTGAATTTTCGCGCCCCGTTCTCGCATTTGCGGGTGCTGCGCTCGCGAGCGTCGTCGTTTACAAACTCGCCCGCAGCCGTGCGGGAATGAACGTCGAACGCCTTGTTTTATCCGGCGTTATCGTCACGACGTTCCTCTCGTCGGTGATCGTGATGCTCACCGTGCTGCTCGATGCGGCCCGCCTGCGCAGCTTTACGTTCTGGCTCCTCGGCGATCTCTCACAGAGCACGATGAGTGGAGTCTATTTGAGTCTTGCGGCGGCTGTTATTGGTACGATCGTGATCGCGTCGCAGGGGCGAGCGTTGAACTTAATGATGATCGGCGAACGCGATGCGCTGGATTTCGGCGTCGAGGTTTCGCGTGTTCGCCTGCTTGTTTTTGGTGCTGCGAGCCTTGTCGTCGGCGCGGCCGTCGCGGCTAGTGGCTCGGTTGGGTATGTTGGCTTGATCGTGCCGCACCTTATTCGTATGAGTGTCGGCAGCGACAACCGGCTTGTCGTGCCGTTTTCGGCGATCGCGGGTGCGATCTTTGTTGTGCTCGCCGACACGATTGCGCGCACGGCGATAGCGCCGCGTGAGTTGCCGGTTGGAGCGGTTACGGCGCTGGTCGGCGCGCCGTTATTTATTTACTTACTAAGAAGGAATTAGCCACCGATAAACGCAGATGACGCAGATAAAATTGTTTTGCGAGTCCTTTTCAGATCAGCGTTTGTCTGCGTTCATCCGCGGCAAAGATAATGCTTGAGGTTCGCGACATTTCAGTAAGTTACGGCGAGCGTGCGGTTTTGCGTGACGTGTCGTTCGAATTGCGCGAAGGCCAAACAATCGCCTTACTAGGTGCAAACGGCGCGGGGAAAACGACGTTGATAAAGGCCCTGAACAGATCGATCGCTGTGTCGGGTGATGAGATTCTTCTCGACGGCCGTAAGCTCACAGATCTTCCACGCCGTGAGATCGCGAAAAACATCGCCGTTGTTGCGCAGGAGAATGAGACGCGGTTTCCGGTGACGGTTTTGGAGTTTGTATTGGCGGGAAGGTTTGCTCAAGGCGGTGCGTTTGGTTGGGAAACTGGCGAAGACATCGAATTAGCGCGGGCGGCTCTCGTCGATTGCGATCTTGACGGTTACGAGTCGCGTTTGATGAACGAGCTTTCGGGCGGCGAGCGGCAACGCGTCGTGCTCGCAAGAGCGATTGCCACGAATGCACGTATTTTATTGCTCGACGAGCCGACGGCGAATCTCGATTTAGCGCATCAGGCAATGATGTTTCGCCTCGTGCGACGACGCTGTGAGCAAGGAGCTGCTGCCGTCGTGATAACTCATGATCTTAATCTCGCCGCCGAATTTGCGGACGAAATTATTACGCTAAAAGAAGGGCGAATCGCCGCAAAAGGCGCGCCGGAAAAAGTCTTGACCGCTGAAAATGTGAGAGATGTTTTTGGCGTCGATGTTTTGCTGGATGAAAATCCGCGAAGTGGAAAAGTGCGAACGACGGCTATTTACTTCAGTGAATAGTTAGTAGTTCATAGTTGTTAGTTAATAGTTGACGAACGTCGCAAAGGAAGTCGGTGCAAATCCGACGCTGCCCACGCAACAGTGAGGTGAATGACGAATGACGAATGACGAATGACCGAGGTTCCGAGTTCTGCATTCCGCGTTCTATGTTCTACATTCGACCGAGTCTGGAACTTTGCTTGTTTGTCTTGGGACAAGAACCATTCTGCGTGTGGGCAGAAGAGGAGAAACAATGAAAAGTTTAGTTTTAACGCTAGTATTGGCCGGGGTTGCTTTTGCGCAGGACACGGGGACCCTGTCGGGAGTTGTGGTGTATAAAGGAAAGCCCGTCAGTGGAGCGACAGTTCTTATCGGAATCGGTCAAACATTTACGAAAGCTCCCGAGACGCGGACCGACTCGGATGGCAGATTCCGCTTTGAGAACCTTGCTGCGCAAACTTACACAGTCTGGGCTTACTTTAATATCAACAATTCGAGACTACAGCGTTTGCGTCAGGCATACTTAGAACGACAGCTAATCGTCTCTATCCGTGACGGCCAAGCTGAGTCGGTCGTGCTGGAGCTGGTTCCGGTGGATATTTCGAGCGAAACCATAATCCGCGAATATGTGACAATTCCAGCGGGACAGCCTCAAACTATCGAATCAGTTTCCAAATCTGTTGATGTCATCACCGGTCAAGAGATGCGCGAGCGGGCGGATTTTGCGTTGGTTGAGAGTTTGCGCACCGTTCCGGGTTTTCGCGTGCAGCAGCTTGGCGGGTTTGGGCGGACGGCGAATATCAAAACGAGGGGTTTACGCAATCAGGACACGGCGGTGTTAATCGACGGAATTCGCTTTCGCGATCCGGCGGCGATCACGGGCGACGCATCATCGTTTTTGAGCGACTTTACGCTGACGAGTGTCAGTAAGATCGAGGTTTTACGCGGCTCGGGTTCGTCGCTCTACGGCACGAACGCGATCGGCGGAACGCTCGATTTTCAGACGCCGACTGCAAAAAGCGGAACGCATGGCCAGATCGGTGGAGCGTTTGGCGGGCTTGGATTAGGAAGATTTCGTGGACTGATTTCGCATGGACTTGATAACGGTAAATTCGGAATCGGTGCTGGATTTTCGCGAACAGTTTACACGAAGGGTATCGACGGCCAGGACGACGCACACAACACAAATTTTCAAACGCGCGTCGATTCAAATCCGTTGGCGAAAACAAATATATCGGGCCGGATATTTTTCTCCGACGCGAAAGTGCGGTTAAACGTAGGTCCCGACACTCGCGGCACATTGCCGGCGAGCAACGCGACGATAATCGACGCTCTGCCGGGCGTGAACTTCACGCCTGACGCGAATGATCCGGACGCGATTCAGAAGTCGCGATTTTTCAGCGGACAGGTTTCGGTAAATCAGGTCATCACGGACGACTTTGTTCTCAACGGCTATTATCAGGGCTTAAAAACTCGACGAAGAAACGACGACGGACCGCTCGGGCCTGGCTTTCAAAGCGCATTCGCGAGCGTTTTTGATGGCCAGATTCACACGGCGAATGCGCGCTTGACCTGGACGGCTCGCGGTATAAACACACTCACAGCGGGCTACGAATTCGAGCAGGAGAAATTTGGAAACGCCGGCGGAACGCCGTCAGGAACGGACAATTTTTTCACTCGTGCACGGCAGTTGAGCAACACTTTTTACGCGCAGGATGTTGTGAGTTTATACGACGGGCGTCTGCAGCTTGCGGGCGGGTTTCGCGCTCAAAGATTTAGTCTCGACCGGCCTGAATTCAGCCTGACAAACGCCCCATACAGCAATCTCACATTGAGCAATCCGCCGACGGCATACACGTTTGACGGAGCAGTGTCGTACTTCATTCGCAGATCGGGGACGAAGTTTCGCGCGCATGTTGGCAACGGTTATCGAGTTCCTTCGCTGTACGAGCGTTTCGGAACTTTTTTCTCGACGTTCGGGGCTCCAAGTTTTGTAGCTCTAGGCGATCCATTTCTGAAACCCGAAAAGACGATAGCGTTCGACGCAGGTGTTGAGCAAAACGCGGCGAAAGATCGTGTGCGGTTTTCAGCGACTTACTTTTATACGCGGCTCAATGACATTATCGGATTTGGCAACGTCGTTCCGAATATCGGTTCGACGACGCGGCCATTCGGCGGTTACGAAAATCAAAAAGGCGGCATCGCGCTTGGCGGTGAATTCAGTGTCAGACTGAAACCAAAGGATCGCTTCGACATTTTCGCCTCGCACACATTTACAAACAGCGACCAGCGAGCTCCACAGATTTCGGGCAGCGGTGTGATTCGCTCGCTCGGAATGCCGGATCACCAATTCACGCTAGTTGTGACGCAGCGATTTAAACGTGCATGGGTGAACTTCGACTTTCTTGCAACAAGCAGTTATCTTGCGCCGATATTCAGCAACTCGATGTTCAATACATATATATATAGATTTCGAGGTAATCGACGCGGTGACGTGACGGCGGGTTATAACTTCGGATTTAAGCGGGATAAGCTGAACCTGCGTATTTACGGCACGATCGAGAATGTTTTCAATCACGAGTATTACGAAAACGGATTTCGCACAGTTGGTGCGACGGCGAGATTTGGGACGACATTTAGCTTTTAGGTCGGTCAGATTGAATCTTTCATTCGGCTGTCGCGGCGTGCTAATATATCTCGAAAGAGGTAAAAACAATGACACAGAAACTGCTTTTTGTTTTATGTTTCATGACCGCGACAGCCGCGATCTGTTCGGCTCAATCGCAGACGGTCACGAATTCCGATCTTGAAAAATATCGGCGAGATCGCGTGAAGGCTGAGACCGATCTTAGCGTCAATTACGCGCGCCTAGGTTTTCCTTCACCCGAAGAGCGCGCACGACGCGACGCTCAAGCTGCAAAAGAAGCGGAAGAACTGTCCGCTCGTTTGCAAAAAGATGAGTTAGAGCGCGAGCGGCTCGATGCCGAACGTGCCCTCGCAGAGAGTCGGGCCGCGCAATATTATTATCGGCTGCCGCAACGGACTGACATTGTGCCGCAGTTTTACGACTCCGGTTATACATATTATTGGTGGAACGGGCGACGGTTTCGCACGCCGCGGGTGAATTTTCCGTATCAGCAGCCGGGTTATTTTGCGGGCGGACAATTTTGGCCGACTGGTCCGAGCACGCGACCGCAGCCGCTGATTCGGATAAATCCGCGAAAAAGATAATTCATGAAAGAAGGTTGGGAAGCCGTAATCGGCATGGAAATTCACGCGCAGCTTGCGACGGAGACTAAGATCTTCTGCCGCTGCGCGGTAGAAACTGGTGGTGAGCCAAATGCGAACACGTGTCCCGTTTGTCTTGGTTTACCGGGCGCGTTGCCGGTGCTGAATAAACGTGTCGTCGATCTCGGCGCGAGGGCCGCGCTTGCACTCGGCCTCAAGATTCAAGAGACGTCTGTCTTTGCGCGCAAAAATTATTTCTATCCCGACCTGCCAAAAGGCTATCAGATCTCGCAGTACGACAAGCCGTTCTCGGCGAATGGACATTTGACTATCATGACCGCCGAACGCGACGATCACGGCCACTCAAAAGAGTGGCAGCCGATGACCATTCACATAGAGCGGATGCATCTTGAGGAAGACGCTGGTAAGAACGTCCACGAAGGTTTGCCGGACACCGATAAATATTCCTATATCGATCTCAATCGCGCCGGAACGCCGCTTGGCGAGATCGTAACGGCGCCGGATTTTCGCACTTCGTGGCAGGCCTATGATTACGTCAATCACATTCGCCGCGCACTTCAATGGGTTGGAGCGAGTGACGCCGACATGGAGAAGGGAAACCTTCGTTGCGAAGCGAACGTGTCGGTGCGAAAGGTTGGTGAGACGAAATTTAATAACAAAGTCGAGCTGAAAAATCTAAACTCCGTTCGCTTTATGCAAAAGGCAATCGAGTTTGAGATCGAGCGGCAGATCGCGGCGCACGAGAAGGGCGAAACTGTAAATCAAGAGACGCGCTTGTGGGACGAGAAGAAGAATGAGACTCGCGTTATGCGTTCGAAAGAAGATGCACATGACTATCGGTATTTTCCCGAACCCGATCTGCAGCCGTTGCTCGTGACCCCCGAATTTATTGAGGGCGTAAGATCGCAGATGCCGGAGATGCCCGAAGCGATGCGTGAGCGCTTCATCGAGGTTTACAAACTCGGTTACGCCGACGCCGCGCAGCTCACACATGATCGCGACACGGCTGAGTTTTTCGAAACCGTCGCGAGAATAACCTTAAATCCGAAACTCTCTGCAAATTGGATTCTGGGTGAGCTGACGCGTGAAGTTAATAACTCGGGGAATTCTATCAGCGAATCAAAGATTACTGCCGAGGACCTTGCGGAGCTGATTCAAACCGTCGTTGACGGTAAGGTCAATAGTAATCAAGGGAAAGAAGTGCTCGCCGAGATGTTTGCGAGCGGGCGAACGGCCGCCGAAGTCATCAGCGAAAAAGGTTTTGAGCAGGTATCCGACACGGGCGCGATCGAAAAGATCGTCGATGAAGTAATCGCCGCAAACCAAGCAAACGTCGACGCATATCGTGGCGGCAACGAAAAACTTCTCGGCTTTTTCGTCGGCCAAGTGATGAAGGCCTCGCAAGGTAAAGCTAATCCAAAGGTCGTAAACGACATTCTCAAACAGAAATTGTGAATTTAAGAGATAAAGTTGCGGTCGTTACGGGCGCCACAAAAGGAATTGGTTATGCGATTGCAGAGGCGTTGGTTAGATCCGGCGCCTCCGTTTTTGTGACTGCCAGAGATCAGAGAGCGGTTTCGGCGGCGGTTGCCAGGCTTTCCGAGCACGGCAGAGCCGCGGGTTGTGAATGCGACGTTCGTGATGAAATGCAGGTCAAGTCGATGCTGGCGGATTGCGAGCGCGTTTTTGGCGGCGTCGATATTTTGATAAACAATGCAGGCGTCGGTTTCTTTGGCAAAACTGTTGAAGAAATGCCGCCGGATGAGTTTCGTCAGACGATCGAGACGAATTTGCTTGGCGTTTTCTACGCGTGTCACCACGCGATCCCTCTGATCAAAAAGCGCGGCGGTTATATTATTAATATTTCTTCGCTTGCCGGACAGAATGCACATCCGCGGATGGCAGCTTACAACGCCTCGAAATTTGCACTAAACGGTTTCTCAGAATCGCTGATGCAGGAGGTGCGTCACGACAACATCAAAGTCAGTTATATTTGTCCCGGCAGCGTGAACACCGAATTCGGTGGCGACTCGCCGTCGGATGAAAAAGCGTGGCAGCTCCAGCCCGACGACATTGCTCAAGTTGTGATCGATCTGCTCGCAATGAACGCGCGTGCCTTGCCGAGCAAGATCGAACTCAGGCCGAGTAAACCTCCAGTAAAATAGTGAGCAGTTAGGCGACGACCTCGCTTAGAAACTTTTCTGTGACAGTTTCCAGAGCGTCGCTGGTCAGCGGTTTTACAATGTAGTCAGTGGCACCGAGGTCGAATGCACGTTGGCGGTGTTCGTCCGCCGCGAGGGACGTGATAAGAACTACGGGGATGTGGCCCAGATTTTCGTCGGTTTTTATGTATTCAAGAAATTGCCAGCCGTCGATCTGCGGCATTTCGACATCGGACAAGATCAAATCCGGCTCGAAGTCTCCGTTGAGCAACAGCTCAAGAGCGTCGGCGCCGTTGTTTGCAGTGAGGCACTTGAATCCTGCGGCCTCGACGAGTTTTTGCGTTTGATGACGAATGCTTGCGCTGTCATCGACAATAAGGATCGTCGGCATTTCTTCTTCAGCTTGCTCGAAGAACGGAGCCGATTCACTTTTTGATTGCGTCGCTACGATGGGTAAAAGAATCGTGAACGCTGTTCCACGCTGCGGCTCTGACTCAACAACCACGAGGCCGCCACGATTTTCGACGCTCTCTTTTACAATGCTCATCCCGACGCCGCGGCCGGCATTAAGGTCGATCTTGGTTGCGGTTGTGAGGCCGCGATCAAACATCAGTTCGAACGCTTCGCGGTCGGTCATCGACAAAGCTCTCCCTTCGTCGATGATGTGGTTGGCAATCGCCTTTGCTTTTAATTTTTGCACCGACACGCCGCGGCCGTCGTCGGTGACCTGAATCCGAATCTCAGTTTCGTTAGTTTCGACTTTGACGCTGACCGTGCCGCGCTCGTTTTTTCCGATAAGTCGTCGCGTCTCAGGCGTTTCGATGCCGTGAACGACTGCGTTTTTTAGTAAATGCAGCAGCGGCTCGACGATCGAATCTATAATCAGCGTATCGATCTCGGCGTCACCATTTTCGAGTTCAAAGACAGCCTTTTTGCACTCGTCCATGCAGGTCATATTAACCGCGCGGCTCAGACGCGTTTCGAGCGTGCCGAATTTGACCATGCGAATCTGCATGAGCTTTTCGTTGAGGTCACCGTTCAAACGGTAAGCCGTCTCGAAGAGCGATTCGAGCTTCGTGATCGTTTCTTTGTCGGCGGAATCGCCTTCGAGCAGATTCGCAAACCCTTCGGCTAGTGTCTCGCGGTTTGTCATCAGCTCGTGCGAAATCTGCATCAGCTCGTCGAGCCTTTCGAGCGAAACACGGACGATCGGTTTGTGAACGGGCCGCGTCGTGTCCGCGCTTTCAGCTGACTCGGGAGCAGACAGAGCAGTGGTTTGTGCAGAGGTTACTGCGGAGCCGAGCGCGTCCATTGCTGCCAAATACTGAGTTTCGAGATCGCTTTCATCGTCGAATTGTTTTGCCTCGACGATCGAGTGGAGTTTTTTGGTAGACGATTCGAGAAATTGAACTATGGGCTGCGCGGCTTCGCGTTTTAATTCGACGAGCTTGTCGAGCAGGTCCTCCATTTTGTGCGCCGTCTCCGAAGCCTCGGCGAGTCCGACAATACCGGCCGCTCCCTTTAACGTGTGAGAGCTACGGCGAACTTCCCATAATGCGTTTTGATCCGCAGGCGAACCGGCGAGTGTTCGCAGGCCGTTATTTATGTTCCGGAGCAGTTCTTCGGCCTCAGATTTGAAGACCTCGAACGTTTCCTCGTCGATCTCAAATTCCGAAAATACATTGTCTATCGACTCGGTCGGTGGCAAGATCCCGTCAAACGACGAATCTACAAAATCCGACACATCGCTGAGAAAACCAGCAGAGTGTAGCGGAATGTCGAGCAGCGACGCCTCGATGCGCGCGACGACGTCGAGCACCTTGTAGGCTTCGGTTGGTGACGTGAGTTGTTCGAGGGCTTGTCCGCATTCGACAGCTAGCGACGCGATCGCGAACTCCCCGTTTTGCAGCGCGGCGTCTTTGACGCGCGCAATTATCTGTCGCGGCACAGCAATGTCGGACATGTCGCTGTTTTGCGACACGAGCAAAAGACTGCCGCGTGCGCGTTCGAGATCGGCTTCGGCAGTCCTAATGAAAGATTGTGTCTGTTCGCGGTCCATGAGGGCAGTTGTCAGTTGTCAGTCGTCAGTGGTCAGCGAAGATGAAAAGAACAATCCGTTCACTGACCACCGATCACTGACTACTAATCACTGTTCACGCAGCGTCGGGAAGCAGATATGTTTCGAGCGCCTTCATCAGAGTCTCGGGGCCGAAAGGCTTTGTCACGTAACCGGATGTGCCGGCCATCTTCCCTCTAACTTTGTCAAAGAAGCCGTCCTTGCCCGAGATCATCACGACCGGCAGATTACTTGCTTCCGGATTTGAACGAATCTGTTTGCAAACTTCATAACCGTCCATACGCGGCATGGTGATGTCGAGCAGCACGAGGTCGGGCATGATCTCGCCAATGCGTTCGAGAGCTTCGACCCCGTCGGACGCGCAAACGACGTTGTGGCCTGACTTTTCAAGCTTGCCGGAGATAAGTTTGCGAACGGTAGGACTGTCGTCGACGACGAGGATTGTCTTGCCTTTTGGTCGAGATACCTCAACTTCATGCTGATGATTAATCTCATCGACGCGAATCGCGAGCGTGTTGACCTGACTTGCAAGCACGACGTTGTTCGGGTCGCGTCGCGAGGCTTCCTGTAGATAGCTGAGACCCGCATCGTAATTGCGCAGATTAAAGTGGCCGATGCCGAGCGAAACAAGTTCTGGGTTGCTGAATTCACGAGTATTCGTTTCGGATTCCATCCGCATGACAGCCGGGTGAATCATTTCAAAATCAGCATATGGATTTGCAAGTAACGACTCGGTGTCAGAGAGAGACGTAATCGCGTGACAGCTGCTGCACTTGAATGCGTGCGTATCATTTTCCGCATCGCAAAACGCGCAAGCGACAGTCGCCGCCTGGACGTTGATCGTCTCCTGCGTCGGAGCTTCGGCGACGTATCCATCGTCGTAACTCACGGACGGTTCCTCGATGCGGTGGTCTTCGACCGTTGCGAATTCCTCAACCGGCTGTCCGCCTTTAGTTTCCTCCTCGGCCGCAAACACAGGCTCTTCGTCGGTTACGCGAAACGGCACCTCTTCGGCAGCAAAAACCTGGTCTTCAGCTTCGGGGGCAGCCTCTTGGACAAGTTCTGTTTCGACAGCTGCGGCACTTTCTTCGGCTTCTGCGGCCTGAGCCTCTGCAACTTCGTCCACCTCTGGTCCCGCAGGTTCGACAACTTCGTCGGGCTCAAGAGCGGGCTGCGGAGGATCGTTTAGCGTCGAGAGAAAATCGTAGGACGAGCGTGCCGCGGCGTGGCTCGGATTTGCTTCGAGCGCATTTTCGAGCGCTTGCATCTTTTGCTCGACGTCGTTCGTGAGATGAGCTTTCAAAAGCCACGCGTCGGCGTTGTCCGACACGATGTCGAGATACTGATTGATGAGTTTTACGGCTTTTCGATTGTCGCCTTCGATGACGTGCGTTTTTGCTTCGACAAAGACGGCCTCGATTTTTGCACGCTGGATGACGGCCATTGCCGATGCAGCATCGGCATTGTCGGGGTTGATGCTCAGTACTCGTTCGAGACATTCCATTTTCGCGTCTTCGTCATCAGCCAGCGAAGCCTTGAATTCCCAGGCGGATTCGCAGTTCGCATCGTGCACGAGCGCCTGCGTGACACATTGAGCCGACATTTCATGCAAGCCGTCGTTGTGAGCAGCGACGGCGCGCTGAACGAGTGTTTTGGCGAGCAGAGCATTTGTCGCGGCGTGCCATTCGACAGCACGAGCGTTTTCGGGGTTGATCTCGAGTACACGCTTGAGAAACGCCTGCAACTCTTCTGGATAATCGCTGATCGAAGCAAGCCACATCCAGGCGTCCTCACTCGAGGGATCGAGGGCGACAACCTGCGTCAACAGCTTACGGGCACCATCGCGATCGCCGCTCTGGGCAGCTGCGATGCCGTTCTTCAAAAGAGCTTCGGCGGCGTTAGTACCGGGGAAGCCAAATTCATCACACGAAACGCCATCGACTGGCGGCGCTGCAGTAACGTCTTGTTCAATGTCTAAACGCATAGTATTTTTTAAGTTGGTCAGAAAATTTTGGTCGTTGAAAAGGACGCGCGAGATGGAGTTCGCCCACTCACAGCATAGTTGGAAAGCAACATTAGTGCCAAAGCCCGAGAAATTCCAGATTCTTGTTATTTTCAGATAGAGTGCCTAAAATAAAAGGCGGAAATGCTGTCGACTGTGTTCGCGACCATGTCTGTTTTTGTGCAAAAATCTGCATTTGTGACAAAAAACGGCAGGTACCGTTGACAAAAAGTAGCAAAGAACGACTTTTACATTGCCATGTCGCTTGAGACGAATAATTTTGATGTGATCATCATCGGCGGCGGCCCGGCAGGTATGTCGGCGGCGATCAGATGTGCCGAACTTGGCGTCGACGCGATCCTGCTCGAACGCGAAGCCGAACTCGGCGGACAGCTCCTTTGGACCTACAACGCTATAGAAAACTATCCGCCGTTTGCCGCGAAAAACGGCCGAGAACTTCGCGATCATTTTCTGCAACAAGTTGAAAAGGCCGGTCCAAAATATCTTACAAACGCAGTTGTCGCTCACGCCGATTTGGAAAAAAAGATCGTCACTTTGGCGAACGGCGATCGATATTCTGCAAACTCGATCATCCTTGCAACCGGCGTGCGCCGCAGACTACTCAATGTGCCCGGCGAGAGAGAATTTGGCGGGAAGGGCATTTTGGGATCCGGAATCAAATACAAAGAAAAGGCGCGCGGAAAAACTGTCGTCATTGTCGGTGGCGGCGACGCCGCTGTCGAAAACGCCTGCATCTTGAGCGAAGTCGCGAAGAAAATTATCGTCATCCACAGGCGAAACCACTTTACGGCGCAGAAGAGGTTTAATGACACAGTCAACAAATTGCCCAACGTCGATATTATGTTCGACACTCGCGTAACCGCGATCCTCGGCGACGCGACGGTAACGGCTGTCGAATTACAAAACGTCGAGTCCGAAACCCGCTCAACCATCAATACCGACGCCGTCCTGATCCGCATCGGCGTAGAACCAAACACGGAACTTTTCACTGATCAAATCGACGTCGACGACGCGCGTTATATTTTCCCGAAAGGCAGCTGTCTGACAAATCTTTCAGCAGTCTATGCCGCCGGCGATGTCGCAAACCCAACCAATCTAACCATCGCAGCCGCAACCACCCTCGGAACTGAATCCGCCCAAAAAACAAAAATCTGAATTTTTATACAAAAAAACCTAAGCCCAGTCTTTTCTTTTAGGCTAATCTATGCCAGAATTCTCGGGAAATACAGCCGATTATCGGTTCTTTAGGTTTTGGAACGCAAAATGCGTGATAGGCAGTAAATACCTTTGGTGGAGTTATTTCCAAACTTTCTTGAAAAAATTACGGAGGATCTATGAAACGTAGATTTATTAACGCGATCAGTTTTGCAACTTTAGCAACTGTTCTTTGTGTTGGATTGGCAATTGGTCAATCCGGAACGTCCGGCGTCAGCGGCACAGTCGCCGATCAAAATGGAGCAATTGTTCCTGGTGCTATGGTTACTTTGTCCAATCCTGCGACCGGGTTTACACGGACCGCGACAACTGGTGAAAACGGCAGATATAATTTCGCTTCCCTGCCGCCCGCTACTTATCGTATCGAGGTAGAGGCAAAAGGATTTAAGAAGCTTGTTAACAGCAATGTGCAGGCTCCTGTAAGTCTGCCAGTAGTTTTGGATGTGACACTTGAGCCAGGTGATGTCTCGGTGGTAGTTGATGTTACCAGCGGCGGCATTGAGTCTATTGTAAATACTCAGGACGCTTCAGTTGGTAATAATTTCGTTCCGCAGCAGATAACGGAGCTACCGACCGACCTGAGGCGTGTTAATGATCTTCTTGCTTTGCAACCTGGTGTTACGCGTGACGGTTATGTAGCCGGCGGCCGAAGCGATCAGGCAAATATCACGCTTGACGGAGTTGATATCAATGATCAGCAAACAGGTGGTAGGGCTGGCGGCGGAGACATTGAACAAGGGTCAGCATTGCGCTCCACTACAGAATCTGTAGAGGAGTTCAGAATCACAACCACAGGTGCAAATGCCAACCAAGGCCGTTCGTCAGGTGCTCAAATATCTCTCGTGACAAAGAGTGGAACTAATAACTTTAAAGGATCGGTATTTTACTTTAACCGGCCGACAAAGGGTTCAGCGAATAGGTTCTTTAACAACCTGAATGGCAGGTTTGGTCCCACCGATGCCCTTGTAATTGCAGGAACCAAAAAGGCTGGCGATGAGCGTTCTCCGCGGCCAAAGCTTGATCGGAAGGTTTTCGGCGGCACTATTGGCGGCCCGATAATCAAGGACAAGCTCTTTTTCTTTTACTCATTCGAGGGACAAGATCAAAAGGATGAAGTTTCGGTTAATAGAACCGTGCCTTTGGCTCACCTTGGGGCCGGAACAATCAGATTTAGCGGCACTGGACCGAGTTGTGTTGCTGGAAACTGTGCAATTGGACTTGCCGAGTTGAATGCTATTTATTCGGTGGTTGGTATTAACCCTATTGCTAGGGCAGTTCTTGCATCAGCCGCATCGAGATACCCATCGAATAACATTGGCCAAGGGGTTGGAGACGGAATCAACACCGGCGGTTTTCAGTTTAACGCTCCGACATCGACCAAAGAAAATACCCACATTGCAAAGTTTGACTGGAGCCCTACGTCTAGTCAGCAAGTGTTCTTCCGCGGCAACTATCAGTTTGACAAGCTTGCATTAACCTCAGCATTTCCTGACACGCCGGCGAGAGCACTTTGGAGTCATCCCTACGGCTACGTTGCAGGACATAACTGGAATATTTCCAGCACCAAAATTAATAACTTCAGGTATGGCTTGACTCGTCAGGCTTTCAGTACACAAGGAGACTCGGGGTCAAACAATATCTCGTTTCGCTTTGTGTTTTCCCCGTCACTTTATGCGAGAACTTTGAGCCGTGTTACCCCGGTCCACAACTTTACCGATGACTTTACATGGATTAAAGGCAACCATACTTTCCAGTTTGGTGGCAACGTCCGTATCATCCGTAATAAGAGAATCACATTTGCCAGTGCATACGACCAAGCTTTTACAAATCCGTCGTTCTACGACTTTTCAGGTGCAGTTGTTGACGAACAAATTATAAACGCTGGATATACAATTGCAGGTGGCAGTGTCGGATCGGTACAAGCTGCGGCAACGGCTTTGATCGGACGCTACTCAGACTATGCGGGCAATTTCACGTTTGACTTAGATGGCAGTGTTCTTCCTGCAGGAACATCGTCAAATCGTGTATTTGCTACTGAAGAATATGATTCGTACGTTCAGGACATTTGGAAGATCGGTCGCTCTTTAACGTTAACGCTTGGTTTGAGGTATGCTTTGAGCCGACCCGTTTACGAGGCAAACGGATTTCAAGTTGTTCCTGACACACCATTGGGAGACTTCTTCGAGGCGCGCGCTGCGTCGGCGGCAAGAGGTGTGCCGCTTAACACGCTTATTAACTTTGTAAAAGGTGGCCCCAAGAACAACGGTCCTGGCTTTTACGACATGGATAAGAACAATTTCCAGCCTCGAGCCGCGATCGCATGGTCGCCGGACATTGGTGGAAAAGTTGGCCGATTCTTGTTTGGTAAATCAGGCGACTCGGTGATCCGTGGTGGTTTTGGCATCTCGAATGACTATTTTGGTGGTCAGTTAGCCGTCAGCTTCGATGGCCTATCTACAATTGGTTTTACCAGTCAAACTGCGATTTCTGCAAACACATACGATGTGACGACAAATCCGGCACCATTGTTTACCGGTTTTAATCAGAATATTCGTTCGCTGCCCGGCATTCCGGCCCCCACCCAACGCTTCTCGACTCCAGCTGACGAACAAACGCGAATTGAGAGTTCGCTCGATCAGACCATTGAGTCGCCGAAGCACTATAGCTGGAACGTTTCATACGGACGCCAGCTTCCGAAAGGAATGTACTTTGAGGCGTCATATCTTGGCCGTAAGGCGCGAAAGCTTTTCGGATCGCGTGACGTCGTTGCACTCAACAACCTCGTCGATCCAGGCGGTGTGGATTGGTACACAGCTGCAAAACAGTTAGTTGCTGCGCAGAAGGCTGGGGTTCCTTACAACAGCATTGCAAACATACCGTACTTCGAATATTTTTTCCCAAATGCAATGACAGTACTTAATGCCGACTTTGGATTGGGTGCGACCAGTAACACTCGTGCCATCTACGCGATGTTTGCCGATAATGGATTTGCGATCAGGGATTACACTTTTATTCAGTTGATCATCGACGATGCAACTGAATTCGGTCTCTCAGGTAACCCGGGCCGCTTCCCGAATATGTTCTACCATCCGCAGTATGGTGCGTTCTCAGCTTTTGGAACGTTTGCAAATTCGGACTACCACGGCGGAACTTTCTCGCTTAGACAACGTTTAGGTTCTACCCTTAGTTACGATCTTAACTATACGTTCTCAAAATCACTGGATGATGTTTCCGGACTCCAGACTGACGGTTCGTACGGTGGTCAGTTCCTTCTCAATCCGCTTCGTCAGCGTGACCAGTACGCATTATCGGATTTTGATGCCAAACATGTTATCAACGCGAACTTCCTTTTTGATCTTCCGGTAGGAAAGGGCAAAAAGTTTTTCAGTGGCATGAATTCTGTTGCTGACGCGTTTGTCGGTGGCTGGTCGTTGAGAGGAATCTTCCGGTGGAATACCGGCCAACCTCTTTCGGCTCCGTTCGACGCGGCGATATGGGCGACGAACTGGAACGTTCAGTCGAATGGAACACGAAGACAGCCGGTTGTTGGCAGTGCGGTTCGCAATACACAGAATTTCTTTGCCAACCCCCAACAGGCTTTGAATTCGTTTAGAAATGCACTTCCTGGTGAAACCGGTGAGCGGAATACGTTCCGATTACCGGGGTACTCGGCTACTGATCTGGGACTCTCCAAGTCATTTAAGATGCCTTGGAATGAGAATCATAAATTCCAGTTCCGTTGGGAAGTTTTCAACGTGTTTAACCAGCAGTATTTCCTTGCAAATAACTTTACAAGGGCATCTTTTGGCTTGCCTGAAGATGCAGAAACTGCCACCGCTGCTTCTGCGTTTGGTAAAATTTTCACGGATATTCAAGGGAACCCGCGAAGAATGCAATTTGGTCTCAGATTTTCATTCTAAGACAATTGCTTTTGTGAAATTTAAGGCCGTGAGTTTGACTCGCGGCCTTTTTTTGTTAGGGTTTCGAAGGAGTGTTTTCCTTGATATACTGCTCGAACTTTTTTGCATCCGCGTGGTTGGGGACTTTCATGAGAAAAGCTTTATATTCAGAGGCAGCTCGATCTTTTAAACCAGCTCCGTTATAAAGTGCCGCAAGCCGCAAGTGAATTTCTGCTTTTGGTAACGGTGCAAGTTCAATTGCTTTATTCAAATAACCAACCGCTAACGAGCCTTTTTTGGTACGCAGGTAGGCCTCGCCTAATTGATGGTTCGCATCAGGCGAAGTACCGTCAAGCTCAACGGCTTTCAATAACGTCGCAATTGCCTTATCAAACTCAGATTGTGCTAAGTACATCTTGCCTAAATTTACGCGAGCGAGAGTAAAGTCATGTTTTAGTTCCAATGCCTTACTAAACGCTGCTTCGGCATCGCCAAATTTCTTTTGATCGAAGTAGATTGTGCCAAGCATTGTCCAAGAAACAAAATCTTTCGGATCCTGTTTGAGCATCTCGTCAAACGCGCTCCTAGCTTCATCACTTTTATTATCACGAACTAAAGCCATTGCATTTGCAAATGCTTTCTCAGCTTCAGGCGTTCGGGTATAACCTTTTGTTGAGACAATACCGGTTTCAGATTTTGGAGCTCCTTTTAAACTGCGCCACTGAATCGTAACATCCTGCCGGAGTCGTGAGCCTACTCCAACCGTCAGATAAGCTCGCCCGACTTCGCCGCCATCGACTTCAAACACCAGCGTATGTCCATGACGTGGTCGCTGTAGAAAGTAAAAGTATCCTCGGCTGTCAGTTGGCCTTCTGTCGATCTGTGTTCCGCTGATCAACAGCGATACAAAAATCACCGGTCGTTGCGTGTTCTGTGGCAATCCCTCGATCGCTACCTGACCATAAATAACCGGCTGACCGATTGGGATCATGAGTCCGCCGTCATCACCGACTTCATCGCTTTGAGCCTGTGTAGAGATAATTGAAAGTAAAAATAATATGAATATCGTGGCCGCAGCCAATTGCTTTTTCATAAGACTCTCCCTTGTTAACAGTATTCTTACTGATAATGCAAATTTAAGACCAAGTCAAGAGGCTTCTCGAATTACCGCGCAGCAAACGCATCGTTGCCGGTGATGGCGGTGAGGTGGCGGGTGTCGTTTAGGGTGAGGACGCGGACGTTGCGAAGGCCGCGGACTTCGAAGCGATTGATGCCGCAGTTTGAGGTGATGATCCAGGGAGTTTGCTTTGTGTCGCGTTGTATAGCGCCTATCAGGAATAGCGTGAGATAACAAAGCACGCCGGTGTGAGAAAACACGGCGACGCGCTCACTCGGATGTTTGCGAAGTATTGTGCGCAGTTCGCTCGAAACCCGACGCAGAAGTTGACGATAGCTTTCGCCGCCGGTTATTGCGTAGTTGACGTGACGATGGACAAGGGCGTAGTAGTCACGCGGATATTTTTCTTTACACTCATCGAAAGTCAGTCCTTCGAGAACGCCGACATTTCGCTCGCGAAAGGCTTTTGATTTGTTTATTTTGAGGTTGAGCAGTTTTGCCAATGGCTCGGCTGTCTGAACGGCACGGAAAAGGTCGCTCGAATAGATCGCATTGATCTCCTCTCTAGCAAGGAGCTTTGCCGTTCGCCCGGCCTGTTCGAGCCCGAGTTTTGAGAGCGGCGTCGGGCCGTGGCCGCCAAAACGCCCTTCTGCGTTACCGTCAGATTGTCCGTGGCGGATGAGATAGAGGCGTGTCGGCTGGGGCATACAAAGAAGTCAAGAGCAAAAAGTCAAAAAATCAAAAGTTAAACGAACTTGTCAGACTGCGACAGCTTCAGCCTGAAGTTTCTCCGTTTGGTAGTGTGTTGTCAGGGCGTCGATGAACTCGTCGAGCTGGCCTTCAAGCACGAGGTCGAGTTGATGAACCGTCAATCCGATACGATGATCGGTGACGCGATTTTCTTTGAAATTGTAGGTGCGAATCTTTTCGCTGCGATCGCCGCTGCCGACCATCGACTTGCGCTCGGCTGACTGAGCGTCGTGTTGTTTTTGCTCTTCGATCTCTTGCAGACGTGCACGAAGAACGCGCATCGCTTTCTCGCGATTTTTTATTTGCGACTTTTCGTCTTGCATCGAGACGACGACATTTGTGGGCAAGTGCGTGATGCGAACCGCGGAATACGTCGTGTTAACCGACTGGCCGCCGGGACCGCTCGAGCAAAACGTATCGATGCGAAGGTCGTTCTGATCGATCTGAACATCGACTTCTTCGGCCTCCGGCAGAATTGCGACCGTGATTGCAGACGTGTGAATTCGTCCGCTCGACTCGGTGGCAGGAACGCGCTGAACGCGATGCACACCGCTCTCAAAACGCATCTTGGAATAAACGTTATCGCCCTCTATCACAGCGGTTGCGTCTTTAATGCCGCCAACACCTGTGTCAGAGGTTTCAAAAATATTCATTTTCCAACCCTGTCGTTCGGCGTATCGCGCGTACATGCGTAAGATTTCGGCAGCGAACAGAGTCGCCTCATCGCCGCCCGTTCCTGCCCGAATTTCGAGAATTACGTTCTTTTCGTCGTTTGGATCTTTTGGTAGGAGCAGGAATTTTAGTTCTTCTTCGGCTTGCGGCAGTTTCTCTTCGATGCCTGCGATTTCGAGGTTTGCCATCTCGCGCATATCGTCGTCGTCAGTGAGTGTGAGCAGGTCACGCGCTCCCTCGAGATCTTCTTGCATCTTTTTGACCTCGCGATATTTTTCGACAATTTCACCGAGGCTGCGATGCTGCTTCATCGCCTTGGCATACGCCGACATGTCGGACATGAACTCGGGCGACGATATTTGGGCAGTAAGCTCCTCGTAGGATTTTTCTATTTGTTCAAGTTTTGCGAACATAAAATCAATTAGCCACAGAGGACACAGAGTTCACCGAGAAAACTATGATTTTGTTCTGAAACCTCAGTGACCTCTGTGTTCTCGGTGGCAAAATTCCTTACGCCGACTGCGGCTCTAATTTGAGTGACTCGTCGAGGGCGTGAATTGCGACTTCAAGTTGCTCTTTGTCCGGCTCCTGCGTCGTGATGTTTTGCAGCCAAAGTCCGGGCTTTGTCATAAATTTGAATATCGCACCTGATTCCTTTTTCGCGGCGTAGCGAATCACTTCGTAACTCAGACCTGCGACTAGCGGCATTAGAGCGATTCGCACAACGAGATTGAGCCACATCGCTTCAAAGTTAATTACCGAAAACAGCACGATCGCGATCAACATGACGACCATCAAAAACGAGGTGCCGCAACGCGGATGCTGACGACGCTGCTGAGCCGCGTTGTCTGGCGTAAGTTCGAAGCCTTTTTCCCAAGCGAAAACTGTCTTGTGCTCGGCGCCGTGATATTCAAAGACGCGGCGAATGTCTTTTAAGAACGACATTGAAAAGATCATAAAGATAAAGAACACCATTCTGATCAGGCCGTCGATCAGATTAAAACCAACCCACAGACCAAACGAATCAAGGCTGATCTTCCAGACGTAAGCTTTAATTGTTGCGAACCAGCCTGCGTCAGCGCTAATGACCGGAGCGGCGGCCCAACCAAATTGAATAAATAACAGATTTGTCAGCACGAGTGGTGCGACGATGAACAGCAAAATATTAAAGCCAAGCGCAAAGATGATCGAGCCGACGGCGCTCGCCGATTGTCCCGCCTTTTTGGCTTTTGATTCGGCCGGCATCACAACTTTGACACGCGCCTTTGTAAAGTTCTCATCTGCAGTGCCCTCAGCAAATACGGCTTGGGTTTCAGCCGCTTTTTCTTTTGCGAGCTGTTCCTGCGCCTCCAAATCTTCCTCGTAAATACGAGCAGAAAAATTCAAAGCCTTTATGCCAAGCGCCATCGATTGGATCAGCGTCGCACCGCCGCGAAGCACAGGTGTGTTGAGCCATTTGTGTTTATCGCTCCACTTCGGGAGCTTTTCGGCGGTCGAGACGATCGAGCCGTCGGATTTGCGACACGCGATCGCGTACGCCGACGGCGTGCGCATCATAACGCCTTCCATCACGGCCTGGCCGCCGACGATCAGATCACGCTCGACGGCGAAGACCGTGTGAACAAATCGGAGCAATTTTGCTGAATTCCTTTTCTTCATAATGCTAAGTTTCGAGAGCCGATAACTTTAGATGCTCAAAAATCCGCAATCCGCAATCTAAAATCCGAAATCGAAAGACGCCGAGCTATTTTACCTATCACCAGTGTGTCTTACACACCTTTACTGATCGGCGCAAAAGCGTCGGCGTCAAATTTTGAATAGCTAATAGAGTCTGCTGCTCAAGATCATTTTGCTGCCTCAGCAACACCGCTGCGGGCGTAACGCTTGTTAAAGCGATCGACGCGACCGGCCGTATCGACCAGCTTCTGCTTGCCGGTAAAAAACGGATGGCACTCAGAACAAATTTCTATGTGCAGCTCGTCTTTCATTGTCGAGCGTGTCTTAAAATTATTGCCACATGCACACGTCACGAGGATCTCTTCGTAGTTAGGGTGAATTTCCTGTTTCATATTGTCACTTCCGTCGCCCCAATAAATAAAAGAAAGGCGAGTGGTTCGCGTTAAACGCAAACCGTAATTATACGTCCGGCACGCGACCAGGTCAAATAAATGACAGTATGCGCCCACAAACACGTTTTTTTCACGGTTATTTAGAAAAAAAAATGTCACAAATCGGGGAAAAGCGGTGTTTTAACCTTAGAAAGAGGGAAATTCACCCAAACACTAGTTCAGGAGAGCATTTATGAGTTGGTTATATACGATTATTTTTGCCGGTCTTAGTTTGTCGTCAAATGAGGGCACCGTTGGGATGCCGGTCGATCTGCCGCAAACGGACGCAGTCATCGTTCAAGCCACGACCGGCGATGAGACGGAGAAGTTTGAACAGACTTATCCACTTAACGCGAACGGGCGTGTCAGCGTTTCGAACGTAAACGGGTCGATCACGCTCGAGGCGTGGGATAAAAACGAAGTCAAACTTGTCGCTGTTAAAACGGCCGACAGCAAAGAGCGTCTGGCCGAGGTCGAGATAAACGTCGAGTCGAGACCGGACTATCTTGACGTCGAGACCAACTATGAAAAATGGAAAACCCGCAACGGCGGACGTTGGGGTAATCACGGCAAACTCGAAGTTGATTATCAATTAATGGTTCCGCGCGGCGCAATTCTCAATGAGATCGAAACGGTCAATGGTGCAGTCGAGGTTTCGAATTTTACAAACATCGTGCGAATCTCGGCGGTAAACGGCACTGTTAAGGCGGTCAACATACGCGGAACTGCTAAGCTCTCAACCGTGAACGGCGAAGTTCTCGCAGATTTCGACCGGCTGGAGGGTGGAAGCAAGATCGCGCTCGAAACTGTCAACGGCCGCGTGAATCTGACGATTCCGTCAGATTCGAGCGCGACGATAAAGGCCGATTCGCTCAATGGCAATATCACGAACGACTTTGGGCTGACTGTTCGCAAGGGCAAGTACGTCGGCCGCGATCTTTACGGTCGAATCGGTAGCGGTGACGTGCAGATCAAATTGAACAGCGTAAATGGCGGCCTGTCGATCGGTCGCAAGAATGATGGGAAAAATCTAAGTCCTGCAACAAACCTCTTGCCGCAAAAGGGCGACGACGATGATTGGGACATCCAAGAACAAAAAATGGCCGCCGAAGCCGACAAGTTAAGTAAAGAGGCCATTAAGATGAAACTCGCCGCGCCGAAGCCGCCCAAAGCTTCAGAGATGGCGAAAATCAACACCGAGGCCATCCGCTCGGCTGAGGCGTTTGCAAAGGCGGCCGAAGCTTTGAGTTCTGAAGAAGTAAAAAAGAGCATGCGTGAAATTGCCAGAGTCGATGCGCAGTTCGCACGGGCGATGACCGCCGGCTTCGAACGAGGCGTCCCAAAGGTCGAAACCAAGAGTGGCAACTTTTCAGTTAAGGGCGTTCCGACCGTGACGATAAATGCCGAGCCGTGTGCTGTTAAAGTTACAGGTTGGGACAAAAACGAGGTCAAATATCGGGTGGTCCAGATCGTCGAGCCGCGACGTGGCGAACCGCTGAAAGTTACAGAAAACCACTCCGATTCCGACGTGACTATTAAGGTCGAAGAGCCAAAAATAAACAGCGGCCAGCGTTATTACGGCGACGGGGTGAGAACACGAATCGAGATTTTTGTGCCGCGTAAATCTAATTTGAAGATCAATGCAAACCGCGAGATCCGTATCGAAGGCGTCACCGGCAATGTCGATCTCGTCGGTGCCGATCATCCGATCAGTGTCATCGACGTAGACGGCTCGCTTAAACTGAAGAACGATGACGGAATCGTCCGCGTAATCGGTTTTCGCGGCGAGATCGATGCCGAAACGACCGACGGGGCTCTAAATCTCGAAGGTGATTTTAAACGTCTCAAAGCTCGTGCGGTCGACGGCGCGATTACGCTGACCTTGTCTGAAAACGCTTCGGCCGATCTGACGGCAAATTGCGAAGAAGTGCGTGGCGAGGGAATTTCGGTAACGCGCGTCGGCGGTGAGGAAGACGCGATCAAGTATCGCATCGGTCGCGGCGGAGCGCCGTTTCAGATCAACACGACGGGCGCAATTATTATTCGCGGTGCGTCATCGCTGACTGAGATTTATTAGGTTTTTGTCGCTATCGTCTGAAACTTTATCGCGATAGGCGCGTTTCAGTTCTTGGAAATATTTACCCGACTTTACAATTCAAATTCATTCCTGATTTTTAGGTGCGGTTATGAAAAAGCTTAGCGTTATTTCAATTGTCATTTTTCTTACATCCACAGTATTTGGACAGCAAACAAACGGCGGCGGTGAGGCGGGTACTGCGGAAAAATCGTCGATCTCGCCCGATACTCCGCGATCAGGTAAGGTTGAGGTTCCCGCCGAGAAAAAGAGAGCCATCGTGATACCAAAGGCCACAGCCGCGCCGGTCATCGATGGCCGCGTCGACGAAGAGATTTGGCAGACTGCAGCCGTCTTTAAAGATTTTTATCAGACCAATCCCGGCTACAACACTCAACCTTCAAAACCCACCGTGGTCTATATGATGTACGACGAACTCCATCTTTACGTGGCGTTCAAATGCTGGGACGAACGGGACAAGATTCGGGCGACCGTGGCAAAACGCGACAATGTCTTTGGCGAAGACAACGTCCGCCTTTGGCTCGATACTTACAACGATCAACGCCGCGCTTACGTGCTCGGGTTCAACCCGTTGGGGATTCAGGCGGACGGCATTCAAACCGAAGGGCAGGGCGCCGATTTCTCGGTTGACATCGTCATGGAATCTAAGGGCGTGATCGAAGATTGGGGTTGGTCGGTCGAGGCGAAGATTCCGTTCAAATCGCTTCGCTATAAATCCGGTAAGGGCGTTCTTTGGGGCTTTAACGTGGCGCGCAACATAGATCGGCTAAACGACGAATTCAACCAGTGGCTGCCCGACGATCGCGAAGTTTCGGGCTTTTTGATAAAGCACGGCAAGATCACCGGTCTCGATGAAATAAAGTACGAACGAACGTTAGAGGTTGTGCCGAGTGTTACGCTCAGCGAAACGGGCGAACGTGTGTCGGCGCGCGAATTTGCCGCCGGCCGTTTTGTAAACCACCCTATCAAAAAACAGATCGGCGTTACTCTCAAATATACGCTTACGCCCAGTATTACGCTTGACGCCGCTATCAATCCGGATTTTGCTGAGATCGAGGCGGATGCGCCGGTAGTGACGGCAAATCAGCGATTCCCTATATTTTTTCAGGAAAAGCGTCCGTTCTTTCTAGAGGGCGTCGATATTTTTCGCTCGCCGCTGCAGGTTTTTTACTCGCGGCGGATCATCGATCCGGACTTTGCCGTAAAGCTGTCCGGCAAATCCGGTAAGACCTCGTTCGGAATTCTTGCCGCGTCTGACAACGCTCCCGGGAACTACTCAGAGAACGAGAGAACGTTGAACGCTCAGTGTCTAGAACGCCAACTCGTCAATCCGGGTATTCGATGTTCGAGGGACGAATTCCTTGATAAGAACTCACTCTACGCAGTACTACGTCTCAAACGCGATTTCGGCAGTGAGAACAACATCGGCTTTTTCGGAACGTACAGAACATTTCCTGAGGAGAAGAATCTCCTGGCGGGCTTCGACGGGCGGATAAAGTTTACACCAAAGATCACGTCGAGCTTTCAGGTGGTCGGCACAACTTCCAAAACGTGTTTGTTCGAACCTGGGTTTGAGGAGATGCTTGACCCGGTACAGGCCGCGTCGAATCGTTCGATATGCGGAACAGGGCTAACGAGTCCAGATCCTCTGGAAAACGGAACGTTTGAGAAGTATAGAGTGGGCAATGGCTTGGCTTATTACGTCAACCTTGATTCGGACGGCGAAACGCACGGCTGGTTTATGGAGGCTGGGGGCCGCAGCCGATTTTATCGTGCTGATACCGGTTTCACGCGGCAGACGAATACGAATTTTGCCTTCTTCTTCAACCGGTTTTCGACTAAATCCAACGCCAAAAAGAAGATCATCCGTGCCAATTGGAATCAGCTGGGCGGCGTCGATTACACATGGGACGGGCGCCTGCAGGGTTACAATACGCAAACTGGTGTGAATCTAAGCCTTCAGCGGCAGACCTATTTGGGTTTTGAGGTCGGCACGTCGTATCAGAAGATCTACGAAGATGAATTCGGCCTCAAGCGTTCACCGACGCGGCAGTACGGAACCTTTCTGGGCGATCCGTTCCGAGCGACGCGGGCGAATTTCGTGTCGGCAAACTTCAACCAGACGCCGAACAAATGGCTGTCCTATGGCTTTTTCGCCGGAACGATCCGTGGGGCGTTCGACTACTTTTTCTTTGAATGCGTGCGAGATACAGTCACCGGCGAATGCATAAGAAGCAATCCGGCCAATCCCGATTCGATAATAATTCTGCAAAATCCGGGCCCGGGCAATCAGGTCGATGCAAATGTCTTCGTCGAGCTCAAACCCATCGACCCTTTGCGCGTCGACGTCAGCTATAACAAGAGCCGCCTCTCAAGGAGCGACAACGGCATTCGCTCGTTCGACTCGGACATCGTCACCGTTCGTTCGACCTATCAATTCACGCGGTTTTTATTCACGCGGTTTAGGCTCGATTATGATGGAAACGCGGACGGCACAGGACAGGAGAAAAGTTTTGGCGGCCAAATCCTTCTTGGCTTGACGCCAAGTCCGGGCACCGCGTTTTATGTTGGCTACAACGACAACCTGAGTCGCAACGGGCTCAATCCTTACAACGGACAGTTCGAGCCGGGGTTCGCTCGCAACAGCCGCACTTTCTTTATACGGGCGTCGTATCTTTTCCGAAAGAGTTTTTGAGTTCTATCCTCCTCTTTGGCGGTTGGTCCGATGACTGACCGCTTTTTTTCTTAAACACTACATTAAATAGTCACGCGTACGACTTAAACAAAAAGTTCTTGCAACTTATCAGCTTTCGGTGTATAACTATAGGCTGTTACAGCACGTTCTGCCGAGTCAGGCGAAATAATAAGGAGAATACTAATGAACTTAGGTAAGAAACTAGGCATAGTTTTATTAAGCACTATCTTAATCGGGTTGCCGATTGTCCCTGTCTCGGCTCAGGCCACACCAACCACGAACCAGGATTCGCAGTTTGCTCTGCAGCGTGGATATCGCACCGGATATTCGGACGGTTACATGGCCGGTTATCGCGACACGATCGACGGTCTCGCACGCAGCTACACGCGGCACGAGGACTATATAAAAGCGAATCGTGCGTACTCGAAAGACTACGGTTCGCTCGAAGATTTTCGCGATGGATATCAGCAGGGATTCGAGTCGGGTTACGACACCGGCTTTGAGCGTCGTTCATTCGAGGCCAATCTGCCAAATGGTGTGAAGCGTCGCGGCACAACCGTCGCGAGCACGCCAAATCTCGCGACCGACACAACGACAACTGATAACACGCAGACGACAAACGGCGCGGTCACGGTCGGTGGTCCGCCGATTGCGACAGCCACGACAACAACGGAGACGCAAGCACAAAATCCGGCATTCAGCGCGGCAACATATTTGATACCGCGTGACACTGAGTTGATACTCGAGTTGCAAGAGGATCTGAGCACGGAACGCAGCCGCGAGGGCGATAAGTTTACGGCAAAGGTCGTCAGCCCGAGCGAGATCGCGGGTGCGACAATTGAGGGCCGCATAGCAAAGATCACCTCGCCGGGCCGACTTAAGCGTCGTAGCGAATTGGCGCTTTCATTCAACCGCATCATTCTAAACGACACCCGCTGGAGCAATTTCAGTGCGCAGCTGATCGAAGTAATGCCGGTAAAGGGCGACAATGTAAAGCGCGTCGATAACGAAGGCACGGCTGTGGGCAAAAGTTCGATCAAAGGCGACGCGATCAAGGTCGGAGCCGCGACCGGAACCGGTGCCGTGATCGGCGGCGTCGTTGGCGGGCCAGTCGGAGTTGCAGTCGGAGCTGGAATGGGAGCTGCATTCGGCGTCGGCGCCGTCGTCATCGAACGCGGCAAGCACGTCCGTTTGGGGCGCAATCAGCAGGTTCGCATCAAGACGGGATATGAGACGCAGATTCGATAGTCGGAGTTCCCAACAATCATGGAAAAGGCCTCGGATATCCGAGGCCTTTTTAACATGGTCAAGTTCATAACCAGTCACTCGATCGGAGTGAAGTTAACGTCCGTGAGGTCGTCGCTAACGTTCATCACACGCGGGGCGAATTGATGACGTTTATCTCTGACACTGATGACGTAGCTTTGACCGGTCTGAACTTCCGCAAAACTGTAATAACCAAACGGATTAGTGATCGCCAGTCTGGCGTTTCCGTTAGCGTCAGTTATTGAAACGAACGAGCCGTACACGCCACGGCCGTTGCTGCCGAACACCCGCCCGGCAACCGTTGCACTGCTCGCTGTCGGGGCGAGAGGCTCGCCGGCTGTCCAATCGGAGTATACCTGAACGCCATTTAGAGTAAACGTATTCGCCGCCGCATCCAGGATGACATTTGGTCCGGCCGGATACCTGATGGCTGACGTACCGCCGACGACGCGGATGACATTCCAGATATTTTCATTGTTGGGCGGGCCGGGAACGTCGCCGTTCAAGTAGTTAAACGTGATGTTCGACGTTATGCCGCTGCCGCTCAGTGTCCAGTAACGTTGCAACGTGCGTGCGGCATTGAGCGGAATGGGTGCGAGCGGCGCCGTGCCGGTGTTAGCCTTTACGCTGAGCTGGCCGGCGCCGGCAGTGACATTGACGTCGACAGGTGAATAAGCGCCGGTCGTGCCGACGGGGAATGTGAACAAGCCGGTCGCGCCGAAGTTTTTGATCATCGTGCATTCGACCTGGCCGGTTGTGCGGGTGATTGTCGCTGCCGTGCCGAGATTTAGGGTGCCGGCGCCGTTGATGTTATTTGCGCCGAGCGTAGTTACGCCATTTACCGTGATCGTGCGGCCGGCGTTGATCGTGACGTTCTCGCCGATGAGATTCATGTTGTTGAGCGTCACGTCGGCAGTCGTCACTATAGGCTGGTTCGCAACATTCGGCACGGAGACGTTGTTGCCCGCGGGCGGAACAACGCCGTTGCTCCAGTTCGCGGCCGTGAACCAATCGGTCGAAGTGCCGCCGAGCCAGTTGCCGATAATGTTGGTCGTATCGGGGCCGGTGTTGTTTGCTGCATTGCGGTCGGTGCCGTTGACGTTCGGATTCTCCGCAATGCTCGAAGTGTTGCTGACCTGTATTACACCTGCCGGTAATGAAGCGAGGACATTGACGGCGAAAGTTGCCGATCCGGATGCCGCGTCGTTGAGAGAACCGATGCTGATTGTGCAGGATGTTCCTGCCGCGCTTCCGTTTGCACAACTCCAGACGCTTGGCAAGCTAGCCGTCGCGTTGAAAGTCGTATTTGCCGGAACGGTTTCCGTCAGCACGACGTTGGCCGCATTCTGGCCGTTTGTTGCAGTTGTGTTTGAGTAGCTAAGTGTGTAAACCACAGCAACGCCCGGCTGCGTCGTACCGCCGCCATCGGTTTTTGTCACGACGAGATCGGGCGCCGCATCGAGCGCGATCGATGAAGTCGTGCTGTTTACAATCGCAAAGTTCGAGCCTGAGATCGTCGCCGTGTTTGTGATGTTATTCACGCCCGAGGCATACGGTCCGTTATCGACGGTCGCGCGGAATTTAACAACAATGCTTTCACCGGCGGGCAATGTACCGAGCGATTTTGTCACGGTTTCTCCCGATTCTGGCGCGTTAGAAGTTCCGGCTTTCGGCGGCCCTTCTTTTTGCGCATACACGGTCGGCGAGATTATTTCGCCGAGCTTGTCGATCAAGGCAGAAACGTGAGTGTGAACGAGCGTGCCAGCCGATTGCGGATTGCGGATTGCGGATTGCGGAATGGAATCTGAAGCACGTTCCATAACTGTCGCGTTTCCGTCCGTATTTGCCGCTCTGTCCCATGTCTCAGACGTCCCAAACTCTCCGCTCTCAACTCTCCACTCTCCACTTCCGAACGGCGTATTCAGGAAACTCAACTTGTTGTCAAAACCGCGAATAGTATTTACTGCACTCTCCTCAGCAGGCGGCGCGGGCCTAGGAATAGGCTGAGCGCAAGGCGCTCCGCCCGCCGTATTGACATATCCGCCAGCTCCGACAACAACGCCGACATCATTCGTAGCGGTCGCCGTTGGCACGTTGACGAGCGTATTTCTGCCGGCGAGATAGGCGACTACGGCCGCGTTGTCGTTGTTCGCGCCGCCGTATCCTCGAAGTCGGTGGGTGGTCACGAATCTCTGCCGTACACGTATGTCCCCGGCAGCCATTGTTCCGCCTAAAGAGTGGGTTATCGTATTTCTCAGTGCCGCCGTTGTGCCGCCGATGTCGGAGCACAGCGAAGAATTATCGCCGCTTGGCGAGGCGACCGCGACTTGTGCCAGAATCCCCGTAATAGCATTGCCCGCTCCATCCAACTTAATGTCTATCGTATTACCCGTAACCGTCAGATTATTTGTGCCAGCTCCATCTTGACCGGCCTGGAAGGCTATCGCCCGTCCGGATGAGGCAAGGTCAATAGTGTTCCCAGATATCAGCATGTTCATCTGGCCGCCGCCGGCATTGAAGCCAAATATCCCGTCGCCTATGAGGCCGTTAGCAACCGTAATATTGTTATTTTGGACACGAGCGTCGAAGACGAATCCATTATCGAATGCTGATCCCAATAGATTGACTACCCCGAAATCCCCAACAGCCACGCTGCTGAGCGTGTTGCCGTTGACATTTAGGTCAACATTGCTGTTGTCGCCGGCGCTGACTGATATCTGGTCGTTGTTGCCGCTCGAGGTGCTGTTCGTAACATTCAAGACCATGGTCGAACCTTCAAACGTGTCGGCGACGATACCGCCGCTGAAATTGTTCGTTGATTGCGTCGCTCCGGTGATGTTGATGGTCGAGTTTGCACCTGTTCCCGCTGTTGTTCCTCCGCGAATGCCGAACAGAATTCCGCTTCCCTGCGTGGAGTTAGAAAATGTACTGCCGGTAATGGTAAGGGTAGAAGTGCCGGAAAGATTTTGCACTATCATGTTGTCGTCAAAACTTCCGGTAACGCTGGTGTTCGTAATCGAACAAGTGCCGATCATATTGAGAAAGTGAATCCCGTCCTCATCCGCCGCCTGACCGATTCCGGACATCACCGTATCGCTTAGCACGAAGTTGGTAACGCTTCTGCCGTTGATGCCTTGCTGAGCGCTGCCGGTAATATTGAGATTTGTCAGCGTCGCATTCGTTACGGTGTCGATATGGATAGGAGCGTTGCAGCCGAGATTCGAGTTGCCACCGAGCGAAAGGTTCGCGCAGTTAGTCGCGCTTTGGGTTGTCGCCGCATTCGTAAAGTTCATATTCTGCAGCGACACGTTCGAAGCACTCGTGAAACTCGCGCCGCGTGTGGTTGTGTTTTGAATTGTTCCGCCAGAGCCGTCCGTCGTTCCCGCGCCGAGAATGCGAAAACCGCCCGGAGCGCCCGATGAAGAAGTATTCGTCAAAACAATTCCGTTCGCTGCGCCGTTTGCCGAAACGCTGGTCAACTGCATATTGAGCGGAACTGTTCCCGAAGCGTTTGTAATTTCAACTGCCGTCGCCGTACCTGTGTCGGAAATAGTGCCGCTCGAGGTCGTGATAGTTCCCGTATTGTTCGTCGCTAAAAATGCTCGCTGATTGGCGTCTGCTGCAATGTCGAGATCGGCGAACGACACAGTGCCGGCGTTGTTCGCAAGCTGGACGCCGTGCGAGCCGGATTGCGTATTGCTGACATTTGCGAATGTTACGCTCGTTCCCGCGGTCTTGCTCTGGATTAGTATGCCGACATTAGCCGGATTGGTGATCGTCGTCGCGCCGGTAATGCTGGTATTGCCACCGCCCGAATCCGTGAATCCCTGCACTGCGGAATTCGTGATCGAGAGCGTGCCGAATGTGAGCGTGCCGCCCGTGTTGGTCTCTAGGCGCACTCCTTCACCGGCCGTTGTTGCACCAACCGTTGTGTTTCCGAAGTTCAGGTTTACACTCGAGTTGTTGACGAAAATGCCCTGAGACGCGCTGCCCGATACGTTTGTCGATCCGAAAGCGACCGTTCCGCCGACCGTAATAAGCTGCATTCCGTGCGAAGTGCTGCTCGTCGTCGCGACGGACGTAAATGCAGAACTCGCGCTGAACGAACCGTTGTTGAGATCGATCGCTTTGCCGCCGCCACTCAAGATCACGTCGGGCGAGACGTTATTGCCAACGGTTAGAGTGCCGAAGTTTGTGCCGTTGATCTTAGCTGTTGCCGTATTGCTGATAGTCATGCCGCGAACGGTATTGCCGCCACCGCTGACGTTAATCCCGCCGGTAGTGAGCGTCGTCGCATTGCCGCCCGTGTTCATCGCCGGCAATGCCGGATTACTGAACGGTGGAACTGTTACGCCTGAGATCGCCGCAAGTGTGGCGGTTGCGTCCTGTCCGATGATTTTCTGGCTCGCAAGCAAAGTTACGCCGCCGGAATATCCGGTCGCGCTTTCAAAGAGAAAGATGTTGTCGTTTGCCTCATCCAATGGGCTCGCATTGAAATTCGCCAAGCTGTTAAAAGGTGCGCCCAGACGACCGTCGCCATTGACGCCCAGGTTTGCGTTTACAAACCAGATCATTCCCGTGACATTGATCGTAACGGTTGCCGTGTCGGTCAAACCTGTGCCGTTGCCGAGCGTGTAGATAAAAGATGTTGAGCCTTCAAAACCCGCGTTCGGCGTGAAATCAAAAGCTCCGGTCGTTGTGTTGAGCGAAAGCAAGCCTTGCAATCCGGCTTGATTGACGCTCTGAACCACCAGCGTCCCGCTTCCGTTCGGATTCAGATCATTGAGAAAAACGCCGTTTGCCGCCGGAACACTAATACCGACATTGCCGATGGAAGAAAACGTGTCGTTTGTAGCAACAGGCGACGCGATGGTCGAACCGCCGACAAGAGTTGTAATGTTTTGAAGTGTGTCGTTTATCGCCACACCTGTTGCCGGATCGGGGCCGGTGTTGTTGATCGTCACCGTGTATTCGAGCGTTTCGCCAGGATCGGCTTCGGCGTCGGCGTTACCGGTTACGACGGCTACTGATTTGGTAGCTCCGATAATTGGCACAAACGAAGTTAATGCATCATTTGCCTCGGATCTCAGACTCGATCTGAAAAAGACTGCAGTTACCAAACCTGCGATCAACAACGAAACTACTACCCTGCGGACTTTGAAAAACTTTGCCGACATAACAGCCTCCTGAGAAGAAAAAGAGCGGGAGCAGACAATATTTTGAAAAGAAAAACTTTCAGAAATAATATGCCCGTTTCGATGCCAAGTCAAAGATGCAAAAAATGCCGCATTTAGCCGTCGTTAGCTTGTAACTGTGCGAGCGGTTCGCTAAGATTGAAATTGAGCGAATACATTGATTTTATTGAGCGAATTAACATGAGTACTGGAACAGAATCGACCGCCGCTGCCGCAGGATTACGCGGGGTTGTTGCCGCGCAGAGTTCGATAGGCGACGTCAACGGCGAAGAAGGGATCTTAATTTATCAGGGCTATAACATCCACGATTTGGCTGAGCACGCGACCTTTGAGGAGGTCGTGTTTTTACTTTGGAACGGGCGTTTGCCGAAGGCTGATGAGCTTGCGGCGCACATCGAACGGCTAAGGCGGAATTATGATGTTCCCGCGCAAGTCATCGATTTGATGAAGCATTACCCGAAGGACTCCGACCCGATGGACGTGCTGCGCACCGCGGTCTCATCGCTCGATCTTTACGACCCGAAAGGGCAGGGCACTGACCGTGAATCTGCGGTCGGCGCAGCTGTTCGGATAACCGGGCAGATCGGAACGATCGCAGCGGCCTGGGACAGAATTCGCAACGGCAAGGATCCGGTCGTTCCGGACAAGTCGTTGTCAATAGCTGAGAACTTCCTATTCATGCTGCGCGGTGAGCGCGCAGATGCCGATGAAGAGCACATGTTCGACGTCTGTCTGATCTTGCACGCCGATCACGAACTCAACGCATCGACGTTCACGACGCGCGTCGTCGCCGGAACGCTTGCCGACATGTATGGCGCGGTGACTGCGGGAATTGCGGCGCTGGCGGGGCCGCTCCACGGCGGCGCGAACACGGCGGTGATGAAGATGCTCATCGAGATCGGTGATCTCAGTAAAGTCGATGCGTTTATCGAAAAGGCGCTCGAGGAGAAACACAAGATCATGGGCATCGGCCACGCGGTTTACAAGACCGAAGACCCGCGTGCGACGTGGCTGCGCAAATACTCGCAAGCGATTGCCGAGAAGAAAGGCGAGTCGAAGTGGTTCGCGATGTCGCAGCGAATCGAGCAGCTCATGCACGAGAAGAAAGGCATGTTCCCGAACGTCGATTTTTACTCGGCGAGCGTTTATTACCTGATGGGCATTGCGCTCGATATGTACACGCCGATCTTCGCCGTCTCGCGAATCTCAGGCTGGACCGGCCACATCCTCGAGCAGTACGCGCACAACAAACTCATCCGCCCACGCGCCGAGTACATCGGAGCCCGCGATCTGAAATACGTGCCCGTAGCTGAACGGTAACGGAAGATTCGAAGTGAATACGAGCCGCGTGTGCGTCGTGTGATAACTGACGCACGACACAACTATTCGGCGGCCAGAGATCAGATGTCATCCGCCGAAGCGTCTGTAGAATGACCGGCTTTTGCCTCAGTTATCTCTCGCCTTATGTCCGACGAGCCATCCGAGCATTACGCCCAGCCCCATGCCGACACCGAACGTGACGCCGACAGATAGCCAAGGATCCTTTTTGATCCGATGAGCCGTATCTTCCACAAGATCTTCGGCAGCGTAGATTCCGCGTTTGGCCATTCTCTTGGCATCGATCATTCCATCTTCTATCAAGTGCGTAGCCTTTTCTTTGAGTCGCTCGACTTTCACACCCGTTTTCGCAGCTTCCTCAACAGCGTGAATCGCGCCCTTGAAAAAGCCATCCTTGTTATCAGTTTTTTCTAATACTTGATTTGGCATATTATTACTCCTCAATGCTTATCGTTCAAACCATTTGGTCGAATCCATACTATCTTGCGCGCAACTAATGTGCCGCTCATAAACTGCTCTGCAAGCCAATTAATACGGGCATGTCGCTATTTAATCCAACCGTTAAATCGTTAGGCGTTGTGGGATTACTCGCGCCGTTCGCGAGTTTTCGATAATCTGTGGTCCGTGGCGGTCACCATTCACTGTTCACCATTACCGAGTTTTTTTTGCATTTAGTCACTTTCCGCCAAGATCGACGATTTACGATTAACGATTGACTGCTTTCGGTTGGCATTCATGTCCCCGTAAGTGGTGTTAAAATCTTTACGTTCCAAAAATACAAACTCTTATGGACAATGAGGTAAAGAAAACCCTCTGGGCGACGGTCGACAAATTGCGTTCGAATATGGACGCGGCCGAATACGACGGAGGACACCACTTTGTTTGAACAAGCCTTTAAGAACATCGACAATACGCTCCGCAAAGAAGCGGGATGTGCCACGGAGCTTGATTACATCGAGCAAACGTCATGGATACTTTTTTTGAAGTATCTCGATGACCTCGAACACACGAAAAAGGATTCGGCCGCTCTCACGGGTAAGGAATACACGCCGATATTTGCCGATGAATACAGGTGGAGTAAGTGGGCTGCGCCTAAAGCCAAAGACGAAAATCGCTTGACTAATAACTTGACTTATGCTTGACTTATGGAATGGCATTCGTTCCGCAGTTCACGATCACGGCCCGGCTCCTCGCTCTTAGCGAAGGAATAGCTGCGCTGCGTGAACGCATCCAGAATGCGGCGGTCGAATTGTCCTGGGTTCCGGCTTTGCAAGAGGATTCGCGTTCGCGCAACGTCCATGCCTCTACGGCTATTGAGGGTAATCCGCTTACTCTCGAACAGGTAAGGGCAATTGAAGAAGGACGGACTCTCACGGCCTCAGACGAACGTTCGTATCGGGAAGTCCTTAACTACTTCGCGGGTCTGCGGCATGTCGAGAAGAACGCCGCAAAGAAAACGCTCCGGCACGAGGATGTCTTTTCGCTGCACCGCATTCTCGCCGACAGCGTGATGGATCAGGGCGATGCGGGCCGCTACCGCACAATTGCGGTACGGGTAGGCAATTATTTTCCGCCCGCAGCAGCGGACGTATCAGGCTTGATGATGGAGTTGCTCGACTGGTGGAATAAGCCGTCGAAAGAACTGTCACCGGTATTAAGCTCGGCGATACTGCATCACCGTTTCGAGTCGATCCACCCGCTTGCCGACGGAAACGGACGCACCGGGCGCGCACTCGCATTGTGGGAACTCTACCGGCGTGGGTTTGATACGCACCATATCTTTTCGGTGGACGAATTCTACTGGGAAGATCGGCCGCGATACTACGCCGCACTCGATGCAGTTCGTCACGAAGGTGACGACCTAACGAGCTGGCTCGAATACTCAGCCGAGGGACTTGCGTTTACACTAGAACGCGTCTGGCTCCGGGTTCAGACTTTCCAGCCTGGGCCCGGCAAAAAGATCGTCCTGCGGCCAAAACAGGAACATCTCCTGAGGCTATTGTCCGATCACGGCTCGATGTCACCGTCAGATATCTGGAATGCACTCGAAATTTCGAAACAAGGTGCCATGGATCTGATCAATCCGCTAATCGATGCCGGGATGATCGAAAAAACAGGCGGCAAGAAAACCGGACGTTACAGCTTACGTAAACAATGAACGAAGCCGGACGAACGTGGAAGCGTTGATCGCAATAATAACATCTACCGAGCTCCAAGGATTCCAGCAAGCAGCAACTGGCGGAAGCACAGTGAAGAATTACTGCTTCATCCTCCGGTGACACTGAATGCCGCCAGACGAAAATCCGTTGAGAAGGCAATTAGAGACCTTTGCACCAAACGCAATTGGAAGATTCTCGCTATAAATGTTCGGACGAACCACGTTCACGTAGTTATCTGCATTGGATCGAAAAAGCCTAAAGATGCTCTGATAGCATTGAAAGCAAACGCCACGCGTCAACTTCGAGAAGACCGATTGTGGCTGCACGAACATTCTCCTTGGGCTGACAAAGGGAGCAAGCGAAATCTGTGGAACGAGAAGAGTATTTGGGAAGCTTGCAACTACGTTAATAACGAACAAGGTGACAAATTACCTGACTTCGATTGGTGGTAAGAAGAACCCAGTCGCTACCGCTCCCGGTTCTGACATCATCTCGGATTTCACGAAATAGCACGAATGAGAAAGGCTCTCGTTCGTGCTTTTTTGTTACAATTAGGTAATTTCAAATTCAGTTTCCCGGAGGAAAGGTCGATATGAAACGTCTCGTAACATTCGCATTGTTTTTTGCTCTCTCTGTCGTTGTAATTGCTCAAACTCAAGGGCCGGTTGCCAAGCTGCAAACTAAAACTAAACCTGACTCAGCCAAAGACGCGACGCGATCGGGGCAGCCGGTCAATGCCGAATACACCAAGTCGATCATTGAGAACACGACCGAGAAGCATTTTTTGACTGAGTTGGTCGATCATCTGCCGATGTCTTCGACGGTGCCGAGTCCGGACAAGGTGCTCGGTTACGCTATCGGCACTCCGAACAGACTGACTTATACAAAAGATCAATATCGTTATTATCGCGAATTGGTGCGAACCAGCCCGCGTGTGCGCATCTTTGTTGCACCGGAAAAGTCGGAGCAGGGACGCGAGCAACTTCTTATCGTGATCTCGGACGAGGCAAATCTGACAAAGCTAGCGCGTTACAAAGAGATCACGGCGAAGCTTGGCGATCCGCGCGGAATGACCGACGCGGACGCAGCGGCGCTTGTCGGCGAGGGCAAGCCGATCTATTGGGCGTCGGGTTCGATACATTCACCCGAGACCGGCTCGCCCGAGATGCTGATGGAACTCGCGTTTCGTCTCGCCGTCGAAGAGACGCCGTTCATTCAAGCGATCCGCAAAAACTCGATCGTTATGATCACGCCGACGCTCGAGACCGACGGCCGCGACACGATGGTCGATCTTTACAACTATCGCAAAGCGAACGAGGGCAAACGTTCGCCCGGGCTGATCTATTGGGGCAAGTATGTCGCACACGACAACAACCGCGATTCGATGGGCATGGCGCTCGCGCTCACGCGTAATCAGATGTCGCACTTTCTCGATTATCATCCGACGGTTCTGCACGATCTGCACGAGTCGGTGCCGTTCCTTTATGTCTCGACCGGCACGGGGCCGTATAACGCCTGGCTCGATCCGATCGTCGTGAGCGAATGGCAGGACCTCGCACATTACGAGGTCGAAGAGATGACAAAACGCGGCGTGCCCGGCGTGTGGACGCACGGATTTTACGACGGCTGGGCGCCGAATTATATGTTCTATGTCGCGAACGGCCACAACTCGATCGGGCGCTTTTATGAGACGTTTGGCAACGGTGGCGCCGATACGGTGGATCGTGTCGTCGGTGCGCAGAGTAACCGCGATTGGTATCGCCCGAACCCGCCGCTCTCGCGTGTAAAATGGTCGCTGCGAAACAATGTAAACCTTCAACAGAGCGGCATTCTGCTCGCGATGAATTACGTCGCAAACAACAAAGACAAATTCCTCAACAACTTTTACTTAAAGAGCAAACGCTCGGTCGCAAAGGCTCGAACCGAAGGGCCCGCGGCGTATGTTCTGCCGTCTTCAGAAACGCGTCCGACTGAGGCAGCCGATCTGATGAACTTGCTCAAGATGCAAGGCTGCGAAGTGCATCGTTTGAGTAAGGACGTTGAGATCAAGGACGGCAAATTCGGCGCGGGCAGCTACGTTGTTCGCATGGATCAGCCGTATTCGCGAATGGCAGATATGCTGCTCGACACGCAGTATTACAACGTCAGCGATCCGCGTCCGTACGACGACACCGGCTGGACATTGGGCCCGCTTCGCAACGTGAAAACCGTGCGAGTAAAGGATGAGAAAATTCTCGACGCCGGGATGGAACTCACAAACGGGCCGATCAAGGTCGTCGGCAAAACTGAGGGAAATGGCACGGCAGGCTTTGTCGTCAATCACACGGCCGAGAGCGCGTTCGCGCAGCTGCGCTATCGTTTGAAGGATGTGAAATTCTCGGCGGCTGAGGTTGCGTTCAAGATTGGCGAGAAAAGTTTTAGCGCGGGCTCTTACATTATAAAAGCCGAGGGAAATCCGTCGGACGTAGCCGACCGCATAAAACGCGAATCACTCGATCTCGGATTGACGGTAACAGCTGTCGATAAAATTCCGGAGGTCGCTTCGCACGCGATTGGCGTGCCGCGCATCGCGCTTGTGCACACGTGGCTCAATACGCAGGACGAGGGCTGGTATCGCATCGAGTTTGACCGGCTCGGCATTCCATACGAATACATCTCGGATCAAAAGCTCGGTCGGATGACGAATCTGCGCGGGCGATACGACGTGATCATCTTTGGCCCGATCCGCGCGAGCGCGCAGAATATCGTTCGCGGCAATCCAAAATTCAGCGCATCCGAGGCGCCGATCCCGTGGAAAGCGTCTTCGATAACACCGAACTTTGGCGGCTCGCCCGATCAGACCGACGACATTCGCGGCGGGCTCGGCATTCAGGGCGTGGCGAATATCGATGAGTTTGTAAACGCCGGTGGGCTGTTCGTCACGGTCGCGGATAACGCTTCGCTGCCGATAGATTTTGGCATTACGAGCGGCGTGTCGATACAGACTTCGACTCAACTGCAAACGCGCGGCGCCGTGATGAACGCCGTCTTTGCCGACCGCAAAAGTCCGATCGCATATGGTTACGATGAACGGCTCGCGGTTTATTTCAATCAAACGCCGCTGCTGCAAGTGCAAGCGATCGGTGCCGGACAAGGTGGCGGTGGACAACAAGGCGCACCGACGGGACGGCCGACCGGACGCGGAACTGCTGACGATCCGGACATTGTACAAGGCCGCAAACCCATCGACACGACTCAGCCCACGCCGACACCCGACCCGTCGCAAATTCCACCGCTCGCGATGCGTCCGAGAATTGTTCTGCGATTTGCGCCGGAAAAAGAACTGCTCATCAGCGGAATGTTAGCGGGCGGATCAGAGCTTGCCGGTCGTCCGGCGGTCGTCGATGTTCCGGTCGGACTCGGCCACGTTGTGATGTTCGCGAGCAACCCGATGTGGCGGCACCAGACGCACGGCAGCTTTTCGCTGTTGTTTAATGCAATTCTAAATTATGACAACCTCGGCGTCGGGCGCAGCGAACCGCCGCTAACCGGCACGCCGAGAGCGGATGAGGAGGAGAATTGAGCGCAAAGCGAAACAACCAGCCGCTGAAGAGCGTATTAAATTCGACCAGATTTTAATAATTACAGGAGTGCCCGAAGTATGAGAGCATTACAGACAATCGCATTTTTACTTATTGTCATCGTCATCGGCAATACAGTCATCATTTCACAAGATATGAAAGCACCAGTTGCAAAAAAGGACCCAAAGGTCCTGAAGATCCACGGTTACGAGATCACGGACGACTACGGTTGGATGCGTGACCGCGAGGACAAAAAGAACCCCGAGATCATCAAGTATCTCGAGGAGAACAACAAGCACGTCGATTCGCACATGAGCAAGCACCAGCCGTTTGCCGACGCGCTTTATAAGGAGATGCTCGGCCGCATAAAGCAGACCGACATGAGCGTGCCGACCAAGATAGGCGCTTACTGGTACTTCAACACTACTGAGGAAGGTAAGCAGTATCCGACGTTTTTGCGCAGCAAGACGCGTGACGGTAAGGACCCCGAAGTTCTCCTCGACCAGAACGAAATGGCGAAAGGGCTTAAGTTCTTCTCGATCGGCGCGTTTGAGCCGAGCGACGACGGCACGATGCTGGCCTTCTCGACGGACTCAACTGGTTATCGACAATACACTTTGCAATTCAAAGATCTGAAGACGGGCAAAATGTTGGCGGACAAATTAGAACGCGTCACGTCAACCGAATGGACGCCCGACGGCAAGTATCTGTTTTACGGGCAGGAGGACGCGGTCTCGAAACGTACTGACAAAATTTATCGTCACACGGTTGGCAGCAGCGGCGCGGACACGCTCGTCTTTGAGGAAAAGGACGTGTTGTTCGGCAGCGGCATCGGGCGTTCGCGGGACAAGAAGATGTTTTTTATCAGCTCGGGTGCGGCGACGATGACCGAGTATCGATATCTGTCGGCGGACACCCCGCTCGGCGAATGGAAGATGATCGCTCCCCGACGCGACGGTCACGAATACTACGCGGACTTTGACAGCGGCGAGTTTTACATTCGCACGAATAAAGACGCTCAGAATTTTCGCATCGTTCGGGCGCCGCTCGGCGACGCGAGCGAGAAAAATTGGACGGACTTTATTGCTCACAACCCGAAAGTATTGAATGAGGGCGTCAGCTTCTTTAAGGATTACGCCGTCGTGTCAGAGGTCGAGAACGGCCTCGAGTATCTTCGCGTTATGGATCGCAAGACTGAGCGCGCCGACAGGCGAATTCCGACCGAAGAGAGCGTTTACACAATGGGCCTCGGCGGTAATCCTGAGTATGTAACGCCGTATGTGCGTTATGGCTATTCGTCGATGATCACGCCAAATTCGACATACGAGTTTGATCTCGGGTCGCGAACCAGCAAGCTGATTAAGCAGCAAGAGATACCAAGCGGTCACGACAAGGCTAAGTACGAAACGACGCGCATCTGGGCCGACGCACGCGATGGCGAAAAAGTACCGGTCTCGATCGTGATGAAAAAGGGCACAAAGCTCGACGGTAAATCGCCGATGCTGCTCTATGCGTATGGCAGCTACGGTGCGTCGATGACGCCAAACTTCTCGACCGCTCGGTTGTCGCTCGTTGATCGCGGAATGATCTATGCGATTGCGCACATTCGCGGCGGCAGCGAGCTTGGCGAAAAGTGGCGTCAGGACGGACGCATGTTCAAGAAGATGAACACGTTCAACGACTTTGTCGACTCGGCGAAATTCCTCGTTAAAAAGAAATACACCTCGGCTGATCGGCTCGTCATTCAGGGTGGTTCGGCCGGTGGATTGCTCATGGGCGCAGTCGTCAATCAGGCCCCGGAGCTCTTTAAGGCGGCGATCGCGCAGGTTCCGTTTGTTGACGTGATGAACACAATGATCGACGACACGCTGCCGCTCACCACGGGCGAATGGATCGAATGGGGCAACCCGCGTGACGACAAAAAGGCGTGGGATTATATGTTTACATACTCGCCATACGATCAGATCAAGCGGCAAAAATACCCGAACATTCTGATCGAGGTTTCGCTCAACGACAGCCAAGTGCCGTATTGGGAAGGTGCCAAATGGGCGGCCAAACTTCGCGAGATGAAAACCGACAACAACGTCATTCTGCTAAAGACGAACATGGGCGCCGGTCACGGCGGATCGTCGGGCCGTTATGATCGTCTGAAAGAGGTTGCTTTTGACTATGCCTATGCGCTGACGCAGGTCGGCATAACGAAATAGCTTTTTTACATTTTCCCTTAACTTATCGGTCAGCGTGACGATACAAACCTCGTCATTCTGACCGAAAAATTTCTACCCTCGATCTTCAACAATTTTGATTTCATCCTGTATTAGATTAGTAATTGAGCCTTGTTCTCCGATGGCACAAACGTTGCGTAAGATTGAACTGACCAAAAAGGTCTCTCTCAACAGAATTTAAACTAAAGGCAAATTTGGTAACGCGACAACTGACGCCCGAGTTCGGCAGTGACAATATGTTGGTCAGCGTAGCCATGTCATTAAGCAGTATTCTGATGACAACCGAGGGCGATACCACGGCTGCACAGTGAGTTGAAACTTCAGTGAAATTGAAGTTCAAGCTCCTTATTCACAAGGCCGAGCCAAAAAAATAGTGTTGTCAAAACATAACCGTTTAATCTACAATGAAATTGGCGAAAGTCGAGGCGAAGCTGCGGCTTTTCGCACGGCTCGACAACACAACACCTCTCATCAGTCCACTTCTCAGCCTTTCTTTTCAATGTTTTCACTTTCAAAGGAGAATTCGATAAACGTTTTCCTCGCCGCGCTCACGCCGGTGGCGGGCATTGCCGTGGTCTGGGCTCTGCTTGGCATTGCTCCCGAAAAGATCAATACGGGAGTGATCACGCTCGGCGCTCTGACGATTTTTTGCAGTTGTTATTTGCGCATTCAGCTCCCGAGAGTGAATATTCATCTCACGATTTCGGACGGGATGATAATGATCGCGATGATGCTATACGGCGGCGAGGTCGCCCTCATAATCGCCGTCATCGAATCGTTCCTCGCATCATTGAACATCCGCCGGCTCGGCGGCACTATCAAACCAAAAACGATTCTCGCAAATATGTATTTTGCGGCGATCTCAGTTTTTGTCGTTACCAAGATCGTGAACGGGATGTTCGTATCAGGCGATCGCATTTTGCACCGTGACGATTTAACGAGTCTTGTGTGGCTGCTGATCGTGATGTCGATCTCGCTATTCCTCGTCAATTCGATTTTTGTCGCGTTCTTCTCGGCGATCAAAAAAGAGACCTCGTTTTGGAAGGTGTGGACCGAAAACTGTTTCAACGCGATTTCAATTTATCTCACCGGCGGCGTCATTGCTGGTATTGCGATAAAGGTTCTGGATGTCGACCGGCCGAATATGTATCTCTTCGCGGCCGTTGTTGCTTTCTTCGGTTTGATCTATCTGACGTTCCGCCGGTTTGTTGATGACGTAAACGTCACTGTCGAAAAAGCAAAGCAAACCGAACGGGAACGGGCCGAGCAGGCCGAGCAGCACATTCTCGAACTTCGCCATTATGTGCTGGAACTCGAACGAAGCAGCGACGCACTAAAAGTAAGTCACGAAAAGTTTCGGCATGCCGCTTACCATGACGGGTTGACTCACTTGCCGAATCGAAACTACTTTATTGAGACGCTAAAAGAGTTGCTTGTGATAAGCCGCGAAGAAAATGAACGAAATTTCGCCGTCCTTTTTCTAGATCTAAAAAGTTTTAAGACTATCAACGACAGCCTCGGCCACTCGCTGGGAGACAGGTTGATCAAGAATGTTGCGAAACGCCTTTCGGGCATGGTTCGCGACGGAGACATGGTCGCGCGTTTTAGCGGTGACAAATTTGGCGTGATTCTCAGAGATTTGTTGAGTAAAGATGAGGCGACTGCATTTGCTGACCGATTAGCAAAACGTCTCGCCGAGCCATACACGCTTGATGGGCGTCAGGTTTTCACAAGTGCGAAGATCGGGATCGCGTACGGCAATTCAAAATATCCTGAGGCCGAAGACATCCTCCGGGACGCCGACATCGCGATGTATTACGCGAAGGACAACGCAGAGAATTACGTTATCTTTGACCAAAAGATGCACGTGCGTGCGGTTACCCGCTTGCAGCTCGAGACCGACCTTCGTTACGCAATCGAGCGAAATGAGTTCGAGCTGTTTTATCAACCGATCATTGGCCTGGACGCTGCGTCGCTCGACGGTTTTGAAGCCCTTGTCCGTTGGAATCATCCTCAACGCGGTCTCGTCCCGCCCAACGAATTTATTTCCATCAGCGAGAGAACCGGTCTCATTATTCCGATGACCGTGCAGATTTTGCATTCGGCGTGTTCTCAAGTCGTGAAGTGGCAAAAAGATTTCGGTTCAGACAAACCCCTCAGCGTCGCCGTCAACTTGTCCGGTAAACACTTTGCGCACCCCGATCTTGTCGAGCAGATCAACACCGTAATTCGCGAAACCGGCATCGACCCCGTAGCGTTGAAACTCGAACTCACCGAAAGTGCGATCATGGAAAATGCAGAGATGGCGATCTTGATGTTAAAGCAGATCAAGGAAACCGGCGTGCAGTTGAGTATCGACGATTTTGGAACCGGTTATTCGAGTTTGAGTTACCTGCACAGATTTCCGATCGATTTACTGAAAGTCGACCGCTCGTTCGTGAGCGCGATGGAGGAAAACTCCGAGAACGGCGAGATCGTCCGCACGATCGTCGCATTGGCCAAAGCGTTGAATCTAAGAGTCGTTGCAGAGGGAATTGAGAGTATTCATCAGTTTCACCAACTGCGCATTCTGGGTTGCGAATACGGTCAGGGCTTTTTATTCTCCAAGCCGCTGCCGGTCGCCGAGATCGAGCGGCTGCTGGCCGACAACAACCGCTGGAGAAATATCTTGCCCGCGAGTTCGCAAGGCATTGTGGCGCAGCCCCGCGATCTTTCAGGTTTGAGAATAGCTCAATAGACTTTTATTCTGAAAAAAGTTTTGGCCGCGCGTTCAATGGATGCGCGGTTTCGTATTTGTGAGCAAAGTTGAGCAGCGTTGCTTCTGACCAAAAGTTGCCGACGAGCTGCACGCCGATCGGCAAGCCTTCACTCGACAGGCCGCACGGAACGCTGATGGCAGGAACGCCCGCGAGGTTTGCAGACACCGTGTAAATATCGCTCAAATACATCGCGATCGGGTCGTCTGATCTTTCGCCGATCTTGAACGCAACCGTCGGCGAGGTCGGCGTCAGGATCGCGTCGCACTTTGTAAATGCGTTGACATAATCGCGTTTTACTAACGCCCGAACCCTTTGAGCTTTTGCGTAATACGCGTCGTAATAGCCGCTCGATAAAACATATGTACCGAGCATGATGCGGCGTTTGACCTCGGCTCCGAAGCCTTCTTCGCGAGTTTTGAAATACATTTGACGCAGCTCGCGCGCGTCATCAGCACGAACTCCATACCGCACGCCGTCAAAGCGCGCGAGATTCGACGATGCCTCGGC
>JBAUGW010000047.1:0-118795 GCA_049679945.1 Pyrinomonadaceae bacterium | reverse complement strand
GTTGAAACTGGCTTTATTGCATATCTGCGGCTAAAAGAGCTTTACGCCCGCGAGAATGGCGACGACGAAAGCGCGGAGATAACAGCCGACGCCGCAAGCAGATTCACGGCGGAGCACATCACGAAGTATGCGCAAAAACTAAAGAAGCTGCTTGCCGCTTCGGGCCTTGAGTATCTTCAGCTCGCCGGTGAGGTGCTGTTTGAGCGGGTCGGTCCGGATAAAGACAAAGAAATCAAAACATTCCTGCCGGTGCTTGAGGACGAAGAAGATTCGTTGTTCGAGTGTGGCGCCGGCGTGTGATCAGGCCATCGTAGCCAAGATGTCGCGAATGTCCTTTTCCGTCGTGTCGGGGTTGATAAAGCAGAATCTTGCTACCGTCTCAGGCTCTGATACGCCCCAGCGCCATTTTGTCGGTGCGACCAGAGCATAACCCGTCTTGTAATTACGCAGCGTCCACTCACGATAGTTGTCTGGCGTCCATCCCTTTCGACGGAATAGAACGCACGATAGACTCGGCTCGCGAACGAGCTCGAGGTATGGCGAAGCGGTGATAAACCGACTGGCAATACGGGCGAGCTCTATGCCGCGTTCGATCGCCTGTTCATACCGATGCGTTCCGTGCATTGCGAGTGAGAACCAAAGCGGAAGGCCGCGTACGCGCCGCGTCAGCTGGATCTGATAATCGGACGGGTTAAAGCCGCGCACCGCTTCGTCATAGAAGAATTCGAGGTAAGCGGCCTCTTGGGCGTGAGCTTGTCGGGCGAGTTCGGGCTCGCGATAAATTACAGCCCCGCAATCGTAGGGTGAAAACAGCCATTTGTGCGGATCGATGGTAACGCTGTCGGCAAGCTCGATGCCGTCGAATTGACGTCTGACTGACGGTGCAGCAAGCGCTCCGCCGCCATACGCCGCGTCAACGTGAAACCAGACGCCCACTCTTCTACAAATACTTCCAATTCCCGCAAGGTCATCGATGATGCCGGCGTTTGTCGTGCCCGCAGTCGCGACGACGGCAAAGACGCGCCCTCGGTCTTCCTCTGCGAGTTGCTCAAGCGCGGTTGCGAGCATCGGCGCCTCAAACCTGCCATCCGTTGCGACGGTGATCACATCGACGTCGATCACCTTTGCCATTGCTTTAACTGATGAATGAGCCGCGTCGGATGTAATGACGATGCCGCGTGTTTTAGCGCGCTTCGGGTTGCGGCGTCGCCATGTCTCGCGGGCTGCAACCATCGCCGAAAGATTTGCCGCCGTTCCTCCGCTCGTGAAAACACCAAACGCGCCTGTCGGGAGGCCGGTTAATGAGACCAGCCATCGCATCGCTTCGTTCTCGGCAAAGATACAGCCTGCGCCCTCAAGCCAAAATGCGCCGTGAACGCTCGAGGCGGACGTTACAAGGTCGAACATCACAGCGGCCCGCGTCGGCGACGCCGCCACGAACGCAAGGTGACGTGGGTGGTCGATCGACACGCTCGCTTTGATCAGGACTTCGCGAAACAGCTTGAATGCTTTTTCGCCGCCGATGCCTTGCGGCGTGACCGTTTCACCGGTCAGGGCTTTCAGATCTTCGGCTTTCATCGGAAAACCGAGTTTTGGTTCGCTATCGGAAATTCGCCCGATCGCGTATTTGATCACGTCGAGCGACATTTCCACGAGGTCAATATCAACGTTGTGCATACAAAATCAACCGTCTCAGTCTACAATTCAAAAAAGTGCCCGACGGCCAATGCCGCGACGACAATAAGGCCGTACCCAATCTCCCAAACGCCTATCTTCATTGCCTTTACACGCTTTCGATGCCGTGACAGTCCCCAGATGGATCTTACCAGCAGCAGCACGAACGCGGGTATGACGAGCAGCGGTAGATAGCCCGCGAGAGCGAGCAGGCCGACCAAGATCAGCGCTGCGATGTGTGAGACGGCTGGCACGAGCATATTACTACTCTTGCCTTTCTCAAGGTTGAGGCGGTTTCGCACGTAAAGTATCGACGGAACAAATCGCGCGGCGAAAAGAAGATAAACTGCCGCTGCTACCGTCCATGTCCCGCCATCCGCAAGAACGATCGAAGCAGCCGAGGTGGGCATAATTAACGAGCCCAAAATTTCTGCGACGAGCTGCCGCCCGCGCTTTGTCGATTCGGTATAGAGCTGAAAAGTCCCAAGGGGCAGGGCGAGGGCTAGCGGAATCAAAACAGCGACCGGCGACGTCATTAGCGCTCCAACGAGCCCTATCGCAGCCGCGAACGAAAACAGGGCGACGAATCTCAATGCCGCCGATCTCATCGTGCCATCCCGAACATTTCGCTGATCAACAAGAACTTGCAGCGGCCGACGCGCGAGAAACGCGCCGATCACCATTATCGATATCCAAATGCCGCCGCCCGAAAACGCAATTACCAGAGCGGCCACGAGCGGCTCAAGCAAAAAGCCCCACGAGCCATGTTCGGTCGGCAAAGCTATTTGGCTCAGCTTAATGTTCCGGGGCGGCGAGATCGTTTTTGCACTGGACGCCATAGCCAGCTCCAATGCTACTCCAGAGCGAGCGGAAATGTCTTTTGCTCAAGCTCGACCGCCCGCGGAAAAAGCAAATTGTTTTCGAGGTGAATGTGCTGATGCAGGTCGGCCTCGAATTCTGCCAGGCGGCTATAGAGTGCCGAAAAGCTCGGACATGCGTCGTCCGGCAATGCGTAGTCGTTCGTCACGACACGCATCTCTCTAAGCAGATCACCCGCTTTGTCGTGTTCGACGCGCATCATCCGAATCGGGTTTTGAACGGTACCGAATGGCGGCATCAACCCTTGAATTTGTTTTGAAAGATCGTCCTCGAGCCGGCGAATGTACGGGAAGAGCACGTTTTCCTCTTTCATCATGTGCGGAGTTAGCTCGGCGCAGAGCGCGATGAAACTCTCCTTCAACTCAAGCAAATAACCATAATGGTCGCCGTGACGCGTTGCGACTTTTGCCATCAGAGGCGTGAGCTGTTCCATCTCGGAACGCGTGTAAACGTGATGTTTGTCGAGAATGTGATCGATCAATTCCCCGAGGCTCGCGTCCGCTAGCCAGGCATGCTCGCGATTTCCTAATTTCCCGATTATGCCGTCGATTTTTTCCATGACGATACCCGGCTCGGCACCGGCATCCTCGCAGGCTTTGTCAAACAAAGTGTTTCCGTGGCAGCAATAATCAATTTTGAATTGCTCAAAAACGCGAGTCGTAATCGGCATCTCGAGAGCGATCTCGCGAACTGTCATCGAATGAAAATTATGCATAAGGTTCCTCCTGATAATATCCACATTATTGTCGCCCGGCGGCCCTAGGATGAGATATGACATACGTCACAATCCGGCGGCTAACAAGCGTTTTTTGGATGCGGAAAGTTGTCGGCCGTGTCCTCGTCATCTCGCGGCGTGAGGCAGGCAAAATCTTTTTCTATCAGAATCCTCAGGTCGTCGCCGTTGCGGATCGGATAAGCGGCGTCGACACCAACCTGGTCGGTTTCTGTCCATCTGTCCGCAAGCTGCGCGGGGACTAAAACCTTGATCTCGTTGCCGTGAAACACAGCCGAAACCGCGTCGTCGGCCGTCTTTTCGATCGCGTAAATGAGAGATTGTTCGCCGCCAAAGCTTATCTTATCGGCGCATCTGCCGTTGGCAGCAAATTCGTCAACTTCCGATCTCGTCAGCCTCATGCGCAGCGTGTTTCCTAGTATTCTCAGTTTCATAACTTGATCGTCCGATGACTAAAGTTTACTGAAAAAAGGCTTCGCGTCCTAAACGTGTATTCTGTTGTTGATGAAGATTAATGGCGACATTGACGGCTTCATTCTCGCAGGCGGAGCAAGCTCGCGGATGGGCCGACCAAAAAGCGAGCTTGTGCTAGGCGACCGGTCGCTCGTCGAACGCGCAGTTTTAACGATGTCTGAATTAACCGGTGAGCGCGTAACCATTGTTGGTAATGACGTTTCGGCTGGATCGGACGGTGCGAGGATCAAGGTCATTGCGGATTTAGCATCCGAACCGGACGCGCATGGTCACGAACGCCGCGCACCGATCTTCGGTTTATGCACGGCTCTGAGCGTGGCAACAACAGAATGGATCGCAGTGCTCGCCGTCGATCTGCCGTTTGTCAGGGCCGAGTTACTGGCGCGACTGGCTTCGTTTCGAAGCGAAGACATCGATGCCGTCGTTCCGGTACAAGCCGACGGTCGGCTCCAGCCGCTGTGCGCGATCTATCGCCGCGACGGTTGTTTAGAGGCGGCTCGAGCGGCGATTGCGAACGGAGAATTTAGTTTGCACAAGCTGCCCGGCGGTCTGAGAGTTCGACGAGTCGAGCAGTCTGAGCTCGCTGATCTGCCAGGCGCTGAAAACTTTTTCTTTAATGTAAATACGCCCACTGACCTGGAGGCGGCGGCTAAATTGGCTGAAACTAATCGTGTGGTTTTGTGATTTAGGATAAAGGGCTAAAATACATTTGTTAAGCTATGACACCAAAAAAAGATACGCGAATTGAAACCGACTCGATGGGCGAGATCGAAGTTGCGAATGACGTCTATTGGGGAGCGCAGACGCAGCGCAGCTTAAAGCATTTCAACATCGGCTTTGACGTAATGCCGCGCGAGGTTATCCGAGCGCTCGGAATACTAAAAAAGGCGGCAGCGATCGTCAATTACGATCTTGGCAAGCTCGAAAAGAGCAAGCTGGATTTGATCGTTAAGGCGGCAGATGAAGTGATCGAGGGAAAACTCGACGCGCATTTTCCGTTACGTGTTTGGCAGACGGGTTCGGGTACGCAGACAAACATGAACGCCAACGAGGTCATCTCGAACCGCGCCATCGAGATCGCCGGCGGCGAGATGGGTGGCAAAGAGCCGATTCATCCGAACGACGACGTGAACAAATCGCAGTCGTCGAACGACACCTTCCCTACGGCAATGTATATCGCGGCGGCCGAGCGGCTGACGGCGCTCATTCCCGAAGTGCAAAACGTCAGCGATGCGATCAAAGCAAAGGCCAATGAATACAAGGACGTCGTAAAGATCGGTCGTACGCATTTGCAGGACGCTACGCCAGTTACTGTCGGCCAGGAGTTTGGCGGTTGGGCGAACTTAGTCGATCGCGATGTCACGCGTCTGAAGATGGTGTTGCCCGACTTGATGGATCTGGCCATTGGCGGCACTGCGGTCGGCACAGGTTTGAATTCGCATCCTGAATTCGCCGAGCGCGCAGCGGCGAAGATCGCCGAGTTGACCGGATTGCCGTTCAAATCGCACCCCGACAAATTCGCTGCGCTGAGTGCGCATGACGAGATCGTCTTTGCCTCCGGCGCACTAAAAACGCTCGCGGCCAGCTTGATGAAGATCGCCAACGACATTCGCTGGCTGGCGTCAGGCCCGCGATGCGGCATCGGCGAAATTTCGTTACCGGAAAATGAACCTGGCAGCTCGATCATGCCCGGTAAGGTGAATCCAACTCAATCCGAAGCGATGACGATGGTCGCCGTGCAGGTTTTTGGCAACGACGCGGCGATCGGGTTTGCGGGCTCGCAGGGCAATTTTGAGCTGAACGTTTTTAAGCCCGTGATGATCCATAACTTTCTGCATTCGGTGCGGCTCATTCACGATGCCTGTCACGGTTTCGTCGATTACTGCATCGCCGGCATCGAGCTTGATCGCGAAAATATCGATCACTATTTACGCAACTCGCTTATGCTCGTAACCGCGCTCAATCAACACATCGGCTACGACAACGCCGCGAAGATAGCCAAGAACGCGCACAAAAAAGGCATTAGCTTAAAAGAATCAGCGATGGAATTAGATTTATTGACTGCCGAAAAGTTTGACGAACTTGTAAGAGCTGAAGACATGACGCATCCGTAATAATAAGAATATGAGATTATTTTTAGTTGTATTAAGTTTTGTTATTTGTTCATCATTTATTTTTGCTCAGGACGGTATTCAAGTTGTTAGCACTTCGAATAGTTTCGCCGGAAAATGGGTTTTGGATAAGACCAAGAGTGATGCGGGCATGGGTATGAAGGTATCGTTTGCTGACAGCACGCTTGTTGTTTCCCAAGACGCCCGCGAGATTGTAATGACCTCTACGACGATTATGGACGGTAAGCAGTCGATTGAAAAGACAGTTTACTCCATTGACGGCACCTCGAAAGGTACGGTCAAAATCGACGGCGGCGCAAAAGTAGCGGCGAAGTGGGACGGAAAGAAACTCGTGGTTTTCACAAAAAGTGTCATTGCGGCTATCAAGCAGGGCGGACGTTCCCCTGTTATGGAAACTAAAGAAGAATGGAGCGTATCGAAGGACGGAAATACACTTACGCAAACAATTTCAGGTAATGGAATACCCAATATGCCTGAGATGAAATCAAAGTTTGTGTACTCTCGTATTCGCGGCGAGTAAGGTAGCGGCGGAAGGCTCGTCTACATCACCATCTCAATCTCATCGAATCCCGGTCGTATGAAACTTCGTGCGTTCGGGAATTTTGTTTCGACAAGTAACTTTAATTTTTCGAGCAGCTCGATCTGTGGTGGGATGACGTCGCCGTTTTCCTTAGATAACAAATATGTCCATGCGAGGATCGAACGTTCGATCGCGATAAGTGCAATCTTGATTGTGCCATTAGCGTCGGATTGAATATCCTGAAGTGCTTCCCAATCTTCGTCGCCATCGAGATCGACAATGCCATGGTAGCCGCGATGAACTTTTGCGGCGACGAAGAATAGATACCATTGAAGAATTTCGATCATTTCTTCGGCCATCGGGTCGTCCGTTTTATTCAGCCAATCACCGCTTGCTTCGAGGACGTGTCGGCCCTCAAGCGCGTATTGTTTTGCAAGTTCGACCGCCTCAAAATTTTCAACTGCCGCGCGTTGACGCTCCAAACTCTCCTCGATTTCCGGATCGGTCAACGTAGCTTCGACGTCGATGCCGATCTCCTCGGCATGTTCCATCAACATTTGTTTTGCCTCGGCTAACGACTGCGCGACGGTGCGAATCGCATCGCCCATCGGGCCGTCCGAATCTTCGAGTCCGCGTTCCGACTCCATCGCATAAACACGACACCGATCCGTAAACTCGCACCGCTCGCACCAACGGTCACAGTAGTTGTATATCGATGGAATGAAGTTGTCTTCGCTGTTCATGCGTGACCAATTGATGTTACTTAAACAAAAAGTAGATCACGGCGAGGATCACGCCGCCGATGAGAAGGCCGATCGTTAATGCGATGCCGCGCATGAATTTTGATTGGGTGCGTTTCTTTTTGTAGTGACGACGATGGCTTTTTTCTTTTACGCGAACTGACTGCTTTTGGGTCTCTGCAGTTGGTTCGTCATCATCGACGAAGCCCATAATCTCGGTCGGCAGCTCATCTTCAAGGCTAATTTCCGCATCTTCCGCGGCAACTATTTCTTTTGGAGAAACGCCTTGGGACGAGCGAAAGACGGGCTCGGGCATCGTCCATTGTTCCGACGGCCGAGCCGTTTCATCGATGTTTTGTTCTTTTAGTTTCGCTTCGTCGCTCATAGCAGAGAGCTTTTGCACGCGCGTTCACACCAGCGTTTCTGCCCGCTCTTTCATCGCGTTTGGCAAAATAAAATATCGATTAACGCTTAATATCCAAAACGTCAGAGCGCGTGATGATCGCCGTGATGCGTTTGAAATCCTCGATCAGCACCGCCGGATGCCGCTGCAATTTTGTCTTTATCTCGTTAAGGCTAGTATCGACATCGACCACCGGGAAGCTCTTGTCCATCACGTCGGCGACTTTTGAATTCAGCAGGTCGCGATCCGCGAGCAGCTTGGTCAAGACATGGCTTTCTCGAAGACTGCCTACCGACAGATTGTTCTCGAGCACAGGAATTTGCGTTACGCCGCTATCGCTCATCTTCTGCAAGGCGTCGGCGACCAGCTCGTTCGGCGCGACGAATATCAGTTCAGCCGGCGCCCCGGAATTCTTCGTTTCTGCGATCAAGCCGGCGGTGATTCGCTGCGGTTCGAGCAGAAGTTTTTCTTTCATCCACTCGTCGGAGTGGAACTTTGTCAGGTAATGCTCACCGGTGTCGCAGACGATAAATACGATGACGGCCGAATCGTCGAGGTCTTTCGCGACTTTTAGCGCGGCGGCGAAATTCGTTCCAGTAGATCCACCGCAGAAAATGCCCTCACGGCGGCCGAGTTGACGGGCCAGCTCAAACGAATCGCGGTCGGTGACGTTGATGATCTCGTCGATAACGCTCATATCGGCATTGCCGACCGGCAAGCTCTGGCCGATTCCTTCGACGAGATAAGGCGTTGCCTCGGGAACGTGCCCCGAATCTTTGTACGTCTTAAAAATGGAACCGTACGGATCGGCGCCGATTATTTTAATCTTCGGGTTTTGCTCTTTTAGGTAGCGCCCTGTTCCGCTGATCGTGCCGCCGGTGCCGACCCCGGCGACGAAATGAGTAATTTTACCCTCGGTATCGTTCCAGACTTCGGGCCCGGTCGTGACGTAATGCGCGCGCGGGTTGGCCGGATGGTTGTATTGATCGGGGTAAAACGAATTCGGCGTCTGTTTGTGGATCCGTGCCGCAGTTTCGTGATAGTGGTCGGGCGTGCCGGGTTTGGCGGCGGCCGGCACGACGACGACGTCGGCGCCCATGGCCTTTAGATAGCGGCGCTTTTCGACCGAGACCTTATCCGTCAAGACAAAAATACACTTGTAGCCGCGCACAGCTGCAACGAGTGCAAGCCCGATGCCCGTGTTGCCGCTCGTCGCCTCGATGATCGTGCCGCCCTTTTTCAACACGCCCTCTTTCTCCGCCCAATCGATCATCGAAATGCCGATACGGTCTTTCACTGAATAACCGGGGTTTAGGCTCTCCATCTTTGCGAAGATCGGCGCCTTTATTTTGTGCTGTTTTGTGATGTGATTGATCCTGACCAGCGGTGTGTTGCCAATCAGACCAAGAATGTCGCTATAAAATTTCATCCGCTGTTAAGTTTATGCCCAAAGGGGTTCGGAGGCAAGAATTCAGCATATCGGCGGAGATGCCAAATAAAAGAGGCTGCCATTGCTTACAGCCTCCGCAGTTGTTTAGATATCGCTCAAGCTATGGCTTCGCCGCCGCGTTCGAATTTGACTTCGAATTCCCCGAATTTACGTTCGTGTTTGAATTCGTGTTTGAATTCGCGTCCATCTTTTGCTCCTTCCAGCATTGACCCGGCGGAACGCAAATGTCGCCGCACGCTTGCTGCCCGACAGGACATTGGCCGTCTGGGTCCTTGATCGGCGCCTCGGATTTTTCGATAAAGAGATTATCGATGTTCACTGCTACGACGTTGGGCGTCCCCGATGCGACGTTATAAAAATCCTTAAAGTTTTGCAGCGTGTCGGTGTAGCCCGTCAAAATGACCGAGCAGCCCTTTGAATACGCGTTCAGATGAGTCATCCTCGATTTTAAGAGCGGGTACTTGGCATCGATCGTGGCTATCATGTCCTTAATTACTTGTGCATCGTCGCAAGCTACTAACTTTTCGACGCCTTTATTGACGTCCGCTCCGCCATTTGTATTACCGTTTCTCGTATTGTTGGTTGCTGCCGGACCGCAGGCCCAGGCGACCAGCGCAAATAGCATCAGCGTTGTCAGAGCCAAAGATTTTTTCAAATTTAGATTTTTCATATTCTCTCCAATTTATTCGATGTCCGTGATTTTGGAGAGCAAACTAAACCGCGTCTGCTTACCAAACACGATGGCGCTGCCATCGCGCAGCCAGGCAAGCCTGGAATAATATTGACCCGAATCGTTGTTGTTCGTGATTCGCCGAGCCGAGCCGCCGATAGCTGACATGACCCAAATATTGTCCATGTTCTGGTCACGAACCGTATAAGCGATTTGTTTTCGATCTTCAGAGAGAAAAATATTGTAAAAGTAGATATTTTTCAAGTTGGCAATGCGTGTTTCCGTTCCGCCTGCAACCGCGACGCGGCTCAAGTTTGTCTCTGCTGGCAAGCCGATGTTTTCCTGGCTCGCCTCGGCAATGATAAGTGCATTTCCATCCGCATTCCAGCCAATGAGCCTTATAATGCGGGTTGTTTCCAACATTTGAGTAGTTATTTTTGTAGCCAGATCAATCGTCATAAGACCGCGAACAGCTTTACCGTTCTGATCTTTCTCCTTTTTTTGATACGAAAAGGCAATACGACTTCCGTCTGGCGAGAATATCGGACAGTAAAAATTCAATCCCTCGGCGGCGTTTGTAAGCTGCGCTTCGGTTCCGTCGTTTACGCTGACAGCCCAAACGTCCGAGTGACCGTTTCTGTTTGCGACATAAGCAATTTTTGAACTATCCGGCGACCATGAATAGTAGCTATTTTGCACTGTGTTATAGGGTGTAATCGAGTAAGCGGGCCACGAAATCCCGCCGGCAGCGAGTCGCCGTTCGCCGCTGCCGTCTGAATTAATTGCATATACTTCATGGCCGTCTGTCGCGCTTTTCATGTAGGCGAGTTTCGAACCGTCAGGTGAGAACGACGGCAGATATCCACGTTCGGACAACTGAATCGGGCGGTCGTTTTCACTTCCGTTAATCGGTCTCATCACAATGCTACGCTTGAAAAGTTTGTCGCCGGCGCTGAGGTTTTTAATTGACTGATATACAACGCGTTGATTATCGGGCGAGATAGCCGCCCAAAGCTTTGCGTTGAGGTCACGCGCGGTAACTGATTCGTTGCCATCTGTGATGCCAACTCGCCAAAGATTTGATTCCTCTCTAAACGCCGTCAAGAGGATAGAATGACCATCAGGAGCGGCTGCGACGATTCTGCTTGCGGTTTCAGGGCTCGCAAGTGGAGCGCTTTCTTTGGAGGCAGGATTTAGCACGAAAATCTGCGAAACATCGTCGTTTGTCACTGAATAGAAAAGTCGCTTTGTCTCGGCAGCCCACGCGGCGTCATTGGAAATTTCACCATTGCCCTTTGCGGCTTCGGTCTGGTTTTGTCCGTCCAAATCACTCGTAAAAATCTGCCACTGCTTATCGTTTTGAATCGCATAACAGATCGTCTTTTCATCAGCTGAGATTTGTAGCCACCTGGGTCGGGAACCCGAAATCGCGTCGAATTTTTGTGCGTTTCCGCTGGACGTGTCGATGCCGAAAATTTCGTTGTTAAGAGCGTAATATATCTTGCCCGACTGTCCCCAAAGTAATAATTCCGCACCGGCGCTTGGCAGGTTTGCAACTGCCTTCGGCACGCCGCCGAGAGCGGAGATTCTCCAAAGTCCGACCGAATTGCCGCCGGCAGGGTTCGGCCTAAGCGAAATGTATGCAATCTCATCACCCCTTGGCGACCAAATTGGATTCGTATTTAGGAAACCGTCGCGGGTTATCTGAATTGCCTCGGTCGATGTTGTTTGCGTAACCCAAATGTCCTTAGTGCCCGATTTCGTCGAGGCAAAGGCGATCAGCTTGCCATCCGGCGAAAAGCTCGCTGTGGCAGCCAATTCGCCAGGAGCAGAAGTCCAACTAGCGACTTCGGTTGTTTTGAATTGTCCGGGCTGGACCGCTACGGCCCGTGGCCTGAAATACCAGACTCCGCCAACTAAAACCGTGGCCAGTATAAAAAACACTAGCGCATGAAGCAGCGTAAAACGTCGCGTTTCCGTAATGTTCGTATTGAATGCCGACCTGAAAAGGCTGCCGATATTGCTCGGGTGCGTGTCCTGCTGCGCGGCGACCGTGACGGTTCGATGGCTGTTGGTCGATCGGTCGTCGAATTTGATCTCGTCACGCAGGTCTTCGATGTCGATCTGCAGGTCGCGAACGTCCTGATAACGATGCTCTCGATCTTTGCGGAGAGTTTTTAAAACGATGCGTTCGAGCTGCTCGGGCATCTCAGGCTCGACGGAGCGAAGCAGCGGTGGTTCGTCTTTCAAGATCGAACTCACCAATTCTAAGTGCGTTTCGCCCGAGAACGGCCGTTTTCCCGTGAAGAGTTCAAACATCAATATGCCGAGACTGAAAATATCGCTGCGCGTATCGAGCTTGCGCCCCTTGGCCTGTTCGGGCGACATGTACGCGATCGTGCCGACAATAACGCCCGATCGCGTGACAAGATGCGGCATCGTTATCTCGGCGCTCTGCGCAGAATCAGGTGAGAGTTTTGCCAGACCGAAATCGAGCACCTTAACGCGGCCATCTTGGCGGACCATTACATTCTCGGGTTTAATGTCGCGATGGATAATGCCCGCGTCGTGAGCCGCGCTGAGCGCGTCCGCTATCTGCAATGTGAGTTCGAGCGCACGGAGCAGGGTGATCGGTTTTGTGTCGAGCATCTGCCGCAGAGTGATGCCGTCGATGAATTCAGTTGCGATGAATTGATGGTCAACCGTACTTCCGATTTCGTAAACCGTGATTATGTTCGGATGATTCAGGGCTGAGGCGGCTTTTGCTTCTTGAATAAACCGGCCGAGTTTGTCCGCGTCCTTGCCCAGTTCTTCGTTTAGAAACTTGACCGCGACTTTTCTATCGAGGCGTATGTCTTCGGCAAGAAACACCTCGCCCATGCCGCCCGAGCCGATCTTCGAGACGATTCGGTAGTTTCCGATTTCTGTGCCGGCATCGATATTCATTGTCGATTTGCACGAATTATAACATACGCGCGGCGTCAAGAATCACGTCTATTTTTCAACACGCCAGGATGGTTTGTGATGAGAGCCCGTATTGATCGCTGGCGGCTTAGCGTGATCCAGCGGGCATTATCGACGGTCCAAACTGTCACGGGCAGGTTGGCTTGCGATGCCAGGACGCAAAGTTTATCGGTCGCTAGAGCTCGGTGAAGCGAGATCTGGTCGGCAGCGAATTCTCGTGCCATTGCGATGATGTGCTCGCGGCGGCGAAGGATCTTGGTGATCGACGGTTCGAAGAGCGCGGCGGTTTGAGCCTCAGGCAATGAACAGCGGACTTCAGGAATCGCGGCGAGACGAAAAACTTTGGACAATGATTTGCGGCAGCAATCGAGACTCGCGAATCACGTCGCAGACGGCAGCTACCAGCGGTTTGAAATTATTGAGTTCGCACTTTAGTTCGATGTAGATCAGTCCGTTGAAATCGCGCAGCAAATGCAAAGTTTGCTCGAGCGTCGGCACGGTCTCGGCTCTGAATTGCGCAGAGAACCACGAGCCGACGTCCATCTTGGCAAGTTGCCTCGAAGTAAGGTCGGCGACGCGTTTGTCGACGCCTGCCGTTCTTTTTAGATCGGTATCGTGGATAATGACAGGCACGCCATCGCGGGCGAGTTGCACGTCAAATTCAATTCCGTCAGCACCTGCGTCGACTGCAGCGCGAAAAGCCTCGAGCGTATTTTCGGGCGCGTGAGCGCTTCCTCCGCGATGGGCAATTATAAGCGGCGATCGAATCACTTTTTCTCCAGCAGGAAGATAGTTTTTGACCAAGAGATCGGCTCCGTGATCGGGAATTCGTGATTGCCGAGTATTTTGAAGTAACGCGACGCGGCAGTGCGAACTTCATCGAACGGATGAATTCTAAAGCTGTAAAGCAGCTCGAGCATCGAGCCAACGATCGAAGGTTTTACGGGAATCAGGACGAGCGGCGCTCCGCGTTTTAGAACGCGTGCAATCTCGCCGAGACCGTTGTCGAGGGGCGTATATTCAAGCACGCCACAGGTCACAACCAGATTGAACGTCTCGTCAGCAAACGGCATCGCGAGCACGTTGCTCTCGACAAAATCGGTTCGACTGAGGAACTTAGGTTTTTCCTCAAGCTCCTCGCGGGCGACCCGGAGCGATTTCAACGACAGATCAAGCGAGACGATTCGCCGGGCGGGCAAGCCGGAAGAATGAAATGCCTGCGTGATAATGCCGGTGCCGCTACCGGCGTCGAGCACGTGCGAATCAGAATTCAAATCAAGATCGAGAGATTGTAAGTATTTAGCGACCGACTTTCGATAGCCGTTGAGCTTCATCGTCAGATGATGCACGTCAGCGATCCGATCATACAGCCCCTGCGTTTTGGCTCGATTCTGCCGCTCGGTTTTTGGCATCGGTTATTTTTCGTTGATAAGTTTGACTACCATTCCGCGCATCTGTTCGAGACGCGTCGGGCTCGTGCCGGTCTCGATATAACGCACAACGCCTTTGCGGTCGATCAAAACAGCGGTCGGCAAGCCGGTCGCTCCGTACATCAACTGCATCGCCTGTCCGTCGCCGACGACAAAATCATACGGCAGGCGCTCACGAGATCGAAAGCGTTTGAGTTCTGCGATCTCGGCGATGCGATCGGCGGGCATTCCGTTTACGTTGCCGTAGTAACGTGTTACGCCGAGTATCTCGAGGCCATCACCTGTGTAATCCTGTTGCCACTCGATCAGCTGCGGAAAGGCGTCGAAACACGGCTGACACCACATCGCCCAAAAATCGAGTAGGACGACTTTGCCCTTGAGCGAAGCGAGAGTGCGTTTGTCACCCGGAAACCACTCGTCGGCGAGCGGCAGCTCGGGCGCGACGTCGCCGAGGAGTTTGTAATGTTTTTCGCGCTTCTTGAGCCTCGTGTTTATGTCGTTTTGGTAAGCTTTGTTGACAAAATCGACGCCCGTATTTTTTAACGTTGTCTGATAAAACTCGAGCGCCGCGCTCTTGCGACCGGTCTCTATCAGGAATTTAATTTTTTGATCGACGGCGTAGTAATAAAAACTCGTCGAGCCGACTTCGGCCGCTGTTACGCGCATTTCATCGAGCGCAGTTTCGGCCTTTGTGCGTTCACCTAAGTCGCGAAACGCTTCGTAAACCAGCATTCCGGCGTCGAGAATTTCGTCGAGTCCGCGTGCACGCGAGGTCGCGTCTTTTAGTAACACCTTTGACGCAGCAAAGCCACGCTCTGCGTGAGGCGCCATCCGCGTGAAATCTTTTGCGGCCTGATATGCCTTTGCAAGCTCGCCTTCCATACGGGCACGCTCGGTAAGTTTCGTCGGTTCTTTTGCGAGATATTCGGCGAGTGTTTTTTCTGCGTCGGCGAGTTTGTTTTGCTTCGCGAGCACGACGACGATTATCGAACGCGCCGTCTGTGTGCGCTCGACCGGAGCGTTTTCGCTTGCAACAAACTTAACCAAGCTCTCAGCCGTGCCATCGAGATTTTCGGCTATCCAATGAAGCATGCCGAGATAGTAAAAATCTTCGCCGGCGAGATTTGTGCGCGCCGTTGCCGTAGTTGCATATTTTGCGGCAAGCGAGCGCTGTTCGAGCTTCGTCTGCGCATAGAGCCGTTCGCTGAACGGGATTTTCTTTAGATCGTATTCGTCCCTTTTTACTTTGATGTAGGAGTTTGCCTCGTCAAACATCTGTTTGACGGTTTGATCGTTGGCGGCTGAGGTCGAGGCCGGCTGATTCGTTGGATTTGTCTGTTGAACACGCCGCGACTGCGGGTACGTCGACACACATAAAGCCAGAAAAATGATGGGCAGGATTTTTTTTATAAACAACATCTGTTATCCGTTCGCCGCGAACGTAAATCTGTTCGGCGAGAAAGTTTTAATATCTACCGCGTTCACACCATCGACAACCTCATCAGCTACTATCTTTGCTGTGACCGGCGCAAGCAGAATACCGTTGCGATAGTGCGCGGTCGCTACAAAAAGATCGTCAATTCCTGCGAGGCTGCCGATCATCGGCAAACCGTCACCTGTAAACGGGCGCAGGCCAGACCATTGATCTGTAATGTTGAACTCACCGATCCGCGGCGCGATTCTAACAGCCATCGCGTGTAAATTTTGAGCCGCTTCGTCGGTTGTCGATTTATCAAAACCTACGTACTCCGTCGTCGAACCAGCCAAAATTCTATTGTCCATTCGCGGCACAATGTAGCCGTTACGACTATAGATCACGTGGCGAAACATTTGTTCATCAATCTGAAACGCAATTATCTGACCGCGAACCGGCTCAACTCTAATCGGTGTCTCGCAGCTCGCGAGTTTGATGAGCGACGTCCAAGCGCCGGTTGTAAGCACTGTTTTGCCAGCATGTATCACACCGTCATTTGTCTCTACGCCGATGACGCGGCCGCTCTCTACGATCAAACTTTTTACCGGACAGTTTTCGACAATCTGGGTTCCGTTAAGCTCTGCGTAACGCTGCAACGCGGCAAGCAGTTTACGGTTTTCAACCTGCCAGTCGTTTGAAAAAAATAGAGCCCCGCGAATATCCGGCGAGATCAGCGGCTCGGCTCGTCGCGCGTCATCAGCCGACAAACGCTCGACCGGTAATCTAGCGCGGCTTTGCCAGTCAAATCTTTTTTGCAAATGAGCCGAGTCTTCATCGCTAAATGCAAGATACAACGTGCCGTTGCGCATCAGTTCGATGTCGATGCCGGTCTCGTCGAACAAATCGTCGGCGAGCTTTGGAAAAATGTCACGCGACGCACAGCAAAGATCGAAAAACGCACCGCCTCTCTCCGCCTCGGCTTGCGGCCCCAACATTCCGGCCGCCGCCCACGAAGCTTCCTCGCCACACACACTTTTATCGACGAGCGTAATCTGCCGCACACCTTTTTTATGCAGCTCGCGTGCAATCGAGAGCCCGATCACGCCGCCGCCGATTATTAGAACATCAGAAGTCATCTTGTCCGCGCTTCGCTCGGTGTTTATTATAGGACACAGCTTATGAAACACACCATTACGCTTATTCCGGGCGACGGCATCGGGCCTGAGATCGTAGCCGCCACGGTGCGCGTGATCGAGGCCACCGGCGTTGATATTGAATGGGAGACGCAGATACTCGGTGCCCAGGCGCTTGAGAAATACGGCGAAACTCTGCCCGAGGCTTCGATCGAGGCGATGCGCCGCAACAAGGTCTCGCTCAAAGGCCCGATCATGACGCCGGTCGGCAAAGGTTTTACGTCGGTTAACGTCGGTTTGCGAAAAGCCCTTGACCTCTACGCAAACGTGCGTCCGGTCAAAGCGTTGCCAAATGTCGAATGCCGCTATCCGGAGCTTGATCTCGTAATTGTTCGCGAAAATACTGAGGGTTTGTATTCTGGCATCGAACACACGGTCATTCCGGGCGTCGTCGAATCGCTCAAGATCGTTACCGAAAAGGCATCGACGCGTATCGCGCGATACGCCTTTGAATACGCGCGTGACAACGGCCGTAAAAAAGTTACCGCCGTTCACAAGGCGAACATCATGAAGCTCTCCGACGGGTTGTTTCTCGAGTGTTTTTACAATGTTGCGAAGGAATTTACCGATATCGAGGCCGACGACAAGATCATCGACAACTGCTGCATGCAGCTCGTAATGCGGCCCGAACAGTTTGACGTGCTCGTTCTCGAAAATCTCTATGGCGACATCGTCAGCGACCTCTGCGCCGGCTTGATCGGCGGTCTCGGCCTCGCTCCGGGTGCAAATATCGGCGAGCTTGGTGCAGTGTTCGAGGCGGTTCACGGCTCTGCACCGGACATCGCGGGACAGGGAATAGCAAACCCGACTGCGCTGATGTTGTCGGCTGTGCAGATGTTAAATCACATCGGCGAGCGCGACGCCGCAGCGAGACTGCACGCCGCGATCCTTGCCGTTTTTGCCGATGGCAAATCGATCACGCGCGATCTCGGCGGCACTGCGAAGACAAATGAATTCGCACGTGCTATCGAAGAGAAGATAAAGGCCGGAGCATCAGCTTCGGCGTAATTGCGCGCGAGATTTTTTGCAACCACGCGTGTAAAAACGCGTTCTAACGAGGCGGAAGTTTTGCTTCCCGTGTTTACTGATATGAAAACTTTAACGTTAGCAACAGCACTCTTTATAATTTTTTCGATGACGGCATTTGCACAGACAAAAGAGACATTTACGCTCAAAGTCGGTAAGCAAAAGACCGCGAAAAAAAGCCGTCTAAAAATCAAATTTCTCAGCGTGACCGAAGATTCGCGATGTCCGGTCGGCGTAGATTGCATCTGGGCGGGCAACGCAAAAGTGAAGGTTCAAATTACGGGCACGCATCGCTCGCAGATTTTTGAATTCAACACAAACCTCGGACCAAAGGGCGACATCTTTGACGGCTGGGCGATCACTATCGGCAACCTCACGCCTTATCCACACGCCGACAAACCTCTAAATCCGAAATCTTACAAGGTGAAATTCGCTATCGAACGTCCGAGTCGGTAAGTTACCGGAACGGACTCGTCAGATACATCAAAACTATCATCAAGATAAAGTGCGGTACGAGCACCGCTGCTCCGTCGTAGTCTTTGGCGATGCGCTGACCGAAGAATAATGCCGTTATCGACACCGTGCCGATTATCGAAGCATAGAAGATCAAGCTCAGCGAGCCGGTTGCGAGAAAATAAATTATTCCGCCGGCTGAAAGCAAACCCGTCGCGACTTCCATCACCGTGATCGTCGCTAACATCGGCGTAACAAACGGAGCGAGGAATGATTTTGAGAAATGACCGGTTAGCCATGTCATGTTGCCTTTCCAATCAAATACTTTGTCGAGACCTGACTGGATGAACAGTATCGCGACAAACAACGCGCAAAGAAGAGCCGGAAGATTTTTGATAATTTCGTTCGTGTTCATACCTCGTGAAACTGGCCGCCCACTAACGCAGGCGGTTCTGACTTAACGTCGCTTCTGCATCAAGGCTTCGATCTCGTCAATGTTTTTCGGCACTTTGGACGTTAAATTCACGTTGCCGTCTTTTGTGACGAGCACGTCGTCCTCGATTCGCACGCCGATGCCGCGATATTTTGGCGGAGCCGATTTATCATCGGGCGGAATGTAAAGACCGGGCTCGACGGTGAGAACCATGCCTGGCGCGAATGTGCGCGATTTTTTGGCCTGCTGGTCGTGGAAGTAGCGTCCCGCGTCATGCACGTCGAGCCCCAAATAGTGACCGACGCCATGCATGTAATATTTCATGTAAGACTTTTTCTTTATCAGGTCCTTGGTTTTGCCTTTTAGCAAGCCAAGCTTTTTCATGCCTTCGGTGAGCAGCTCGATTGAATATTCTTGTCTGCCTTTCACCGTATTGCCGACCATCGTATATTCGATGCACTTAAGCTGTACGTCGAGCACGACGTCGTAAATTTCACGCTGCGCTTTTGTGTAGCGGCCGTTTACCGGAAACGTTCGGGTGATGTCCGACGCGTAGCCCTGATACTCGGCGCCGGCGTCGATCAATATCAAATCGCCGTCCTTGAGCGGCATGTTGTTCTCAACGTAGTGCAGAATCGTGGCGTTATCGCCGCCGCCGATGATCGAGTTGTACGCAACGCCGCTCGCTCCGCGATCACGCATGTAGCTTTCCATCAATGCTTCGACCTGCGATTCGTTCATGCCGGGCTTTATTTTTTTCATTGCGAGAATGTGAGCGTCGCAAGCGATCGTCGCGGCGGTCTGCATCATCTCGACCTCTTTCGCCGATTTGTGAAGGCGCATATCGCCGATGATCGGCGTCGGATCGATGATCGTGTGCGGCGGGTAAGCGGTCTTCAAACGGCGAACGCGCTGCTCGGTGAAATAACCAAGTATCTGTTGATCGAGAGCCGTATCGACCGCAAAGCGATAATACAATTTGTCGACGCCGTCGAGAATCTTGCCGAGATCGCCTGCAAACTTTTCTACAGAGAACGCGCGATCGGCGCCGTAATTTTTCACTGCGCCTTCGACGCCCTGACGGCGACCGAACCACGTTTCCATCTCGAGATTTCGTGGCCGCACGTAAAGCGTGCAGGCGTGTTTCGCGTCCTTTGTGATGACCGCGATCGCGTCCGGCTCGGGGAAACCGGTTAGATACCAAAAGTCGCTGTCTTGCCGAAATTTGAACTCCGTGTCATAACTCCGCGTCTGCTCGTGCGCCGCCGGTATGATCGCGACGGAATTGTCTTCCATCTGGTCTATAAACTTCTTCAACTGTGCTCGCATATGAAATGAGTTTAGCAAAGTCAGAACCGCCTGCGTAAGCGGGCGGCCAGTTCCATTAGGAAAATCAACCACAGATAAGCACAGATGTACACAGATACCTGGATTTTCAGTCTCATCCGTATCTATCTGTGCTAATCTGTGGCTAAATTTTTTCATGGAATTACGAGTAACCGAAATTTTTCTCTCGATTCAAGGCGAGTCTTCGCACGCCGGACGGCCGTGTGCGTTCGTGCGTCTCACGGGCTGTCCGATGCGTTGCGTCTGGTGCGACAGCGAATACACATTTACCGGCGGGGAGCAGATTTCGTTTGACGCGATTTTTGAAAAACTCGACGAATTCGGCTGCAATCTCGTCGAAGTCACGGGCGGCGAACCGCTCGCTCAAAAAAATGTATTTCCTTTTATCACCGAACTTTGCGAACGAGGTTACGAAGTGTTGATCGAAACCGGCGGCTATGTCTCGACCGAAGAAGTCGATTCGCGAGCTGCGATCATCCTCGACGTAAAATGTCCCGCGTCCGGCGAAGCGGAGCGAAATCATTGGCCGAACCTTGAGCGCTTGCGGCCCGCAATTGACGAGGTGAAATTCGTCATCGCCGATCTCGATGATTGGCAATTTGCGAAAGATGTGATCGCAAAATACAATCTCGAAAATCATGCTAAAGAAGTTTTGATCTCGCCGGTTCACGGCATCGAAAACCTCGCCGAGATCGCCGAAGAAGTTTCGCGCAGCAAACTTAAAGTGAGGCTAAATCTACAGTTGCACAAATTTATTTGGGGAGCAAACGCCAGAGGCGTTTGAAGTAAAAAGTAAAAAGGCGAAAGTAAAAATAGGATTTTGAGCAATTTCGACAACAACTCCGCAATCCGCAATCCGCAATCCGCAATCGTAATGGTTTCCGGTGGAATAGACTCGTGTGTTACGGCGGCGATCGCCGCGCTCGAAGCAGAAGGGCTTGCGTTTCTGCACGTCAGCTACGGCCAGCGAACGGAAGCGCGCGAGTGGCAGGCGTTTATCGACATCGCCGGTCACTACGGTGTCGAGGATCGGCTCGATGTTTCGATCGAGCACCTCGCAAAGATCGGCGGCTCGTCGCTGACGGATGAGAAGATCGCGGTCAGCGAGGCCGATCTTGCGTCGAAAGAAATTCCGACAAGTTACGTGCCGTTTCGCAATGCGAATATGCTCTCGATAGCGGTGAGCTGGGCAGAGGTCATCGGCGCGCCAGCGATCTACATCGGTGCGGTTGCCGAAGATTCGAGCGGATATCCGGACTGTCGGCCTGAGTTTTACGAGGCGTTTCAGCGGACGATTGATGTGGGAACAAAGCCCGACACGCACATAGAATTACGCACGCCGATCATTCACCTGACAAAAGCCGAGATCATTAAAAAGGGTGTCGAATTGGGAGCGCCGCTACATCTGACTTGGTCATGTTATAGATCAAACGACCTCGCCTGCGGCACTTGCGACTCGTGCGCGCTGCGGTTGCGGGGGTTCGAAGTTGCGGGAGTAAAAGACCCGATAAAATATGTCAGTGTCGCTTAGAGTTACGCAGCCCGACGATAACCATCAAAATTCCAATTGTCATTCCGATAATTCCGCAAACTGTAGAAATGAGTGCTTTCTGTAATTGGCCTCCAACTGCGCCAATTCCCGCGGATTCATTTTGAACCAACGCATCGAAGCTGCCGAAAATGCTCCAAACCGTACCTACTAAGCCTATGATGGGACTTAGGATAACTAGCAGAATTCCGACAATTGTAAGCTTCGCGATAGATTTCATATAACTTTAAGTCTGCCCTTTTGCGTTGTTTCTGCCTAGGGCGGAGCGTTGTGTTTCAAGTTCCGCGATCTTAGCCCTTAACTTCTCAATCTCAGCATCAATGGCGTCGACGCCTTTTTCGGATGAACTCAAATAATGAAACACCGGCGTTACGACCGTCACGGCGGCGACGATGATCGAGAGGACGCCCATCGTTCGGGCTATCCACGAATCTGACGGGTCGATTTTCGCCCAGATGATCCATAAAATCAGTGCCGTCAGCGACCAGACGGCGGCGTGAGCCAGCCAGCGCGACCACATAAACCGCCGGTCAAGCGTTGCGAGCGAGAGCAACGAAACGAGCGAACACGATGCTGCGAGCAGCGTTGCTGACATGACGGAACGCGCGAAAGTATCGCTTTCGGGCCGGAATTCGCTCCATATCATAAACATCCAGAGCACGGCGGAAATTACCGCAAACACAATGCCCGCCATCGGAATGACGCTCCCCTTTCGCGCTTCGAGACACGCGCCGCATGCGAGGCCGAGGATCGAAGTTATCGTCACGGTCATCGTCGTCAGCAGCACCTTTGTCTCAAACTCGCCAAAACTGCCGAAGATCATCACGCCGATGCCGATGAGCGCGCTAACGGCGACCGACGCGATCGACGCATAAAGAAAAAGTTTTTTGAGGTTCATACGGTTCACCCCGCGCGTCAGGCTACACCCGATAACCTCATCGACATGTGTCCGCCGTCACAATCGCGCGTCAGTTGCTGATGGCGTTAAAGAGCAGCGGGAACGTTGCCAGTGACTGGCCGCGATACTGCGGGCGAAAGCCGAACAAGATAATTTTTCCTTTGCCGATTGTGATCTCAACGAGCGCGGCTTTACCGGCGATCTTTTCCGCGCCGAGAGCCCAGCCGGAGAGTAGTATGTCCTTGGAGTTCTTCGGATATGTAGCGATCACTTTGATGCCTGGGACGGGAGACGAGAGACTGGAGACAGGAGACTTTGTTTTCTCTCCCGTCTCTTGTCTGCCGTCTCGTGTCTCGATTTCAAAAGCCGGCCCGTTCTCAAACCATGCGATCGACTGTTGCGGCATTCCCTTGGAGATCGGGTGCGTCGTGTCGAGTTCGGTGCGCAGGATCGACCCCGGAATGTAGAACGCTTTTCGGTCGAGGCCTTTGACGACGTTGCGGATCGGCAGGTTGAATTGCTCTATCGCAAACTCCGTCGAGCGGTTGAGGAAGACGAGCGTGCCGCCGGCCTCGACAAACTTCTTCAGATTCTCAACGCCTGTCCGACCAACGCCGCCAGTGTATTCATCCGGCATCGCACCTTTTGCATAGCCGTTGAGGATCTGGTTTGGCGATTGGTCGGGGAAGACGATCGTCGTCGTCCATTTGCCCGAAAAATCTCGTCCATTACCTGCGCGGATTTCCGAGTTGGCTATGCTCTCGAAATAACCGCAACCTAGACGAAACCCTTCATCTGGTCTAAAAAGCCACCGCGTCCAGCCCTCATCCATTGAAGGCAAGCTAGAACGATAGATTGTGTATCTCGGAGGATGACTGGAACCGCAGCCTGAACCGCTCCCTAAGCCATATCCCACTCCTGGAGGGTTGTAGCTTACTGGATGGAATACCGCTTCCGATTCGACGTCCATAAGCAATGAAAGAGTATGTGCGGTAACGTCGTAAGGTGCAATCGGATTCCCCGCCGCATCTTTCAAGTCAGGATATTCTTGTGACTCCAATAAAGCCTTGGCGAACGCTCCATAAGGCTGCGCGAGTTTCAAAACGGCGGACCTCTCCGGATACTTCTTTCCGACAATTCTCAGGTTTTTAGGAAAGTCAACTTCAACTCCCGCTTGCACAAAGACTGAAAGCAGTTTGTCCTGCCTTGATCCTGCATCGAGATTTCGTCGAGTGTCGGGCTCACCAATGTTTTCATGCTTTTGTGGCAAAAATAGAAAGGCGTTTAATTCGCCATCTCTTCTTCGTCGCACGGCTTCTTTGCCGATCTCATAAAACCGTGACAGCCATTTTTCGCGATTGTCGGCGGCGTGATTGAGCAGCGTAAACGCGGCGGTGGTCATGGTGTCGGTGATGTTGCGGAGGTTCCATTCGCCGCCGCGCCAGACGGGGCCGAAGTTTGGAGATTCGACCTTTGGGTCGTAGCCGTCGTCTGAGCCGGCGCGAAGGTTTTCGAACTTAACCGTGATCGGCGATGCAATACGTGCTGAGGCGGTCTCGGACAAGATTCGCACGCCGCCGTGATAGTGCGAATATGCGCGTGCCGGCGTCCATGCGTCGTAGGTCGAGTTTGTCGTAACTCCCTGGAAACCTCTTTTTCGCATTTCGCCCGCCATGTAATTACCGAGCTCGGTGTAGCCCTCGACGATTTGTTTTGGCACGTTTGGTTCGACGGGCTGCATGTACGGCGGCAGGAAAAGCCGCGAGCCGTTTTGGCCCTGCTGGTGGATGTCGTGGACGATCTGCGGGTGCCAGACGTTGTGAATTTTATCGACGGTGAGCTGCGTCTCGACCTGCGTGAAGGCGTACCAGTCGCGGTTGTTATCGTGGCCGACGTATTTGTGATAAAGCTCGGGCGGCTCGGTGCCTTCAAAGGGCGTACCAAGCGTTTTGTCGTACCAGTTTTTAACGATATCGACACCGTCGGGATTGAGGCTCGGCACGAGCAGAATGATCGTGTTGTCGAGTATCTTTTTAGTTTCGGCGTCGGTCGCACTCGCCAGCCGGTGGGCAATAAGCATCGATGAAAGCGTCGAACCGACCTCGGTCGAATGTACTCCGCAGGTGATGAGGACGATAGTTTTGCCCTGGGCGGCAAGCATCTGAGCAACAAGATCCGAAGCCATCTCCCGACCGTTGCGAAGGCGAATCTTCTTAATTGTTCGCGGATCGGCGAGCTTGTCGTTGATCGCTTTGTATTTTGCGATGGTCTTAAGATTTGCGGGCGACGAGATCGTCGCGTAAACAAACGGTGCGCCCATGGTTGTTTTGCCGATCTCTTCGAAGATCATTCTGTCAGACGCGGCGTCGAGCTTCTTAAAATAATCGACAACCTGCGCCCAGCTCGCGACCTTTCGGTCATCGCCGGGCGTAAAGCCGAGGACATCCTTTGGCGCAGGAACATTCTGTGCAAACGCCGCCGACACGAAAAGCAAAATCACGCAAAGACGCAAAGAACGTAAAGGAAGCAGAACTGTTTTCATACACAGCAGTTTAGTAAATTTAGAGACGTGGCGAAAGAGGCGGAAACACGACCGGTAGGGAGTGTGCCGTGAAACCCTTGCTGCTGTGCGGCACACTCGCTACCGCTCGTGTTTCTGCCTTTATCATTGCGTTTTTGATAAATGCGGTGTAAATTCCTTGCATTAGCTTTCCCCTGACAGAAGTCCAAACTAGAAGGAGCCGTTTCTCGATATGAAGAATCCGTTTCTCGAAAATTTCCGTCCATACATTCCCGACGCTGCAAAATTACGCGAACTCACCGCCTTTCCACTCATTGTCGGCACGCTGCTCGGCATCATCTTTGGCGCGTCGTCGCTGTATCTTGTGCTGAAGACAGGCTTGACTGTTTCGGCGTCGATTCCGGTCGCGGTTATCGCGATTACGCTGTTTCGCCTGATGTCGAAGGTCGGCGTTCGCGACGCGACGATCCTCGAGTCGAACGTCATGCAAACCGCCGGAAGCGCGGGCGAATCGATCGCGTTCGGCGTCGGCGTGACGATGCCGGCGATCTTGATTCTTGGTTTCGACCTTGAGATTTGGCGGGTCACACTCGTTGCGGTTCTCGGCGGCTTGCTGGGAATTTTGATGATGATTCCGCTGCGGCGTGCATTGATCAAAGACCAACACGGCTTGCTCAAATATCCCGAAGGCACGGCCTGCGCGCAGGTTCTGATCGCCGGCGCGTCGAAGGAATCTCGCGAGGCCGCACACGAGGGCGGCGGCGAAACTTCGTCCGACGAAGAAGTTTTGCATCGCGGCAAAATCATTGCGGCGGGTTTCGGCATCGGCTTTATTTACAAATCGCTGATGGATGTTTTCAGCTCGTGGAACCCCGAACCGGGCAAAGACCTGCCTGACAACGTGCTCAAGGGTGGCTCGATCCATCTCGAAAACAACCCCGCGTTGCTCGGCGTCGGCTATATTATCGGGCCGTATATTTCGGCGCTTATGCTCGGCGGCGGCGTTTTGTCGTATCTGATTTTGATACCGCTGATCAAATATTTTGGCGAGGCGCTGACAAATCCGCTCGCGCCCGCAGTCGGCAAAAACATCGCCGCTATGTCGCCGGGCAACATACGCGGCGAATACATTTTGTACATCGGTGCAGGTGCCGTGACGGCTGCGGGAATCATCTCGCTCGCTCGTTCGATGCCGACGATCTGGCACGGACTGAAGTCCGGCCTCGCCGATCTTCGCGGTGGCGGCAGTGACGCGGACGGCTTGAAGCTGCCGCGAACCGATCAGGACCTGTCGATGAAATGGGTCATCGTCGGCGTGATCGTATTGCTCGCAGCAATTTTGCTCTCGCCGCAGCTTGGCTTGAGCATATTCGAGCATCCTGTTGTGTCCGTTTTCGGCGCGATACTCATTATCATTCTCGGCTTTTTGTTTGTGACTGTTTCGTCACGTTTGACGGGCGAAGTCGGCTCGTCGTCAAACCCGATCTCGGGGATGACGGTCGCGACGCTGTTGTTTACGTGTCTCGTCTTTCTCGCGCTCGGTTGGACGGCGCCTGATCCGTATTTTGTAACGGCGTTGTCGATCGGCGGCATCGTCTGCATCGCAGCTTCGAATGGCGGCACAACGTCGCAGGATTTGAAGACCGGCTTTCTCGTCGGCGGAACTCCGCGGCGTCAGCAGATCGCAATTCTGGTCGGCGCGCTCGCATCGGCTCTCGTGCTCGGGCCGCTGCTTTTGTTCCTAAACGACAACGGCACATATTACCAAAAGGTCGATGCTTCGAAATTTGCTACGGGCTTTACCGTATCTGAGGACAAGCTGTTTCGAGACGGCGGCAAACTCAAAAGCGAGAACGTTAAGATCGGCGAATTTACGACCGACACTACGCAGTATCGGGTCTGGCAGAACACCGACCCGAAGGCCGCGCCAATTGGCAAATATCTCGTCAACAATCAGGGCCAGCCCGTTTACCTAGTCGATCCGGCGATAAACGGCGTCGTCAAGGAAGACGCCAACGGCAACAAACTCACGCGATACGACGCGCCAAAGGCGACGCTGATGAGCTATATCATCAAGGGCGTGCTCGGCCAAGATTTGCCGTGGGGACTTGTGCTGATCGGCGCGATGATCGCGATAATGCTCGAGATCGTAGGCGTTCCGTCGCTGGCGTTTGCCGTCGGTTTATATTTGCCGATCGCGACGAGCGCACCGATATTCGTCGGCGGAGTTATTCGTAAGATCGTCGATCTTTATCTAAAGAAAAAGCTCGCCGAAAAGAACCTGACGGAAGAGCAGATCGTCGCCGAGACCGACAAATCGCACGGCGTTTTGATTGCGTCCGGCTATATTGCGGGAGCGGCCGTCGCGGGTATCTTATTCGCGATCTTTGCGTTTTCTGACACGCTCTCGTCAGTATCAAATGCTTCGGCCGATTGGGCGAAGAAGAGCAATCCTTTCTTCGGCGGCGACAATGCATGGTGGCTCGGCGCGGTTCCGTTCCTGGTGATCTGCGTGATCCTTTATCTTGTCGGCCGAGAACGCCTGATGAAGGGCAAGGGCGACTAAGATGATTGGGTAAAATTTTGTTTTACCTTTTTGACGGCGGCACGTATAATGAAAATTAACGTGCCGCTTTTTTGTGGCCGAAAGTTCCCAAATCATCACAATTTACTGGCTTTTTTCTAACGGTTTCACGGATGAAAACTTTTAATCTCTGGTCTTTTACGCTGCGGCTGGTCTTGATTTCGATGCTGGGCGTTATTTGCGCGTGCTCGTCGACTGAAACAAAAGTCGCGGCTAACTCATCTGGCAGCAATGGTTCCGTCACAAATTCGTCTGCGAGCAAAGGCGCGACGATCGACATCGAGCCCGGCGGCCCGGCGGACACGGTTCGTGCGTTTTACGCAAAGCTGCGTGAGAAGAAGTTCAAAGAGGCGTTATTCCTCACAAACTTGCGGCCCGCGATCGAAGGACTGACCGACACCGAACTGCAGGACTTTTCGCTTGATTTTGAGGCGCTTGCGGGTCAGATTCCTGCCGAGCTTGAGATAAACGGCGAGATAATTTCGGGCGAGAACGCGACCGTCACAGTCAATATACCAAACACTGAGACCGGCAAAAGCGAAGCTCAACCGATCAAACTGCGTCGCGAGGGCAGTGTTTGGGTAATTCAAACAGTTGACGCAGAGGGCGAAAAACGGATAAAGGCCGAGGGCAAACAGTATTTTTACAATCTTCGCATCGAGGCTCATCACGAAGAAGCTCAGTCGATGCTTCGTCGTATAGCCAAGGCGCAGCTCGTGTTTTCAGCCCAGAACAACGCATCTTTTGGCGAAATGCGGGCGTTGATTGCTGCTCAATTGCTGCCGGACGACATCACGTCGAGCAAATCGACCGGTTACAACTACGAGATAAAATTGTCGTCCGATAAGAAAAGCTACTTTGCCAACGCCACGCCGGCGGAGTACGGAAAGAGCGGTAAACTGTCGTTTTTGCTCGACAAATTGGACATTAGGAGCAAGGACAACGGCGGCAAACCGCTAAAGAAATAAATTGTGGAAAAAAATGTGGAAAAGCTGTTGAAACTTTCCAAAAATAGGTTTATAACTTAAATTCTGTCCTTATTGTAGGCATAAGAAAAAATGATTCGCGAGCTGATAACCAAATTCAAGGGTTCCTGGGCTGAGAAAATGGTTGCTGCGCGTCGTCGTCACACGGCTCCGGTCAAAATCTGGTTCGACGCCGATATGAAAACCGAACGAGCTGAGGAAGCGGCTCGCAACGCCTGCATCCTGGGCGAAACCGTCGACATAAGTCGCACAGGCATTGCGTTTCTCGTTCCCGCAATCCGTATAAAAGAAAAATATCTCGCCGGTCACGGCCGCAACCTGAATGTCGAAATCGATCTGCCGAATGGAAAGGTCTATCTGCGCGTCGTCGGCCGCCGTTATGAGAGAGTCGGCATGCATTCGTCGACGGAACGCTTTTTGATCGGCGCTCACATAGAGAGCCTCGTCGGACAGGACAAAGAAACCTACGAAACTTTTTTGCAAAATGGCAATCGCCGAGTCGCAAAGACAACCGCCAGGAGCCTCGAGCTCGGCATAGACTAACTTATTTCATATTTTTTCAAGAAAATCGGCGACGAGCGGATAGAGCTCGAGCCGGTTTTTTAGTTTCGTGCGATCGCCATTCTAGCTACTCTATTACGCCCGAAGATGCTCTTGTCGTCCTACTTTGTAGGCTTCAGCGAGCCAGTCGGCAACCTCGGCGTCGAGTTCCTCGACGGATCTTATCTCAAAGTGATTTACAAAACTTCGTGGGCCGAGTTCGTCGATTCTTGTAAATCTGGGATGTTCGATACGTTGGGCGAAGATCAAGTGACACCGCATGCCGTGGTGGCTGAGACGGTTCACCGCCGCAAATATCATCCGCGCCTGAAAGCCGATCCGGGTTTTTGCAGGAGCGATCGTAACGGGACCGCATGCCTCGACCATCTCGCGGAATCGTTCGAACAGGGCGATCGCCTCCGGCGGCTTGCCGCTCAAGAACAACTCGACCGAGTATTCGCCGCACGAATGCAGGTGGTTCGGCTTTACAAACGGCCGTCCACATTTCGGGCAATTCCATAGTGCCTCATCAGTCATATTGGTTGAAAAGTTCAGAATCGGTCAATATCAACTGCAAAGCGAGTTTTACTAGGACGTGCCTCAAAAACATTAGCAAACGGAAATTTAAGCTTTACCAGCTCAATCATTCGAGACTTTCGCTTTGCTTCCATGTTAAAGCCCAGAATGATATAGCGAACGCAATCGACAGGAAATTCAAACACATAAATTTCAAGCCCCTTATCGTCGTTTTTTCCAGTCGCGCGACAAGCCTTTGAATTGGCAAACATACGAAACTCGTGCTCGTATTTCCAATCGATGCTCTTGGTGAGTAATAAGTGTTGGATAGATTCCTCTGTGATTAGATTATTGCTGCTTGGAAATTGAGGCCTTTCGGTTGAATAATCCACTTGAAAGATCTGACTCGTATGTGACGGAACATTTTGCTTGAAATACTCGTGCTTACCATCAAATCCGATAGCAAAACCCTGAAAACAATCAGTATAGTGCGACCACATTAGTAAATTACTGGGTAAGTTACTGGAATCTCTCGACAAGCAAAAGACCAGTCGATCTGATTGACGAATATTTCTTCTCAGGTCTTCAACCGCTTTCTCAACATAAGATCTTCTTTCCGTTTCATGTGCGACCCAGCGAGTTGCCGAGCTTTCTCGCGCATCTAGCAGCCTAGAATATTCACGTAAAGTGGCTTCATATTCTGTAAAGTCTGGATATACTTCAAACGGATCATTCAGAGCTTCGGTCTGTGAAAAACGGTAGCTATTGTTTTCCAAATCCGTTTCCCTTTCGGGCATCAGGTATTTGTAATAGATCAACTCTGACGAAGCAGGCAGGTTCATCATCGAGTCCCTCCCTCACGACGAATGATCCATCACGATCCGCCAGCCTTCGCGGAATTTGCGCCAGAGCAGCGTGAATTTGCCTTTAGGATTGTCGGTTTCGCGCTTCAAGGACCAACTGCCGAGCATGACGGCGGCGTCCTTTGAGAGCAGGGTAATTTCGAGGTCGCTGAAGGTCAGCTTGCCCATCTTTTCGCTCGTGCCGTAGGTTTTTTTGTAATTATCGAGCGTCTGCTGCCAGCCGCGTGTGACCGTATCGCCGGAGACAAACGCGAGTTTGTCCGAGCGCCAGTAACCAAACATAAACGCGTCGAGATCGCCGCGGTTCCACGCCACGGCCTGATCGTCCATGACTTTGCGGATTGCGGCCTCGTCTTTCTTCGATTGAGCTGAAATCGAGAGAGCGGCGATAAACAGTATCGCGAAGAGTGTGAATTGTCGTTTCATAAACGCATTTTCACGCAAAGTCGCTAGGAACGCAAAGAGCGGCCGACGAGGTCGTCGCCGGCCGCTTAAACTACAAAACGCAGCTTTTAATTCTTCAGCGCTTTAGACGCTTCGTAGGATGTTCGCGCTGCGACGTTTGCTTTTTGAGCATCGGTCAAAGCGATGCCCATCTTTTCGAGCGTCGCGGCGTTCAGTGTCTTTGTGACTTTCAAACCGTTTGCTTCCTGGTATTTGCCGAGTCCATCGCGAGTCGCGTCGTCAAGTTTGCCTTCCTCACCGCCGGTCAGCATTTTTCCGTCACGCAATACCTTTTGCGCAGCGGTTATCTGTTCGGCATTAGCGCGGAATGGCGCGGGGCGCTTTGGTCCATCGCTAGTTGAGACCGTGCTCATCGGCTTTGCGGGCTTTTCCGGTTTCGGCTCTTTTGGTTTAGCAAACGAACTCTCGCTGACCGGTATGAGTTTTTGCTTGTCGGTCAACTCGATGCCCATCTTCTCAAGAGTCGCTCGATTTAGCGAACCGCTCGCCTTCAGTCCGTTGTCTTTTTGAAAGCTCTTGATCGCGGTTTTCGTGGGGTCGTCCATTTTACCGTTCGCCTCGCCCGTGTACAGGTTGGCCTGTTTTAGCTTGTTCTGGACCTCTATGACCTGGTCCTTTGTCGCTCGAAACGCGGTCCGTTTCTCGGTCGTGGGTGATGTCGCCTGCGCGTCGGTTCCGGAGGCCATCTGGGCCGAGGCCGTTAGCGTCAGCAAAAGAGACGCTAAAATAAGCGTGAATAACTTTCTCATTGTTTTTATCTCCTATTTAGTGGGTTTATAGGCGCGGATTTGTGGGAAATAATCCTGCAAGGTGCGGGCTACTCGTTCAAATGGGCGCCTGAATCATGTGATTCGCAAAGATTATGAACCCAATTTATCGAACCTGTCAAGAGACAAAGGCGAAAGAGCGAAATGCACTAGCCGAGTCGCTGCGTGATAGAACCCTCAAACTCACCCTCATCTTCAAAAAAAAAGACAAACGAAATGCTAAGTAAAAACTTCGTCCCCGCTTGCTGAATGAACACTCATTCAGTATAATTCTTCCTTTCAGAAATCTTTTAAAAACTTACTGAGGCAAGATATGACTAACACGGGAAAAGCCGCTGCTGCGGACGATTCGGAAATGAGCGTGCGACCTTCGCAGATGACCATAGGAAAGGCTGCGGTTTTAGGCGCCGGGACAATGGGAGCGGGGATTGCCGCTCATCTGGCAAACGCGGGCATACCTACTTTGCTTTTGGACATCGCCCCGAAGGAAGAAGGCGCAGCGGACAAGAACGCGATCGTAAGATCGCTGTTTGAGGCGGCGAAAAAGCTGAGGCCGGCGCCATTTATGCTGGCCGATAACGCAAAGCTGATAACCATCGGCAATTTTACCGACGACATTGCGAAGTTGAAAGACTGCGACTTTGTCATCGAGGCCGTCGTCGAAAATCTAGAGATCAAACACAAACTTTTTACCGAGGTCGAGAAGCATCGCAAGAGTGGCGCAGTCATTGCTTCAAACACGAGCGGCATTCCGATCGACTCGATCGCCGAGCCATTTTCAGACGATTTCAAGCAGCATTTTGTCGGTATTCACTTTTTTAACCCGCCGCGATACATGAAGCTCGTCGAGGTCATTCCGGGCACAAAGACGAGCGGCGAGATCGCGTGCAAAGTTTCGGGCTTTCTTGATCAGCGGCTCGGTAAGGGCGTCGTTCCCGCAAAAGACCGCCCTAATTTTATCGCAAACCGCATTGGAACCTTCGGTATGATGGCAACGGTTCACGAGATGTTGGCGATGGGTTTCACGCCGACCGAGGTCGATCAGATGACCGGCAAAGCCATCGGCCACGCGTCGTCGGCGACGTTCCGCACCAGCGATCTCGTCGGACTCGACGTGCTCGTTCACGTCAACAAAAATCTGCACCCCGCGGTTCCGGAAGACGAAGATCGCGATGTCTTTTTAGTGCCGGAGGTCATCGAGACAATGCTCGAAAAGAAGCTGCTTGGCGACAAGACGCAAGGCGGTTTTTACAAAAAATCAAAAGACGCCGATGGCAACCGACAGATTCTAGAGCTCGATCTCAAGACCCTCGAATACAAGCCGCAGGAAAAGTCCAAATTTGCTTCGCTCGACGCTGTCAAGCAGATTGACGACCTGCCAAAACGCATAAAGACGCTAGTCTGGGGCGACGACCGCGTCGCTGAGTTCTTGTGGAAGACGATTTCGCGAACCTGCCGATACGCAGCGAACCGCATCCCCGAGATCGCGGACACGATCGTCGAGATCGACAACGCCATCAAATGGGGCTTTGGCTGGGAGATCGGCGTTTTCGAAACGTGGGACGCGATCGGCGTTGCCGAATCGGTCGAGAGGATGAAAAAGGAAGGTCAGCTGATACCGGCTAACATCGAAAAGATGTTGGCGAGCGGCGCGACCTCATTTTACAAAAACGAAAAGGGCGAGCACTTTTTCTACGATCTTGTCGGCGGCGGATACAAACCAGCTCCGCAGCGGCCGGGCGTGACCATCCTGAAAGATGTAAAGGCTCGCACCGGCGTTATCAAGTCGAATCCCGGCGCATCGCTCATCGATCTCGGCGACGGCGTTGCGTGTCTCGAGTTTCACTCAAAGATGAACTCGATCGGCGGCGACACAGTGCAGATGATGAACTTTGCGATCGACGAGGCGGAGCGAAATTTCACCGGCCTCGTCGTCGGCAATCAGGGCGGCAATTTCTCGGCCGGCGCCAACATCATGATGCTGCTGCTGGCCGCACAAGAAGAAGAGTGGGACGACATCAATATGATGGTTGCCGCTCTGCAAAAAACCGTGATGCGGCTGCGATATTCGGCAAAACCCGTCGTCACGGCGCCGTACGGATTGACGCTCGGCGGCGGTTGCGAGATCGCGATGCATGGCAACAAAGTACGTGCGGCGGGCGAGACTTACATCGGCCTCGTGGAGGTCGGCGTCGGCGTTATTCCGGCCGGCGGCGGTACGAAGGAAATGACGATGCGGGCGATGGACGCTGCGGCAAAGGCGCCTGACGCCGACCCGCTCGCGTTTTTGAAAAAGACCTTCGAGATGATTGGCATGGGCAAGGTCGCAACAAGCGCGCAGGAGGCGAAGTCGTGGGGATTTTTCCGCGACATCGATTCGATCTCGATGAACGGAGATCGTTTGATCGCGGACGCAAAGCAGGAAGTGTTGAATCTCGCCGCTTCGGGATACATTGCACCGATCGAGCGGACCGACATCACCGTGCTCGGCGAAGCGGGCGAGTCGGCGATGAAGCTCGCGCTTCACATGATGAAGCAAGGCGGTTTTATTTCCGATCACGATCAACTGATCGGCAAAAAGCTCGCGCACATAATGGCTGGCGGCACGATCAATCACAAAACGCAGGTCAGTGAACAGTATCTGCTAGATCTCGAACGCGAAGCCTTTGTTTCGCTCTGCGGCGAGCGAAAAACACAGGAGCGCATCGCGGCGATGCTCAAGACCGGCAAGCCGTTAAGAAATTAGCCACGAATGACAGGAATGGCACGAATTTAGGACGTGAGAGATGGGCGATGTTGAACAAGTTGTTGATGACTTAGGTCAGGTTGCGACGGATGTGATTAGTAGGTTTGGCCCGCTCACGCATGAACAGCTCAACTGGAAGCCGAGCGATACGAGCTGGAGCGTCGCGCAATGTCTCGATCATCTGATCAGATCGAACATCGAATTCGACCACGAATGGCCGCGGCTCATGTCGAACACGCGCCAGAATTCGACGTGGGAAAACTGGTCACCGCTGACAAGTTTCTGGGGATGGTTTTTGATCAGCTCGATGAAAAAAGATTCGCGAAAGATAAAGGCGCCGTCGCCCGGGATCGTGCCGCCGAGCGAAATCGAACCGGGCATCATCGAGCGCTTTGTCGCGAACATTGACGACACAAACAAAAAGATCGTGGCGTGCGATGGCGTCGATATGCACAAGACGGTTCTCACGTCGCCATTTCTGAGGTTGATAACTTATCGCCTCGACGATGCCTGCTCGATGCTGGTCGAGCATACAAAACGGCACATTCGGCAGGCGAAGCGCGTGACTGAGGCGGCGGGATTTCCTAAATGAGAACGTTGATACAGATCGGCGGAGTGCTTTGGGTGATTTGTTTTATCTTCCATGTTTTCTTTTGGCGATTGTTTGATTGGAGGAACGATCTTGACTCGGTAATGGCGGTCAACAAAAGTATCATTCAGGTTCTGAATCTGTGTTTGATGCTCTGTTTTTTGATATTTGCGTATATTTCCCTCGCAGAGACCGATGAACTTTTGAGTTCGTCGCTCGGCAAGAGTTTGATCGCGGGAATGGCACTGTTCGGACTTTTTCGTGTAGTCGAGCAGTTTATTTTCTTTGACTTGCGGCTCGCTCGCTCGAAGATTGTGTTGTTTGGCGCGTTGCTGATCGGGATTGTCTATACGATTCCGCTATTTGTTTAAAAAATGTTCGAGAGTTAAAAGTAAAAAGGTCGCTGGAGTATTGCTAAAAAAGAGATGAAACGTTGCGAATGGCCGAAGAATGATCTGGCCATAAAATATCATGACGAAGAATGGGGAGTGCCGCTGCACGACGAGCGTGCCTTGTTCGAGTTTATTGTGCTCGAAGGCGCTCAGGCCGGCCTTAGCTGGGACACTATCCTAAGGAAACGAGAGGCGTATCGCGCGGCGTTTGATAATTTTGACGTGGAAAAGGTCGCGCGTTACGCGGAAAGGAAGATCGCACAGCTTTTGCAAAACGAAGGTATCATCCGCAATCGTCTGAAAGTAAATTCAGCCGTCACGAACGCGAAGGCCTTTATCGCCGTGCAAAAGGAGTTTGGCTCGTTCGACAAATACATCTGGGATTTTGTCGGTGGTAAACCGATAGTGAATAAATGGAGCGAGTCTTCGCAGATACCGGCGACGAGCAACGTGTCAGATCGCATTAGCAAAGATATGAGGCAACGCGGCTTCAGCTTTGTCGGCTCGACGATCATCTACGCGCACATGCAGGCAACCGGCATGGTCAACGATCATCTCGTGGCGTGTTTTCGATATAAGGAAGTTAGCCACGAATGACACGAATATTACGAATGAGCTTTTATTAGTGTCATTCGTGTTATTCGTGGCGAAAAACAAATATGAAAGAAGCAGTAATTGTATCGGCCGTGCGTACGGCTGTGGGTAAGGCGCCAAAGGGCACGTTGAGAAACACGCGTTCGGACGAGTTGGGGGCGACGGCGATCAAAGAGGCGGTCTCTCGTGCCGGCGTTGACGCATCGCTTATTGACGACGTGATCATGGGCTGTGCGTTTCCCGAGGCTGAGCAGGGAATGAACGTCGCACGGACGTCATCGATACTTGCCGGACTGCCGGTCGAATCGTCGGCTATGACCGTCAATCGATATTGCTCGTCGGGTTTGCAGACGATCGCTCTAGCTGCGGAACGCATTATAGCGGGCGGTGCCGATGCTATAGTCGCCGGCGGGCTGGAATCGATGACCGTTATCCCGATGGGCGGCAACACGTTTCGCCCAAATCCGCGGCTCGCGGACACATATCCGGATTACTATCTGAACATGGGCCTCACGGCTGAGAATCTCGCCCGCAAGTACGAGATCACACGTGAGCAGGCCGACGAATTTTCATACAACTCGCATCGCAAAGCGCTCGCCGCTATCGCCGAAGGTAAATTCACCGACGAGATCGTGCCGATGAACGTCTTTGTCGATGAGATCGACGAAAAAGGCCGTGTTCGGCGTAAAGAGATCGTCTTCGCTCAGGACGAAGGCCCGCGTGCCGATACTTCGCTTGAAGGACTGGCGAAACTCCGTGCAGTTTTTCATGTAAATGGTACGGTCACGGCGGGAAACTCTTCGCAAATGTCTGACGGAGCGGCAGCAGCCGTCGTGATGTCTGCCGCCAAAGCAAAAGAACTTGGGCTTAAGCCGCTCGCACGCTTTGTCTCGTTCGCCACAGCCGGCTGCTTGCCCGAAGAAATGGGCGTCGGGCCGGTTTATGCGATCCCGAAGGCACTGAAGATGGCGGGCCTCACCCTCGATCAGATCGATGTGATCGAGCTTAACGAAGCATTCGCCGCGCAAGGTTTGACGGTTATGAAGTTGCTTGAAATGGACCCGGCGAAGGTTAACGTCAACGGCGGAGCAGTCGCACTCGGCCACCCGCTGGGATGCACGGGAGCGAAGCTGACCGCAACATTATTACAGGAACTCAAACGCCGCAACGCACGCTACGGCATGGTCACAATGTGTGTCGGCGGCGGCATGGGCGCGGCTGGCATCTTCGAAAGAGTTTAGCCACAGAGAACACAGAGATTAGGAGGAATGGCCGCAGATTAACGCAGATGACGCAGATAACAAAGAATTAAATTTTCTCAGTGTCCTCTGTGATCTCTGTGGCTCAATCGTATGGAAACACAAATGGAAAAAGAATATGTAAAAGGCGGCGAGTTTTTGATCGCCGATTCGAGCGTCGCTGAGACGTTTACGCCGGAGGATTTTACCGACGAGCACCGCATGATCGGTGAGACTTGTCGCGAGTACATTGATAACGAGGTCGCGCCGCAGTTGCCCGCTCTCGAAAGTCACGCATGGGAAGTCGCACGCGATCTGCTAAAAAAGGCCGGCGAATTGGGCTTGCTTGGTGCGACAATCCCTGAAGAATACGGCGGTCTCGGCCTCGATCAGGTTTCGGGCTGTATCATCGCCGAGATGGTCGGGCGTGGCAGCGGCTTTGGCTCAACCTACGGCGCGCAGACTTCGATCGGGTTACTTCCGATACTTTACTGGGGCAGCGAGGAACTCAAAAAAGAGTGGATACCAAAGATCATCTCCGGCGAAGCCGTGTCGGCGTATTGCCTGACCGAGTCGAGTTCGGGCTCCGATGCTCTCGGTGCAAAATGTATTGCAAAGCTGAGCGACGATGGCCAGCATTACATCCTAAACGGCGAAAAGATGTGGATCACAAACGGCGGATTTGCCGATGTGTATCTCGTTTTCGCTAAAGTCGACGGTGAAAAGGACAAGTTCTCATGCTTCCTCGTCCCGCGCAGCGAAAATTGCCGTCCCGGTGCCGAGGAGCACAAGCTCGGAATCAAATCATCATCAACGACGGCCGTCATTCTATCGGATTGCAAGATACCGGTCGGCAATCTGATCGGCAACGTAGGCGACGGCGCCAAGATCGCATTTAACGTGCTGAACGTTGGCCGTTTCAAATTGGGTGCGTCAGTCACGGGAGGCGCGAAGCTGGCGATTCACGAGAGTGTGCGTTACGCGAACGAACGCCATCAGTTTAACAAGCCGATCTCGTCATTTGGCGCCATAAAACATAAATTGGCTGAGATGGCGATTCGGACTTGGGTTTCCGAATCGATCACGTACCGCACGGTCGGCATGATCGACCACCTGATCGGCGACGGAGCGGACAACGCCACCAAACTCCAATCAATCGAGGAATACGCGGTCGAATCGTCGATTAACAAGGTCGCGTGCAGCGAATCGCTTGATTATGTTGTTGATGAAATGGTACAGATCTATGGCGGTTACGGCTATTCGGCAGATTACCCGGCCGAAAGGGCGTATCGCGATTCGCGGATTAACCGGATCTTTGAGGGCACGAACGAGATCAATCGAATGCTCATTCCGGGTCAGCTCATGAAGCGCGCGATGAAAGGTAAGCTCGGCCTGCTGCAGGCGGCAAAGGCTCTGCAGGACGAAATTCTTAATCCGCAGATGTCGTTTGACGAAGACACGGGTTTGCTCGCTGCGGAGACAAAGCTCGCGCAAAACGCAAAGAAGATCGCGCTTATGGTGCTCGGTACTGCGGCGCAGAAATACATGATGGGCCTCGCCGATCAGCAGGAAGTTCTCGTAAATTGCGCCGACATCATCATGGATGCATATCAGATGGAAACTGCGATCTTGAGAGCCAAGAAATACGCTGAGAAAAATGGCGAAGAATCGGCCGGACGATATGTTGATATTGCTGGCGTTTACTGCAACGACGCTATCCAGCGTGTTGAAGCGGCGGCAAAAAATACAATCGCCGCTATCGCCGAGGGCGACGAAGGTCGAACTTTATTAGTCGCGCTAAAACGCTTTACAAAAAACAATTCGCCGATCAATACGATCGCGGCGCGTCAGCGCATCGCGGATGTGATGATCGAGGCGAACACATACTCGTTCTAAAATATCGAATGGCTGCAAAATAAAGCTCCGTGGGATTTTCACATCTCACGGAGCTTTTTTAATTAGACCAGTTGTCGATTATTAGTTTCGATAGTATCGAACATAGTTTTTCGGCTTTTGCTTGTGAGTGAATATCGCACCGCCGCCTGCACCGGCGAGACCGCCGATCGCGAGGCCTTTCTTACCACCGAGCATACCCCCGACGAGCATTCCGATACCGGTTCCAATGCCAATGTTAAATGCTTTGCGGTGACGACGATAAACATTCGGCCGCTTATATGCATAATTGCGGTTGCGGTCACCGTTGTTGTTGTACCGCGCGTTATTGTAGTTGCCGTTGTTATAATTGCTCCGATTATTCGTGTTGCAGTTGCGTTGTGCTTGTGCGGTTGTCGCAAGCGCGGGCAGGCTCGCCGCAACCATTAAGCCAAAAATAAATGTCGTAATAATTTTTTTCATGTTTTCACTTCTCCCTGGAATGATTTTTAGACAATGTCTACCATCGATTTGGCAAACACCGTGCCAGCTGAGGTAAGCGTTGAAATCGCAGGAGTTATTGCGAGCTGACCTTTCTGCTTTCACACGATATAGGCCGCGCCTCGACGGTATCGTGCAGCGCGCCGCGTGTGTTACACTTTCGTTTGCAAGTGCGATTGAAAGCTGATGCTAAAAAATCCGATCCCCGAACTTGTTCTGTTTTTCGACATGGAATGGGTGCCCGATGCGCTCGGCGCCAAGCGGCTCTTTGACCTTGATGTGGAGACGACCGAGCTTGATGCAATGCAAGCTTTGTGGAAAAAGTCACCTCAATACGACGCCGAAAAAAATCCGCGACCATTTCTCAAATACATGTTTTCGCGTGTTGTGTCGATCGCGTTTTTGTCACGCAAGCTCGTCAGTCAAGACGGCGATGCAGTTCCGGAATTTTCGCTCAACTCGCTCCCGAAACTACCTATCGAACAAGGTGACCCGGATGAGGTTGCGATCATCGAGCGATTTCTTTACATCGTTGGCGAACGCCGGCCGCAGCTTGTCGGCTATAATTCCGCCGAATCCGATCTTCAGGTGTTGATACAACGTGGAATTATCAACGAAGTCACAGCACCGGCGTTTAATCACCGTCCGCAGAAGGCGTGGGATCCAGGCGATTACTTTAAGAAATGGGATAACGAGGATCACCTTGACCTCTTGAAATTATTTTCGAGCGGTCAAATGAAACCAAAGCTCGACGAACTCGCTAAATTGTGCGGCTTTCCCGGTAAGATCGATGTCAAAGGCGATCAGGTCACCGACCTTTGGCTCGCCGGCGATCTGACAAAGATCGTCGAATACAATCAGATCGATGTGCTAAACACATATCTCGTTTGGCTGCGCACGGTTTACTTTGCCGGGCGCATCGCTGAGGAAGATTATATCGCGGAGCAGGATCACTTTCGCTCGTTTCTCGAAAGTGAATCCCAAAAGGAAGAGAAAGTCTTTCTCACGGAATTTATAAACAAATGGCCAGAGTGAAAATAGATTTCGGAAAGATCTATCACGAAAACTGCATCGACACGCTGCACCGAATGCCCGATGAGCTGGTCGACATGACGATCACGAGTCCGCCCTATGACGATCTGCGCGAATACAACGGCTATCACTTTCCGGTCGAAGAAATTGCCGCGTCGCTTTTTCGCAAGACAAAGCCGGGCGGCGTCGTTATTTGGGTTGTCGGCGATAGAACGGTAAACGGCGACGAAACGCTGACGAGTTTTCGCCATGCGTTTGCCTTTAAGGAAGCCGGATTTAAAGTTCACGACACGATGATATACGCAAAGAACAACCCGATTCCGAGCGACTGCGGCAAACGTTATCGGCAGTGTTTCGAGTATATGTTTTGTTTTAGCAAAGGACAGCCGACGACTTTTAATCCGATAACGCAACCGATAAAGCAGGGGAAAGCGTTCAAATCATTTCGCATTACGAAAATCGGGCGCAACGATCTCGCGCATGATCACGTCGCACCGAAGGAGCGTAAACTCAACAATATCTTCTTTTACAACGTTGGCACATCCAGCTCGAAGGACAAGATCGCGTTCGAACATCCGGCGATCTTCCCGGAGCAGCTTGTCGAAGACCAGATTCGCACGTGGACAGATGAAGGCGACGTCGTTTACGACTGCTTTATGGGCAGCGGCACAACTGCAAAAATTGCAGAACAACTGAATCGAAGATGGCTCGGCTCGGAAGTCTCAGCCGAGTATGTGAAAATTTCCGAGCAGCGACTGCGGCCATATCTTAAAAAAGAAAAAAAGACCGCTGCCGGTTAACAACTTATTTAGCTTGCCGAGCGTCTATACTTTTGAAAAACAATTGTCACAAGGATCGTCATGAAAAAAATAATTTTCTCAATAGTTTTTTCTCTCTGCTTTTCCGCACTCGTCCTTGCCCAGCCGAGGCCAGCCGATAAGACAGCCGGCGCGCCGAAGAAGCCGGCGCCGTCATCGTTCAAAGCGAAATACGAAGGCGGAATGTTCGGTTACAGCAAAAAAGAAACCGGAACGCTCAAGTTTGACGACGAGAATTCGCGGCTAGTATTTTTTGGCAAAGATCAAAAAGAGATGTTCGGCATTCCATACAACGCGTTGCAGGTGATCTATCCGCACTCACGGGCGGAGACTGCGAACGGCGGCAGAGTTATCGAGAATATTCCGCTGCCTGGTTCGTTTCTCGGCGGATTTATAAAGAATAAGCGGCGTTATCTGGTCGCTCAGTTTGCCGATCCTGATATCGAAGACGCACGCGGTACAGTGAGCTTTAAAGTTGAGAATCAGGAGTTGCTCGATTCGGTTCTTCAGACGCTCGCGGAAAAAGCAAAGCTCACGCAGCGTGGCGAAGCATATTACAAAACAAAACCGAAGCCAACGATCTAATTAAAGTCGCCGAAGCGGTGCTGCAAGATCGCTGAGATAGCAATCGCCGCCGTCTCGGCCCGCAGGACGCGGCCGCCGAGAGTGACAACCTTAATTCCCTTGCCGTGTGCGGCTTCTAATTCGTGATCATCCCAACCGCCCTTTGGCCCAAAGACGGCGGTTATTTTTTTGCTCGCGATAACGGTATCGAAACTCTTACCCTGGCGTTCGGAGAAAAGCAAATAATTCTCGCTGGCTTTCTTTGAGACTAGCTCTCCAAACTCGACCGGCTCACTGACTATCATTAGCTTTGCGCGGCCGCATTGTTTTGACGCTTCGAAGGCAATGCGCCGCCAACGGTTCAGGCGTTTCGCCGCGTCTTTCAATTTAACTTCGCAACGTGTTGTCACCAACGGATTAAACTCGACAACGCCAAGTTCAACGGCTTTTTGAATGACGAGATCGTACTTGTCGCCGGGTAGAACGGACGCCGCAATTGTCAGTTCGAGATTTGATTCGGGCGATGCGGGATTAACTTCTTCGACGAGCGAGAGCGTCGAAGATTTTTTTTCGATCGTTCTAATTACACATTTGAATTCATGGCCGGCGCCGTTAAAGACCGACACCTCTTCACCGATAGGAAGGCGCAAAACGTCACGCAGGTGTCGCGTTTCGTCTTCACTCAGAGTTACATCTTGACCGTGAAAATTTTCTACCGGTGCGTAAAAGCGTCGCATATTTTATTTAAGTCTTTCCAAATTTATCAATGAACTCGCCTGATCTCTGCCTGAGCGACACCCAATTTTCAAACACATCCGGTGTTTGCAGCCAAACAGTCAGCCAACTCGCGATCTCTTGGTTTAAGGAGCGCGTTGGGGCGTCAACATTCTTACGGCCTGCAGTTTCGAACGCAAGGTCCTTACCCCGTATTGCGGTCTCACGCAGCAAACGCAGCCCTTCTTTATCATTCGCCGATGTATATTTTTTACGAAGGTTCTCGAGAACGTGAATCGTTTTGAGCGTACTATGCACATCGTCAAGCTTTAAAATGTTACGCAGAGCTGCATCGTATCGACGATTACTTGCACGCTGGACGTAAAGATCCATTATCTCGGAGTGTCTAAGCTCGGCGCCCTCGTCAGCGAGAAGTCGAGCGATAGTCATTGGTGAATCGACGGCTGCATCTCCAAAAACATTTCTAACGACGGTTTCGATGGCTTCGATCTCAGCGGCGCCTACGCTTTCGCAGTTGAGTTTCTCCCAGACTTCGATAATGAGATCGGCTTTTGTGCTTGAATTCCACATTTCTGCGCAAAATAAAAATGGCTGAAGACTTGCCTTCAACCATTTTCTAAACCAATGACAAAAATATCAATGCGTGTCGGAACTAGCGACCGGAAAGTCATTCGGAGATCCCCAAGGAGCACCCGAAAATGCAGTATAGTTACTCGAGCTTGTCAAGAAGTAAAACGTGCCGTTCGATTCACGCCATACGGCGATATCCGTTCTTCCGTCGCCGTCATAATCGTTTTGTACATTGAGATCGGAGCCTGTCAATCCGAAAGAGATCGCGATCACCGAGCCGTCGGTACTTCTTTGGATATACCAAACCAGATTTGACGTTGGTGTAGAGCCTTCGCGGATAACAGCTATGTCGGTTTTGCCATCGCCGTCGTAATCGCCGGGAACGACAAGGTCCGTACTGAATCCCCAAGGAATAACTGATACACCCGCGTCACTGGTTCTGAGAATATAAAATAGTGCCTGACTGGTTGCCGTAGCTCCGGGACGCTGGATCGCTAAGTCGAATTTACCGTCGCCGTCATAATCGCCAGGTGCCGAGTAATCCGTTTGCAAGCCAAATTGGACTGACACAAATCCGTTGTCAGAACTGCGGAGTATGTACCAAATTGCATTTCCACCTGTTCGGCGAACTACGGCTAGGTCGGTTTTACCGTCACCATCGTAATCACGCGCGACCGGTTCGTCGTCAGTCAGACCGAATTGTGCTCCAACAAATGTGCCGTTCGTGCTGTTCAACCTGTACCAAACTCCGGTTGTATCACGGAAAACTGCAATGTCGCCTTTGCCATCGCCGTCATAATCGCCGGGCGTCATAAAATCCTGTCCTGCGAGACCGAATTGGCTGAAAATGGGGCCCGTGCCATTACTCTTGTTTATGTACCAGACATTATTACTTGGACGAAAAACAACCACATCGGCCTTGCCATCGCCTTCGTAATCGATTGCGTTGCGCAGCTTGATGTTGCCGGAGTTGGGTTGGGCAAATGTGCCAGCCACCAAAGTCAACAAAACAAATGTAAATACGCCAAATTTGGCAGCTTTGCTCAACAAATTACTCATAATTACTCACCTTTTACTTTGAATGTCTCGAAGGCCAATCGGATAGACATCTGATTATTTGCCACAAAGACCGAGAAAACCAAGTATACTACGCGGACACGATTCAAATCAACCAAAAAACTATGTTTAACTTTTTTCAAAATAAGCCCGGATTTACAGCTTAAACTGTTACGGCTTAGACGTTCGGTATTGTCAAAAAGTTGGAAAAACGAAACAAAATCAAGTTACTAATTTCTCGATTGAGTTATCGTAAGCGATTGTTCACCCATCTTGATCGTTCCGGTTCGCCTGATCGTCGGATTTAAGGTCACGCGAAACGTTATTGTGCCGTTGCCGCTAAACAGCTGGTTACCGCCGCCCATCATTTTTATCCAATTCGAAGTGCTCCTAACAAAATAGTCGCAATTCGTGCCCGGTGCCAAATTTAGCGTAAAAACACCGCCTTTTGTCGGCACGGTCATTGCGGTCGGAAATGTGCAAACAGTCTGATTTCGCAATGCTCGATCTACATTCAACCGTCCACCGGTTTTGTTCATGCCGTTCAACGCTGCGACGGCGTCGACGCCGTTCATCAGCGATGCCTTTAGCGAAGCAACCGATAGATTTGGGTTCAATGCCGACAAAAGAGCGGCCGCTCCGGCTACATGCGGCGTTGCCATCGACGTGCCGCTCGAATTGCCGTAGCTTGTGTCAGATGCGAAAGTTGTGCTCAGGACGCCGATTGCCGGTGCGGCAAGATCGACGCTGTTCGCACCGAAATTAAACACGCGATCATCGGTCTGGTTTGTTCCGCCGACTGACAAGACGCTCGGGCTAGTGTAACTTGCCGGATAAAATGGCGTCGTGTCGTTATTAGTCCCGCTGTTACCTGCCGCGAACACATTCAGAATACCCGCGTTACCCATCGCGTCAAGGGCGTCCTTTGTTGCCTGATCGTAACCACAAGCTTCGTTACAGCCACCATAGCTATTATTTGTCACGCGAATGTTCACGCCACGCTCTTTCATCAGGCGAATGTAATTATAGGCGTTTATCAGCATGGCCGACGTAGTGTCCGTCCCAGACGCGCTATAGATCTTAATGGTCATTATGCGGACGTTCCAAGTCACACCGGCGACGCCAAGCAGATTGTTACCAACGGCGCCTATGGTTCCGCTGGTGTGCGTTCCGTGACCATGTTCGTCGGTCGGATCCGCGTCTGGCGGATCCGTGTTGCTAAAGAAAAAATCCCATCCGTTAACATCGTCGACAAACCCGTTGCCGTCGTCGTCAACGCTATTTCCGGCAATTTCCCCCGGATTTGTCCAGATGTTTGCTGCAAGATCTTGGTGCGTAAGCCGCATGCCCGTATCGATATTCGCAACTACAACAGACGAGCTGCCGGTTGTAATATCCCAAGCCGCCGGTGCAGAGATCTTCGTCATTCCCCAGAGACTTCCGAACATAGCGTCGTTTGGAGTGAGCTGTAATTGATAATAGAAATTTGGCTGAACGTGCTCGACGCCGTCGAGTTTTGAGTATTGGCTTATCGCGTCGTCAACGGAGAGGCTCTCGGGCAGACGAACACGCTGCCAGCCGAGATCGCCGAGTGTTTCGAGGACGTCGGCGTTCATAGCTCGATTAGCCGCAAGCGCGGAATTCGAGGCTGTTCCCCCAATAAACTTGACTAAAAGTTCGTTTTTCACGACGTTTTCCCGGTTCGGTTTCTGAGCATTCATTGGGAGAACCAAGAGCGCGATAAGAAAGCTCGCGCTCATGAACGTTAACCGCATCAAAAACATTCGACTCATAAACTACAGTGTTTCATGTCCCGAAAAAGAGACAGTTTCAAGCGGAGGGTTGATGGGGCGGCTAGTGGGGCTCGAACCCACGACCTCCTGAACCACAATCAGGCGTTCTAACCAACTGAACTATAGCCGCCACAAAACAAAGTTGGATTTTAGATTTTGGATTGGGGATTTAATCCAAAATGGGCAATCCCAAATCCAAAATCGATTTTTACCCCCGGCAGGGCTCGAACCTGCGACCTACGGCTTAGAAGGCCGTCGCTCTATCCAGCTGAGCTACGGGAGCCCAAACAGCAATTTACGATGTTATAGGTTTGGCTAATTCAAGTCAATGATTATGCGACCTTAAGCAGATGTAGCGTGAGTTTCGTTGATCTTTGCCAACATCGTCTCAAAGACTTCGCTGAGGTCGAGTTCGCTCGTATCGATGACGACGGCGGCGTCTGAGATCGTCAGTGGTGAATCTGAGCGTGTCGTGTCGCGTTCGTCACGCGTCGTTATCTCCGCGAGAGTTTGTTCGTACGTGGAAATTCGACCTTTTGACTGGTCTTCCATAAAGCGTCGGCGGGCACGGGCGTCGGGCGTGGCCGTGAGGAAAAATTTTATATCGGCGTTTGGAAAGACGACGCTGCCGATGTCGCGGCCCTCGAGGACGCAGCCGGTTGGCGACGATTCGCCAATTACGCGTTGATGCTCAACCATGATGCGTCGAACCTCGGAGATCGTCGAAACTACAGAGGCAGCTTGCGCGACCTCAAGGGTGCGAATCTCAACCGACACATCGTCGCCGTCGAGCAAAACCTTCATCGTGTCGGGTTCGCCCGTAAGGTCGATCTTTGCGGATTCAGCGATCTCGGCGACGCGCTTTATATCATCAAACGTCACGCCCGCCCGCGTCACTGCAAGCGCAACAGCCCGATACATCGCACCGGTGTCGAGATAAAGCAGATTCAGTTTTTTTGCGAGCATCTTGCCGAGCGTCGATTTGCCCGCTCCGCTCGGCCCGTCAATGGCAATGATCATACAAAGGTTAACAGTGAAAAAGTGAACAGGTGAAAAAGTTCCACTGCAAAGATCATAACTTTTTCACCCTTTCACATTTTCACTTTTCCACATTGATAGTCTTCTTGACCTTTGGCGGTAGTTTATCAAAAACGAGTTCGTATGACCTTTTGATGAGAGCTTTTAGCTCGTCGGGCTTGACCGCGTTGAGATCGGCAATGTGTATCCATTTGTAGCGCCCGACGTAAGCGGCCGGATCAATGCCCTCGCGTTCGATCAGCTCCGCAAACTTCTCGGGCGTGCATTTTATCGACATGCCACCGGTAATCGAATCCGCGCCGGTGACGCAAAACATCTTCGCCCCGACGCAGAAACACAGATCGGCTCCCCACTTGATGTCCTCGGTCGCCCCGGCGAACGAGAGACAGTAGTTGCGGAGTTGTTCGATATTCATCACAGCGCGTATAATCACGATATTATAAAAATTTTGGAGAACCTATGATGCCGAAGGCTCGAGCTGTGATTTTACTATTGCTTCTTACCGCGGTTGCAACCAATATTTTCGCTCAACTCGGTGCGCCGGGCGAGCGCAAGGGGAGCGGCGTTGTCGTCATCAAGGCCGCGCAGATAATCGACGGTCGCGGCGGCGAACCAATCAAAAACGGCGTGGTGGTTGTCAGCGACGACAAGATTATGGCCGTCGGCTCGCTCGCGAGCATTACGATTCCATCGGGAGCGCGAATTATCGATCTCGGCGACGCGACACTGATGCCGGGATTCTTTGATCTCCACACGCACATCGTCGGGCGCACGCTTGGCGACCCTGAGAGGGAAAGTGCGGGCGCGCGCGATTACGATTCGTTCGGCGCGATTTTGTCGGTCGAGAATGCGCGAAAGACGTTGATGGCGGGCTTTACGACGATTCGTAATCTCGGAGCGGATGATTTTGCCGATTTAGCTCTGCGTAAAGCGATCAACGACGGCTTTGTCCCGGGTCCGCGAATCCTCGGTGCAGGACACAGCCTCGGCATCACCGGCGGACACTGCGACGAGAACGGCTACAAGCCCGGCTTGTTCGACGGCAGTATTCAAAACGGTATTGCGAACGGAGCCGAAGAAGTTCGCGCTTCAGTGCGTTATCAGATCAAATACGGCGCCGACTGGATAAAAACATGTGCGACGGCCGGCGTGCTGAGCGAAGGCATGGCGAGCGTCGGCACGACCCAATACACGTTTGAGGAGCTAAAGGCGATGGTCGATGAGGCGACTAAACTCAATCGCAAGGTCGCTGCGCACGCCCACGGAACCGAGGGCATCAAGATCGCGGCTCGTGCGGGCGTCTCAAGCATCGAGCACGGTTCGTTCCTTGACGAAGAAGGCGCAAAGCTGATGGCGCAGAAGGGAACTTATCTTGTACCGACATTGATGGCCGGCGAGGCCGTCGAAAAACTTGCAAAAGGTGACTTTCTAAAAGGTAACCGCAAGACAAAAGCTCTGCTTGCCGCCACCGCGATGCGCAACGCGATCAAGATCGCAGTCGCAAACAAAGTTCCGATAGCTTTGGGGACGGATTCGGGCGTCATTCCGCACGGCACGAACGGTCACGAATTCTGGCTGATGGTCAATTGGGGCGGCATGCGCGAGGGTGAAGCGATAGTCGCCGGAACGATGAACGCCGCGAAATTGCTCGGCCTCGACGCAACGCTCGGCTCGCTTGAAGTTGGCAAGCTCGCCGACATCGTCGCCGTCAGTGGCGATCCGCTAAAAGACATCAAGCGAATGGAGAGCACGATTTTCGTTATGAAAAACGGCGCGATTTATAGGCAGTAGATTGCAAAAGCCCGCGCGTAAGCAAGGGCGGAACATTCAATGTAAACGCTTGTCGATCGATAACGGTTCGCTATCGCCCTTGCTCACGCGCGGGCTTTTGCAACATCGAGGCAAGTGGAATTAGAAAATCGAGGAGAAGAAAACTATGTCTGTAAAAGCGATACCAGATGGTTACGAGGGAATCACGCCGTATCTGATATGCAGGAATGCTGAGGCGGCGATGGATTTTTACAAACGAGCGTTTGGAGCCGAAGAGCTGTTTCGCATCGGCGGCGAAGGCATGATCGGTCACGCCGAGATGAAGATCGGGAAAGCCGTCTTTATGCTTGCGGATGAATTCCCGCCGATGGTGCAAAGCCCGGAGACTATCGGCGGCTCGCCAGTGAGCCTTTATATTTACGTCGAAGACGTCGATGCGTTTTGCGAAAAGGCTGTCGCGGAAGGTCTCGAGGTGATAAAACCTGTCGCCGATCAATTCTACGGCGACCGCTCAGGCCATTTTAAAGATCCGTTCGGACATCTCTGGGGATTTGCGACTCACAAAGAAGATCTCACGCCAGAAGAACTCAACGAGCGCGCAAAAGCGGCTCATGGAGGCTAAAAATGACTAAACTAATTATCGCCGGCGTCGTCGGTTTTTTGATTTCTATGGGTGCCGGAATGTTGTTTCACGGCGGCGTGCTCAATAGCGACTACGCGGCACTTGGACCCATGATGCGCTCCGAGACCGATGCGATGGGCTATCTGCCGTTCATGATCGCCTCGCACCTGATCAAGGGATTCGCGTTCGCATGGGTTTATCGCGTCGGCCTGAACGATTCGCCTTGGCTGCCGCAGGCCATTCGCTTTGGCATCGCGATGGCGCTGCTTATCACAGTTCCGCTGTACCTGGTTTACTACGCGGTGCAGCCGCTGCCGGGCATGCTCGTCGCAAAACAGATAGCGCTCGATAGTATAAGCACGCTGCTGATGGCGATAGGCGTTGGTTTTGTTCTAAAGGCTAAGGCCTAGCGGGTTGCAACAAAAACGGGCGATTGATGAAACTTCATCGGGCTGTCGCCGGTGAGTTTCTTCGTGTCCTTTGTGCGGTAATTCATCATGTAAATATCATGGCGCCCGGTTGCCGCGTCACGGCTGTCGAATGTTAGCCATTCGCCGTCGGGCGACCAGTCGTGCCAGCCTTCGTCGAGTGCGCTGTCGGTCAGCTTCCACTGCTTTTTACCGTCAGGCGTGACAGCGTAGATCGATTGCTTGCCCGCTTGATTCGACTGGTAAGTGATGAATTTGTATTTAGCGTTCCAATGCGGCGGCCCGACCTTGTAGCTGAAATCCTTCGCAAGTGGATCGTTCGCCGGATACGTCGTCAGCTTGCGACGATTACTGCCGTCCGAGTTTATGATGTACATTTCCTCGATCTCGCTGCGCATCGTGCGATTCTTTTTGTAAACGTAAACAATTTGCTTGCCGTCGGGCGAAAATGTCGGATCGCGAAATGCGGCGGCAGGTTCATTTGTCAGTTGCCGATAGTTACCGGTTGCGATATCAACAATAAACAACTGATAGCGAACACGCGTATCGATGCGGCCAGCAACGACGAGTTCCGTGCCACGCTTACGGCTGCCCATCCACGAGTCCTCAAGCTGAAGATTGCTCACCTTTCTGACGTTGCTGCCGTCAACGTCAGATTCATACAAGAAATAACATCGCCGACACGCGCCGCGATCGCTGATGAATATCAGCTTGCCGGGCAGCGAGTAGTACGTCCACGCAACTTCTTTGTGATTAGTGACATTTCGCTGCTCCGAGCCGTCCGTGTTCATCACATAAACTTCGTAATCGTCCGCCTTTTGATCCTGCAGGACGTTGTAAGCGATCTTGTACTGCGCGGCGACGGGCGAGATTGAAAGTAAAAGGAAAAGTGTGGCTACAGTTTTCATATTGGTTTTCGGTTCGTGATAATATACGCGATTATGATCGCAAAAGATACGCTTGATTTTCTCAAAAAGCTCGACAAAAACAACAACCGCGATTGGTTTCAGGCGAACAAGAAAGCGTTCGACGCGGCGCAGGATAATATGACTGCGTTTGCCGGTTATCTGATCGGCGAGATCGGCAAATTCGATCTCGAAGTTGCCGAGCTTGATCCAAAAGCGTGCGTCTTTCGCATCTATCGCGACGTTCGGTTTTCAAAGGACAAGAGTCCGTACAAAATAAATCTCGGCGCCTACATCGCACCCGGCGGCCGCAAATCGATGCAGCCTGGCTACTACTTTCACGTGCAGCCCGGAGCAAGCTTTATCGCCGGGGGCAGGCACCTGCCCGATGGCGGCGAGTGTCTCAAAGTCCGTAACGCGATTGCAAAAAACACGGCCGAATTCTTAAAGATCGTCGATAAAAAAAGTTTCCGTGATGCGTTCGGCCAGATTAGCGGCGACAAGCTCAAGTCGGCACCGAAGGGTTTCGATCCAGAGCACAAAGCCGTCGAATATCTCAAACTAAAAGAATTCATGGCATGGACAGAGATTAAAGACGACAAGTCGCTGATCTCAACCGATTTTCCAAAACAGCTCGTCAAACTCACAAAAGAAATGTATCCGCTCGTCGCATTTCTGCGAAAGGCACTCAAGTAACTCAGTGGCATCGCGCGCGCGATTGCCGTAACAGATCGACGAGATTGCCGTCGAGTTGCGTTGCATCGGTGACGACGACCATGTGCGAAATCCGAGGCATCGGGCCGGTTAGTTTTGCTTTCTCGACTTTTTCATCAAACGGCTTGTCACCGAGGTCGAGGCCGATGCGCAATTCGTTTTTCTTAATATTCACTGCGCCGAATTCACGATTCTCGAGCACCGACACGTAAGTCTTTTTCGGCAAAATTGTTGCCGCCGGAAAGTTGTTTGCGACAAAGCCAACGAACGCATCATATATCGCCCGCATGTCGGCGGCCTTGGCAAACTGATTTTCCAGTAGGTCGTCCGTGCTGGCATAGACCGGCTTACCCCCGTTCGCGTGAATACCGGCGAGCAGCGATGCCTGCATGTGGTTGAATTTGTGTTCATCTTTCAGCCGCGCAATCATCTCATTTCGTTTTTTGCTCGCGAATGAATCAACGACTTGCAGCCACGCCGCAAGGTCCTTGCCCGTCGAGCCCGCAAGCCCGTCCATAAATTCCTTTTCAAATTCGCCTGATGTTTTCTGTGCCATATTGTCTCCGAGTGTTCGTAGCCCGCACGTAAGTAAGGGCTCCTGTTGCCAGCGAGAGCCCTTACTCACGTGCGGGTTACGGATACCAAGCTACCTCCAAATACCCAAAATAAAACCGATGATCGCAAAATAAACCGCTATGTACCCGCAGTTTATCAAAATGTGTTTTAGCGAACGCTGTTCAAAGAGGCTGATGATCACGTACATTGCAATCGCCCAAAACGCTGCAAGCAAACCGGCCGCGATGCCCCATTGCCAAGTCGTGCTGCTATCACCGAGAAAAAACGCGAGATTGTACGACGCAAGATAAGCCAAAAGAAACGTCACGCCGAACGTCTTCGCCGGATTCATCTGCTTTAACTGTTCGTCGCTCAAACCAGTCTCGCGTTGCCACGCCTTTGCAAACATAAGCGGCGACCACCAGGTGCCGCCGATAACTAAGCTCATCACGGCGCATACGAGAACTGCAATGTGATTGATGTAAAAGTTTTCCATAGCGTGACGATGATAGGCCAGTCGCCACGAGTTTGTATTGGAAAAAATTTACCTAGCCGACCGGAATGTAATTTTGATAATTCGTGTGAATTTTGGCGTATTCGTCGGGTGTGAAACCCGAGAAGTGTTTGAAGTCGTTGATGAAATGCGACTGATCGTAAAAGCCGCACGTTAGGGCAATCTCGCGCCAATCGAGATCGGCAGCACGTTCAATCACCTGAACAGCCTTCTGAAAACGCATGATTTTCAAATACGCTTTCGGAGTCACGCCAATATGACGTCGGAACATGTCGGTGAAGTGCTTTTGCGAATACCCGATCCGCTCGTTCATACGCGCGATGCTAATCGCGTCCGGTCGTTCTGTAATCTGGTTCATTGCGTATGCAATACAGGGATTGAGATCGAGCTTCGAACGAAACTTCTTTAGCAAAAAGTCCTCAGCCATTTTGAATCGCGCATCAATATCCTTTGTTGCCAGCAGCCGTTCTCGCAAATAGCCAAAGTCGCTGCCCCAAACAAGATCCGCATCGACGACGCTGTCGCGTATCTCATCCATCGGGAAGGGAAAGAACGGAGCCGCCATCCCTTTCTTAAAAGCGATCACCATCATCGACGAACCGCTGCCCGACGGTATCGTGATCGGCTCGGTCCGCAGGCCCGACGCCCAGACGTGATGGCACGCCTGTATTTCCTTCAGCGTCTCGTTATCGTAAACGTATTGCGGCGTGTCGTGAAAATCTATCAGTATCTCGACGTCGCCATTGGGCAGAAAACGATCCACCTTATGCTCGTGATAAACACCCTCGAAATAGACGAATACCTCGATGAACTGGCTAAGCGGGAAGTTTGGAAAATATAGCTGGTGAAGCATGCTTTAACTAACTCTCGATTTTGTCCACGCGGCGCTCGTGCCGGCCGCCTTCGAAGTCGGCTGCGAACCATGCGCGAACTATTTTGTCCATTGCTTCCGGCGGCGTAAATCGCGCGGCGAGTGCGAGTACGTTCGCGTTGTTGTGCTCGCGAGCTAGCCGAGCGATGTCGGCGTTCCACGCGACGGCGGCCCGCACGCCGTGAACCTTATTTGCCGCTATCGCCATACCCGTCCCCGAACCGCAAAATAGCATTCCCTGATCGACCTCGCCGCTCGCGACGGCCTCACCGACTTTGTGCGCAAAGTCAGGATAATCGACCGAGTCGGGCGAGTTAGTGCCCATGTCGGTGTATTCGACGCCAAGCTCGTCGAGCGTTTTCTTGATCTTCTCTTTCTCTTCAAATCCGGCGTGATCGGCGGCAAGTGCGATTTTCATGAGTCTATTTTAACGCCTGGCGACGAGATGCAGAAGCCCGCGCGTGAGCAAGGGCGTGACAATCAGCGTAGAGTTACGAAGACAGACGCCGAGAATTGAATTAGTCCTGCGGTTCGCTTACGCCCTTGGTCACGCGCGGCCTTCTGCAACTTTTTGTCGGGACAACGAAATTTGTACGCAATTACTCAAAGAACAAGCGTTCAGTCAGTAATACCGGAGGGAAATCCAATGAAAATGAAATCAATCTTTTGTTTGAGCCTCTTTGTTGTCGCTCTCTCGATAAATACATTTGCGACTCGAACGGTCGAAGAGCTGAGCTCACAGGCCGCGTCGGAAGATTATTCGTCGGCGATGACTGCGATTCGCGAGCTGCGAACGATGGGACAAGTCGGCCTTGATGCGTTGTTTGTAAAGTACGCGGCCGATATCGATAAATTTGCCAAAACGGGCGACGCAACCGATGAGTGGAAACGCATCGCGAACGCGCTCGACACCGTTGCAATGCAAAAGGACGCATACGCCTCGCGCCTTTATTGGTATACAAACCTCGATGACGCAAAACGCATCGCAAAGCAGAAGAACAAACCGATTCTTACGCTTCGCTTGCTCGGCAACCTGAACGAAGAATTTTCCTGTGCAAACAGCCGGCTGTTTCGAGCCCTGCTTTACCCAAACGCAGAGATCTCAAGATATCTTCGCGACAATTACATTTTGCATTGGCAGTCCGTTCGCCCCGCGCCGCGGATCACGATCGACTTTGGCGACGGGCGCAAGATCGAACGCACGATCACCGGCAACAGCATTCACTATATCCTCGACAAAGACGGCGAGATCATCGACGCGATTCCCGGCCTCTACAGCCCGGTCGCGTTCATGAAATATGTGACACAGGGCGCCGAGATGAACAAAGCTCTCAGCGGTCTGCCGAACGAAAAGCACGCGATTGCGCTCATGAAATATCGCAAAGCGGCATTCGATCAGATAATTCAAAAGCGAAACAAAACGATCGAAACTTCAGGCGTAAATATGACCGAGACGCGGGGCGGCACGCTCGCGATTCTCGCGGCGCCGATGGCCGTTGCAAAGATGGTGGTCGTCGATGAATATTCGATACTACGTGTGTACGACGATTTTGCAAAGTTCGAGGCGGCCGTGAATTTTGACGACTGGAACAAACTGTCAAAACTATATTCGCCGAATTTGAAGATCGATGAAAACAGCGTCCGGTTCATTCGCAGACAAAATGCAAAAACCGGTTTGAGCGAAGACGAGTTCGCCGGCCTTTTCGCAAAGCTCGAGAATTTCGTCGCTCTCGACACGACGCGAAACGACTTTCTGTTCCACACAAAACTTTACGAATGGCTAAATCGTAATCGCGGCAGCGAGAGCCTTGATAATTTCAATGCCCGCGTCTATGACGTGATCTTCAAAACGCCGAATTACGACAAATGGCTCGGCCTCTATTCGACCGACGTCTACACGGCGCTCGATGGCAACGGTTTTGTGAAATAGTCTGCCTTCTCTTTCTTTGCGTTCTTTGCAGCTTAGCGGGAAATAAGGGTGTTTCACGCAAAGACGCAAAGGGAGCAAAGTTATGTCTGACCTTTCATAAGTTGTTCCCACGTCTCGATAAGTTATAATTTGTATCGACAACTTTCGATGCGAATGATTAGCGCCAATCTTCCAAAATTTGTTTTTCTTTTAGTTGGTTTCGTGTGTTTCGCGGGCAATTTGGGCGCACAAGATTTTTTGCCAGAGCTGGTCAAACGCATAAAGCCGTCGGCGGTTGCAATCGAGACGTTTGACGCAAAGGACAACTCGCTTGCGCGCGGCAGCGGATTTTTTATCGCTCCGGATCGTGTGATCACGAACCGCCACGTGATCGAGCGGTCGAGCCGCGTCGAGATTCACTTGCTCGATGGAAAGAAATTTCCTGTGCGTGGCGTATTGGCCGTCGATGGCGAAGGCGACCTTGCTCTGCTCGCGGTCGATGTGCCGCGAGGTCTCGCGATTCCGCTGCCGATAGTTCGCACGGTGCCGCAAGAGGGCGAATCGATCGTGGTCATCGGCAATCCATACGGCCTCGAAGGCTCTGTCTCGAACGGCATCGTGTCGGCTGTTCGCGAGATCTCAGGCTATGGCAAGATCATCCAGATCACCGCGTCGATCTCGCCGGGTTCGAGCGGGTCGCCGGTTGTGAACATGGCCGGCCAGGTGATCGGCGTCGCGACTCTGCAGGCCGCTGAGGGTCAGAATTTGAATTTCGCCGTGCCCGCCGAGCGAATTTCGCAGTTAAAGATTAACAACGTACAGACGTTCTCGTCGCTCTCGGCAGAAACGCAAAAAAACAAACGCTCATCCGCCGAGCGACTTTATCTGCAAGGCCTTGCTCAAATGTCGCGTGACGATTACGCGCGCGCGGTTCCGTTTTTTGAAAAGGCGGTCGAGGCGGATGCGAATTACGCTGAGGCGTGGTATCAAGCCGGCTATTGCTATGGCGTGCTCGGCCGTCACACCGAAGCTCTCAAAGCGTCGCGACAAGCTGCAAAGTTGCGTCCCGAATGGGCGGCGACATTTGTCAATATCGGCGCGTCGAGCTATGCGCTTGGGCAATACAAAGAAGCGGTCGATGCTTATCGGCAGGCGATCAGGCTCGATGACGACAACTCCGAGATTCAGTATTCGCTTGGGTTGACGTTCGGGAAGATGAACCGGGCGGACGAAGAGATCCTCGCCTATCGCCGTGCGATCGCGCTAAAACCGGATCACGTAAATTCAATCGAGCGGCTCGGCCTCGCCCTTTATAAACTACGGCGATTTGCCGATTCGGCCGCGGCATTTGATTCACTAAAAGCGTATCGTCCCGACGCTAAGACCTACAATTATCTCGGCGAGAGTTTGCTCGAAACCGGCAGAGCCGACGAAAGCATCGAGGCTTTCAACGCCGCGCTCGGCTACAACCCAAATTTTGAAAAGGCTCGCTACAATCTCGGTCGAGCTTATCTAAAACTCGGCAATCGTGACATGGCGCAGGTGCAGTACGAAATCTTGCGCAACGCCCGCTCCGACTGGGCCGACCGGCTTTACGTTTTGATAAATCCCTAATGCCTCGTTACGGCTGTTGCTTTCTCTCCACAATCAACGCACTCAAGAAACTGTCCTGAATCGGTTTTTCCAAAAACAATTTGGTGTGCGAGCCGCACGCAAGGAATGACGCGGTCGGAGTGTATATCTTGTTAGTGGCCGAATCAGCGAGAAGCGAGCTTTTCGTTACCCGGCCGTCGCCCGGCGCGAATAATGTAGAGCGGACCTGTTCTTTCTTTATTTCCCCGCGACCGTCGCGTTTTATGTCGCGAGCATCAAAAACCGTTTCCCACGAATTCTTTTTCTCGTTTCGAAGAAGCACAACGGCGTTCAAAGTCGGTTCGCAATTTCCGCCATAGGCAAAAATTTGAATTGGGGCCTCCGTCGACGGTGCGTCTAGCGCGGCATGAAATCGCTTTGCCCGTTTTAGAACACTTGCAAGATACGCGCGAACCTGTGCCGACGTCGTGTTTGCGATGATGCGGTCGTCGAGCGCGGCATTGGGTTTTAGCCGTTCGGGCTTAACGTCCTTGTTTGCGCGTGCGAGTGCAGCGGCGTCTTTCAGTTTGCCCAAAAATTTAGGATCGGCGAGCGGCGTCCAACCATATTTCAACCAGTTTTGCGGATCGTAAATGTCGATGGTCATCGGTTTTAGATCGTCGTCCAGAAACTTCGCCGTGCCATTGTGCGGCAGCAGCTGAAAGGCCGCCGGGCTGGTGAAAACGTCTTCGGGCCGCAGGTCGTCGACAAACGGAAGGTTACGTTCTGCGATGATCGGATAGCCTTTGACCAGCGTTTCGAATGCCGAAAAACTACCCTCGTTCGGCGTGCCGAACATCATAAGTTTGTTAATATGCGCCGCCCCGCTCCAGGTCGGTTTTGGATTTGCGAACGGTGGCTGGGCGAGTCCGTACATCGCTGCGTAACGCGAGATGAGGCCGCCCATCGAGTGCGCGATAATGTCGAATTTGAGCTGCGGCTTTTGCAGTTTTGCTTTTGTCGCAGTAATTTTTCGAATAAGAAGATGTGCCGTTTCGACGTTGTCGCGGCGCCAGTCGTACGGGAAAACATAGAACACGTCCGACGACCGCGGATTGTCCCAAGTCGCCTCTGTGTAGCCGCGTGCCTTTAATGCTTCGAGTAAATTTTTATAAACTTCGACATCCGGCAGCACGGGCAGCTCGACTTCGCGAATGATGTCGCCGACCTTGAGCTTGTCGCGGTTGTTGCCGAGAAACGGCGAGGTCACCGGCAGACGCAGATCGTCGGCTTTATTACGCTTGATGCTAAACCACGCCTTCTCTTTCGTTTTAGGGTCAACCAACTCGCTTCCCGAAACGCCCGGAATGATGATAACCGGTGGCTTCCCGGTACTCTGGCCGACCGCAAAGAGCGGACAGAGGACGAGGCAAAGAATTGTAAACAGTCTGATTTTACGCATACGATATTGTAATTCATTTATACGATGCATGTTTGTATTCCAAAATACCTCGCAAACTTGGACGCGAAACGATAGAATTCTGTATTTATGGAGTTAACAGTCGCGATCACAGGTGCCTCGGGCACGATCTACGCTCAGCGGACGCTTGCTTTGCTGGCGGCGAGCGGCGTTGTTGAGACGATAAATCTCATAATGTCAGGCACTGCGGCGACGGTTGCACAGGTTGAGCTTGGCGTGAATTTAAAAGACGCCGACGCTGCGAAGATCAATGAGTGGCTCGGGCTCGATGTCTCGTCAAAGCTGATTCGCGTGTGGCGGCTCGATAATTTAGCCGCAAAGCCTTCGTCAGGTTCGAACAAGCAAGCGGGAATGATAATCGTGCCGTGCTCGATGGCAACGCTCGGTGCGATCGCGTCCGGTGCAGGAACGAATTTGATTCATCGCGCCGCTGACGTCTGTTTGAAAGAAGGCCGCAAACTCGTTCTAGTGCCGCGTGAGACGCCGTACAATGCGATTCACCTTGAAAATATGCTGCGGCTCTCGCGTGCCGGCGCGCAAATTTTGCCCGCAAGCCCCGGCTTTTATCACCGGCCAAAGACGATCGACGATCTCGTCGAGCATCTGTGTTTTCGCATACTCGATCAGTTCGATATTCCGCACTCAAAAAAATCGCAGTGGACGGGCGACGAAGTGTCGGAACCCGCTGCGTGAGCGGCGGGCCAGTTTGTTAGCTATAATCATCTTCAGCTATCTGGCCGCCCGCTAACGCAGGCGGTTCTGACTATGAACACAGTCGAGAGATTTTCAAACCGCGTTGCAAATTACGTCAAATATCGGCCGGATTATCCGCGTGAGGTTGTCGGACATCTGACGGCAAATTGCGGGTTGACACGGGATTCGATTATCGCGGATGTCGGCTGCGGTCCCGGACAATCGTCGCGGATGTTTTTGGAGAACGGCAATCGTGTCATCGGCGTCGAGCCAAACGAGGCGATGAGATCGGCGGCAAGGGAGTATCTTGGTGAGTTTGAGAATTTTACCGTCGTCGATGGCACGTCTGAAAACACGACCCTGCCGGAGACGTCGGTCGATTTCATTGTCGCGGCGCAGGCGTTTCACTGGTTCGACGCCGAAAAAACGCGGCGCGAATTTAATCGAATCTTAAAACCGAGTGGTCGTATCGTGTTGATCTGGAATGAGCGCCAGCTAGACTCGACGCCGTTTCTCATCGAGTACGAACAGCTTCTGCTTAAGTACGCAAACGACTACACAAAAGTGAGGCACGAGAATGTCGATGCGTTGAGGCTCGGCGATTTTTTTCAAGGTGAATATAGCTCAGCCGTTTTCGAAAACGTCCAAGTACACGATTTTGAGGGTATAAAAGGGCGTATGTTTTCGTCGTCTTATATGCCCGGCGAAACTGACTCAAACGCCAAGCAGCTTACCGCCGAGCTTCGCGAGCTGTTTGCCAAACAGGAGCGAAACGGTAAAATAGAGGTCATCTACGATACAAGGGTTTACTATTCACTCCCCGATAATTATGGCAGTTAAGGCTAAAGAAACTCCTGAAATACGCACAATTACGGTCGCGCACTCGCCCGACTCGGACGATGCGTTCATGTTTTACGGGCTGGCGACCGGCAAGCTCACGACCGAAGGGATTAAGTTCGAACACACGCTCAAGGACATTCAGTCGCTCAACGAGGACGCGAAGAATGGCGTTTATGACGTGACGGCGATCTCGTTTCACGCGTATGCGTACGTCGCCGATAAATACGCTTTGCTGCCGCACGGAGCGAGTATCGGTGACAATTACGGCCCGATCGTTGTCGCAAAAGAGCCGCGCGAAGCCAGCGACATCGGCTCGATGAAGATCGCCGTTCCGGGCGAACTGACGAGCGCCTATCTCGCGCTTCGAATCTATAACAAAGACTTCCAGCATGTCGTCATGCCGTTTGACGAGATCATCGACGCCGTTCAAAAAGGTGAGGTTGACGCCGGTCTGCTCATCCACGAAGGCCAGCTTTATTACAAGCAGATCGGTCTTGACAAGGTGCTCGATCTCGGTGAATGGTGGTTTGATAAGACTGGCTTACCGCTGCCGATGGGCGGCAACGTGATTCGTCGCGACTTAGGCAAAGACCTGCTGCGCGAGGTTTCAAAGCACCTACACGACAGCATCGTCTATTCGATGGAGAACCGCGAGGACGCGCTTTCATACGCGATGCAGTTCGCCCGTGACATGCAGCCCGAGCTCGCCGACCGCTTTGTCGCGATGTGGGTCAACGACCTAACGCTCGACTACGGTGAACGTGGCCGCCAGGCCGTGAAAAAACTCCTCGACGAAGGCCACAAAGCCGGAATTATCAAACACAAGGTCAAACTCGACTTTGTCGAATAATCTCGCGGTGTCCGTAGCCCGCACGTAAGTAAGGGCTCCGTGGTGCAAAAGGAGTCCTTAATTGCGGGGTTCTATACTCACCCGTCATAAGAATTTTATATTGCCATCATAAGCAGTATTTGATAATCTGTGCATCCGCTCGATGACGCGATTCATCGAATGTCCGGCCTAAAGACGAGGTCCTAAACGACTAGGATTAGGCCGCCGGACAGCAAAGTCGGTTAATTTTGTCGTCCCGGTATGTTATAGTAACGGTGCACTGTTTTCTGGTGCCGCAGAAACCTGCTACGACGCTCTACGCCCAACAAAAGCTAATGAATATCTTGCTAAAACGAGCCAACTGGTTATTTATCGCCGTTTTCACACTTTTTAGCACGATTGCACTTGCGCAGCCAGACAGGCCGTCGCTGATGCAGGATATTGCGGTTCAACGCCCTGCTGGTGCGGCGCCGGCCCCGACACCAAAGGTTCAAAAGACCGGCAGTTCAACGCCTTCGGTTTTGACGTCTGCACCACCGACAAACGTGGTTCGTACACTGTTTCCGGTGCTCGCCGAGGTACCGATTCCCGGCTATTCGGGCGTTTTGATCGAATCGATGGACGGCAATGTCGTCGTTGAGAGTAACGCGGCGTCAACGTTTAACCCCGCGTCGAACGTCAAGATCGCGACCGCCTATGCCGTTCTGACAAGCTTCGGCCCCGAATTTCGCTTCCTTACAAATGTCTACACCGACGGTGCGATCGACCGCGCGACAGGAACGCTGACCGGCAATGTATACGTGTCGGGACGCGACCCGATGTTCTCGTATCAGCACGCGGTGACGATCGCGAATGAACTGAACAAACTTGGAATCCGCGTCGTGACCGGGGATCTTATCGTGACGGATAACTTCACGATGAATTATTCAGGGTCGACGCCCGCGTCGGCAAGCTCGCTGTTTGTGACCGTTGATCCGTCAAGACGGCCCGCGGCCGCGACGCGAGCGTGGCTCAATTATCTTTCGTATTCGGGACAGTTCGGCAAGGTCAACGGCATTCCGGGTGTAACGTTTACCGGCGCGGTTTACGTCCAGCCAATACCGAGCAATTTGCGACATCTCTTTACGCACGAATCGGCGCCGATGCTCGATATCCTGAAAGCGACGCTTTGCTACTCGAACAATTTTCTCTCCGAGCGTCTTGGAGATATGCTCGGCGGGCCGTACGCGGTCGCGCAGCTTGTGCGTTTGAACGCGAACATCTCGCCTGCTGAATTTTCGCTCCAGACCTCGAGCGGGCTTGGCTATAATCGCGTCACTCCGAACGCGATGATGAAGCTGCTGCGTGCCCTGCGCACCGATCTTGCCCGTCACAGGATGACCTTTTCTGACATCATGCCGGTCGCCGGCATCGACCAGGGAACACTCGAAGGCCGCTTTGACACAACCTTTTCGCGAGGCAGCCTGGTGGGGAAAACCGGCACGCTCGGCAACACGGACGGCGGCGTCAGCTCGCTTGCCGGTGAAATCAACACTCGTAACGGCCGGCTTCTCTTTGTGATCTTTAATCAGCGCGGCAGCGTCGCGCGATTTAGGTCCTTTCAGAACAGCTATATGTCGCTCGTTCAGGGGCAATTCGGCGGCGCACAACCGGTTGTTTACGACGCCGTCTCGCTCGAAACGCGGCTTGCACGCACGCGCGTGAGCTATCCTGCCGGTCGCGGACTTGGCGAAGAATAAGAAGTAAGACAGACCGCCAGGTCTGTCCGTCGGTTAGCACATTTGTGGATTCCAGGTTGATCTAACCACTCAATTGAACAGGCCGGGCGGCCTGTTCTACTTTTTTGTGAGATAATTCCCGCTTGGTTTTCATGAGCGAACCGAGAGCAGAGATCGTCGAGACAAAACATCAGAGCGTTGCTAAATCAGCAGGTATCGTGTCGATAGCTGTTATGTTCTCGCGCGTTTTAGGGCTTGTTCGCGAGACGGTTTTTGCGAGATTTTTTGGAGCGGGTTTTCTCTACGACGCGTTTGTCGTGGCGTTTAAGATTCCGAATATTCTTCGCGATCTGTTTGCCGAAGGAGCACTGTCGGCCGCGTTTGTAAAGGTCTTTACCGACTATCAGATCAAGAAAAACGAGGCCGAGGCGTGGCAGCTGGCGAGCTTGGTCTTTAATGTGCTCGCGGTTGTGATGAGCGTGATCACGGTCGTTGGAATACTGAGCGCGCCGTATATCATTCCGCTGCTTGCGCGCGACTTCTCACCCGAGAAGGCTGGGCTCGCGGTCACGTTGACGCAGATCATGTTCCCCTTCATCCTGCTCGTCGCGCTCGCGGCGCTTGCGATGGGCGTGCTCAACACAAAGGGCAAGTTTGGCATACCGGCGTCGGCCTCGACGGCATTCAATATCTGCTCGATCTTGTTCGGTCTCGGCGCGGCTTACTGGCTTAGCGGCGGTGGCTGGGAAATCTCTAACGACAAGGCTCTCATCCCAAGCGATGCGGCAAAATGGGCGATCATCGGCATGTCGCTTGGCACGCTGATCGGCGGGGCGGCGCAGCTCTTGATCCAGGTGCCATCGCTGCTAAGGGTTGGCTTTCGCTTCTCGCCGGTGCTGAGCTTTGCCGACGAGGGCGTAAAACGCATAATGCGTCTGATGGGCCCGGCGGTTATAGGCACCGGTGCTATCCAGGTCAAGGTGCTCGTCGATCTTGTCGTTGCAAACGGTATCGAAGGCGGACTTTCGTGGCTCAGCTTTTCGTTTCGTCTGATGCAGTTTCCGATCGGCGTCTTTGGCGTCGCGATCGGCACGGCGGCGATACCGGCGCTCTCGCGTCTCGCATCTGAAAACAAAACCGGCGAATTTCGCAACACGCTTGCCGACTCATTAAAACTCGTCTTTCTGCTGACGGTGCCGGCGGCATGCGGGCTTGTCGTCCTCGGTGAGCCGATCATCGCGATGATCTATCAGGGCGGTCGTTTCACCGCGTTCGATACGAATATGACCGCGTGGGCGCTGGCCGCATACTCGGTCGGCCTTGCGGGGTACGCGGCGATAAAGGTGCTATCGCCATCATTCTACGCGCTCGACGACGCGCGAACGCCGATGTGGGTCAGCGTCGCATCGATCGCCGTGCACGCGCCGACGAGTTTTGGAATGATGATATTCCTCTCGAGTGTTGGCGTTACGCCCGAGCGGCCCTCAGGCTTTGGGCACGTTGGTGTAGCTCTCGCGACGTCGGTCGTTGCGCTTGTTAACTTTTTTGCACTGCTGCTGTTGATGCGTAAGCGAATCGGCCGAATAAACGGCCGCGAGATTCTGGCGTCCTTTGCTAAAATTGCGATCGCCTCCGTTGCGATGTCGGCGGTCGCGTATTTTGTTTATCACTGGATCGCGGGCTACTTTGTCGCAAAACCGTTTTACGTAAGATTGATCGAGGCGTTCGTACCGATCGCGCTCGCGGGAATTACATTCTTGATCGCGGCAAAGCTCTTGCGGATAAGCGAGCTTGAGCAGATTTGGGGAAACCTCCGGCGACGATTAGTAAGATAAACTTTGCGTGCTTTGCGGGCTTTGCGTGAAGCGACCCTTTTATCACGCAAAGACGCCAAGAACGCAAAGCAACACACTGAGATCATGGCTTTAATACTGCCGTTCAATAACATTCACCCAAAGATTCACGACACGGCATTCATCGCTGATGACGTTCACATTATCGGCGACGTCGAGATCGGCGAAGACGCGAATATTTGGTTCGGTTCGGTCGTTCGCGGCGATGTCAGCTACATCCGCATCGGTGCTCGCACGAATATTCAGGATATGACGATGATCCACGTCAGTTCGAATTTCGGCCCCACCATCATCGACGAAGAAGTAACCGTCGGCCATCGCGTGACGTTGCACGGCTGCCATGTCGAGCGTCAGTGCTTAATAGGAATGGGCGCGGTTCTGATGGACGAAGCGCGCATCGGCGAACAATCTATCATCGGCGCGGGTTCGCTGGTCTCGCCCGGCACCATCATCCCGCCGCGAGTGCTCGCTCTCGGTTCGCCCGCACGCGTCAAACGCGATCTGACCGACGACGAACTCGCTTACGTCGACAAATCGTGGCGAAACTACGTCGAACTCAAAAAGCATTACAAAAATTAGCCGCGAATAACACGAATGTCACTAATAAAACCGGGTTTATTCGTGCTATTCGTGTCATTCGTGGCTAAAATAGTTCTTTATGTCTAAGACGAATCCAGCCCGCGGCATGCGCGACTTTTTGCCCGCAGACGTTCGCAAACGCGAATACGTCATCGGCATTATAAAGTCCGTTTACGAATCTTACGGCTTCGAGCCGCTCGAGACGCCTGCCGTCGAGAACATCGACACGCTCATGGGCAAATACGGCGACGAAGGCAATCAGCTTGTTTTTCGCATATTAAAGCGAGGAGAAGCATTCGCGGCAAACCTTACAGGTTTTGCAGGAGTCGTCAAAGCGGGATCGTATGGCGAATATGAGGAAAATGACCCTTCTTATGCGATTGCGATGACTAAAGAGTTTTGCGATCTGGCTTTGCGCTACGATCTGACCGTCCCGCTCGCACGCGTCGTCGCCAACAACAAAAACGAACTTCCCAAGTTCTTCAAACGCTACCAGATACAACCCGTCTGGCGCGCCGACCGCCCGGCACGTGGCAGGTTTAGAGAATTTTATCAGTGTGATGTTGATGTTATTGGTAGCGAGTCGATGGTCGTCGAAGCCGAGTTGATTGCAGCAGTGAGTAGAATTCTATCTAACTTAGGATTTGCAGACTTTGTTATTCGAATCAATCATCGTGACATTTTGAGAAAGCTGCTTCTGACATGCGGAATCACGGAATCACGACATAGCGACGCACTAGTATCACTAGACAAACTCGACAAGATAGGACCAAACGGCGTACTAACTGAGCTCGAAGGACGCGGGTTTGAAAGGAAAGCTAGCGAAAGTCTTATCGATTTCTTTGTTGAGAATGGCAAAGTTGAGGAACCTTCCCTACTTATTTCTATTTTGAATGATTTTATCAATCAAGGCGTTAGTGGTTCGGAAGACCTTAAACATATTTTGGAGCTTTGTGATGATGCTCCAGTTCGAATTGACTTGAGTCTTGCTCGCGGTCTTTCCTACTACACCGGTACGATCATGGAAATAAATGTCGACGGGATCGGTTCGCTTGGCGGTGGCGGGCGGTATGACGGGTTGATCGGGATGTTTGGCAAGGAACAGATTCCGGCGTGTGGTTTTAGCTTGGGTCTTGAGCGCATTTTGGTTGTGATGGAAGAGCGCGGGATGTTCCCGCCAGAGATCGCTGATTCGACTCCGGCTGACGTTATGGTCACGATGTGGAGCGACGAAACCATTGCCGATTCGCTAAAACTCGCAAACGAACTCCGCTCTCAAAACTTGCGCGTCACGGTTTATCCTCAAGCTGACAAGAATGATAAACAGTTCAAATACGCTTCACAGATCGGCGTGCCGTTTCTTTGTGACTTAAACGATGAGAGTATTCAATCGGGCACCGTGTTGGTAAAAAATATGACCACCCGCGAAAAGACAACTGTGCCACGTGAAAAAGTTGCCGAAACGATTTTGAAGAGCGTCCGCCACACGACAAACAAATGAACGCAGCCAAAACAATTAGGTTTCAACACCTGCCAGCGGTTTTCGTTATTGGATGGTTTTTGATCTCGACCGTCAGTCCTCAGGCGCCGACGGCCTCAAAAAACCTGCCCAACTTTCATAAAGTAAATGACCGGCTCTATCGTGGAGGACAGCCGAAGGAAGCCGGTTTTACCGAGCTAAAAGCTATGGGAATCGCGGTCGTTATTGACCTGCGCGATGACGACGAGAATGCGTTGAAGGAAAAGGCCATGGTTGAAAAAGCGGGGATGAGATTTATCAACAAACCGCTCGAGAACTGGTCGCGGCCCGACGAGAAGGACATCAACGAGATTCTAAAGCAAATCGACATGGACGCGAATCAGCCGGTTTTTGTCCACTGTAAACGCGGTAAAGATCGCACCGGCACGGTGATGGCGATCTATCGGATGACAGCCGACGGCTGGACAGCCAAACAGGCCGGCGACGAGGCCGAGAAATACGGCATCGGCTGGTGGCAGTTCAAAATGCGCGATTTTATCAACGACTACTATCGCGACCGTATTCAGAAGAAATGAACAGTTTTATTGAGAATTACCACGCCGACACTGTTCAATCGTTTCGCAATTACAAAAAGCTGGCCGAGCGTGCGATCGAGCAGGTCGATGACGAACAGTTTTTCGAGCAGATCGACGCCGAAGCTAATTCGATCGCGGTGATCGTCAAGCACATCGCGGGTAATCTGCATTCGCGCTGGCGCGATTTTTTGACGAGCGACGGCGAAAAGCCCGACCGCAACCGCGACACCGAGTTTGAACTGATCGGCGACACGCGAGAAAGCTTGGTGCAGTTTTGGGAAACCGGCTGGCGGACACTCTTCGACAATATCGAGCCGCTGACCGAAGAAGATTTTTCGCGCTCCATCACCATTCGCGGCGAACCGCACACGCTTGTCGAGGCGATAAACAGACAGCTTACGCACTACGGATACCACATCGGCCAGATCGTTTTGCTCGCAAAGCATTTCAAATCGGCGGGTTGGCAAACACTCAGTGTGCCAAAGAGTAAGTCCGCCGAATTCAACCAATATCTCGCCAACAAGCAGCCGTCCAGTGACGTTACGGTTAATCGGTTCGAAGCACCGCTCGAATTTAACAAAAAATAGAAATTAGCCTGCAACAAGCACGAACGAGGTAATTCCTATCCGCATTTATCTGTGCTAATCTGAGGCTGTCTTTATGCAATCCATCTCGATTCTTGGCTCCACCGGCTCGATCGGCTGCAACACCTTAAAAGTAGTAGAACATCTCGGCGATATTCGCGTTGTGGCGATGGCGGCCGGGCGAAATATGTCGAAGTTCGCCGAGCAGATTGCTAAGTTTGAGCCCGAGCTCGTGTCGTGTGAGGACGAAGGCTGTGCTCAAGTTTTGGAGCGGGAACTGCATGAACGCGGCGCGAGCGTTCCGCGTATTTTATTGAACTCAGACGGGTTAGTCGCCGTCGCGACGCATGAACAGGCCGAAACGGTCGTCTCGGCTACCGTCGGTGCGGTTGGTTTTGTGCCGACGCTGCGAGCGATCGAGGCGGGCAAGCGCGTCGCGCTTGCAAACAAAGAGACGCTTGTGATGGCCGGTGAGCTGATGACCGCCGCGGCTGCGAAATCCGGGGCCGAGATCTTACCGGTTGACAGCGAGCACAACGCGATTCACCAATGCTTGCGCGGCGAAAAGCGGAGCGAAGTTAAACGGCTGATCTTGACCGCATCCGGCGGGCCGTTCCGTGAAAAGACAAAAGCCGAGATCGCCGCCGCAACACGCGAAGAGGCGCTCGCTCACCCGAACTGGGACATGGGCGACAAGATCACGATCGACTCGGCGACGCTGATGAACAAAGGACTCGAGGTCATCGAGGCGAAGTGGCTTTTCGGTTTTGACGCCGATCAGATCTCGGTCGTTATTCATCCGCAGTCAATTGTTCATTCGTTGGTCGAGATGGTCGACGGCTCGATCATCGCGCAGATGGGCGTGACCGATATGCGGCACGCGATACAATATGCGCTCACGTATCCTGACCGCCGCGAAAACTGTCTGCCGCCACTCGATCTCACGGCGTTGTGCCGTCTCGATTTTGACGAGCCTGACACCGAGAGGTTTCCATGCCTCGATCTTGCATACGAGGCGCTCAGAACCGGCGGAACGATGCCGACCGTTCTCAATGCAGCGAACGAGGTTGCTGTCAACGCATTTCTTGAAGGGAAGATTCGACTTTCGGAGATCGCTGAGATCAACGCGAGCGTGATGAGATCCCACAAAACCGCTGCGATCACTGATCTTAACGACGTTTTGCGAACCGATGCCGACGCCCGTCATGCGGCCGAACAGCTTCTCGTAGCGAGCCTAAATTCCGCCGCGATCATGAATTAGTTGACTCACGCCAATCGTCACTCTACACTTTTCATAAGATGACCGATATTTTAATTGCAATTTTAGCCATACTTTTCGTGCTAGGCGTGGCGATCAATATACACGAGCTAGGCCATTTTCTTGTCGCGAAGTTTTTTGGGATGCGGGTCGAGGCGTATTCTTTCTTTGGCCTGGGCCCACGAATTTGGGGTTTTAAGGTCGGGCACACCGATTATCGGATCTCGGCGATACCGCTCGGCGCTTACGTAAAACTCTACGGCGACGAGTCAAATGTCGGCCTCGAAGGCAAAGATGAGACAACCGATCCGGTTCCTGCGTCCGAGCTTTATGAACTGCGTCCGCGCTGGCAAAAGTTTCTCGTTATGGTCGGCGGGCCGTTTATGAATATCGTGCTCGCGCTCGCGATTCCGTTCGGCCTTGCCCTTGGTTATGGAGTTCCGACAAATCCGGCGCCGATCGTCGGTTTTGTAAAAGCGGGCGGTGCCGCTGAAAATGCCGGAATCAAGGTCGGCGACCGCATTGTGAGATTCGACGGTGCGGAAAGCCCTTCGTGGGATCGAATTCAGGACGACGCGTTGCTCAACCCCGAAAAGCAAATGCCGCTGACCGTCGAGCGTGACGGCCAGCGCGTCGAGCTTACAATCTCTCCGACTAAAGTTACTGAGAACGGACAATCCGGCGGCATTCTCGAAATGGCAGCAGACACTGGCGCCGAGCCGGTCGTCGTCGGCAGCCTTGATCCCGAATTGCCCGCGGCGAGCGACGGCGTTAAGGTCGGCGATTGGATAACGTCGGTGAATGACAAGACGATCCGCAACGTCCAGGAGATGAAGTCGATCGTCACACAGACAAAAGATCAACCGATCAAGCTTGCCATTGACCGCAACGGCGAAAAGATCACGCTCACAACTCGCGCCGGACAAAAAGATAACGACTGGCGCATCGGCGTCGGCTTTGACCCGAATCTTCTCAATCGTCGCGAACCTGTCGGAGTCCTCGGCGCGGCTTCGTGGGCGGTTACGCAAAACCTGCGCATCCTGCGAGTTACTGGTAAAGCTCTCGGCCAGGTCGGCACGGGCGAACGCTCGGCACGCGACACGGTTTCGGGCCCGATCGGCATCGGACAGATCATCGTTAACACCGTTTTTAACGGGGGCTTTCTTGGCCTGCTGCCTGTGCTGATGATGATCAGCCTAAGCCTCGGCATAATGAATCTGTTGCCGATACCGATGCTCGACGGTGGGCAGATCATGGTGCTCGGCATTGAAAAAGTAATGTCGTGGTTTGGCAAAACGCTGTCGATGGCGTGGCGTGAGCGAATCCAATTAACCGGTCTAGCGATTGTTCTGTTACTAATGGTGACGGTGATCTTTTTTGACGTTTCGCGGCTGATCGGGAAGTAGTTCTTAGTGTCAGTATCCCGACCGTTAGGGAGGGCGCCCGCAAGGCTATAGCGCGCCCTCACTTACGTGCGGGCTACTGACACGGTCCCTTATGAGACGAGTTACAAAAGCAGTAAAAGTTCGTGACATTCAGATCGGCGGCGGTGCGCCGGTCGTCGTGCAGTCGATGACAAAGACCGACACGACGGATGTCGACGGCACGATCAAGCAGATCGAGGAAATGGTCGAGGCAGGCTGCGAGATCGTTCGCATCGCCGTGCCGGACGACGACGCGGCCGCGGCGATGAAGGAGATTCGCAAACGCACCGACGTGCCGATCGTTGCGGACATTCATTTCCATTACAAACTCGCTTTAAAAGCGCTTGACGCGGGTATTGACAAGCTTCGAATTAACCCCGGTAACATCGGTTCAATCGACCGTGTTCGCGAAGTCGTTCGCGCCGCCGAAGCGCAAAAGGTGCCGATCCGCATCGGTGTCAACGGTGGCTCGCTCGAAAAAGATCTGCTAAAAAAATACGGCACCGCAACGCCCGAGGCGATGGTCGAGAGCGGCATGCGTCACATCAAAATTCTCGAGGACCTCGGCTTTGGCGACATCATAATTTCGCTCAAAGCATCGGATGTAAATCGCATGGTCGCGGCTTACAGATTGATGGCGGCGAAGGTCGATTATCCGCTGCATCTCGGCGTAACTGAAGCAGGCACACCGTTTGGCGGCACGATCAAATCGGCAATCGGTCTCGGAATTTTGCTTCATGAAGGCATCGGCGACACAATTCGCGTAAGCTTGGCGGCCGAACCGCACGAGGAAGTTCGTGTTGCGTGGGAGATTCTAAAATCGCTTGAACTTAGAAAACGCGGGGTCACCGTCGTCGCGTGTCCGACGTGCGGTCGGCTCGACATCGATAACTTTGTAGAGATCGTCACCGAGGTCGAACGCCGTCTCGCTCACGTCGAGGAACCTCTCCATCTTTCGATAATGGGCTGTGCCGTCAACGGCCCGGGCGAAGCGCACGACTCGCAGCTTGGCATCACCTTCGGGCGCAACGTCGGCATGATCTTTAAAGACGGCGTACCGATGCGCCGCGTCGCCGGCGAAGATATAGTTGAGGAATTTGTAAAAGAAGTCGAACTCCTCCGAAAAGAAGGTTTCAAAGCTCACGACCTGACAACAGACAAACCGCTCGTCCAAATTACTTAGCCACAGAGAACACAGAGATCACCGAGCATAAGACACATCATTGTCTTGGGTTCAGTGTGCTCAGATCTTTCTCCAAGCACGGGGGAAGTTAGAGTTGGGACTTTCTTGTCCATCGGGTCTCCGCAGACAACGAGGGAAACCGAGAACGCAGAAAACCTCGGCCCCTACCTCAGTGTTCTCTGTGATCTCTGTGGCTGAATTCATGGAAACAAAATCGTAAACGGCCACAACGGAATGTTACGCAGCACGCCGAAAGTAATCAGCACGATCATAAACGCCCACAAGAATTGCGGACGTGTCATCCACATTGGTAGACCTTTTCCGCGCACAGCGCGCAGTAGCAGCGAGATCCAAACATAACCAAAAATAAACGCCCACACGGGCACCAGCAGGTTAAAATCTAACGCCGGAATTATGTCGCCATGAAACACCGCGTGAAAGCCGCGCGTCAGTCCGCAGCCCGGACACGCCAAACCCGTTAGAGCAAGCAGCGGACAGACCGGGAAGAAATTTGCTTTTGCAGGATCGAAATACCAAACAGCCGCAGAGCCTACGGTCATCGTGACGACAGCTCCGGCCGAGCTAATACGTTGAATCTTCGTTGAGACAACTGATTGATCGAGTCGAGCTTCATTTGTCATCGTCTAACACCTTAAACATCTTTTCGAACTCTACCCACAGTTCATTAAGTTTTGTCGCAGAACCAAGGTTGGGCGCGTTCGAGAATGCCGCAAAACTCTTAAACATTGAAACGGTGTTCTGCGGGGTTGTTTTCGGCGTGGCGGGCAAGAGGTCGTTTATCTGCTTAAGGTGAGCCGCGAGTTTGGAGGTATCGACAGAATCATTTCCACTTTTTACTAACTCGAAGACTCGAACAAACTCCAGAACAGAGTCGCCAATTTTCTCTCCAACCTCAGTTTGCCATTTCTGTTCCGGCTCCAGCGTTTTTTTAGCGGCGAGTAATATCTTATAAACGGCTGCTGGCTGCTCTTTTTTATTGGCTGACTTTAATTCGTCGAACAGAGCTTTTTCAGAAATCAGCTCAGGTGGAATTTCGGACGCTAGGTCTTTGGCAAAATTATCACCATCATCTTCTGACAAAACGTAATCAATTAATTCGGAATTCTCCGATCTGAAAACTGCGATCAAAACGCCCAATGCCCAAACTTTATCTCGATCTGACCATGGCACGATCCCGCTGCTTTCTGGAACAAAATTGTATTCAAGTACGCCGGAAACTTTGACTGGTTGTCCGCTCAATAACGTGGGGCTAAAGCGCGCCAAACGCGCGGCTTGAAGAGCAGATTTGGCAAATAGAATATCACCGCTTAAGACCGACGCATCAGCCACGTTACCTACTTCGTCGATAATGACTTTGATTCTTACTGACCCGCCGATTTTCTCGGCTCGTGCCGCCTCAGGATACGTTGGTTTGGGCAAATCAATCGCTTTTCCATTCAAAACCCCGCCACTGATAATCTTCGCCGGTGAAGGAGTTGGAGTTGTTTGTTCTGTCCCGGCCTTCGAGGGCGCAATTTGAGCTACGCAGTTAAATACGGAGAAACTTAGGAATACGATTGCGATAACGAACTTCATGTCAATTACTATTCTAACTCATGGCCATCGTGACGAACATAGCGTCGGTTGCGACTTTGCGGTTTATGTTGACTACGAAATTCTCGCGCATTGCTTCGATGAGTTTCAACCAATCGGGAAGACGCGTTACTGGGGAATGTTGAGCCAAGTTAGCGAGCTCAACTTCAAGATCGGTGTTTACGACGCGCACTTTGTCGCCGCTTACGCCGAGCGACCAGACGTCATGGATGAGCGATTCGAGAATGTCGAGATTCTCGGCAAAATGAGCTTTGTTTTTTGCGTCGTTTAATCCCTCTGAAATTTTTAGCAGTGCGGCACGGTCGCCGGTTTCAAGCGAGTGTTTCAACACATCGAACATTCGACTTCTCTGTGTTCTAAAATCTGCGACGTCAATCGTAGCAGCGCGCCCTAGTTGGCCGCGTGCGAGACGCGCGGCTAGCAAGGCGTCGTGATGTGAATATTCGCGCTCGTTTATCAGATACTGTTCGATGTCGTCGGTTGCGACGGGCGCGAATCTCAACGTCTGACAACGCGAGCGGATCGTCGGCAACAAACTGTCCGGCCGCGACGTGATAAGAAAAATGTAACTGGTCGACGGCGGCTCTTCGAGAGTTTTGAGAAGCGCGTTCGCAGCATTGTCGTTCATCTTTTCGGCGTTATCGATGATGAAGAATCGAGCTTTTGCCTCGAACGGCCGGTAGTTTGCTTCTTTTTCAAGATCGCGGATCGCGTCGACGAGAATAAAGTTCTTATACGGAACGACCGACGCGACATCGCGGTGGTTTGTAAAGAAAACAGTTTTAAAGTCGTCCTTATTTTTATCGGTTACGGCGGGAATATTTGTTTCCCCGATTCGCTTGCAGTGAGCGCAAACGCCGCATGCTTCGCCGTTATCCGTTCGCGAGCTGCAGATCGTGATACGTGCTATTTCGAGCGCAAACTGCCGCTTGCCAACGCCGTCCGGGCCCGTAAACAAGAGGGAATTTGGCAAACGGCCGTTTGCGATCAGCCGCTCCAGCGTTTGCTTTGCACTTGAGTTTCCGACTAGCTTTGACAGCATATTAATTGGCCGTGACTAGCTTAATGAAAGCGGTAGCCCTTACGGACGTGCGGGCTTCTGCAACGCCGACGCGAGCTACTAAATCAACTTCGTAACAACCTTGTTTACTTCTGCATGAATGTCTTCGATCGGACGTGCGGCGTCGATAACGCAAAAGCGTCGCGGCTCGCGTTTCGCGATGCCGAGATACGCGTTGCGGACACGTTCGTAGAATTCCGCCGTCTCCTCGTCCATACGATTTTTTTTTGTGTGATTTTCATCGCGAGCTGACATTCGGCGAATCGCTTCTTCGACAGTGATGTCGAAGAAAAGCGTGAGGTGCGGCTTTAGCCCGCCCGTTGCAAGCTCGATCACCTGATTAACTTTCTGCTCGGGAAAGCCACGGCCAGCTCCCTGATACGCAAAAGTGGCATCGGCGTAACGGTCCGAAATCACTACACGACCCTCGGCGAGAGCAGGCTTTATCAAAAATTCGACGTGCTGCGCTCGATCGGCTGCGAATGCGAGAAGCTCAGCCATCGGTGCGACGGTCTCTTCGGTTTCGAGGAAGGCTTCGCGCAGTCTGCGCCCCAAAGGCGTGCCGCCCGGTTCTTGCGTAGTCAGACAATCGATGCCGCGAGCGCGCAAATCACCGGCCAGCATTCGCAACTGTGTCGATTTGCCGCTGCCGTCGATTCCTTCAAAGGTTATAAATTTACCGCTCAAGCCGATTGCGAAGGAGTCAAAGGCCTTCGCTCCTGAGTGATGGATGAGATCGCGTGCTTGAAGATCAGGACCTCGGCGCCGCTGACATCGAGGAGCACGGAAAATTTGTCAAAGCTCTTGATGCGCCCCGATGCGGTCGCACCTTGCAGCAGATGGATCACGACATTAAGACGTTCGCGTCGTGCGGAATTCAAAAATGCGTCCTGGATGTTTTGCGCGGCTTGTTTGTCCATCACCTCTCCTAATCTCCTTAAGTTCGATTGCCGAAATTATAACAAATAGCTGTCTTAATGCAGAAGCCCGTTTTTGCGGAAGCCCGCAAGGAGTGAGGGCGCTCGTTAATCTGACCATGAACAAATGCCCGGAACTAGCTCAACGCTGCAAACGCCTTACTTCGTGCGGGCTTCTGCCACATTATTTTATGGCTTGCCAGAACGCGTTCTGTGTCGCAATTTCATCGCCAAAACCATCGAGCCAGATCGCGTCCTTCTCGCTGCGAAACCATGTAAGTTGCCGTTTTGCGTAATTTCGAACGTCCTGTTTCGCTCTCTCGATTGCGGATTCGAGCGTTCGCTCGCCGCGAAGATATTCGCACACCCGCCGATAAGCGTGCGCACCGAGAGCGTTTGTATTATCTTTTACGCCGCTCGCACGTAAGTTTATTACTTCATCGACGAGACCGACAGCGAAGTGATGTTCAGTCCGTGCATTTATCTTTGCATAGAGCTCGTCACGCGGCGGATTGAGGACAAATAATTTTATTCGCTGCGCAAATTCCGGCGGCTCGGTGCGATGTGGCTGCTGCTGTGAGATTCGCGTCCCCGTTTGAAAATAAACCTCGAGCGCGCGTATCACGCGGACGTAATCACGCGGTTCGAGCTTTGCCGCCGCTTCTTTATCAACACGCCGCAGCATCGCGTGAAGATGTTCAGGACCGTGTCGGTTTTGAATCTCACGCAGCCGCTCGCGTAAATTTTCATCAGTCTTTGGGCTGTCAAACAACGGCTGTCGCAGAGTTCGAAGATAAAAACCTGTGCCGCCGACGAGGACGGGCGTTTTCCCGCGAGACTCGATCTCTACAATTTTCTCCGCCGCATCACGCGCCCAGTCAGCGGCCGTATAATTCACGCGTCCGTCGACGTAATCGATCAGATGATGCGGCACACCGCGCTTTTCTTCCATCGTAGGCTTCGCCGTCGCGATCTCGATTCCGCGATAGATCTGCACCGAATCAAAATTCACAACCTCGCCGCCAATCTTGAGCGCCGACTCAACGCCCAACGCCGTCTTGCCCGATGCCGTCGGCCCGGTGATAGCGAAAATTGTAAGTTTGTTAAGAGATTCGGCCACCGATTGACACAGATTAGCACGGATCATTTATCATGTGCGCAACCTGCGCTAACTTGCGGCCAAATACAACCGCAAGAGCGTGAGTGCGAAGATCAGGACGAGAACAATCAAGGCACCGACGATCTGATTGCGTGATAATTTCATTTTCGGATCTGAGATATATGGTATGTTATTGCGCATGTTGATCAAACCCATTATTTTTTTGATCATCTTGCTTGGTCTATGCACTGCGCTAACGCTCGCTCAAGACGAGAACAACACTTGGCAAAGAGTCATCACAGGTCCGGGCTTTAACATCGACGTGAGCATTCAAAGCCTCAAACTCGAAGCGAATCGGAATTTTGCCGCCAGATTTAAAACGACTTTATCAAAGTCTGAACCCATAGACGGAAAGTCTGGAGCAAAATACAAAACTCGTCTTGAAACAATTGAGTTTAACCCAAACACTTACGAGTATAGAATACGTGAGACGGACTTTCTTGATTCGAGCGGTAAGTTAATAATCTCTTCCTCATCGACTAAGTGGAAGCAGATCATAGGCGGTACCGCGAGCACACTCTATCAACAGGCGAAAAGGTTGCCTCCGTTCGGCTCGTGGAAAGTCGTAACCTATCACTACGCGGATGGTAAGCCTGCTGCGACTGACGACCCGCCTGATCTGAAAAAACTTATCGGGGCGTCATTCCTCCTTACGTTTGATAACGTGCAACTTGCGGGCAAAGCATGCGCGGGACCAAGCTATCAACTGAAAAAGATAAGCGATGAAGAGTTTACAAAACGGACAGGAAGTCCGCTTAAAGCTTTAGGAGTCGAAGGGAAGAGCCTGGAGGCCATAATTATGACGTGCGATCGCGACCGTCCTCACCTGCCGCAGACCTTTTTCCTGCAGTTGCCAAATCGCAAAATCTTATTGCTCTGGGACGGCGTGTTTGTTGAATTAGAGAGGCCGGATGGCAATTGGGGCACTTCCTTGTTTAAGCTGATCACAAATCAATAACGACAATCTGTTTTGCGTGAAAATTTCAACAAGCGTCGAATGGTGAATTGTCCTTGGCGAGATGATTCAAAGCCGCTAGCTTGGCTAGGGCACGAATTTGACTTTTTCAACGATAAAGAAAATTTTCGTTGCAGTCTTTGAAATTCGTTGTATAATCACTCCACAATATATCGCATATAAAAGGGTATTTTGCGGAATCGTCTTTCATAACCGGCGAAAGCTGCTGTTATGAGGAATGAATCTTCATAATATACAAATTTTATGAAAAAGCCCCGCCATCAGCGATCCGTCTGGCTCAAAACGCTCATAACAGCGGTAATTTTATTAACAATTGCGACTCTGTTCACAGGTTGTGCTGATCCTCCACCACAGCAAGAAGGCGGAGGCGAAGTAGAAACGCCAAACGTAGATGGCAATCCGAGGGTCTCGTCGCCTATAACTATCGTTCCGCCGCTTCTGAGTTGTGGCGAGTCGGTATCGGTGAGGGGATTTGTTTCTCAGGCGAGAATTCGCATCTATGTTAATGGTGGACTACGCGATTCGGACATTGGCCTGGATCCTGAATTACACACGGTTAAATTGAGTTCGCCGTTGGTTCGGAATGATGTTGTAACCGCAACTCAGGAGGTCGATGGTTTCGAGAGTGGTCCATCACCCGAGGTGCGCGTGATGGACCATACCGAGGCATATCCCAGCGGATTGCCTCAACCAAATATCCCATTTCAACCGCTCTATCATTGCGGAGTCGCCACTTATGTCGACAATCTGCCTCCCGGAGGCCGGCTGACTGTATTTGACCAGGTAAATCCTGGCGATCCCCGAAACACAATCGGAGGACTGAATGGAGTGGCAGCCGGGCAATCGATCGGCGTGGGTCCGCCCTTTGTGCAAAATCACTGGGTCTCGGCACAGAGTCAGATTTGCACCGATTCCAGTGGCTTCTCACCCGAACAGCAGGTACAGCCTCCGCCAGCATCTATCCCTGCGCCACAGGTCACGGGATTGTACGAAAATAGCCAACTCATCACGGTGAACCATTTGGTGAATGGCGCCAAGGTAACCCTTAAGGACGCGGGCGGATCAATCATCGGCGGTGGCGGCGCTCCTTCAGATCATGTGCGGTTTGGGCTGTCGCGTCCGCTCATTTCCGGAGAAAGAGTGGATATTACACAAGAGCTGTGTCCGGGGATGATTGGAACCGGAATTGGGACGGTACTGGCCTGTTCGGCGTTGCCGGCGCCTCGTATTGCTGCGCCTTGGGCAGGAGACGAAGTGATCCACGTGATCGATCCGGTGCCGGGATCCCGCATTCGGATATTTTCAGCCGGTAATGAGATTGGCGACGGCGGTGGCAGTGAAGTAAGACTCATCCGTCCGCTCATCGACGGAGAAGAGCTGATCGTTACGCAGTCATTAGGCGTGTGCACCGCCCGCATGGCGTGGCGTGTGCGCGTGGGGCGGGGATTGGACGATCCTACCGCCTTTGGTCCGTGCCGCGAACCGGAACCCTTCGAATACGGCGACCGAAATGACGGCGGCCGCCGGACCACCGACGTTTCCACCTATTTTAATTCACCCTCCACAAGTGTGAGTGTGCCAATGAATGCCGTTCCGCTTCATGGCGTGGCCCGAGTTCCGAGAGGCGACGGACCGTTTCCGTTGGTGCTGATTGTGCATGGCAATCACGATCCTACTGATCCAAGCTATCCCGGCTATGACTATCTTTTGGATCTGCTCGCGAGCCATTGCATGATAGCGGTATCCGTCGAAGAGGACTTTCTCAACGGTCGTGTTGTCGGTGAAATGGATGCGCGGGGCATCGTGCTGCTCAGGCATCTGCAACTCTGGCGGGAGTGGAGTCAAACACCAGGACATCGGTTCTTTGGCAAAGTGGACGTGAACAAGATCGGCCTCGCCGGTCATAGTCGCGGAGGCGAAGCCATCGCGGCGGCGCACCAGCTGAATACGACAGATCATCGGCCAGCCGATCCTTTGCAGAATTTTGGGTTCAATATCAAAGCGCTTTACTCTATCGCGCCCGTTGATGGACAGTTTGGCGCCCCGATCACCTTACAGGGTGCTGACTACTACTCCATGCATGGCTCGCACGATGGCGATGTCTTCGACTTTGGCGGATTAAGAATGTACAATCGTGCCTATCCGGTTAATAATTCAACTTCCAACACCAAAGGATTTGTATTCGTGCATGGCGCGAATCACGGGCAATGGAACTCTACGTGGGAAACCTGCTGCGAACAGGGACTTGCGCCGTTACCTTTCCCGTTGATCTCATCAAATGATCAAAAGCAGATCGGCAAGGCTTACATGAGTGCATTTTTTCAAATGAGTCTTAAAGGAAATACCGGTTACAAACATTTCCTTAATGGCGATGCGGGATTTGCGAGTTTACCTTCCGCAGTACGGGTTTTTCAGTATCAGGATCCGCAACGGACCTTCATCGATCATTATCAGGAGGACAACGACCTCATCACGGCTTCTTTGACGGGTGCGACCAATGCAGCCTCTGCATCATTTACGAATCACAACAACCTCTCGTTTAACCAAGAAGATGCGCCTAACTTCCTTTGGGGCGACACTTACGGCCTATTGCTGCAGTGGGAGGGCAGTTCTAATCCCGAGTACAGAGTAAGAGTCGCGGGCCGACTAAATGCGATACCTAACTATCGATACTTTGCTTTCCACGCCGGACAAACGCATGAGGAACCCAGAAGGTTCAACGACCCTTCAGCAAATCAAGATTTCAATGTGCAGCTGGTGTTCGGAGCAACCGCGGGGCCAGCAGTCAGCGTCTCCAATTATGCGCTGTTACGTTATCCTGCACTAACGGGGCCTTGGGCTGATGGTCGAGGGAGAAACTTCAATACCAAGAAATCGATCTTGCGCACGGTCCGTATTCCATTCGCCGATCTGCGCCCGGATCCGAGATTGCGCGTGCGCGATGTAACCGAGATTGTCTTCAGGTTTAACCGGAGAGCCTCAGGCAGCATCGCAATTGACGAAATCCAATTTACCGAGTGAACCGCGGAGTATAGCGGAGTAAAAACATGAAAGCACTATTCATATTCATCTTATTATTGGCACTGTTCGCTCCTTCAGCCTGCGACCGAGCGAACACCGAGATGCCTTCTTCCCAAAGACCGACAGCCAGCCCCGGGGCAGACGCTAAACCTGAACCAATGGAACTCACAGACATCAAACTTCATAAAGTCCGACTGAGTTATCAGCACAGATTCCGAGAGAAGGACGGCAAAGAGAAGGTCTATGAGCAGGCCTGGCTAGTCTTGCTCTTTTTCAAGACTTCTCTGCCAGTTACGGACACGTCAATGGACTTCTACATCGGCGACTATCGAGTGCCTGAATATGGAGGCTTCAAGGACGGCATCTATTTCAGGATTTATGATGAGGGACTGTTGAGGTCTCTGGACGAAAAAGAGGTTTCGGTCGGAGTTGGCGGAAAAAAAGAGCGGTCTTTGGGGAAGAAATTGACCACGAAAGATTACGGGAAACTCCCCATCGAAGAAGAGTCCTCGGTTTTGAAGCGTTAGACGTGTTGCTTGGCGGAAGGTCGTTGCTACTGGACATGCTGGTGTTAAAAAAACAGTAAAGCCGGGTTAATTTTGAATTGCAGCATCTTTGCTGTTTCGCGGCCGCCGTCGCCGCCTTTGCGTTGCATAGTGATGCGGCCGATCTTTAGATTGCCGTTGCGCGTGATCTCGACGGGCCCAGCGCCAAAGAATTTTATCGTGTCGGCGGAGGAGCGAATTATCCAACGCGGTTTGTCAGTTGCCTTGAGCGCGACCATTACCCAATCGGCGTCATGAACGCCGTCACCGGCAAATAAATTCGAGATGATCTCATCTTTATTTAACGTAAAAAAATCTACGACAGCTTTTTGCTGAACCGGATCGAGTTCATTTAGGAACATGCGTTTCACGTTCCGGCCAGCTCGCGTCGGCGGCGTCTCACCGACAAACAATTTCAAAGCTGCGATTACGTCCGCAGGCATCTTCCACAACTTTGCATAGTTTGCGAGCCAGCGTTTGTCGATCTGGTTAAAGCCATTCGGGCTCGAAACAAGTTTTATTGAAATACCTTCGAGACGCTCCACTTCAGTCCTTGCGTCTTTGCGGCTTTGCGGGAGCATTCTTATCCGAACTTCGACATCCGCCTTCTCGCCGTGCGGTTTTGAGGCGACGACCGACTCGATGTCGCTCACTTTGTAGTTCATCGCCGTGAGCCATGTCCGAGCGTCTTCATCGGTCTTCCAGTTATTAAACTTGTCGCGAATCTCGCTCTCGTTCTTAAATCCGTTCTTTGCTGTCTGAGAACCGCGTTCGACTTTTGACTCGACAGTTTTTTGAGCAATAAAAACGCAGCAAAAAAGCAGCAATAACATGATATTTACTGCCGCCTGAGCTATCAACTTATTACATCGCCTTGCTTTCACACGCTTGATATTAGGCCACAACTCGCATATTATCAACACGTTTTCACTTTCAACATTTTGGCGACCATTTAACCCGCTGGTAATTTCCGGCGCTGAAAAAGGAGGACACATGAATTCAGTTTATGTTGCGATTACTGAGCTGATCTTTCCCGACAAACTCGAAGACAAATACTGCAAGTTTCGTCCCGTCGTGAGTCTTAGATACAAAGATCGACAAGACAAAACGGCCTACGCACGCGAAGTTTTGCCCGGTTTGGGCAAGCGCGATTACTGGGAGTGCGAAAAGGACAACAAGAACAAGGATGGTTATGTTCGCCACGACACTTTGCCAAAAGTCGATATGGAGAACAAGCTAGACATCTCGAAGCGTGAGATAACGTTCGACGATCTCGATATCAAATCATTCGATCGAATAGAGGTCGAGATTTTCGACGTCGATATTAAAGTCGGCTGGGAAATAACGGTATCAAAACTCGCGACGTTGATACCGCCTAATGCACTGGCGTTATTAAATCCGGCCTTGCCGCCGACGCTTATGTTGGTTAAGGCCGCGGTCGAAAAAGCCACCGGCAAGAATGTAAAGGATCTTGAAAAAGGCCTTATCAGCAAGCTCATTGGCAAAGAAGACGGCGCAGCTCGCTCGATATTTGCACGCAGCCAGACTCTGACAAATCCGCCGCAAGAGAATGTCACGCTCGCCGGCCCGGGAACGCAAGGGAATTACTCGGTGAGTCTGGAGATCGAAGTTAGTTGAGCAATTTAATACGCTCGCGTCAGTTCAACGCCGGTGTAGTAGTGCCGAATGATCTCGTCGTATTTGACTCCTTGTTTAGCGAGACCGAACGCTCCGTATTGGCACATGCCGACGCCATGTCCCCAGCCGCGGCCCGTGAATGTGTAGCTCACGACTCGCGAGCCATCATATTTTTTATTCATCACAAAAAGCTGTTCAGGCAGGCGAAGAGCGGAGCGAATCTTGCCGCCCTTTAATATTTTCACGCCGTTCGAACCTACGATCTCAAGCTCAATGGGTCGGCGCGAATATCCGCGCCGTTTGATCTTTACGTCGTAAAGCGTGCCGATGCCGGGAACGTAACGCGACAGCCGAGTCTGCACGGCGGATGCCGAGACCGACTTGTTCCAATAGACCCACGGCGACATTCGCTCAGCGGTTGTTGGCAGTGTGGTCGGCGAGATCTCAAGATATTTGACGGCGCCGAGAGCGTCGAGCTGATAACGAACCTGTTCGCCGCCAACGAGCGTCACCTCACGCACCGAATGCAGTTTGTCGCCGAACTCCCGAAATAAAAAAACGTCGGGGCGAACGGTCAATTGTCTTTCAGAGCGTCCGTTCTTAACAATTAGCTTGCCGTCGGCTGTCGGTTTTGCTTCGCCACGAAGCATCTCGGGCATCCATTTTTTCTTTTCGTAAATTTGTTGCACTAGCCGCAGCATCTTCGCCCGCGAGAAATGTCGATTCGGTTTTAATGTCAGATCCGGGTGAATTGCAAGATAGCCGTCACGCAGCAGAACTGCGACATCAGCTCGTCCGTCTTTTGGGATCTCACCTGCGTCGTCGAAAGCAAGGATATAGTCTATGTCCGACTCGGTCAGCATCGTATCGGCAAAATCCGGCGCGTAGATAAAACTCGTCAGAATGCGCGCTAATTCCACAGGTTTTGCCGTATCCCGATTTACATTTGGAAGGGTTTTTCCGAATCGCGTCGCAAGATTATTCAACCAGTTTGAAAGTTCGTTTTCGTTCGGCACATCCTCGAACCAACTGTCCGTCATCTGCGACGTCGATAAATAAAAATTGTTCGATGCGAGCAGTGACATCACGCGAACAAGTTCCAGGTTGCCTTCGTCACGAAGTTTTGCGCTTTGACGTGAAGTTTTGATAAGAAAGGTTTCAAAGTGTCGGCGGCCCTCGAGCGAACACTCAACGCCCTTCAGATATGGCTCGCCTTTGTCAAAAATATTGCCGCCATCCTCGGTTCGCCCGCCGCAAGTCGATGTGTAATAGGCAGTTATTGGTTTTCCATTGTGTGTGGCGACGATCCCGCGAGTCTGCTGCACGGCCAGCGTGCCCATTTGGTTCTCGATCGAGACGCCTTTGTAAACCTGCGAGTAAACGGTTGGCACCATGTCGAAACCTTGTTTGCCATAGCCGCCGATGTTCGCGATCGCGTATGTTCGCGCCGCCACGGCCTGCGCTTTTTGCGCCTCGAGTTGCGGCAAGCCCAATTCAGCCGGAACGACACCGAGTAAATAATCTTCGAGCGACACGACGTTGACGACCGTGAGCGAGCCGCGTGAGTTTACAAACACCTCGATCTTGCCGCGGTACGCTTTGCCGTTGAGACGTACCGGATTTGTGCGTTCATTGAGCGAGCCAAACGCTACAGTTTTTAGCGACGAATACTTCGCCGCTTCGCTCGCACCGTTAACGATAACTTCGCGTAAGTTTGGATCGACGACTGTATTTGGATTTACCTGCGCCGAGCCGGTTGGTTTTATCAAGCTGCGGACATCGCTTTTGCCGGCAGTTCTAAGTTGTTGCGTCAAAGCCACTGCCTCCGCCGATGGGATCACGATCTTTTCAGTCACAGTTACCGCATCCTCAAAACCTTTCTCCGCGAGTTTTGTTTTCAGCGCGTCAACGTCCTCGCTCGTTTCTTTGACCGTGCCGACCCAGACTTTCCAAGTGTTTGTTGCGGTGTCGATGCTTACTAACGCAGTTTCGCCTGTTGCTTCGCGAATTTCCTTCGCTAAATTTGCGGCGTCAACCTGTGTCGGTAAATTCTGAAACTCGATGCGATACTTCTCGATCTCTGGCGGCTTGTATGTACGAGCAGCAACAGTGACCTTATTAGTTGCAAGCATCTTTGACGGCTCGTCAGGACTCACCGCGACAAGCGACGAATCACCCGTCGTGATCGTAACGGATCCCGAATTCGTCGACAATCCGATGCGGATCAACGGTTCGGACGCGAGTTTGAAAAACTCAAAATCGTTGGCTCGAATTTGCGTGATAGAGAAAAGCGAAAAGACGACGATGAATAAAAAACTGCGAATATTCATAAAAAGATGATAGCAAACTATTTTTCGAGAGCGTTAAAGATAAACGGGAACGTCGCCCACGACTGGCCGCGATGCTGCGGACGAAAGGCGAAGAGAATTATTTTTCCTTTGCCGTAAGTTGCTTCGGCGAGCGCTGATTGCCCGTTCAGATGCTTTTCGCCGAGCATCCAGCCTGAGAGCAGAGCGTTTTTAAGAGCGTATTGAGCGACAACATCGATTTTTGAATTTCTCGATAAACCAGCCGTAGGCGCAGGTGGTTCTGACAAGATGTCGAATGCGGAACTATTTGAAAAGTATGCTGCGGTTTCGTCAGCCATGCCGCGGGCGAGCGGAGAACTTCGATCGACGTCGAGCCTGACGATTGAGCCGGGATTGTAAAATTCGTTGCGTCTCAGGCCCGCGAGCACATTTTTCATCGGCAAATTAAAACGCTTGATCACCATTTCGCACGAGTCGTCGAAGCAAACGAGTTTGCCGCCGCCCTCGACAAAGTTCTTCAAGCTCGCGACGCCGGCTTCGCCGATGCCGCCGGTGAATTCGGTCGGGAAACGCTCTGAGCTTAAACCATTTACGATAGTATTTTCATTGTCGGCAGCCAGCACGATCACGTCGTAATTCAAATCTCCACTGCGAACGTCAGCATCTGAAACCGATTTAAACGGAATCTGAAATGTGTCAAAAACAAACCGCGTCCAACCTTCGTCCATTGAACTCGTAAAACCTTTGTACAATCCGACGCGCGGATTTGTCTTAAGTGGATTACGCAGTTTTGCAAATCCCGATACATCGGGATTCTGCGGCGAGAGATTCAAAACCGCGCGAGCCTGATTAATATTTTCAACACGTCGCAAAGTCGCGCGATCTTTCTCAAAATCCTTGATTTCAAAAACGGCCTCGCTTTCGACGCCCATTTGCAGCGGCAGCGTCCAGCCCGCGACATCGTATGGAACCTAAGCGTCGCCATTCGGCAAAAGACGTTGCGGATAAACCTGCTTTTCAAACAAGCTAAGAACGTTATTTTTCTGCGGCTGATTTACAAAGACGAGAAAACTGCCGAGCGGCATGTCGTGAAAGTCCTTTCGCATCGAGTCCATCTTCACGTGCAACTCCTGCGTCATCTGATGAACCTCTACGCCCTGCCACATCAGAATCTCGAGAAAGCGAGAAATGGTTTCGGCATTCGGCTGACCGGCCGTGATGATAAAGGCTTGCGGCTCGCCAGTCTTTGCCGTGAGATTTGCTTTGCCGTAGTCGTAGAAATTGCGTAAGTATCGAGACCGGAACTTTGCAGCCATCTGCAGCAGACTTCGCGAAGCGATCATCTCGATATTCGCAATATCGCTGGGACGCCAAAGCCCGCCGCGCCAAACGTCCGGGTAATTTGTCGCGGGTTCGAGCAGATTTGTGAGGCCACGCGTATTTCGCGTTCGTCGCAGATCTTCTTCTTTGATCGTGATCGGCGACATTAAATTAGCGCTCGCGGCTTCGGACAAGATGCCGATCGAGTTGTGATAATACGGCGCCGAGCGAAAGCCGCCGTGCCACCACGTGTCGTAGGTCGAGTTTGTCGCAACGCCGGCGATGCCTCGGGCCTGCAAGTCTGCGGCCATCTTGTAACCGATCGTGCCGACCTCGCGCAATATAGACGGCGAGATGCGCGGATTCACCGGATCGTAAAACGGCGGAATGATAAATCGCGATGCGTTTTGTCCCTGTTGATGAACGTCGTAGACGATCTGCGGGAACCATTCCTGCCAAAAAAGCTTTGTTATAGCGCGTGTTTCGACGAGATTCATCATAAACCAATCGCGATTGTCGTCGTGGCCGGCGTAGTGATGATAAAGCTCGGGCGGCGTCGTTCCCTCGCTCTTTGTGCCAAGCGTTTTTCGATACCAGTCGGCGACGATGTCGATACCATCAGGATTTGGCGACGGAATCAGTAGCAAAATTGTGTTGTCGAGAATCTCTTTTGTGTCGGCGTCGTTCGCGGTCGCAAGCTCGTAAGCGAGATTCATCGACATCTGCGAAGCGACGATCTCCGTCGAATGGATCGAGCACGAAATGGAGACGATCGTCTTGCCTCGCTTGATCAAATCGGCAAGCTCGGATTCGTTTTTTACGGTTCGCGGGTCGGCGAGCTTTGCACTGATTTGCCTGTATCTATCGAGGTTTTTGATGTTATCGGGCGATGAGACGAACGCGACAATCAGCGGCCGGCCGAGCGTCGATCTGCCGATCTCGCGGACCGTGACTCTGTTGCTCGCTTTGTCTAGCTTTGCAAAATAATCGGTGATTTGACGCCAGTCGGCGATAGTTTTGTCGTCGGTCGGGTGGAAACCGAGCACTGACCTTGGCGACGGAACCTGCGCAACGGCTGCCAACACGGCAATCAAAATTAAACCGCAGAGACGCAATGGCGCAGAGAAAGAAAAACGAACTTTTGAGGAATTGGATTTATGAAATCGGTACGAAATGTTCATAATTATTACATTGCATTCTCTGCGACTCCGCGTCTCTGCGGTAAAAATCTATGGCAGACATCGCCGCCGAAGACAATAAATTACTGACGTTTTCTGTCAAGCAGTCTAACAAATCGCGCATCGCGGGCAAACTTCGTTATTGGTGGTGCTGGTTTGTCGCGGGCGTCATGCTGCTCTTTATCGCGACGCCGGCGTTGGTCCTTCTATGGGTAATCGATCGCCGCCTCTGGCTTTATCCGCTCGCGCTGTGGGGGGCAAAAACATGGCTCGCTGCGTGCGGAGCGAAAGTTAAAGTCACCGGCCTCGAACATCTCGATCCCGACACCTCATACGTATTCGCATCTAATCACCGCTCATATCTCGACACAGCCGCGTTGTTTCGATACGCGGGCAAACGCATGGGCCTCGTCGCGAAAAAAGAATTGTTAAAGGCCCCCGTGCTCGGTCAAGGTATGAGTTTTGTCAATATCATCGCAATCGACCGCACAAATCCCGAACGCGCGCTTGCCTCTATGCAAAGGGCGCGCGACGTGATGAGTGACGGATATTCGTTCGGCGTGTTTGTCGAGGGGACGCGGGCCATGCCAGGTGAGCTGCTGCCATTCAAAAAAGGTGCGTTTCACCTTGCGCTGCAAACCGGTGCGCCGATCGTTCCTGTCGCGATAAAAAACACGGACTGGATGATGGGCAAACGTACCGGCGTCGCTTACACCGGCGAGATCGAGATGGTTCTCCTGCCGCCGATTTCTACGGAAGGGAAAACCGCTGACAATGTTATCGAGCTATTGATAAAAACGCGCGAAGCAATCGCAAACGAACTTATGTCTGAACCGCCTGCGTAAGCGGGCGACCAGTTCGTCTTAAAGAGAACTAGCCGCAGATAAACGCAGATGACGCTGATAAGAAAATGTTTTTATCTGCGTTATCTGCTCAAATCTGCGGCTAAAATTCCTTACAAACCGCCCGCCCGCTAACGCAGTCGGTTCTGGCTACGGTTTTTTTGGCGTCGGTGTCGGAGTCGGCGTTGGCTTTTCAGGCTCGTCGTCGAGGATGCGGACTTCGCTGCGGCCGAGCCTGTATTCGGTGTATTTTACGTTCACCCTGAGCCTAACGACTTGGCCGCTGTCGAAAACTATCTCACCATTCGATCTTGAAAGGGAAGGAAACCAATATTTGCCGTCCACGTTTTCGCGGTATGTCTCCATTATCGGAAAACGCTCTTTGCCTTCGGGGACAGCCTTGCCTTTCGATTTGACAATCATCAAATCTTCGTCGTCGACCCAAATGCGTCCTGAGAAAAATTTCGCGACGCCTTTTTTTGCGTCCGGCAAAATCTTTGGCTCGACATCGAAAACGAATAAATTGAGTTCGTCAATTTTTTCTTTACCAAGAAAAGTGAATCTGTACTGATCAGCGACTTTTGGTTCAATCGCAAATGGATTAATGCCGCCTAGATTGTCGAGGTCAGCTGCTGAAATTGAAATTTCAGTTAGTGTCGGGATAGGGGCAAACAGGACAGTTTCTATACGCTCGCCGTTTTCCTTAAATGTAAAGCGAGAATCACGACGGTAAGTTCCACTGATCTGACCGCCAAGCCCAATGGTTTGGATAGTTGCATAACGATTAAAAACATAAACATTCAAAGCCTGACGATACATAGACTCATTGGCCGTGAATGTTTTAATAATGCGGTCAATTTCTGCTTGTGAAAGATCGGTTTTGACAATTGTCGTCTGGCCAAAGCTCGTGAAGGCAGCACATGTTATGAACAAAATTCCGGTTAGCAAACTGTTTCTCATCATCTTATTATCCACAAAAAGTCAGAGAATAGATGCCTTGGCATGTGTAAAAGTTGACTTAATACTGCAAATGCCATTACGATTCGAGGAATGACAGCCGATGAATTTCGCGAGATCGCACTTGCTCTGCCCGAAGCGGAAGAGCGTTCGCATATGGATCATCCTGACTTTCGCGTTAGCGGGAAAATTTATGCGACGCTCGGACCCGATCTGACTTGGGGCATGGCAAAGCTCACGCCGACGCAGCAGCAGGATTTTCTTCGCATTGACAAATCGTTTGCACCTGCTGCGGGCAAATGGGGCGAGCGTGGTGCGACGATCATTACTTTACAATACGCCGACGAGGACCATGTCCGCTCGGCGCTACAACTCGCGTGGCGAAACACCGCTCCAAAACGCTTACAAACTTAATTTCTGTTAAAAAATTTTACGAGTGTAATTCGGGTACCGTCGTCGGTTTGTTCGATCTGAACATCGTCCATTAGCTGACGCATCAACCTCAGTCCCCAGCCACGACGAGCGCTGTCGTCAGGCTGCTCGACTTGTTTTTTATCTTCGAGACGAACGCCACGATTCGAGATCGTGATCGTAATTTTGTCAGCATCGACCCGCACGCTCTGATGAATTTTGCGGTCGGGGCTCATGCTGTGCTCGGTGGCGTTTATGCACGCTTCGACGAGAGCGGTTTTGATCTGATTGATGGTTTTTTGCGGAACGTTGTGTCGCCGAGCTATCTCTTCGATTGTGTGCGCGGCTATCAACTCGGTGTCCTCACCCATCGGAACGGTGATGTTGTATTCGTGAGCGTCCGATCTGTCTGCGGAATTTATTTGCGTGCCGAGCACCTTGGCAAGCAGTTCTATCTGCTTGCGGCTCGACCCGTAAGATTTTCTTTCGCTGAGCAACGCGAGCGCGGCGTCTGCGAAACCTTCGGGAGCAATTAACCACAGGCGGTAATTCTCAAGGCCGCACTCAGCCGCAACCATTTCGAGCCGGTCGCACCAGAAGCTCGTAGTTTCAACGGATGCTTCAAGTTTCGAATCGATCTCCGCGGCCAGCAGCACTATCTTTTCGTCTTCAGATGTGCCGATGGCGATGGCCGCGCGTTCCGGTTCGCACACTTCATCGAGACGCGGATAAACAGCTGATGCGTGAGCACTGTACACGATCTTCGGCAGAGCGATCTTGTCCGTTTCTTCTTCAGCGGCCTTCAGAATCTTGTCAGCCTCTTCTCCCTTGAAAACAGATTTGTAACTGCCGTAGTCGATCAGAAACGCTGCGACTTTTTGGCCATTCAGAGTAGTGAGGAATTCGCGCAAGCCGAGCGCAGCGTTGCGACGATAATGTCTTGCCATCAACATCGGAGCGGCCTTAATATTTGCGGCGAGTGATTCGCCGACAGCTAAGGCACGCGGCTGATCATCGATCTCCATTCGTACGCGACTGTTGATGAAGTCGTGAACAACGCGGTGCGGCCCGATTGCGACATGACCAGATGCGAGGTTAATGATTTCGTGATCGTGCAATGGGGTGAGAATCTCGCCGAGCGAAACGGCCGACGTGCTAATCTGTTTTTTCCAATAGTCAATTGAAACAGAGCCGCTTTCTGCCGTGGCGGTTTCGGCAAGCAGTCGAAGGATCGAATGTCGCGTCGGTGCATCACCAGCAATCACGCTTAAGGATTTGTCGAGCTTTTTGCCCGTTCTACCGCCAAATATCTCGTCCGTGTAAACTTGCGCGACTTGATTGAAAGTCGCAAGATCGATGTCTTGTTCTGCTGCGGCGTGAAAAAGCGACACGATGTATCCCGCCACGCCGCCGGTTTGCACGGCGATCAGATCGCGTGTTTGATCATTGATATCGACTCGCATTTTTGCTGAAAGACTTTCAATGAGTTTGATCGCGTCGTCGAATGCAAGCTGCTCAACGCGTGTAGATTCAAACGACAAACATCCATGCAGCGGGCGGCGCTTGCCCGCGAGAACAAACGGAATTTCGGCTTTGGTCGCGATGTCTCTTATGTCATCAAACAACGCATCGCCGCCGTCCAATCGAAATGCAACATCGAGCGAGTCGATCATTACAAGGCTACGCGTTCCGTTTGCAGCGGCACGCAGCGGCGCGCTGAGACAATTTTTTATTACAGAGGCGTCATTATTTAGACGGCTGTCGCTGTGACAGCTTTCGATGAGGCGGTCGATCCAGTAGCCGTCTGACGGGACAGCGAGTTCCGCGACCTCACAGATCTCGGGCGAAGCGTCGATGATGCCAATGTCGCGGCGGCGGAAAGCGACTGTCTGCAAAAGAAATTCTTTTAAAAAGCGAAGAGCTGCTGCGTTTGCGCTTTCGTCGATTGGTTTGAATTCGAAATAAAACGGAATGATGTCGGTTTGCTCGACAAACAGACGGTCGTAGATCTGCCGCAGCAGTTCGGACGCACCGGCAGAGGGTGCCGAAAGCAGCGTCAGCGCGGATGCGCCGCTTATCGCATGGTTTGAAATTCGTTGGAGCTCTGCGTCACGGCCAACGAAATCTGCCTGTCCACAGCGTGCGAAGATCTTTTTCCTGAGTTGTCGCCTCATCAAAATTACTTTTTAAGCAAACCTTCAAATGCCTGCACGCGATTTCGCCCCTTTCGTTTCGCCTCATAAAGTGCTTTGTCGGCGGCACCGACAAGGTCGGCCGACATGCACAACTCGGCTGAGCAGCTAGCTACGCCGATACTCGACGTGACTACGCGATGCTCGAATCGAGTTTGTTCGATGTTGTGTCGGATGCGTTCGGCGATTGCCGCAGCTTCTTCGCTGGTGGTTTGCGGCAGCAGAATAGAAAATTCCTCGCCGCCGAAACGTGCTGCTACGTCGGCTCCGCGCAATGTTTCGCGGATCACGTGACCAACGAGCCGCAAAGCATCATCGCCGGCCGGATGCCCAAACTGGTCGTTGTAAGATTTGAAATGATCGACGTCGAGCATCATAAAACTCATCGGAAAACCGTGACGATTCGAACGTTTCACTTCTTCGAGCAGACGCGCTTCGATGTAGCGGCGATTGAGCAAACCGGTCAGCGGATCGGTGACGGAAAGTGTTTCGAATTCGCCGGCCATGTCCTTCAACATCGCCCGGTCGATCGCGATTGCAAGCTGCGGAGCTATCGCCAGAAAAAGTTTAAGAGAGTTCTTATCAAATGCACTGCCATCCGAGCGGTCTGTAAAATTCATCACACCGAGACAGCGGCCGCCGACCTTTATCGGGCAGCTAAGAAAAGAGTTCGTCCTGTATCTGCGCACCGTAAACTCGGGTAGATCGGTCTTCGACACATCAGAGATCAACGCTGCGTCGCCACGTTCAAAAACGACTTTTGCGACTCGCGTTCCAAGCTCATCATCATCCGCAAGATCACCCACCGAGCCGATCATGGCCTTTAATTCAAAACGCTCTGAGCGCTCGTCGTAGAGCATCAGCGACGCGCGTTCGGCTGATAGCATTTCTGCGGCGATCTGCGTCAGATTTAGCCACACGTCTTCGCTGTCTACCTTTTTCAAACTCGTGCTGAACGCCCGAACTGCGTTTGTCAGAGTTTCGCGCCGTGCGACCTCGTTGCGAAGACGCAGTATCTCAAGCTGCGGGGCCAGGAGGCGGCAAATTCGCACGATCTGTCTTTTAGTTTCGCTTGCGTCGATCTCATCGAGTATTGCGATTGCTGCAGAAATTTCCCCACCGACACCGATCGTGAAAAGATGCATTACGCGTTTTGCGGCGGCACTTTTTTCACCAAGCACGAGGGGCATATCGTTGTTCGCCGCTTCGACGAGGCGTTCATCGTCTGGGTTGAGTCCCAGTCGCACTTTACGGCCTTTCATCTCGCCAAATGCAGCAGCGGTCTCAAACGTGCCGTTAAAACTCTCGAGCCATATCAATGATTTAAACCCGTATTGATAAGCGAGAAATTCTAGAATCGAGGTTGCCGCCTGCGGATAATCGACTTTCAAAATCGAGCCGAAAAACGAACGCCACGCACGCGCCTCAGCCGCGCGATCGGTGACCATATCGGGCGCTGCTTCAGCTTGTGATTCTGGAACTACTTCCTTTTCAACGGATTCTTCGATCTTTGGCTCGACCGCGGCCGCAGGTTTTTCCTCAACAAGTCTCGTCTCGGCGGTCGGCTTTGACGCAGCGATACGTTCCATTTTCTCGACTGCCTTATCGAGAGCAGTTGTCGATCCGCTCAGCAAAACATTTTCGAAGATAACGGCGGGCGAATAATCACGCCAGTCGCCTGAGATCGCTCGCTCGGTGGCTTTGCGGTAGTTTTCGGCCTTTGTAAACGTGCGGCCAATGATCGCAACGAGGGGTTTTTCATTCGTTTTGATTGGAATGACACGACACTCGAGACCCGCGTGACACGTGAACGAAACGCGTGAGCCGACCTCAGCGACCTCTTCTAGCGCAGTTCCGCAGAACGCTGAGCAGTGGCCGGTGAATTTTCCCGACGGATTCAAACTGCGGCAGATCGAGTTGTTATTTGCGGTAAAGATCTCGCCCTGCCCATCGACGACGGCGACGGCCAGCCCGCTTTCGCGCGCCAACTCATTCAACGCCTTTTCGTCAATAAAATCAGGGCTTTTGCTCATCGCGGTCACTTAAATATCGTTTCGGCTCAGTCGTTAAATTAGCGCCCGAGTTAATAAAATTACAATTCGTTCATCACGAAAAACAACCAATAAGCGTGTGTTTTCAATAAAAAGTAATAAAGAATGTGGAGACTTTCAGGGCTGATTCGGGCGCAGGCGGCGAAGTCACACGTATGACAGCTCGCACACGCCGTGCGGCCCGAAAGTCCGCAACAAAAGGGAAACTCACGGGCCGAAACTCAATTGCCGCTAGGCGCCGCCGTCGAGTCCGAAAAACGAGTCACGACTCTGCACCGGCGGGCGCGGCAACGGCCCCAACGCTAAGATCACGGCAATCGGACATCTCGTAATAATCACCCTTCACTCCTCATCATCGTGGATGTGGGTCATGAGATGTAACGCCTGTCCCTAAGCTGTGAATATCCGTCCTCAGGTGTTTACAAGCCCCCGTCACTTGTTTACGAGCTCCCGTCACTTGTTTACGTGCTTCCGTCGCTTGTTTACCCGCGTCCCTCAGTTGTTAATACGCCTCCCTCAGGTTGCTATGAGCTTCTTTCACTCGTAAATGATCGATGATCAATGAACAATGTCCGTCCTTCACCTTGTTGCGTGCTTCCTTCACTGGTAAATGATCATTTATCAATGAACAATATCCGTCCTCAGCCGTGCCAGATGCAGCCTCCACCATCGCGGGTGCGTCGCTCACAAATTTTTTCTCATCCTTTAAGAGTAAATTCCATTCCGGCAGTTTCAGGCACGAGTCCACGCCAAAAAGACCAACTCGATCTCGGGCGGCGCATTGCCGCAAGGCACCCGATCGATCGGCAGAGAACGCGGTGCAGCCGGTACCGAATTATCACTGATAGCCGGACTCGATACCTCAAACATCAGCCGCCGCCACGACGCCGCCCGAGAAAAACTCCAAACCGACCGCAAACTCGCTTACGCCAAATCTCAGGCCGAAAAAATATACCACGCAAATATCGCAGAATCGCAGACGTGACACCAGTTCTTGCATAACTCGATTCAATACGTCATACGTGAAATGAGTTGATACACCTCTTGCATCGGTCTTCTTGGTCGGGTTGCCTTTTGGATCGAACTCATATGTCGTTGATCCTGATTCTGGATTTATTTCCGTTATCATTCTTGAAAGGCTACTGTAACCGAAAGTTCTGGTTTGAATGCCCTGCACAACCGTCGTCAAGTTGTTCAACGGATCATATGAATAATTCGTCGATTGAACTGGAGTGCCATTTACATCCAAAACACCCGCATCGTTTGGTTCATCGACACGAACTAATTGCCCTAAACTATTGTTAACGCTGCGACGCTTCTTGCCAACCTGATCTTCTACAGTGGTTGTATTTGCATCGACAGATGTTTTTACAATTCCTGTCGAATCCGAGTTGTTTCCTCCGAATACGGAAGGCGACGCAGCTCCGCTGAAAGTTTGTATTTCGCTATAACGCCCGTCTGCTCGCGCCTCCGAAAGAGTCCAGCCCATTGTCGATTCGCCGCCGGCGTTGTATGAATAATCGGCACGGAACGGATTAGATGTGATCTGCGAACTGCATATTTTCGTCGCGTCGAAAGAGCACGCGCCTGCGGCCTTGTAGCGTGTTACGACCTTTATGCCATCGATTTCGTTTGTTGCGGATTGGGTCGCGGCGTCTTCGAGGGTTTTTGATAGGCGCACTCGTCCCAGTTGATCGTAGAACTGCGTCGCGACCTTGCGGGCGTCTCCAACGGTGTCGATGTCGGACTTTACGATCACGCGACGGTTTACGTCGTCATAACTTGTCTGAACCCAGCTTTCGAGCGGCGTATTGGCGGCCGAGCGAACCTTTGTCGGACGGCCAAGCGCGTCGTATTCGGTGACGACAGAGGATGCTCGATAAACAAGCTTCTCGTAAATCTCAGTACGAAACATTGTGAACTTTATCAATCACTTTGCCCTCTTGGTCGAGATAGATACCCCATCTTTCCATCGTGACGTAATACCAGTAAATTCTGTGACAACCTTTAGGACTTCCACCTCCTGTATCACAAATAGAAATTTCAGTTGGCAAACCGAAGTGGCTTTTGACGAAATCGTCCGACATGCCTATTTCTAAGTTGGCGTAAGCTTTTGTGTAATTATTCTTCTTAACCTTGTAACGAACATACACTGCTACTGGATATGCGGACACGAGAACCACAATTATTACAAGAAGTATCTTTAAGGGCGTTGTGCGAAACGATTTAGCTGATATCGACATCTTGGCTTCAAATGCCCTCCTGAAAAATTCTACTTGTTCACCTTCGACTTGGGTTCAAATGGCAAGATAGCCTTGAGTACCTCAGACGACAACTCAGTGTTTTTCTGGATCGTGTAAGTCGTGGGTTCGTTTCCAAACGTTGTTGCCCGCTGACCAGCGGAACCAGGAATATTCCGGGCGGGAATCTGCATAGGCTGAACTTCGGGATTGGTCAGTGATTGTGTATTTGGAATTGATACCATCTCGTTGCCACCCTTTAGACCGCTTGCGTCTAGTGCCTCGTTGGCCCGAGTCGAACAGTTGTCGCTCAGAATACCATTGGCGGTCAATTTATCCTTCGACTTAGCAATTTCCATGAACTTAGCTGCAACGGCCTCGTCCTGCTCGGGCGTAGTTTTAATTATGGTAATCTTTGTGTCCCTTCTCGTCAGTTCTCGTGTCAAATAATCTTTTACACTTCCCCCGACGATATTGTTTTTGTTGTCAGTTTGAGGTTCCTTCTCTCCGTTTCCTGCGCTGAACACTCCCTTTCCGGTTATCGCTATAGCGGTGTGACCTATCGGATTACCGTCTTTACTGTCCGAACTATCTCTTTTTTCTCCGCTCCTAGGAGTAGTTGGACCGTTTTCGATAATAATAATGTCTGGTTTAACTCCAATCAGTCCGCTCGGATCCACCAATACCAATGGATTGTTGCGAACATAGATAAAACGATTGAATGTTTGAGGATTCGCGGATTTGCCCGAAGCCGTGAGGGGATCGACAGCAGTAAATCTCCCAAAGCGATTCTCGTACATGCGTGCTTCTGCAAAATCAAGATTTGTCTCCGTATCTTTCTGATAACCAGTAAATTTTTGCCTTATGTCATCTTGGCTTGAGCTATATTTCAAAGCTGTTGTTCGCGAACCGATGTTAACAAACAAATCTTCCCCGAAGGGCATAAAGTCGCGACGAGATTTCACTTGTCCTAATTGATCGGTGATTATTCGCGGACTTCCAAGATGGTCAGTAGTTGTATAGGCGGTCTTTGCGTCTGCCGCCGATGCAATAGCCGTAGAATATTCAGCTACAAGTTTCCCGGATGAGTAAACAAAAACAGTCGTTTCTGTTTCAGTCACTTTCTTGACTCTTTTGCCCTCACCATCGTAAAAATAGGTTCCTTTCGTTTGATTTGCGCTTATATCGTTGACCTGAGTCTGTTTGTTATCGCCGTTGAAAATAAACTGTCGCGAGTGGCCTATCGCGGCATCAACATCTTGAATTATGTTGCCGTTTTTGTCGTAAACAAAACCTTGTCCGGCATTGAATCGGTTTGTGTTCTGATCGACCGTCGGATTTGTCGCGGCTGTATTTCCGGCGATGTTTTGTGTGAATGTAGAACGATTACCGAAAACGTCATAAGACCAATTCTGAGTCCAATTCTGCGTCGTTCCCGTTGTTTCTTTTGCTTCGGTGAGGCGATTGAGCGGGTCGTATTTGTAGGCCTGAACGAAGTTCGTTCCCGGCACGGTCAGGGATTGCTTTGCGATGTTTCCGTTATTTTTCAAAGCATCAACCGTTCCGTTGGTTTGCAATTCTCCGTACTCGTAATTGACTTTCCACAAACCTGTGTCGGCAATCGAAGCGCCAAGTCCCAACTGCACGGGCTGCAACCTTGAGTTGAAACTCGCTGTTTCCCATTTGCCGTTACCTAGGCGCATCGAGGTTACCGCTCCAGCAGCCGAATATGAAATGTTTGATGCATAAGGCGCGTAAACGCTTCCTCCGGCCTTTTGGCTCGTGACTTTCGAAAGATCGCCGCTCGCATCTATCTCAGTCTTCACAATTCTTCCACTGGGATAAGTTTCTTGAACAAGCGCGCCGGAGAGGTTGTAAATATAACCCGATGTTCGCGGAGCAGCATTTGCAACAGTCTCACCAGCAAGCGGAGTCCGCTGTGTACTCGATACCAAGCGCCCAACGACATCGAAGCTCGTATAGGTCGTTTCTGAAATGCTACTTGTGACCTTTGTTAGCTTGCCCTTGGAAGACGCTACCGTCGAATCGTCGTAATAATTTGTCACTGTCGGCGTTCCGTCCGAATATGTTTGCGTCAACGGACGATTGAGAGCGTCATAAGCGCTTGTGATCACCGTTCCTTTCGCATCGGTCGTCGTCAAAACATTTCCGTTGTTGTCGTATGTAAATCCCGCCGACCAACTGTTGTTGTCGGGATTGCCCGTGGTGTTCAAAGCAGTGTTTACTTCCTGCTCCGGCTGTTTGACGCGAAGCGTCCGGCCAAGCGAATCATACATAAAATACCGGTTTTGAACGCCTTGCTGCACTCTAATCATTTTACCAAGCGTGTTGTATGAATAATTCGTCGGCTGATTCGGGCTGGTGACTGCTCCAAGCTGTCCTGTGTTGTTAGGCTCGTCAACGCGCACAAGCTGCCCAAGCGCATTCGTCACTGAACGGCGTTCTTTGAGAGCTTGGTCTTTTACCGTTACAACTGTGCCGATTGAAGCTCCACTCGTTGCTAGGCCGTAGATTGTTTCGACGACAGCGCCATCGGGCGTTGTGACTTTCCACGGACGGCCTGCTGTGTCAAAGGTGTTGCTCGTCCATTCAAGCGCAGACGTGCAAGTCTCATTATTCCAATTTCTAAATGGATTCGAAGCCTTTGCGATGCGGCCCATGTTGTCATAGCAGGTCAACGCAAACACGTCTCCGTCGTCATCGACCGACTGCGATTTTATGGTGCGCCCAAGACCGTCGTACCACGAATAGCCTTCCTTCCATTTGTCCGTGTCAATCTGCGATCTGACCTTTACAAAGCGCGTGGCCGCAGTTGTCCCTGCTCCGTATTCCGTGATCGTCTGATGGCCGTTTGGAGCGATGACCTTTGTCGGGCGCAGCAGAGGATCAACATATTCCATCGTCGATGTTTGCCCGTTCACGTCGGTCGTCGATGTCGGCAGGCCGGTATTGAAATCATAAATAACCGTCGTCTCGAACGCCGTCGTCGAACCGTTGCCACCGGGAATTGGTGAAATAGTCTTTGTCGGATAGGCGTGATCGTAAGTCGAAGAATATTCTACCTGCGATAGATTGCCCTTGCCATCCCATGACTTCCGAAGGTTGCCGAGCTGATCGTATTGCGCGCGTGTCTCGACGTATAGATTGTTCGCAATGTCCGACCAACTCCGCGTGGTTGTGACAAGTCCCCGATAATTCGAATTCGGGTCTTCCCAACGCGTGGACGAAACATCCGTCAGCAATGGATATGTGCCGACCTCGTCATAACTAATTTGACTTTTGGCCTTTACGTTTCCGCTTGCGTCCTTGATTCGTGTCTCGGTAGCAAGTCCGTTGATGTTCCTCGCCTTGTAGTTCGGGTCGTAGAAATAATCCATTTCGGTGACAACTGCTGGAGTCGCACTTGAAAACCATCCGGCGGCGGTTGCTATGTTTGCACTCGCGGCGGTCGAGGCGTTTACGACCACGTAGTGATACGTCTTCTGCTGCTTAGGATTGAGCGAAGAAAAGAATGCCGGGTCGGAACTACCGGTCGTGTCATAGACCGTCTCGGTCATCGAGGCGAGGGCGTTGCCGTTTCCCGGCTCGAAGATTATTGAAATTTCCTTTTCCGGTCTAAGATCACGGGTCGCACTGCCCGCTCCGCCGGATTGAGGGCCAGTCCAAGTGTATTTTGTGAGTTTTCTAACGAGCAGTTGATCCGTTGACGAAAGAACCCGATCCTCGTACGACCGCCCTGTCTTGGCATCACCGAAGCCGTACGGCTGCGGATTTGATGTCGGTTCGCAAAACAGGTACTGTTCTGTTTTTGTTCCATCCGGGTTCGAAGTGACGACCTTATACGGTTGCTGATACGACTGAGTTGCTGCGTATGACCAATGAATCTCATCCGTACCGTCGCCTTTTGCGCTTACCCAGCGATCAACAACGCCTCGATTGGCTTGTTCATAAGAGGCTTCGCTGCCCTGAACAGCCAGGGTCTGTGCATATTGAAATCTCTCATAGGCTCCGGTAGGATAGATTATCTTGCTTATCTCGCCAAACACGTTGTATTTGAACTGATAGCTCTGACCGTTAGGAAGCGTTATTTTTGTCAGTGCTATCGGATTAAACGGCGGGCCCGCTGAGGAGTAACCGGGCGCGCAGACCCGGGCGATTGAGATTTCGGGATTGTTGAAGAGATACGATCCCGGAACATTATGCTCAAGATTTCCCTGACAATATTTGTCGCTTGTGTAGCGCAGGCTTTGCGTCATATCCTCCAATCCGCTCTCACCGCCATTCGGGTCTTTCAAATATCGCCAGCTAAACGTAACATTGAAAGTCCCGCTATCTTTGCCCGGAAACTGGGCGACTTTATCTTCGACAATCTGCGATTGTTCAAATGGCTGCCAGTTCAAGGGAATCGGATCAGTCACCACTCGTCCCATCGTATCGGTCCACTGGCGAGTCGCCAGATTGAAGGTCATCTTATTACCGTTTCGGTCAATAAATGTAGTTGCCTGCTGTGCATTTTGATCGAAGAGATAGCAGCTTCCGTCTGGTAGGAATAGGGTGCTTTGCGAACTTGCTAGGTCGAGGCGCATTTTTGAGCCGTCAACCGACAAAAACGTGCCGATCATATCCGGCAAACCATAGCCACCTGGAGAATTCATCGTACCGTAAGCGTTAATCGTGTCGTCTTTACGAAATTCGTGCGATGAGCCGTCCGGCATCGTTACCTGCACCCGTTTGATATAATGCAGATAATAGTTTGACGGACCGGGATTAGAACCATATGGAATATAAGGCGAATATGCCTGTCCTTCATAGCTGCTACCTTCGTGAAACCCTTCGTAAATGCCAAGCTCGTAATCGATCCGGGGAACTCCAAGATTCGACGTCCACCCTGCCGCAGACCTTCTAGCATAGAGCGGTTTGGTATCAGTGATGATCGTGCCGTACTGCTCCTGCCACGAGGACCCCGGTGGCGCATAAATCTGCCAGACTTTTGAAGAATAGTTGAACACTATGGGAACACCGGTGCCGGCGCGTCCCTGATAGCCGCCGACAGGAATGGAAAGCTCCATAGCCAGAGTCGAGGGATTTACGCGAGCATTACTTTTTAACGCCTGATCCGCTTTATAGTCGGTATTTCTAACTTGCTGGGCAACGCACCCCGCACAGAAAACTAGTAGCAGGCTAATTGAAAATCCCAAACTGTAAATCACTCTTTTCATTGCTATTCCTTTCTTCATCGGTTTCTCGAATGAATTTTGTTTTGATACTAGGGGTGCTCTCATATCTATCTCCTATAAAACGCCGGGACTGGAATGTCGCCGGATATTCCCCATTGGACTTGGCGGAGTGAGCTATTGCTGGCGGATTGGCGGATGTACCAGGTTCCGTTTGAGTCGCGCCAGACTGCTATATCGACTTTGCCGTCGCCGTCGTAGTCGTTTTGCACGGGGATGTCGGTTGATTGATCGCCGGATGGAGTCGTCGTCGTTGTCTGGGTCAGGGCGGCGTTAAGAATTATCCACGAAGCACCGCTTCGCAACGCGTAGTTTGCCTTGCCATCGCCGTCATAGTCGCCGCAGACCGGAGTGTCGTTTGAGGAGCCAAACGAAGCTCCGCTCGATTGAGCGTTCGAGCTGTTTACTGAATAGAAAGTGTGGTCGCTGCTTCGCCAGACTGCAATGTCCGCGCGGCCGTCTCCGTCGTAATCAGCGGGTGCGGGCGTGTCGCCGTTTATGCCGAAGGTCGCATATTGCACTCCGCCAGTTGAGGACTGCACGATATACCAGACTCCGTCCGTCGCTCGCCACACCGCGACATCCGTGCGTCCGTCACCGTCGAAATCAGCATGTGCCAGATTGTCCGAAGCGATGCCAAACTGCTGTGAGTAATAAGTGCCGTCAGAGGATTTCAGTATCCACCACGTTGCGGTCGATGGCCGGAAAACCGAGAAGTCCGTCTTTCCGTCGCCGTCAAAATCGCCTTGCGCCGGAACGTCGCCGCTCACACCCCAACCTTGCGCAACAGGAGCCGAACCCGTTCCGCCCATCACCCACCAAATACCCGTCAAAGGACGCCATACCGCCAGATCAGCAGGCGGCGCAGATAACGCATTCGCATCTTCGACCGCGAGTAATCGCGAGCCTGCGTAAATATATTCTTTGCTTAGTTGCGGCGTCGGATTCGGCAGCGGCGCGGCAAGCGGATTCCACGAACTCGAAACGTTCTGCGGCAACTCGCGCCCGAACCATCCCGTCTTCTTGCCCGACACCGCATCCGTTTGCGGCAACCAGCCGTTCTTGGCCATTACTCCGAGACCCAGAAGCAATATCAGCCCAATTGAACAGATTGCGATCCAATGCTTTTGCAGACACGCCAGAGCGTTCCAATTTCTCTCTCTTTTCTTTTTAGACATAGCTTTTCCTTAGCAAAAGGGGCAAACGGGCGACACCGATGCGAGGCCTGAAAAGACAGGCACTCGAACTTCGGGCTCATAAATGGTTTGATTTTAGTAACTACTCGAAGAGCTTCCGCAAGAGGCTTACGAGCGGGTTGTAAGAAGCTTGCCTCGTGGTCAACATCCCGGAGTGGGAATGTTTCAATAGCGCCACGGTGTCACGTGTCGTCAGGGATGTCAATGCCGTAAATGAATTCCTTTGCCAGCCAATCAGAAATCAGCAATCGACAGCCCTGATATCTGATTGGATGATGCGTGTCAGAAAACTGTAGTTTTTTGACGCTGCTGGATCTGACTCACGGGCGGTCATTCGGGTCTAAGAAGTTATAGCTGCATGCCGACGACGGATGTCGATTCGATCGTCGGACGTTCAGGGCTGATTCGGGCGCAGGCGGCGAAGTGGCGCGGTCTGATCTCGACGAGCTCAGGGGTGGTCGTTGAGCACTCTTCGATCGCGTAAGGACAACGAGTGCGAAAACGACAGCCCGACGGCGGATCTTGCGGCGACGGTACATCGCCTTTTAAGATTATTCGCTCACGTTTTGTTTCACGATTCGGAATCGCGGACAACAAAGCCTGTGTATATGGCATGAGAGGCCCGCGATAGAGTTCGTCCGACTCGGCGATCTCGACGATCCGGCCGAGGTACATAACCGCGATGCGATCCGACAAATGATTTACGGCGCGAAGATCGTGCGAGATGAAAAGTATCGTCAATTGACGCGTCGCCTTTAACTCACTAATTAGGTTCATGATCTGCGCCTGAATCGAAACATCGAGAGCCGAGAGGGGTTCGTCGGCGACGATAAAATCCGGATTTGTCGCGAGCGCGCGGGCGACGCCGACGCGTTGACGCTGGCCGCCGGACATTTCGCGTGGAAAGCGGGATTTCAGTTCGCTGCCAAGACCAGCTGTTCCCATCAAGGCCTGGATGTTTTCACCGTGGACCTCGAGCTTAAACGCGCGTAATGGCTCGGCGATGATCTGGCCAACCGTCATTCGAGGATCGAGACTCGAATACGGATCCTGAAAGATCATCTGCGCGTGCTTGCGATGCTCGCGCATTGAGACGCGCCCAAGTTTTGTCAGATCGGTGCCGTCATAATTTACCGAGCCGCCCGATGATTCGATAAGTTTTAGAATTGCTTTGCCGAGCGTCGATTTGCCGCAGCCTGATTCGCCGACTAGACCCAATGTCTCACCCTTTCTAATGTCGAGCGACACGCCGTCAACGGCATTGAAACTTTTAGATGGGCGAAACAAGCCATTGCCTGCACGATAAGACACTGTAAGATCGCGTATCGAGATCAAGTTGTTATTCTCGCGACTCATTTGGCGGATCTAATTTTGATCGGCATTTTTTGGCGGCTGCCAGTTGTTGTTAATGCCGATGTGTTTTATCGACGGAGCGTCGAGAGCATTCGTGTCAAAGCCGTAAACGTATGGTTTTATAAGTGCATATGACTCTGGAAAATAAAGCGGTATGGCGAGTAGATCGAACAACGCGTCTTCGCGAGTCATAAGTTCAGGCAGCGCGATCTCATCTTTTATTATCACTGCTTCGTTGCCTGCATCGGTCTGGTCGGTAGCTTGTAGACTGTCCTGTTCAGGCGTTTTATTGGCCGCAGGGTTTTTAGAATCTGTCGGCGAAGCCTGCCGTTTTTTTTCGAGCGAGCGAAAGATCGCGGTCAGGCTCGCCACTTCGTCAGTCGTCGGCAAAACGACGCCGCGTCGAATCAGGTCGAAGTTGCCCGAGTTGCGAACAGTCTCGATCTCGCTCGTCTCAACTGTCACGATCTTTGTTGAGAGATTCAAATGCTGCTTCCACATTTTGGCAACCGCGTTTGCGACGCGCTGTTGGGTGTTATTGCGGTTGATGACCAATTGTACCTGCGGGAAGCCGAGGCCGTTCGGATAGCCGGCCTTTTCGAGAAGGCCGCTAGCTTTTTTGGCATCGAACGAAACTGTCATTGTACTTTTTTCACTATGCGGTAAAAAGTCTGTCGCCGGCTGTGCCGTTCCGTCGAGTTCGGTTTCGATGAGGCGTTCGCGGTCGATCGCGATCGCGAGAGCCTCGCGCACGCGGCGGTCGCTAAACGGCGGTTTCGCAGAATTGAATTCGTAATAGTTCAGCGCGCTGTGTTTAGTGCGGCGAAAATCTTCGAAGGGCGCGAGCAATTTTAACGCAAGCGGCTCAAAGTGCGCGTTCGTCACTGCGTCGATCTCGCCTTTCTTATAAGCGCCCAGCGCGGCCTCGGCCGTCTCCATGGGCACAAATCTGATTCGCTCGAGTTTGACCGCAAGTTTGTTCCAATAAGTATTTGATCGCTCAATGACAACGCCGCTTGAGTTCGACTCGATCAGCGTAAACGCCCCGTTCGTTACTATATTTTTATCTGTCGGGGCCTTTCCAAATTCGGCGCCATCGCCGTAGACAGGCCGAAATATGGGGTTCGCAACGAGTTTTGGAAGATCTTTATCGGGCAAGGTGAGCGTCACGGTTAGCGTGACGTCGTTGACGGCCTCGACGCCGAACTTCGACAAATCCTTTTTCGGTTTGTCAGCGAGTTCGGCGTCGGATCTAGGCGGATCAGGCTGCGCGACAGTCGGGTTGAACGAATCGCTCGGCGTCGCCGGCAAATTGCTTTCTGCCGACTGAGCGAAGTCGGTCGACTCGGCGGGTGTGGGCGAATCGTGCAGGGGGAAACCAACGATGTTGTGCAGCAGTTCGTAATGTGCTGTTTTTTCGCCAAGTGATTGCAGGCGTTTCCACGAAGCGACAAAATCATGAGCGGTCACGCGCTTGCCGTTTGACCAGCGAGCATCCTTACGTAAATCAAATGTCCAAACCCGATTATCAGCGGATACCGACCATCTTTCAGCAGCGGCGGGAACGGCTTCGAGCGATCGGGCATCAAGCTCTGTGAGGCCTTCAAAGATTGCGCGGACGATGTCGGTTTCAGGCGCAGCGGACGCAAGTGCCGGATCGAAACTTTTCGGATGCTTGCCGTTGCTCCAACGCAATTCCTGTTTCTCAGGCGGTGCTGTCGCGGCAAAAAATGGTTGGGTGACCGGCTTTTGAATTTGCGTGCAAGAAAGATGCGAAAGCGCGACAAGAGCGATCAACGAGTGCGTACAAAATAATGATGTAAATCTTTTGGCAATCATTTTATGCAGCTATTTTTTGCAGTTTCGTGACGATCTCAGTTGTTTGCCGTCGCGTGTCTTCAAATCCGTTGGAAGTATCGATCTGATAATCGGCAAATTTCTTTTTCTCGTCCTGCGGCATCTGTGCTCCGATTCTTTTTATTGCTTCGTCACGCGTTAAAACGTTGCGGGCCATCAGGCGGCTTAATTGTATATCAGCGGCGCACCACACAACAATAATTTTATCAAAACGCTTGTAACCGCCAGACTCTATCATCAATGCGGCGTCAACGATCGCGATCGCGCCCGCGTCGTCTTTCTCAAGTTTGTTGAGCCACTCGTTTTGTGCTTCGATAACACGCGGATGGACAATCGAATTAAGCAGCGAACGCTTTTCATCATCGGCAAAAACGATTGCGGCCATTTTTTTGCGATCAAGCTCGCCGCTACTTAATAAGACACTTACGCCAAAATGTTTGATGACCTCGGCAAGCCCATCGGTGCCTTTGGCGACGACATCTCGGGCAGTTTTGTCGGCGTCGAGCACGTGACAGCCTAGTTCACGAAGGCAATCGCAAACAAAAGTTTTGCCGACGGCAATCGACCCTGTGAGCCCAACTTTCAGCATCATGCCGCGCGTTTATGACGCTTTGCGAGTTTGCCCACGTTATATTCCGCGATCTCGTCGAGCGTCAGGCCGAGCTCGTCGGCGCACGCCGATATGTACCACAGCACGTCACCGAGCTCGTCCTTTAGCTTGCCGCGGATCTCGTCGGTGATCACACCGTCGTTATCGCGTTGAATTTTTTTTACGATGTTTGCGACCTCGCCCGCCTCGCCCGCGAGACCGAGCGTCGGATACTCAAGATTCGACATTCGCCGCGGATAGAGCGCCGTTTGGCTCGCCTCAGATTGATATTCTTCAAAGTTCATAATGTGTAAAGTGAAAATGTGAAAAAGGAAAAAAGTGAAAAAGCCGACTCTTTCACGTTTTCACTTTTTCACACTTTCACTGTTCTCCTTCTTATTTTTGCTGCGGTAACAGTGTTCTTCATCAACATTGCTACGGTCAAAAGGCCAACACCGCCGGGCACGGGCGTGAAATTTGCTGCATGCTGCATCGCATCTTTCGGATGAACATCGCCGATGAGCGAGAAGCCGCGCTCGCTGATCGCTCTAATTCGCCGTTCGAGTTCTTCACCTTCAAAATACTCACGCGCGAGCTTAGCGTCTGTTAGCTTGTTAATGCCGACGTCTATCACTGTCGCGCCTTCGCCAATGTGTTCGGCGCCAACAAACGCCGGCCGGCCGATCGCGGCGACCAGTATGTCGGCTTGCCGCGTATACGAGCCAAGATCACGTGTTCGCGAATGACAAACGGTGACGGTCGCGCTTTCGTTTAGCAGCATCGCCGCCATCGGTTTGCCGACGATATTGCTGCGGCCGACGATGACGGCGTGCTTGCCCGTGATTTCAATACCAGATCTTTTCAAAATCTCAATCACGCCCGCCGGTGTGCACGGCGCGAGAGATGGATGACCCTGTGACAACCGCCCAACGTTTATCGGATGAAAGCCGTCGACATCCTTTTCCGGATCGATTCTCTCGATGATCTCGCGTTCGTTGATGTGAGCAGGCAGCGGCAACTGAACGAGTATTCCGTCAACGTCGCCGCGATCATTTAGTTCGGTAACGGCGCTCTGCACCTCTTCTTGAGAGACGTCGGCCGCGAAATGAATATTCTCGGACTTAATGCCTAACTCCTCAGCGGTGCGGACTTTGCTGCCAACATAAACAGCCGACGCCGCGTCTTCGCCGACACGAAGAAGCGCGAGACACGGCGTAATGTCATTGACCTCGCGCAATTCTGCGACCTCGTTGGCGACCTCAGTTTTTATCGAAGTGGAAATTTCTTTTCCGCTCAAAATTCGGGCTGGCATACGTAATAAAGTGATTTTATCTTAAAGCCGCAAACTTTGCTAAAATGCGGCTGATGAATCGTTTAGCGGCTTTGATCGCGGTGGTGGTGTTGTTTGTCTCGAGCGTCGCGCCGTTTGAGCAAAAAGTCGCAACTTCGTCGATCAAAGATCTTGTCGCAAAACACGATCATACCGCTCTCATCGAGAGATTATCTGCACTAAAGTTGTCCGATCCAAAACAGTTTGCTCAGCATGATTACGATTACCTGCTTGCACGAACCGCTGAGGTGGATGGATTGACGGCAGCGGCGATGGCGAATTACCACTCGGTTGCACAACGCAACTCGGTTTTGCGTGACTACGCTACGGCGCATCTCGCGCGCATCACACGCGCATCCGGTAATTTGTTGCTCGAACGCATTTATTTGAACGAATTGAAAATGTTCACGAGCGACGAAGATTTTAGAGCGGGCGCCGAACATCGACTTGCACGCAACGCATTTGAATCGGCAAATTACGCAGAGGCAATTCGGCTTCTAAATAAAAGCTCAAACAACTCTGGCAAGTCATCGACTGCAAACGTACTTGAGGCACGCGCACAACTCGGCGAAGCGTATCGCATGGCCGGCGATGTTGAGAAAGCAAAACAAATTTTCAACGAACTTCTCGACAAAATGCAAAATCCGTCGCAGCCCGATGATGCCGCATTGTCTGCTGTGAAAAATCTCGACGCGATAAACGGTAACGACGCGTCGCTCGGCGAAGCTGGGCATTGGCGCCGGGCACAACTTTATCAATTTAATCGATATTTTGACGAAGCCCGTTTTCACTTTGAGGCTGTATTTGCTGCGAATCGTGAAGGTGCAAACGCTGCCGAATCTTTGTTTCAGATCGGACGCGGCTTTGCACAAAAGGAGAATTTTGTCGAGGCGCTGGCATGGTACGAGCGTGTAATCGAACAGTTTCCGACGAGCTCGATTTCAAAAGATGCATTGCTGCAAGCGGCCGCGGCGTATTCGCGCGTCGGCAAAACAAAAGAAGCGATAACTCGGTATAACAACTTTATCGACAAATACCCACGCGACGAAAAACTCGACCGGGCATATCTCAACATCGTCGATGTTCTACGCGATCGAGGCTCCGACGCCGACGCGTTAAAATGGTGCTCAAAAACCGCAGAACTGTTTAAGGGCAAAGTGCCCGAAGCACTCGCCGTGTTTGCCGAAGCGAGAATTTACTTGTCGAAAGAAGACTGGCAAAAAGCGCTTGCTGCTCTTGATCGTCTTACAACACTTGCCGATCTTGGCGGACCGAATGTTCCGGGCGGAACCACAAAAAGTGAGGTCGCGTTTTTACGTGGTTTTGTGATCGAGAGGTTGCGGAAATTCGATGAAGCGGTCGAAGCCTATTTGTCGATTCCCGATGGCCGAAGCGAATACTACGGCTGGCGAGCGAGCCAAAGGTTAACACAGCTTGCGAAAGATGACGCGGCTAAACCATTTATTGAGAATAAATTAGCCACACTAGTTAATGGCCTTCAAGCGAAAGACGCCGAGACCAGACGAGTCAGCGCTCAAAGTATTTTACGGCTGGCTGACAATCACGAAATCCGCGAGCGAGCGATTAACGCTCTCCGATCGGAGCTACCCAAGCTGCCGAATTACAAACGTCCGATGATAGAGGTCGCGTCTCCGATCGAAAGGTCTGACGCTGCAAGACGTTTAGCCGAGCTCGGTCTTAGAGACGAAGCATTTCCTAACAAAGCCGCAGCTGATCTTGTGCAGATCGAAGCCCAGTGGAAAAAGATTCCGGGTGATGTTCCGATCGACTTGATACCTCGCGAACAACTCGAGCTGCTCTATCCCGTACCGTTCACCGACGAATTGCTGCGACATTCTGCGACTCGCGGTGTCGATCCGCGATTCGTCCTCGCGATCATAAGGCAGGAATCGAGGTTCCAACACGACGCAAGATCGGCAGCTGCGGCCCGCGGGTTGATGCAGTTTATTCACACAACGACTGAGCGCGTTTCGAACGAATTAGGTCGTGTGGTTATTACCGATGACGAAATGAACGATCCTGAAACGTCGATACTTTTCGGCTCATATTATTTAGAAAATCTTTTTGCGTTGTTTCCCGAAAAACACGAAGCGGTCGCGGCGGCGTACAACGGCGGTGAAACGAATGTAAAACGCTGGCTTGCTCGTGTGAATTCCAGCGAGCCTGATCGCTACTTGCCCGAGATCATGTTCGGCCAGTCGAAAGATTATGCCGCAAAGGTGATGACAAATTATCGGATGTATCAGTATCTTTACGACGAGCGGCTTGCGCTCAAACCGAGTCCTCGTTCAGAATAATTTTATGCGTATTACTGTTTTATTTTTACTCGCCGGTTTACTTTTTACCGCGTGTCAGAACAATTCAAATAACAACGGAGCGTCTTCATCAGCAAAACGATATCCGCTAAAAGGCAAAGTTGTCTCGGTCGATAGGGTCGCAAAAAAAGCGACGATCGATCACGAAGCCGTGGAAGATTACATGCCGGCGATGACGATGGACTTCTCCATCCGCGCGGATTGGGTTTGGGACGACCTGACGCCGGGCAGCGAGATACGCGCCGAACTGGTCGTCGATAACACCGCCGATGAACCGTATTGGCTCGAAAATATCGGCATTGTAGCCGTTCTGAAGCCCGGCCAAGAGCCGCCGCCGACTGATGACAAATTTGCTCAGATCGGCAAAGAGGCGCCGGATTTTACGCTCACAAATCAGGACGGTAAAAAAATTTCGCTTGCAAGTTTTCGCGGTAAGGCGCTGGCAATCACGTTCATTTACGCGCGCTGCCCCTTGGCGGATTACTGCATTCGCATGTCGACGAACTTCAGCGATCTTGCGCTTCAGCTAAACAACAACGCAGAACTGCGTGACAAAATAAGGCTGCTGTCGATATCGTTCGACCCTGAAAACGACACGCCGACGAAATTGAGATCCTACGGTCTTGGATACATGGGGAAAGGCGCGACAAACTTAGGCGTCTGGCAACTTGCGGTCGGCGACGACAAGACGGTGCGTGAGATCGCCGATTTCTATGGCCTGCGATACGAGGTCGATCAAACCGATAAGACGCAGATCAATCACAGCTTGCGCACCGCCGTAATCGCTCCCGATGGCAAGGTCACGAAGATCTTCGCCGGCAATGAATGGACGCCTGTGATGTTGCAACGAGAGCTAGAATTGACATTTACTCAGTCTCAAAATTAGCCGCTTTCATTGCAAATCGTAACCAAATTGCTAAGCTGAACGTGTCACTCAAACCACAGTCAATAGGAGAATCGTATGCGTAAAGTCCTCGTTCGTCTATCAGTCCTTTTACTAGTTTTTGCAGTCTGTGCGTCGGCGCAGAAACGCGGCATTACTGAAAAAGACCTGTTCGATTTTGTGTGGGTTGGCGACCCGCAGGTTTCGCCTGACGGCGCCTCGGTTGCTTTTGTTCGTGTGACTGTAAATGCAGCGAAGACGAATTACGACACATCGATCTGGACGGTCGCGACGACCGGCAGCGAAGAACCGCGTCGTTTAACGAACGGAACGCGCGACACGAGTCCGCGATGGTCGCCGGACGGGCAGCATCTTGTGTTTGTCCGAAGCGGCGAGACACCCGGGCCGACGAGCGTTCCCCAGCTTTATATGCTGGCAATGTCGGGCGGCGATTCGTGGGCTTTAACAAATCTGCCACGCGGAGCGGGCGCTCCCGGTTGGTCACCGGATGGCAAGTGGATCATTTTTGGCAGCGGCTCGAATCCTGACGACTTAGCAAAGCAAGGCAAGCCGCCAACGCCAGAGACACGCGAGTCTGACGTGCGCGTCATCAATCGGGCAGTGTATCGCGCCGACGGCGGCGGCTATCTCGATCCGACACGGCCGCAGCATCTGTGGGTCGTTGCCGCTCCGCGTTCGTCGGATGAAAAGGTGACGCCAAAGCAGTTGACGAGCGGAGCTTACAACGAAGGCGGCGCTGTTTGGGCGCATGACAGCTCGCGGATTTTTTACGTGACAAACCGCTCACCAGAGCCGTATTACGACGAAATTCCACAGACGGAAATTCACACGGTTTCGCCGACCGGCGGCGCGAGCCAGCTTTTGACAAAGGTGCCGATGGGCCTCGGTGCGATGAGCCTCAGTCCCGACGGCCGGCGGTTTGCGTTCGCGGCATCCGCGTCGCCAAAACCTGTGCAATCATACACGCAGCCCGACCTGTGGGTTATGGACGCCGCGCCGAATGCCACACCGAGAAATCTGACGGCGAATTTCGACTTTGACATCGCCGGTGGTTTGACGGGGGATCAGGCACCGCCGCGTGCGGGCGGACAAAACGCGCCGATGTGGACGGTTGACGGCAAAGGAGTCATCGAGCGCTATGCGAAAGAGGGACGAACAAATCTCGCGATGTTCGATGCCGCTACGGGCAAAATGACCGACGTAACACGCGGCGATCAGGGCGTCTTGAGTTATCGAACGACGGCTGACAAAACAAAGCTCGTTTACACACTGACAACGCCGACGCGAATCGGTGACCTATTCATTGCGGATCGCAATGGTGGAGGCGCGCGGCAGTTGACGCGGCTCAACGACGCTCTATTTTCGAAACTAAATCTCACCGAGCCCGACGATGTTTGGTACGCGAGCTTTGACGGCAAGCGCGCGCAGACTTGGGTGCAGAAGCCGCCTGATTTCGATCCGTCGAAAAAGTATCCGCTGATCCTCAACATTCACGGCGGCCCGCACGCGGCTTACGGTTACACGTTCGATCACGAATTTCAATGGATGGCGGCGAAGGGCTACGTCGTTGTTTATCCAAACCCCCGCGGCTCAACGAGTTACGGGCAGGATTTTGGGAACATCATTCAATACAAATACCCTGGCGACGATCATCTCGATCTGATGGGTGCGGTCGACGAGGTTATAAAACGCGGTTATATCGACGCGGCAAAACTCGGCATAACGGGTGGCTCGGGCGGTGGTGTGCTGACAAATTACGCCGTTACGAAAACAAATCGTTTTGCGGCCGCGGTTTCGCAGCGTGACATTTCAGACTGGGCAAATTGGTGGTACACCGCGGACTTCGCGCAGTTTCAACCAAGCTGGTTCAAAGGCGCGCCGTTCGAGGATGTTGAAGGTTTTCGCGAGCGTTCGGCGATAACGCACGTGGCGAAAATTCAAACGCCGATGATGTTCATACTTGGCGAGGCAGATTGGCGAACGCCACCGAACGCCGGCGGCGAAGAGCTCTTCCGAGCGTTAAAATATCGTAAGATCCCGACCGTCATGGTTCGCTTTCCGAACGAAGGCCACGACCTTTCGCGCTCCGGCCAGCCGTGGCACCGCATCGAGCGGCTGCAGCATATTGTCGGCTGGTTCGACAAATGGATGATGGGCGCCGCGAAACCGGAGTACGAAATTAGGCCCTAATTTCTGGCAGAAAGATCTCCGCGATCATGCAGCGAGCACTGCCGCCACCGACAGTTTCGATCGTCGGAATCGCGATCGGCAGTAACTCACAGTATTTTTCGAGTGCCGTCTTCTGCGGGTCTGTTAAGCTGTCGAACGCGCTTTGCGACATCACAAGCAAATCGTTTCTCATTACGAGCATGTTGCCAGCAAAACTGTTCATCTGATCGAATGTTATATCGACGATCTCGTGTCCAGTCGTTGCAAGTTTGCTGAACACATTCGCTCGCTCGCTCTCGTCCGTGATGCTCTCAAGACAAATCACCGCAAACTGATCGCCGACGCACATCATTACATTTGTGTGATAAATCTCAGAGCCGTCACGATCGCGCGCCGAGAATGTCACGGGTTTGTAATTTAGCTTTTCACAAAGATCTAAGAAGAGTTCTTTGTCGGTTCGCGGCGACAACGCGGCGTAAGCGATCTTGTTTGAGTGATCGAAGACGATGCTGCCGGTTCCTTCTAAAAAAAGGTTTTCACTTTCATAAATTGAGAGGTCGATGATGTTTGCGATCTCGAACTTATCTTTTAACGATTCGATGATGTCGGCGCGTCGTTCTAGGCGGCGATTGGTAGAGAGCATCGGATATAAAACGACGGTTCCGTCGGCGTGAAACGAGATCCAGTTGTTCGGGAAAACTGCGTCGGTCGTTACCGGCGAAGGCGTGTCGTCGAAGACAAACACATCAACGCCGTGAGATTTCAACTGCGAAGCAAACGTTTCAAACTCGAGCGATGCTTTTTGTCGGACCGTTTCTGCGTCTTCATTCAACTCTTTCTGAAACACGTTCGACGCGCGCGTCTCTTCATTAAAGCCAAAGTTCGCCGGGCGAATTAGCAGAATATTATTTGTCGTTTGCATTTCTATCGAAAACTACCCTTCCAGCGACCATCGTCATCCGAACATCGCGTGCGTTCGAAGAAAAAACGAGGGCGGCGTAAATGTCGTTGATCGGTTGTTGCGACGGATCATCGAGTGAAACCACCGCAATATCGGCCTGTTTACCGACCTCGAGTGATCCAATTTGCGAGTCGAGGCCGAGCGCGCGTGCTCCGCCGAGCGTTGCGATTTTTAGTATTTCATCGGCGCTGATAAAACGTTTACAGTCGTCGCGGTTTCGCGAAGACAATACAGCGAAACGCGATTCTTCCAGAATGTCGCAGACGTTGTTGCTCGCGACCGAATCGCTGCCGAGTCCGACTTCGATGTTGTGATCGAGAAACTTTTCGAGTGGCGCGACGCCGTGGCCGAATTTTGCATTTGATTTTGGACAATGCGCAATTTTTGCTCCGTTTGCTGCGATGCGCTCGATGTCGTCGCGCTCCACGTGAACGCAATGAGCGAGCAGCGGCTGAGCGGACAAGACGCCGAGTTTTTCAAGATACTCGATTGGCGAGCAGTGTGGGCTATTCCATTCGAGATCGAATTGTTCGTAGATTTCGGTAAAAAACCCTGAGCCGCGTGTAAGCAGCTCCATCTCATTAGCAGATTCGGCGGCGTGAATTGTAAGTTGAATGCGATTTAAAATTGCGTACTGTGCGATCAACTCAAAAAGCTGCGAGCTGACGGTGTAGGGCGAGTGCGGCGAGATGCCGACGCGGACCAAGTCGGTTTCGCCCTCGCGCATCAATTCGTATTTCGTTGCGAGATTTTTGAAATCGTCCTCTGCCGTGCGATTGTCGGGTGAAAAGTCAGTTTCCTGAAAAACAATACCGCGCAAGCCGACGTGTTTTAGAGCTTCGAGTCCAGCCGTGCCGATCCGACCGATGTCGCCGAAACACGTCACGCCCGCACGTGAGCCTTCGAGAGCTCCATTGATTGCCGCTGCGTGAACGTCAGCATAGGTCATCGATGAACGTAGGTCGTTTAGCTTCAAAAGCCACGAGCGAAAGTCGTGTTCTACATCGTCAAGGGCTCCGCGCATCGATGTTAGTTCCAGATGCGAGTGACAGTTTACAAAGCCGGGAAGTATCGCCGCTGCGCCGAGATCATTGATTGGAATCGCCGGATATAATCTGGCGATGTCGTCGCGAGACCCGACATCGACGATTCTTGTGTCGTCGATCAGAAGAGCGCCGTGCTCGATCGGCGCGCTTGAAACCGGCAGGACATAGTCGGCGGCAATGATCATCATTTGTTTTTAGCTTGTTCGGCGCGGTAGCGGGCGAGTATCGACTTAACGTAATTTTTTGTCGAGGCAATGCCGATGAGCTCAACAAAATCAGCCTCGCTGAGAGACACTGTGTCAACATCCTTAGTCCACTCTTCGACGCGGCTCGGGCCGGCATTGTATGCGGCGAGCGTCATCGCCGTCTCAGCGGGGCGACCGCGATACTGTTCGCGCAGTTTTTCGAGATACCAGCAGCCGATCTGAATGTTGCGTTCGGGATCGGCGAGAAATTCGTTTACGTTTTCGGCAGTTTGTTTTTCAAATTCTCTAAAGCCGGTTTCTTTTGCCCATTCACGGGCGACTATCGGTGTCACTTGCATTAGGCCGACTTCTTCGTCGGCGCCGAGCTTCCACGCACGAAAATAAGTTTCCTCGTAGATCAAACCCCACACTAGTTTTTCATCGAGTCGGTAAACGCGCGCGTGTCGTGAGATAAGTTCGTCGTAGCGATGGACCCAATATTCAGGTAAGAAGTATGCGGCTGCCGCAGCTATCACGACTAAAACAAACGTTATGGAAACGAGATAGCGAAACATTGCGAAAAGTGAACTATTTTTTTACTGCAGTTCGCTTTTTAATTTTCGAGCGTGACGGACGAAGGATTTTGTTTTCATCCTCCGTGACGACTCGAGTTACCGGTTGGTTGCGAGCGACCACGCAGCCGGTGCGAGCCATTTGCACAAACGCGATGACGTCATAGTCCGCGTCGAGCGACATCACGCGGCGGACATCGAGCAGCTTTTCCAAAAACTTCGGACGACGGTACATAAAAATGCCTTACGTGAATCATTGTTCACCGTAAGGCATGATTCGTCAAATGCGTTTCTTGTTATTGAATCTGCAAAAGCGTGGACACATCGTCAAAACCTGCGGGCGGCAGGTCGACATCGTAATCAACGTAATTCAGAAATTCTTTTAGAGCGCCGAAGGTCATTGGCGGAGCAAAGTGATAACCTTGCGCAGCTTCACACTTCAGTCGTTTTAGAGCCTCGTACTGCGATTTCGTTTCGACGCCCTCGGCGATCACTTTCAGACCGAGATTGCGAGACAACGTGATGATCGCCCCGACTATGTCGTCGTGTCTGCCCTCGCTGTCGATCATTGATACGAAGGAACGATCAATTTTCAGGGCCGAAACCGGAAGTTTCATAAGGTAGCCCAGATTCGAGTAGCCTGTGCCAAAATCGTCGATGTTGATCTCAATACCGGCCTCACGGAGTTGATTGAGCATGACAACGGCGCGGTCTTGGTGCTCGAAAAACACTGACTCGGTGATTTCGAGTTTTAAGCGGTGCGGTGAGAAATGTGTTTCGTTGAGAATGTCTTCGATGCTTTTGACAAGTGATTTTTGACTGAACTGACGGCAAGACAGATTTACGCTGACCGCATATTTTTTCTCGTCGGACTGGCGTTTTTGCAGCGAACCGATCTCTTGGCAAGCTTTGCGCAACACCTGTTCGCAAACGCGGTTGATCAGGCCGATTTCCTCGGCGAGAGCTATGAATTTACTGGGCTTGATTTCGCCCAATTCCGGATGCACCCATCGCGCCAGCGACTCAAAACATTCGATCTCGTCGGTCTCTAGCGAATAGATAGGTTGATACACGACTTCGATGCACTCGCGCTCGACCGCGCGTCTGAGGTCGGTTTCGAGCTGCAACGTTTCTTTTGCAACCCTGTGCATCTTTTCGTCGAAGACTTCGTGGCGAGCCTTGCCTGCCCGTTTTGCCTGATACATCGCGGTGTCGGCGTCCCGCATTACTTCTTCGCTACTGAGATGTTTTTCCGATGCGTGCAGAATGCCGATACTAGCCGAACTGTAAACTTCGTGACCGCGAAGATCGAACGGCATGCCGAATTTTTGCTGAATGCGCTCTGCGATGTGCGCGACTTCGTCGATGTCGAATTTTCCTTCGACCAGGATAGTAAATTCGTCGCCGCCAAGACGCGCAACCAGATCCGAAGGTCGCATACACTCGCTCAGGCGAACGCCGATCTCTTTTAGCAATTCGTCGCCGATCAGATGACCCAAGCTGTCGTTAACGTATTTGAAGCGGTCGAGATCAATGAAGAGCACGGTGACCTTGTAGCCGACCATCTCTTGTGTTTTTGCGAGTGCTTCACCGAGCTTCTTCATAAAGACGGGCCGGTTCGGTAAGCCCGTCAGCGCGTCGTGCGTCGCCTCATGTTGCAGCTTCTCCTCGGCGCTCCTTTTATCCGTAATGTCCTGAAGCTGGAAGATCAGATTCGGCTGTTCGGATTTTGTATCGCTCGCGGCAGAAACGCTCCACGATATCCAAACCGTTTGGCCGTTTTTATGAATGTAACGCTGCTCCATCTGACAGTTCGGGTTCTTGCCGGAGAGAAGTTCATGGTTTTTTTTGAGCGTATCTCCGAGATAATCCGGATGTATCATAGAATGAAAATCCGTCGCGAGAAATTCATCCTGCGAATAACCAAGTATCTTCGTCATAGCCAGATTTACCTTGAGCCATTTGCCAAACGGAGAAACCAGTCCGATGCCGATCGGCGCGTAGTCGAATGCGCTGCGAAAGCGCTCCTCCGACTCGCGTAGTGCGTTGGATTGAGTTTCGAGTATCTTTGCATACTGCCCGGCTTGTTCGGCTTGCTCCACCGAGATCTCGACATTTTTCAGATACATCTTGTACGAGAGAAAAACGAAAAAGATCACCGGCAATGCGGCGATCGTCACACCCCAGCCCATCAGTTCGCCGGCTTGAACCGTCATTCCCGCGGTTGCGGCGCCGATCAAATACGTGAGGAATGTCCAAATGTATTTATTTTTCCATGTCTCCCAAGTCGCGGACGAATTTTTGAGTGAGTCGTAAACTGTGGCCAGCGACGTGTTGACGATAAATTGCGTCAGTACTATCAGCGAAAGGGCGATCAAAAAAGTCTGCCGGTTGCCGTCATGGCCGTGAAGGTGCTCTTCGTTATGAAAGCCAAATGCCCTGAGCACTAAAACAACCGCTGTCGTCGAAATCGCGAGCGTCGCTGCGTTAAAAAGGACGGTAACCTTGCGATTACAAAATTTCCAGGCCGATATTGCGGCTTCGATTGCCGCCAACATAATCGCAAACTCTCCGCCGTAAAGCAGGAGTGTCAGAAATATCAACGTGTCAGAAACCGAGACATAACCCTTAAATCGTGGGATCTGGATCGTCATTCGCGATCCTACAAAAACTGTAAGGGCACCGAGAACAAGCAACCAAATATTAGCCGCTGCCCAGTCCGCATTAAGCAGGGCCAAACTGAAACACACTGTCCCGACGACTATCACTATAGCCATGAAGACGTCTGATTTTGTCCATTTTTTCATTGCGGTTTTGGGGCTGAAAACGCGCTAGCGGACTGATACTGGCGTTACAAACGGATAATTCATGGGATAAATGAAAGAGGAAGGCGGTTGGGAGCAGCCTTCCTTATTATCATGCATGCACAACATCTTTGTCTAGTGTTTTCTTACATTAAGCAAAGAGCGTCGTGCAGTGATCAGTGTTGCGATAACCCGCTTTAGCGAAGCTTCTGTGAGCCGATTTGAACTCCACATTGCTGAGCAAGCAGATGTTCTCGACGCGGCTGAGAAGCTCGAGCGATAGAGCCGCC
>JBAUGW010000046.1:0-1956 GCA_049679945.1 Pyrinomonadaceae bacterium | reverse complement strand
CCGTGCTCCAAACCGTGAGGCCGCCATCGACTACCTTATCGTCGGTCCATTTCAATATCGCACCGCCCCAGCTCTCAAGCTTGAGGCCGAGATTCGTCTCATACCAGGCCGCCAGCTCCGAGCCCTTGCCCGTACTCTTAAAAAATACCCCGCCGATCCCTGTTACCTTTGCCATATATTTTTCTCTTGTGGTTTTGTTTTAATCTATTCGTTTGAATCAAACACATCAGCTCACGTCCATTGGTAGGATGAAAGTCGGGCTTTGTCCCGGGCATCCGGCTCGCTCTTTGACAGTCTAGTGGTGCATTGTTTGGCCTTTCTTAGATAAGGAGGAATTTAACAATGCAGGAATCAATATATGTTGGATTGGATATGGGATCAAGCCGTTGTCAGCAGGCAGTGATGGGTGCGGACGGGACGCTTCGGTTTTCTCGTGTTGTGCCGACATCGGAGCAGCATTTGCGTTTCGCGTTTGAGGGACTCGACGGCGACGCACATGTGCATCTAGAGGCAGGAGAACTGTCGGCGTGGGCGGTGGGGATTATCGGGCCGCTTGTGAAAAGAGTGGTTGTTTCGCATCCGCGCACCTTGGCGTGGATCGCCCGCGACCCTTTAAAGACAGACAAACGCGATGCGGCGAAGCTGGCTGAGCTGCTGAGGCTGGGGCGGGTCCACGAGGTTTACTGCGAGACGGACAACAAGCGGCAAACATTCAAGCATCTGGTGGTGCATTACGAAACGATGTCGCGTGAGCAGGCGCGGCAGAAATCGAAGATCAAGGCACGGCTTCGCACACTTGGAGTTATCCGTAAAGATGCTGGTGTATTTGGCGAGAACGGGCAGAGCGAGTTGAGCGATTCGATCGCCGATCCGGCAATAGCGAAGATGATCGGACAGATGTTCGCCGTTCTCAATCAGATGATCGATATGCAGACCGAGGCAAAGAAGACCATGCTCACGTTTGCAAAACATTTCCCGGAGATCGCTCTTTTGCAGGCTGTGCCGGGTGTCGGACCGATCACGGCGTGCCGGTTTGTCGGCTATGTGCAGACGCCAAAGCGATTTTCAAACAAGCGTAAGTTCTGGCGATACTGCCGTCTCGGAATCACGCGGCGAGAATCAAACGGCAAGCGGCTCTCGCATCCGCGGCTCGATAAGGCCGGAAACGGATCGTTAAAAGATGTATCGAGAAAAGTGTTTGAAGCGGCCCGGCGAACGCGAGCCGACAACTCATTCAAACGAGCCTATGCATCGAGCCTGGCAAATAACAGAAACGAAGTTCACGCCCGGCTGTCAACCCAGCGGAAGATCCTCGCCACAATGCGCTCAATGTGGTTATCGATGAAGCCTTATACAGACGACGGCGGAAAAATCGAAGAAGGTTTTTAAAAGGAAGAATTTGTCTCGCGTCCGAGATGAACGATTCGACGTCTGAATGTCGAGGAACCGGAAAAAAGAATCGCACCCAAAAAGATGAATGCCTTGCGGGTGCCGGCGAGTCTCTAAACTAATTCATGAACCAAACAACTCTTTACGAGCAGTCAAGTTCCGTCCATTGGTTATGACCGCCGGCAACCCAAAACCCGATACGACCATGGGCCGCCAAGAACGGCGAAGTCCCCAATAGCTGAATGGAACAGAGATACAAAGTTCAACTCACGAACAAAGGTCACTGAAGAACAAGCAATCATCAGCGAGTTTTATCCGAAGTTCTTTGTCAAATAAAGGTCGAACGCCATCCGGCGATCACGAATCTAAAAGCCCTGCCGCAGGCAACCAGTATTTTTCCGTTGCCCCGGCGGACACGCCGATCTCTGTGCTTGACTGCGGCTTTCATAGCTGAATTGTTAAATGGCGTTTTTGATCTGTAAAGAATTTGTCCATTTGTTCGGGACTTTGTTGTAAAAGTCATTAATACGGTCAACCGCTTGTCCTGGAGACCATGCAGCACAACAC
>JBAUGW010000045.1:0-17743 GCA_049679945.1 Pyrinomonadaceae bacterium | reverse complement strand
AGTCATATCAGTCCAAAACCACAAGCGTGTTAAACACGCGACATCTATTAACACCACAGTGCTGCGTGTTTCACACGCTCACATCGTTACGGTGCGTTTTCTACAGGTTCCGGTTCTGGCCAAAAATACTGGCCAGTGTTTCGGTAGGCCCTCAACCGCGCTCCACCTGTAGCTAACACTATTGCCGACCGCTCCGCAGACTCAAAAAGCCGTCGAAGATGGCGATATATTTGTAGCCCATTTCGGAAGATGTGGGAAAACGGGGTAAACGCGGTTCGAACCGTCGAAGACGGTGGCATAACGTGCAGATGTATCGAGTGTTTTATGCCGCCATTCTTCGTGCGGGCGACCGATGCCAATGTTGCGGGCGAAGGATGTCCGATTCTCTGGCAAAGTCTATCGTCCTGTTTTGCATTTTGCTCGCATTGCGGTGACAATGTTTGAAATCAAAACGACTCGGAGGACACATCGATGAAATCGCTGCTCACATTTGGACTAATCACATTTGCACTTACGTTTTGCGGCTTGCAGGAAAAGCTAAAGGAGATTTCGACAGGTAATTCGAACACGGCCTCAACAGGCTCGTCGTCGGGTTCCACGGCCGAGAAAGCCAAGCCGAGCGCGGCGCAGCAGGCGATCATTGACGGCGGCAGCGAAACGAAATGGGACGAGCAGGGTTTGTCGTGGAAGCTGCCCTCTGGCTGGCCGAAAATGGAAGTCCGCAAGGAATCACTCAATTACGGTTCACCAGCGAACGGATTTCTGATCGCAAGTATCTCGGTAATGCCCGCAAGCTTCCCATCCGAATCGAGTCTGGAAGCTACGTATACGAGTGGGCTGGAGCAACTAAAACAGGGCAAATATGAAAAAGTTAGATGGCTCGAAATAGATGGTGTCAAAGGCGTGGAATGGACCGAGGCTATGCCCGAGGACAAAGATGGAGCTCGTCGCCATCAGTGGATCGCTTTCCGAAATTATCAGGGCCAGAATCAGCAGTTGAACATTATGGTATCGACAAAGGGCTCGAATTTTGACAAACAACGCGATGCGTTTGCCGCGATAATGTACTCGATGAAGATCCCGAAGGGATAAGGGAAATGCGAAAAGCCCGCCGATGCGGGCTTTTATCGTCTAAGCGGCGAGTGTTTTCTGAAACGCCCGCGTCGCCGCGGCGTTGTCAAAGAATTCGAGAAAATTCGTTATCTTGCCGTCCGTTACCTTGAAAATATGCACCCAATCGGTCGAGTATGTTTTCCCCGTCGATCTGACAGTCGCGGTCGATTCGCCAAGGACAACGACCCTGTCGTTTTGGGCGATAAATTCGTTTGGCGCGAAATGTGTGATGTCTTCGCCCTCAGCGAGCTGGCCGAAAAATTCACCGACCGCTGGCTTTCCCTTTCTCGCGCCAGCAAACAGCGCATTCTCAATTTCTGGGATCGTCCAATCGATGTCGTCGGATAGGGTGTCAAGCAATCCGGGTATGTCGCCGCTGCCAAAACACTCGTAGGCTTTTTGTACAATTTCTGTGTTGTTCATTTCTTTTTACCTCTCTCGCAGCGCATGAAACGCGCCGCCGAAAATAACCCGGGGAGAAAATGTAGGAACGATTTTAATTCTAGCGCCGTTGTGACCTAATTGCACTTGTCACGGGTACAGTGTCGGAGCGTCGGCGTGCGGGACGAAGCATTGGCGACAGCGGGCCTCGTATTTGTCGGCGGCGCCGACTTCGACGAGAGCGTCGGACTCGACGGTGCGTTGCGTGAAGTTTGCGGTCGCACCGCATTTTACGCAGATGGCGTGAATTTTTGTGATGAATTCGGCGATCGCGAGCAGCCGCGGCATCGGCTCGAACGGTTTGCCTGTGTAGTCCTGATCGAGGCCCGCGACGATCACGCGTTTTCCGCCACCGGCGAGTTGATTCACTGCATCGATGATCGCCTCGTCAAAAAACTGGCCTTCGTCGATGCCGACGACCTGTGTATCAGGCGTAATCAGAGCCATCATCTCGGCAGTCGTTGCGACCGGCACAGACAGATGCGTCTGTCCCGAGTGCGAAGCGATCTCCTCGTCCGAATATCGCGCGTCGATCTTAGGCTTAAAGACCTGCACCTTCTGCCTTGCAATGCGCGCGCGGTTAAGGCGACGGATCAACTCCTCAGACTTGCCGGAAAACATCGAACCGGCGATCACTTCGATCCAACCGGTGCCGTTTTGACGCACCTTGCGACGCTCTTCGGCGTTATCATACGCAAATTCTTCAACCATATTTAGGAATACGAAGGATAATTATAAGTGAAAAATCTGCGAGGCAAAAATCTGCTTTTATGAAACTGTAAATTCTGCTATGCGAGTAGCTTATCGACGGCATTCGCAACCTCTCCGACACTGATCTCTCCAAGCGGTTTGTCGTCATGCACGACGAGTTTGTCGATCAAAGGTCTGAAAATATCCGGCGAGCCGATCTCCGACAGCAGTACAATTCTCGCCCCGGCGATCGCGCCGAGATGCATCGGCCCGGTGTCGCCACTCACTAAAACCTTTAGCTGCGAAAGCAGCGCATAGAAAATCGATAACGGCATCTCAGGAACGATGGTCGCCGTATCGCCGAATTTATTTTCTAAGCCTCCGCGCAGATCGCGCTCTTCCGGGCCAAACAACACGAGCACGCGAATCTTGTCATTCGCGGACAACACTCGTGCAAGTTCGATAAAATTCTCGATGTTCCACCGCCGCGTTGGATGCCCTGCACCAAGAAAAAGGCCAACTAAGTCTCTTCCATCGAGATCTTGCGAAGCCAAATACTTTTTTACCTCGGCGAGTGACTCATCCGATGGTTCGACGCGGCATGTCCGCGGCGCATTAGTTATTCCGAGCGGTTGGAGGACTTCGAGAAAACGATCGGTGTGATGTTTTGCTTTATCTTCAAGCGGCGGCCGCACGGGAAAATTCGCCAGCCAATCGAGCGAACGGTTTTCGCGATTCAAATAGAGGCGATATTTCGCGCCAGTCAGAAAGCCAAGCAGATTCGTTTCGCTCAAACTATTCAGATCGATAACAAAATCGAACTTTCGCCGTCTGATGTCTTTGACCAAAGCGAGAATTTTAGCTATCGACACAAACTTGTTGCCGTCTCTCAGCGCGACGCGATCGACCATAACTATTTCGTCCGCCACGTTTGCAAGCGCAACAATATCTGCCCCCGGCTTTCCCAAAAGCGCGGTAATTTGCGCCCTGTCGAAATGTTTTCGTAAGGCTGTTAATGCCGGCAGCCCGAGAATGACATCGCCGAGCTGGCCGAAATGTATGACGAGGATATTATTAAATTCGGGGATGTGTTGGGCCAAAACTTTTTACAAGATTCTGAGGTCGTTGCCGGTCATCTCGGCCGGCTTGTCTATACCGAGAATGCCAAGGATTGTGGGGGCAATATCGGCCAAAGCACCATTTACATTAAGTTTGAGCTGCCTATCATTATCGTCGATCAGGTGGAAGGGCACGCGATTGGCGGTCGTCACCGTGTGCGGCTCGCCGCTGTCGATGTGAATCATCTCTTCGCAATTGCCGTGCGAAGAAGTCACGAGCGCAACGCCGCCTTTTGAGCGCACTGCGTCACAAATACCGCCGAGACAAGTGTCGATGCAGCGAATCGCCGAGATCGTGCGCGTCAGATCGCCAGTCTCGGCCATTAGGTCGGCGGCGGGCAGGTTGATGACAAAAACACCGTCGGGTGTGAGTTCAAGATCGCGGCAAAATTTGTCGACGATCTTAAAACTCTGCGATTCGGGTTGAAGATTCGCGTTCGCAGCGGTCTTCAAAACGACTTGCTCCTCAAACTGCTGCAGCGTATCGGCGCCGCCATTAAAAAAATATGTCAGATGCGGGAGTCGGGCATCTTCCGTGATCTTTATGTTTGGAATTTGCAACTGTGAAAGCACGTCAACGAGAGTATTCTTTTCAGGCTCTTGTCGAAAGGCCGCGGGCAGATTAAACGCGCGGTCGTATTCCGTGAGGCAAACCGTTTCGACTTCTGGCTTCGCGTTCGTCTCGGCATCTGGCACGCAGAGCGAGCGGACAAGCTGCCGCATCGTCTCTGGGCGATGATTAAAGAACACAAGCAGGTCGCCGTTTTTCACCGTAGTCATCGGAATATCAGGCTCCTGTTCGACGATGATCGGCGAGATGAATTCGTCAGAAATTCCCCGGAGAAACGAGTTACGGATCGAGGTTACAGCGTCGCGGCTCCGTTCACCTTCGGCATGAACGAGCATAGTAAACGCGCGTGCCGTGCGTTCCCAATTCTCTGACGCGTCCATTGCAAAATAGCGGCCACAAAGAGTCGCGATCCTGCCTACGCCGATCTCCATCAGCTTTATTTCAAGCGCCTCAACGTAGATATCGGCTGTGCGCGGCTGGACATCGAGGCCGTCGAGAATACAATGGACAAAAACGTTTTCAAGTGCGTATTTTTTCGCATATCGCAGCAGTACAAACAAACTGTCCATCGACGAATGCACGCCGCCGTCGCTCAACAACCCGATAAGATGCACTGCTTTTTCGTCAGCTTTTACCTTTGTAAATGCACGATCAAGCGCCGCGTTCTGCATAAACTCGCCGCTCGCGATCGCTTCTTTGATCTTCGCTAGTTCGGTACGAGCCGCGCGTCCCGTTCCTAAATTCAAATGACCAACTTCCGCGTTACCGGGCGCGTCTTCGGGCTGTCCGACTTCCGCACCGGCGGCGACCAGCGTCGTCATCGGATATTTGCGACAGATCTCGTCGTAATACGGCGTGTGTGCGATGGCGATGGCGTTACCCTCGGTGCGCGGAGCGTAGCCCCAACCATCGAGGATCACGAGTGCGAGCGGCCGCTTGGTGTAAGGTGAATTCATGTGCTACGGAAATCAGCCGTGTCAGTAGCCCGCACGTAAGTAAGGGCTCAGGTCAGCGTCCAACAAATTATACCAAACTCAATATGCGTCCGTCTCGGTTCGTTCCATCCATCGCTCTGGAAATCTCAACTCATCAAAATCATATTGCTTGTAGAGACCATGCGCATCGCGCGTCGCAAGCAGCCATCGGCGTAAATCTTGTAGATCGGGTTGCGCGACGATCACCTCCATCATCCATTTGCTCAGGCCTTTGCCGCGTTCCCCTGCGGTGACAAAAACATCGCCGATGTATGCAAAGGTCGCTTTGTCGGTAATGACGCGGGCAAACCCGACTTGCTCGCGGCCGCGGTATATCCCAAAGCAAAGCGAATTCTCGATCGCCGTCAGCGTTTGTTCAAGGGTACGGCTTTTCGCCCAGTAGGCTTCTGTTGAGAGAAAGCGGTGAATACTCGCAATGTCCAATCGCCGCTTATCCGTATCGATCTCGTAGTCGCCTTTTCGAAGTTTCATTTGTATTCAGACGCCGAGCACCCGACGTGCGCGGCTGCGAAGGCCGGCGGTCAAGGCCTGCGGATGTTTTGTCGCGATCAACCTCAGTTCTTTGAGTAATTCCGGCTCGTCCTTGGCCAGCTTTGCAGCAACTGTCATCGAAAAACAACGCACGGCAACCGGCTGCCCTGGATCGGCGAGCAAATTGTAGCAGGCGTCAAAAACGCGTCCCTCGAGTCGTTTTGGGATGTCGATGAACTGCAGAGCGCGCACCACGTTTCGGCGCACCGCAACATGGACGTCGTCACGTTCAAGCTGCTCGATGAGCTTCGCGAAATAAGGTTTGATGAGCTGTTTGTTGCGTTCGGCGCAGTAGTTCACAGCCCAGGCGGCACGTTGCGACTCTCGATAGACCGGTCCGAGAAAAAGCTTCATCAACTCCGCAAACCGCTCTTTGTCATCGCCAACATACTCGGCGATCTTCATCGTCTGGCGTTTCGAGTGTTCTTTAAGAAGTTCGTCGCGGATGTTCATTTACGCGATCTGATAAAAGGCCTTGCGGCCGGGATAAACTGCGGACTCACCAAGATCTTCCTCGATGCGAAGAAGCTGGTTGTACTTTGCAATTCGGTCGCTGCGGCAAAGACTGCCGGTTTTGATCTGGCCGGCATTTGTCGCGACGGCAAGGTCGGCGATGAAGCTGTCTTCCGTCTCACCGCTGCGATGCGATATTACAGCCGTCATGTTATTCGTGCGCGCTAATTCGATCGCGTCGAGCGTCTCGGTGAGCGTACCGATCTGGTTTACTTTGATAAGAATTGAATTCGCCGCGTCTTCGTCAATTCCCTTTTGCAGGAACTTTACGTTCGTGACAAAAAGATCGTCGCCGACGAGCTGCACTTTGTCGCCAACTTTGCCCGTGAGATTCTTCCAGCCGTCCCAGTCATTCTCAGCCATTCCATCCTCAATCGAGATGATCGGATATTTCGCGCACCAGTCTGTCCAGTACGCCGCCATCTCGGCGGACGATAGCTCGCGGTTGTCACTCTTCTTAAAAATATATTTGCCGCCCGCGTAAAATTCGCTTGCGGCCGGATCGAGCGCGAGCATGACGTTGTCGCCGGCTTTGTAGCCGCTCTTTTCGATGGCTTCGAGAATGGTTTCGACAGCTTCCTCGTTAGATTTGAGGTTCGGTGCAAAGCCGCCTTCGTCGCCGACGCCGGTCGAATAGCCGCGAGATTTGAGTACGCCTTTTAGATTATGAAAGATCTCGGCACCACATCTGAGAGCTTCGCTAAAACTTGTCGCGCCGACGGGCATGACCATAAACTCTTGAAAATCAACGTTGTTATCGGCGTGGGCGCCGCCGTTGAGAATGTTCATCATCGGCACGGGCAGCGTCTTTGCGTTCGTCCCGCCGATGTATCTGTAAAGCGGCATCTCTTGAAAACTCGCGGCGGCGCGTGCGTTCGCTAAGCTTACGGCGAGAAGCGCGTTCGCACCGAGCTTGGATTTGTTCTCGGTGCCGTCGAGTTCGATCATCGTCTTGTCGATCAACGTTTGGTCGAGGCAATCGAGGCCTTCGAGTTCGCGGCCGATGACGTCGTTTACATTTTTGACCGCGCTCAAAACGCCTTTACCCAAGTAGCGCGCATTGTCGCCATCGCGCAGCTCGGCGGCTTCGTTCTCGCCGGTCGAAGCACCGCTCGGCACGGCGGCCCGGCCTTGCGTGCCGTCCTCTAAAATAACCTCGGCCTCGATCGTCGGGTTCCCACGCGAATCCATGATCTCGCGTGCCCAAACTTGTTCAATAAAACTCATAATAGTGAATAGTGAATGGTGAATAGTGAATAGTCAAAATGCGCTACGGAATGGTGAATGGTAAGTGCATTCATAGCTAACCTTCTGCGGCGATCTGTGGTATCTGCGCTCCGATGGCCGCAACTTCGGCCTGCACATCAGCAAATGTTCTGCCGACAAGATTCTCGCCCGCAAAGAAAGCATTTTCCGTGACGTCAAAAACCGCAAACGGCGGCGGTAGAAACGCAATCATGTGTTCACGCGCGTCAAAATCGACGCGCGCTGTGTTCAACCCCCACAACGGCCCGAGAAAAACATCAAATGCAAACGACATCCGATCGAACTCGTGAAAATAACGATTTTTGCGTATCTCGCGGCCGCCTAGGTTGAAGGATCGCTCGAACACCGCGTGTTCCTCGTCGTTGAGATGAATCTCGGCAAGCTTTGTCACCGCGTATTCGCCCTCGTGCGCCGGGAATCGCTGTTGCAAGATCCGCGTCCACGCATTCGAATACGGATCGCGAATTTGCCGCAATCGCAGCCGCGTGTTCTCAACATAATTGTCGAAGATCTGCAGATGGCTGCTCGCCGCCGTCAACGGTTCGGGCAGTCGCTCGATCAAAAATAGCCGGTGCAATTCGGTTTGCGCAGTTTTGTTCATTGCCTGTAAATTTATTATACTCGTGAATTCTCAAATTGAGGAGACACGTTAAGTTATGAAGCAATTTACTATCTTTTTTGCGGTTATTATCAGTGCAATTTTATTCGCGGGTTGCGGCCCCACGTCGCCAAATACCGCGACAAACAGCAACGCGGCAACAAACGGCAACTCAAACAATCCGCTCGAAACTTCGACGCCGACGCCTGAGCAGACGGTCAACGCCGCGCCGACTCTGTCGCCGCTGTTCAAAGCCTACTGCGCGGCAATGGACAGGAAGGACGAGGCCGCGATCAAAAAGCTTTACTCATCAGACACGCTAAAGAATTTTGAAGAGCAGATGAAAGAGGAAGGCATTAAAAGCCTGACGAAGTTTCTCGAAAACGACAAGCTCGGTAAAAAGTGCGAGATTCGTAATGAGGAAATCAGAGGCGACACGGCCGTTGCCGAGATTCGCGGCGACAGCTATCCGAACGGAATCAAAGCAGTCTTTGTAAAAGAAAACGGCGAGTGGAAGCTCACCAACAAGAGTCCAGCGCTCGACAACATGAAACCGACGGCATCAACCGGCACGTCAACAAATCCACCGGCAAACGCTCCTGCATCGGACGGCAAAACAACCGGCGATAAGAAATAGATTAACCGGCGATGCCCTTTGCATCATTCGGTTTATAGGGCGGCAGCGTAACGCGGGCCGCCTTTTCTTTTTTCAGCCCGAGAGCCCAATCGGCCTGCATCAGCGTGTGAATGTCGCGCGTTCCCTCGTAAATAACGGCAGCTTTGCAATTGCGCAAATAACGCTCAACGGGATAATCGTTCGTGTAACCGTTCGCTCCGTGAATCTCAATCGCCATCGACGCGGCGGTTTCGCTGCGTACGGTCGCCTGCCATTTTGCAAGACTTGCAGCTTTCGCTGATGGCTTGCCTTCATTTTTGAGGTAGCCGCATTTTACCCAAAGCAGATGCGACATCTCGTAATCGGCCTCCATGTTGGCGATCTTTTGTTTAACGAGCTGGAAATTTGCGATCGTCTGCCCCTGAACCTCACGCGTGTTCGCGTAACTCACGGACGCGTCACGCGAGGCGCGAATCACGCCAGTTGCGCCGCTCGCCACCGTATAGCGGCCGTTCTCAAGCGAGAACATCGCGATCTTAAATCCTTCGCCTTCGTTGCCGAGCATGTTCGCAGCCGGCACGCGAACGTCTTGCAGCGAAAAGTAACCCGTGTTTCCGGCTTTAATCCCTAGTTTGCCGTGAATCGTGCCACTCGAAAAGCCGGGCATAGTTCGCTCGACGATAAAACACGAAATGCCGGTGTGGTCGCGCACGTTTTGCTTTTCCTGGTCGGTCCAGCAGAAGAATAAGAAGTGATCCGCAACGTCAGCGAGCGAGATCCACATCTTCTCGCCGTTCAAGATCCAATCATCGCCGTCACGCCGCGCGTTTGAGCGCATACCGATCACGTCGCTTCCTGCATTCGGCTCGGTCAGACCGAACGTCGCGAGTTTTTCGCCTTTCGCCTGCGGAACGAGATATTTTTGCTTCTGCTCTTCGGTTCCCCACGAATAAACGCTCAAGCTGTTAAGGCCGACGTGCACGCTCATCGCGACGCGCAAAAATGTGTCGCACGCCTCGAGTTCTTCGCAGACGAGTCCGAGGGAAATGTAGTCAAAACCAGCACCGCCGTAAACTTCCGGAATACAGACGCCCAGCAGCCCAAGTTCGGCCATCTTATCAAACACCTTCCGGTCAAAGTGCGATTTTTCGTCCCACTCCTTGATATACGGCGCGACCTCGCCCGCACAAAATTCGCGCACCGTGTTTTGCAACGCAATTTGCTCTTCAGTCAGTTCAAATTCGATCATATGATAAAATTCAGGTCTAAAATCAAATACGAAGTTTATCATTTCGCCCTTGGAACTGCGAAATAAGGAGACTATGCGAACCAAATACATCATCCTCAGCTTTTTGCTGCTCATAACAACGGCCACAACGATCTTCGGCCAAAACACGCCGATTCCGGCGATGCCGAAGCTGCTTGATCAGCGGCAGCAGATGGACGTCCGCGAGCAGTGGCTGATGAAGCGGCTCGGCTCGCTGTTGCTGCCAATGATGAAGCGACACGGCATCGAGATGTGGCTCGTCGTCAATGAGGAGTTCAACAGCGACCCCGTAACCGAGCATATCGTCCCGCCGATTCCGATCGTCGGCCGCCGCGACATTTTTATCTTCATCGACCAGGGGCAACGCATCGAGCGAATAGCGATGCTGCGTTACGATGAGGAACGACTTCGAAATCACTACCGCTTTGTGATGCCGGCTCGTGACAAGTTTGGCGAAGAACTGCGAAAGATCGTAGAAGAGCGCAACCCGAAAAGTATCGCGCTCAACATCGGCGGCACTCGCGGACAGCAGAGTGGGCTTTCGCACGACTCTTACCGGTTTCTGGCTGACGCGCTCGGCGCAGACAACGAAAAGAAGTTTGTTTCGGCGGCAGATTTTCTCACAGAGTTTTTTGACACGCGCCTTCCGGAGGAACTTATCGAATACGAGAAGGCCGTCCTCGCGACCGACATCATCACGCGGCGCGCATTTTCAAGCGAGGTCATAACGCCCGGAAAGACGACCGTCGGCGACGTTCGCTGGTGGATGATCGAACAGGTTAACAGACTTGGGTTGTCCGTTTGGTTTCAACCAGACTTGCGCATCCAGCGAAAACAAACCGAGACCGGCAGTACCGGCCAATTTTTGAGCACTGCGAAAGAGGCCGAGATCATCCAACCCGGCGATCTGCTGCACGTCGATTTTGGGCTTAATTATATGGGCCTCTCGACCGACTGGCAGAAACACGCGTATGTCCTTGGGCAAGGCGAACTCGACGCGCCGGCGGGCCTCAAAGCCGCTTTGAAAAATACAAACAAGCTCCAAGACGCGCTTTTTTCCGTCGCTCGGGTCGGCATGACCGGCGCCGAAGTCTACGGTCAAGCTATGGCCGAGATGAAGCGCCAAAATATCGCAGCGATGATTTATTCGCATCCGTTGGGAACGCACGGCCACGGTCTCGGACCGTCGATAGATTTTCGCGGCACGGTCGGGGGCGGCGGCAATCGAATCTTGCCGGGCTCGTATATGTCGATCGAGCTAAACACATCGACCACCGTGCCGGAGTGGGGCGATCAAAAAGTCACGATCATGGCCGAGGACGACGCCGTGATGACATCCAGCGGTTACAAATTTATCCGTCCCAGGCAAACCGAGTTTTACATCATTCGATGATACCTGTCTCAAAAGCCATAAAGCTCATCGACCGCGAAACGCAAAGTCTCGGTTCTGAGAAGATTGCCCTGTCAGCCGCTGTCGGTCGAATTCTGGCTGAGAATATTGTCGCCGACGCTGATCTGCCGCCTTTCGACCGCTCGATGATGGACGGTTACGCGGTTGTGGCGGCTGACACAAAAGCGACGCCGGTGACACTGCGAATCGTTGGCGAATCCGCCGCCGGTCACGGCTGGCATAAAAAACTACGGAGCGGCGAGGCCGTGCGGATCATGACCGGTGCGCCGGTTCCGAGCGGTGCCGACGCCGTGCAAAAGGTCGAATTGACGCATGAAGCCGACGCGCTTGTGACGATTACGGAGGCCGCAAAGCGGGGGCAGAACATCGTCCGTCGAGCAGCCGAGATAAAAAGGGGAAAGCGCATCTTCGCCGCCGGCGAGACCGTTACCGAAAACATGATCGCCGTCCTCGCTTCGTTCGGCTACGCGCGAGTTACGGTTGGAAAACGCCCGCGTGTCGCAATTCTCGGCACCGGCAGTGAGATCGTCGATGTTGCAAAACGACCGGGCCGCGATCAGATCCGCAACTCGAATTCGGCGATGCTTGATGTGTTGTGTCGTAAGTTCGCGGCTGAGACAACTGTTGTACCGATTATTAAAGACGACATCGCCGAACTAAAAAATGCGATCAGATCGGCGGCAAAAAAGGTTGATATTCTCATCGTCATCGGCGGCGTATCGGTCGGCAAATACGATCATACAAAGGCTGCGTTAACCGAACTCGGCGCCGAGATCTTTTTCGACAAAGTTTGTCTCAAGCCCGGCAAACCGGCGGTTTTTGCACGGCTGGGAAAGACGCTGATATTCGGTCTGCCGGGCAATCCGGTTTCGGCGGCGGTGACGTTTCATCTGTTTGTCCGCAAAGCGATTTTGAAATTACAACACGCAACTCAAACAGATTTAAAACGCGGTGTCGCTGTTATCGCCGCTGACGCAAAGGCCGCTCGCGACCGCGACACGTATTTGCCGGCGAGCCTCGGGACAAACAGCACGGGACAACTCGTCGCGATCCCGCTAAGATCGCAGGGTTCGTCGGACTTTGTCGGCTTTGCCCGAGCCGACGCACTGATCTTTTTGCCAAAGGGCTCACGTCGCTCGTCGGGAGAATGTGCGGACATCGCTTTTCTATAGTTTTTGGTGTACTTTCGTGTTATTTCGTGGTTACTTATGAGCGAGCTTTCACACATTGACGACGCGGGAAAAGTAAAGATGGTTGACGTCTCGGCAAAGGACGTCACGACGCGTCGCGCCGTCGCGAGCGGCAAGGTTTTGCTCTCGCCCGAGACTCTTGCGACTCTCAAGACTCACAAAACTCCGAAAGGCGATCCTCTCGAGATAGCGCGAATCGCAGGCATCATGGCCGCTAAGCGCACATCCGAGCTAATTCCGCTCTGTCATCAAATAAATTTGAGCAAGGTAAATGTCACGGCGGAGTTTGCCGACGACGGAGTCGCGATCTCGGCCGAGGCGATCACAAACGCACAGACCGGCGTCGAGATGGAAGCCCTCACCGCCGTCTCGGTCGCGGCACTCACGATCTATGACATGTGCAAGGCCGTCCAAAAAGACATCTGTATCACCGACATTCGATTGGAGTCGAAGACGGGCGGTAAGTCGGAGTACGCTGCGTAAGCACCAGGTTGCAAAAGCCCGCGCGTGAGCAAGGGCGATAGCGAATTGCTAAACTAATTCAATCCATGGCACTGAACCGACGCGATCTACTAAGAGGAGCAATAATACTGCCGTTTATGAGCAAAGCCGTATCTGGACAAAAATCCGCAAAACCCCGCCAGCTTATCAAGCCAAAACGCCTCGGCGCGGGTGACACCATCGGCATCATCGCACCAGCGAGCGGAGCCGAACCGGAAAAGTTCGACGGCGCGATCGCCATGCTCGAAGCGATGGGTTTTAAAACGAAGACCGGCAAGTATGCCCGCGGCGACAACGGAATTTTCTCAGGCACGGACAAGGAGCGTCTGCATGATCTGATGTGGGCGTTCACTGATAAGACGATCGACGCCGTCTGGTGCATACGCGGCGGCGATGGCGCACCGCGCCTTTTGCCCGACATCGACTTTGAGGTGATAAAACGAAATCCGAAGATCTTTGTCGGCTACTCTGACATCACTTCGCTTCATGTCGCGATATCGAATGCGACCGGACTCATCACTTTTCACGGACCGGGCGCGTCCTCGACGTTTTCGGATTATACGAAGGCGCGGGTTTTTGATCTCTTAAACGGCGCCGCGACGCCCTACAGGATCGAGCTCGCCGACGGCAATCGCGAAAAAGGTAAAACGTCGCCGCTCTTCAAAACCGAGACCATTAGACGAGGCAAATGTCGCGGCCGGCTGATCGGCGGCAACTTAAGTCTGCTCGCCGCGCTTGCCGGCACGCCCTACGCGCTTTCTCATCTCAAAGGCAAAATTCTCTTTATCGAAGACGTAAACGAACGTCCGTATCGCATCGACCGCATGTTAACGCAGCTTCGCCAAAGTGCCGACCTAAAGTCGCTCGCCGGCATCGCGCTCGGCATATTCGACGGCTGCAATCCGCCGGAAGGGAAACCGTCGCAAACGGTTCAGGACGTGATAAAAGACCGTCTCGGCGACCTCGGCGTGCCAGTGGTTTACGGCCTCTCCTTCGGCCACATCCGCGACCAATGCACGCTGCCCGTCGGCATCAACGCCGAACTCGACGCAACGGGCGCGACGATCACACTGCTCGAATCCGCCGTCGTGTGACAGCTCGTTGCAAATCCAATTCCGGCTCCCCTACTTGGTCAAGGAGGGGTGGCCGGAGGCCGGGGTGGTTCGTTACTTCCCAATTCTCAATTCTCACATCTCATATCTCACGTCTCACTTCTCAATTTCCCTTTCCGCCGCTTGTCTCTCGCCCTCACGCCCTCACGATTTACTATCTCGGAACCGCTCGAAGATCTGCCGTAACATTAAGCCCTCCTCCTTACGCGGTTGCGGGTGTCCCGCGCAACACTGGCACGTCTTCTGTGCCAGAACGAGGAGTGGCATTTTTAAGCTCCCCTCCTGCCCGAGGAGGGGTGTCAGAGCTTCTCTGACGGGGTGGTGGGAGCGGATGACGAGGTGGTTCTCTCTTAGCTTTCAGTCTGAGGCAGCAGACGGCATATCTTTAGCCCCATGCGTCAGCGTGGGGTCAATAGTCCTCAAAACGCCAAAGCCCGCTTTAGCGGGCGACAGCATCTTTGAATTGTGCGTTCTGCATTCTCCATTCTCAATTCTCAATTCCTTTGTTCCCTTTTTCTGTCACAAAGCCCCGGCCGCTGGTGTTTTTGTTTCAGAGGGGCAGGATCATCGACAAGAAATAGATAAGGAGAATCACTATGAAATTGAATTACTACGTTTCCGACCGCGACAAACGCCTCGCCGCTATTTTTCCTATCGTCATGGCCGTCGTGATCCTACTGCTGGCCGCCGCAGCCCGGCAATAAACCAATCACTGACCTCCTCGAAAAAACCCGTGCGAAGTAAGAAATTACCTCGTGCGGGTTTTTAGCGATTGCCGGTCAATACTATTCACTATTCACTGTCCACTATTCACTGTTCAAGGTTCGTTGCTATTGACGATTCATGATTTTCTATTTGGCGTTGCGTGAAGTGTGGGTGCTCACGTTCCGGCTAACCATCGACTGGCTTCGTCATTGACGAGGCCCTTTTTCTTAATAATACGACCCTCGAAATGACAAAAATTCAATGATTAATTTAGAATAAGACCTTCAGAGATTTCATGACCACGAGCGCCAAGCTAGTTCACGATATTTTAACATCATCAGCACGTCCATTTCTAAAATGGGCTGGCGGCAAGTCTCAGTTGTTGCCGCATCTGCGTGAGTTCATTCCCATGCGCTTTAACCGCTACATCGAGCCTTTTATCGGCGGCGGAGCGATGTTTTTTTTATTAAGTCACCAAAACTCAGTCATATCGGATTCGAACGAAGAGCTTATCATCACTTACATTGCGGTTAGAGATAACTTTAACGGTGTCTTACGTTCGCTTGAGAAGTTTGTAAACGACAAGGAAAACTTCTATCGCGTTCGTGCGATGGATGTTTCTCGAATGTCCCGTATTGATCGAGCGGCTCGTCTTATTTATCTCAATAAAACATGTTTCAATGGATTATTTAGAGTAAATAAAAAAGGTCAGTTCAATACACCATATAACGGACGAACTGGTGCTCCCTTTTACAACCCAAAAGTGCTTTATGAAGCAAGTTTAGCGTTGCAAGGCGTGGAAATAATTACTTCTGACTATCACGACGTCTTGCGGAAATTCGCAGAAAGAGACGACTTTGTTTTTTTGGACCCGCCGTATCAGCCTATCGGTCAATATTCAGATTTTAAGAGGTACACAAAGGAATTTTTCTACGAGGAAAATCAACGCGAGTTATCGTTTGAATTTAAACGATTGGTTGGGCGTGGCTGTAAAGTGATTCTCACCAACTCTGCCCATCCATTCATACTTGACCTTTATAAAGATTTTCCTTACAAAATAGTTAATTCAAAGCGTCTTATTAGCAGCAATGCGAAAACACGTATTGGCGAAGATCTGATTGTTCTTGGAGGACTTTGATACCTTTAGCACACATCGCACAACCGCTTTCTCAGTTTGACCGTTTCCCCGGCACTCGTTACATGGGAAGCAAGAACAAAATATTGCCCGACATCTGGCTTCAAATCCGTGATCTAGATTTTGAGTCCGTGTACGATGCCTTTGCCGGGAGCAACGTCGTGTCATACTTTTTGAAATGCCAGGGGAAGAAGGTAATAACGAATGATTTTCTTGCATTTAGTCATATAACGTCACGGGCGATCATCGAAAATTCTACTGATACGTTAGACGAAAATGATGTCAATTTTCTCCTAACTGAAAACAAAAACGATGGCTTTATTGAGCGAACATTTCGGAACATCTTTTACAACGACGAAGAGAACCAATTCCTTGATCGCGTTCGTTACAACATCACCCTTCTCGAAACTCAGTATGAACAGGCATTGGCACTATCTGCATTGGTAAGAGCTTGCGTTAAGAAACGATCACGCGGGATATTTACGTTTGTTGGTGAAAGATATAATGATGGTCGTCTCGACATGCAGAAATCCATCGAAGAACACTTCATTGAAAGCATCAAAATCTTTAATGATGCGGTTTTCGACAATGAAAAAGGGAATTGGTCTTACAACGAACATACCGAGGCACTTGAAGTCACAGCGGATCTTGTCTACCTTGACCCGCCATATTTCTCGCCAACGTCAGACAACGATTATGTTCGTCGTTATCATTTCGTTGAGGGTTTAGTAAAGGATTGGAAAGACATAACTATTCAGGAACATTCTGTGGTTAAGAAATTTAAGAGTTATGTTTCGCCTTTTTCCAAGAGAGAAACAGCTTATTCGGCGTTCGAGAATCTTTTCAAGAAACATCAGAATTCAATCATTGTTGTTTCATATTCCTCTAACAGTTTTCCGACGAAAGACGAACTTGCAGAAATGCTTCGAAAGTATAAAAGTAGTGTCGATATTCATGAAATCGATCACACTTACTCATTTGGTAATCAAAAACACAAGAGCGGAAACCTGAATAATCGCGTGAAGGAATACGTTTTTATTGGGAAATAGCTATGAGAATCCAAAGTTTTGAAGTGCCGCAGGCTGACAGGCTTGAAACCGTTATTCACATAGTAATTAACGTCGCAAATGGTGCTCGAACCGATGCCGAGATAATCCATAATATTGCTGATCTTGGCACGACTCGACAAGGTCGTTATTATCGCCTGGCCGCAGAACTTTTAGGATTCATAACAAATCAATCGAATAATGCTCAACTAACCGCGAAAGGTGAACAATTCACTCAAAATCCCACGCTAGATAACCCTAGTTTCATCGCGTCTGTTCTAGGCCTCGAAGTCATTCAACGCTTATTGCCTTATATCGAACTCTTTCCCGAAGGCCTAACGCGGGAACAAATTGAAACATATCTCGAATCAATCGTCGCGATTGGTATCGGAGAGTCAATGATTCATCGACGAGTAATGACGATTTTATCGTGGCTCAAGACCATAAACGTAATAACGGAAATCGACCATCGGTATCGGTCTATAAATACATTTACGGCAAATCTGCCGGTACTCGAAATTGATAATATTGAGCAACCGATACTTCCAACGTCGGGAGCCTTGGACGAATATCAGATAGTTCAAGAGCGAGCAAGAGAAGCCCGTGAAGACGTTGTCATGTATCGAAACGACGCTTTGCATGACCGAGCAAGGGTTTCTCATCGTCATCTTATAAATTTGACTGCGGAACGAATCACAGCGGCTGGTGGTATTCCGAAAAGCAACGATCTGATTGATCTGGCTGTTAATCTCGATAGTGATTTCATCTTTGAGATGAAATCCACGACAGATACAAATGTGCGTAGTCAGGTTCGCAAAGGAATTAGTCAGTTGTACGAATACCGATATTTACAAAACAAGCCCGAGGCCAATCTTGTGCTGGTCGTTGAAAGTCCGATTGTTGCTCCAAATAATTGGATGAATG
>JBAUGW010000044.1:0-29888 GCA_049679945.1 Pyrinomonadaceae bacterium | reverse complement strand
TTTGCCCGGGCGTCGGGCAGAGGTGAAAGGGCCGCTTCGTAAACGGAAGCTCCTTTTCTTGTGGCGCTCGCCGGACACAGCGGGCGTGGGTTAGAGCAGACTAAAAGGAGAAGAAAAATGGAAGACTCGATTAAACGAAAACTCAATAAATTTGAACGCGAAGAGGCGTTCATGGTTGATAACGCAACGGATTTTGGTGGCGCGACGCCCGGAGCCGTGACGGCGGCGGCTTTGTCGGCGGCGATCGCCGAGATACAGTCGCTGGCGGCGCAGCAGGTTTCGGGCGCAAGCACGGCGGCGCAGGCTTTTGGCAATCAGGACGATGCGCTTGACGATCTGATCGCGTTAACAAAAAAGATGAATCTTGCGGCGCGCGGCTTTGACGACGAGATTCCGGGCAGCCGCGATCAGTTCAGAATGCCGCGAAACCGTTCGCAGCAGAATCTACTTGCGGCGGCCCGCGCGTTTCATTCGGACGCCACACCGATTCGCGCAAAGTTTGAGGAATACGGCCTCGCAGGGACGTTTCTCGACGATCTGCAAGCTGCGATCGATTCGGTGGAAACTGCGGCCCAGTCGGCAGACTCGAATGTCGGGCAACGCGCCGCCGCGACCGGCGGTCTGTTCGCCGCGGCACGCCGAGGTATGAGTTTGTCGCGAAGACTCAATTCGATCGTCCGCATAAGATACGCCGACGACCCCGCAAAACTCGCTGCGTGGACCGTCGCCTCGCACCTCGAGCGCGCGCCAAAACGAACGGCCGCTAACCCGGTGCCAACACCGTGAGTAGCGACTAGTTAATAGTGAACCGCAAATAGCGAAGGCCGCGAGTCAATCGCGGCCTTTGTTGTTGAAACTAAAAATCCTCTCAGATTTGCGGTGTTGGTGACGGTTGGGGTTCAACGTCCTTTTTCTTCAGCTTTGGCGGGGCGTCGGATGAGCTTGAGCTGCCGTCCGTGTCGGTCGAATCTGTCGAATCAGGCTGACGTTTCTTGAGCGTCGGGCGGCTTTCGTCGGTCGGGTCAAAGTCGGTTGAGACGCCTGCCTTTGCGTTTGTGATCTTCATCAGATAGCCTCTCACGCGTTGAAATTCCGAGGTGCTGATGATGTATTCCTCTTTCTCAGGGAATCTGGCGGCGAGTGCCACACTTGCGTCGCGACGGTCGGTCGACTGCGGGTGAGTCGAAAAGAGTTTAGCTATCGTGCCCGGCTTTTTTTTGTTCTGTGAGGCGAGTTTCTCGAACATTGTCGCCATGCCGGTCGGGTCGTAACCCGCCGCATAGAGATATTGAACGCCCAACTTATCCGCCTCTTCTTCGGCGCCGCGTGAAAACTTGAGCATTCCTAACGCTGCAAGAATTCCGCCTCCGTTTTGCAAGACAGGGGCCGCGATCGGAACGCCTAAAATAACCGTGGCCAACATCCCGTAATTGATCAGTGTACCTTTCCCTTGGTTTTCCATCGCGTGTCTCGCCGTAACGTGCGCGATTTCGTGGGCCATCACGCCGGCGAGTTCGGATTCGTTTTCGGCGGCGAGTATCAGGCCGCGATTCACAAAGAAAAATCCGCCGGGCAGAGCAAACGCGTTGACCTCGTCGCTGTCGATGACCTTGATCGTGAAAGGAACTTTCGCGTCTGAGTGCAGGACGATATTCTGACCGACGCGATTCACGTACTCGGTGATGACGGGATCAGTGACGAGTTTCGCTTGCTGCTCGACCTCCATCGCAATCTGGCGCCCGATCTGCATCTCTTTTTCGCGCGAGCCGCCGAGCCAGCCAAAGAACTTGTCAGTTCCTTTGTTGATGTTACGCTTGCCGATCATCGCGGGATTTTCTTTCTCGGTAAGCGGCCCGTTTTTTGGCGCCGGGGTTGGCTTGGCTGCTGCTTTGTCCTTTGAATTCTTATCTTTAGCGGCGTCGGTTGATTTTGTGTCGGTCTGTGCGATAGCCGCCGAAGGCATGATGATAAATGTGCTAACCAACATGCTCAACATCAGAATCGATGCGGCAAACGGGCGAAGATTACGGTTATTCATAGAATCTGACCTCCAGTCTGAGTCCGACAAGCTGAATTGTAGCTCCAATGGGCTTTTCAATCAACGCCTGTTTGATGCGCGGCGCCCAAATTTAGTTGTGATATTCGAAAAATTTTACCAAATGGATTTTTCCAGATAGGTCAATAAAAATGCTTCCCAAATTGCGATAAAACTTGTTAAAATAAAAAGGTCTCGACCCAGCGAGACGTCTTACCGACCGGTCGCTCGCCGGAAAATACATCTCTTTTGATGAAACGCATCGAAGAAAAAGTAAAAGACATCGTCGAAGTTCGCCCGTTTACGCAGCTTTACGATTTTGCCGCCGACCCTGCGCAAACGCTCGAGAGCTATCATTTCACCGATATTACGGCGGAACTGATGGCGAATTGGATCGGGCGCGTGACGCAGTGCAAAAAAGGCAGCGGCATGGCGTCGGCGCTTGCGGGTTTTCGCGGCGTCGGCAAAAGTCATTTTATTTCAACGTTTGCGGCGATTTTGGCGCAACCTGAGCTTCGTTCGCGTATTGTTGACGAACACGTCGCGTCGGTCTCGAAAAGCCTTTTACGAAAACACTTCCAAGTCGCGCTCGTCCGGCGTGGTTCGGGCAGCAACTTAATTGAAGAGCTGAAGACGGCGGTTTCTGCGGCTGTCGGTATCGCCGCCGAGAAACTCGGCGATTCACCACAAACTGTTTTACAACAGGCCACTGAGCAGACCGGCGACTCGCCGTTGATATTACTTTTCGACACGGATGTGGGCAGGGAATCGCGGGTTTCACGTGATGACGGCCCGATTTTGAGCGAAATTTCTGTGGCGGCGCATGAATTCGGGTGTTTTGCTGGTGTTGCACTGGACGACGATATTTCCGGCGCCGACGGGCCGAACTCGGCGATCACGGCGAGTTACATGATCGACTATCTCGACCCCGAACATCTGTTCAAGATAGTCGACAAGCACATTTTTTCAAAAAATCGCGACACTCAGCCGCTGCTGCGTGAGATTTACGAGCACTTCCGTGCTAATCTGCGCGGATTCCGCTGGAGTGAGCCGCGATTTACGGCGCTGTATCCGCTACATCCCGCGACGCTCGAGATCGCGCCGCTAATACGGCTCTATATTCAGGATTTCGCGTTGCTAGGGTTTGCGTCCGAAGCCGGCGTCAAGATACTCGGCCGTCCCGCTGATTCCCTGATTGGTCTTGACGAAATGTTCGACAGCGTCGAGGACCGGTTGCGCGAAGTAAGCGAATTGGCATCTGCATTTGCAACGTTCGAGAAAATCGAGGACACCGTAATCGCTCGAGCGCCTGTTCAGGCACGGTTGCACGCAAAATTGATTCTAAAAGGCCTCTTCCTCCTCTCGCTCGACGGTCAGGGAGCGACTGTCGCCGACGTGGCGGCCTGCATGATGATATTTAACGACGGCCCGGCAAAGGTGAATATAGAGGGCTGGCTGCGGGCGTTTGCCGAATCGTTTCCCGAGACAATCACGACGAATCAGACCGACAGCAAATATTGTTTTCGCGTAAGTGACACCGACGATATTAATAGTTATCTCGAGCAAGCGGCCGCCGCCGTCAGCGATGACGTTATATGGAACGTATTGCTTCGTCAGACCGCCGATAGGTGCGTCGACATCGGCACGACGCCGACGTTTGGAACGACTCCGACCCCAACCCGCATCGAATGGCGAGGCTCTATGCGATGCGGTGAAGTTGTTTGGGATCCTGAAACTCATCATGCACTTGATAATTCAAAATTCGATTGGGTAATGCACGTTGAACGACAGAGTACTGCTCCGCTTGTCGCCGAGATTGACGGAGCGTGTCCGATCCTGGCGTGGAAACTCGCGATCCCGACTGAGGAAGAAAAGACCATCCTTCGCCGCTTTTACGTCCTGCAAACACACCCTGAGCTTCGCGAAAAGTATCGCAACTCGTTTACGACCGCCGCGCAGATACATTCGATCTCGATCGAGCGCATATGGCAGCGCATCTTTATAAACAACGGGTACATCGCGCATGGCGAGCAGGTATATCTGTTTTCCGAGGACATCGGCCGCTCGAATTCGCTGACGCAGATTTTGACCAAGGCCCTCGAGCCGTTCTTCAACGAATTTTATCCGCTGCATCCCGAATTCAAATCACTGCTCACAGAGGATAAGGCATCGTCGCTGGTCGCCAACTTTTTCGGTGCGAGTGCGACAGAAAACCTCGAAACCCAGTCGTTTGCAACTACGTATGCTTTGCCGCTCGGACTTGCCGTGCAGGATGGCGAAAGATTGATGCCGGCGCCGACCGATACGCTCGCGGATATCGATTACGTCAGAAATCTGCTTGATTGTGAGGCGGACGAAAACAAAATTTTACCGCTAAAGAGCATTTCGTCGCTGCTAAAACTTGCACCGCTCGGACTGACAAAAGAATCGCAGCATCTCGTGCTTGCCTCACTTGTCGCGCAGCGTCAATTCGAGTTTGTCACCAGCAGCGGCAGTCGGATAAATCACCGTTCGCTCGACCTTCAGATCATCTGGGACGACATCGAGGGTATCGCGCGTCCAAAAGCCGATTCCTATTCCGGCGATCAATTACTCTCGTGGGCGCGTCATTTGACTGGCAACAAGGAACTTAGCTCGCTCACCAAGGACGAAGACCGCCAGCAGATCGTCGACGTACTCAAAAACTGGCACAATGAATGGAAATCTAACGGCGCTCTTACAAAGTTTGATTCGTTGCCGGATGAGTTTTTGAACACGACGATCTGGCGCGTGGCGATGGGCTTGAAACGTTCGTTCGGCGCGGCAGCGTCAATTATCGAATCGCAGGTTACAGCAAAAATCTCGCTTGAAGATTGTCTGCGAAACGTCGCCGATCTTTTCAATGACTCAGAGGATGAATACGATCGAGAAACGAAAGAACTCGCCGAGCTGGTGCGTTACATTACTTTGTCCGAGCGTGGGCAGGCGGCGTTCTATTATGTGTCATCTTCTGAATGGACCGGCGTCGGCGAGATCGACGACATACGTCGAGAATTATTGAAGATGTTGACGAGCAGCAGCATCAGTTTTAATACGGAAAATAGTAGGTTTGAAGGGCTGTGGACACGTTTTCAGCATTTGTACTCGGCCCATTATGTAGAGAAACATGAAGCCGCGATGAATGTTTTCGCGTCGGGCCAGACGTTGAAGGAAATGATGGCGTCGGAGATGTGGTCGACATTTCAGGTCATTACCGAGCTGCCGTTGATCGACCGTCGTTTTGCCGAACATGCAATGGCGCTGATACGCGAGACTCGCGCCGCCGTCTGCAAAGCGAATGTTCGCGAACAGCTGATGATCAAGCCGGTCTGTACATGCACAAACCAATTCGAAGATCTTGACCGGCTCACGCAGTTGTTCGACGAGCTTCGCCACATCGTCGCCCGTGCGATGGGCAGCTTTAAAAAGCTGATGCTCGACAACAAAGAGACCGTCATCAGCGCTGGCAAAAATAAATTTCCTGGTTCAAACATCGAATTTCTACTCGACGGTTTTGAGAACGCCGATACATTTCCGTCCGTATCCGCCGCCGACCTTCGTCTGTTGAAGATCGTGTGCTCCGATTTGCCGATTCAAGCCGAGATCATGATGGAGCACTTGCCGTCCGACGAAGTCATCGAAGCCGTGCTCGAGGCCGAGGCGGTCCGATGGATAGACGAGGCCGACCACCAACCCGTTCTTTTGGACATGAACTAGGTCGCCGCGAATCCTTTTACGATTTTGCAGTAATTGAGCGATAATACCTTTGTGAAGAGGGTTTCAATCGTAGGTGTCGGGCGCGTCGGCGGAGCTTTGGCGCTAAGTCTGCCGCGTGACAAATACAGCGTCGTCGAGTTGATAACACGCGGCAAGTCACCGTCCATTGATCTTAGTCTAAAGGTTTCATCGATCGACAACCTTACTGGAACGTCGCCCGACATAGTGTTCATAACGACTCAGGACTTTGAGATAAAAGATGCATGCCGCGTGCTCGCCGGTCAGCTCAAGAATTCGGTTGTTTTTCACACGAGCGGCTCGTACCCATCATCAATCCTCGCCGATCTGGCGACGTCCGGCTGTAAGATCGGCTCGATCCACCCGCTCGTTTCGATCAGCACGCCGGAATCAGGGCCTGAACGTTTTCGGGGTTCGTTTTTTTGTGTCGAAGGCAGCGCAGAGGCCGTTGAATTAGGTAAAGAGATCGTCGCCGACCTCGGCGGGCGTGCGTTCTCGATCGATACAAAATTCAAGACCCTTTATCACGCTTCGGCGGTGACAGCGTGCGGACATCTCGTCGCGCTCTTTGATGCGGCTGTTGAGATGATGACCAAGTGCGGTTTATCGGAAACTGAATCTCGCGACATACTCTTGCCGCTCGTCTCGAGCACGGTTCAGAATCTCGAACAGCAGGATACGGCCGCGGCGCTGACCGGCACGTTTGCGCGTGCCGACGCGGAAACGTTCACGCGACATCTAACTGCGCTCAATGAAATTGAAGATGAAGACCTGCTCGAGATATACCTTCTGCTCGGCGAACGCTCGCTCGAACTCGCTGCAAAACAGGGCGTTAGTGCCGAGCGCATCGAAACTCTGCGGTCAAAGGTCGCCGTAGCAAAATCAAAATTGAAGTGGTAACATCAGCTTAAGAGGCAGTAATTGGCGAGTAAAAAGGACAAATTCGAAGCTGAGAAAGATATCTTTCTCGAACACATTAGGGCGGCAGGTTTGCGCCGCACGGATCAGCGCGATCTGATTCTGGAAATTTTCTTGAGCACCGAAGACCATCTCACCAGCGAGGACCTTTACAGTATCGTTCAGAAAAAAGATCCGACAGTCGGCCTGACGACGATATATCGCACGTTGAAGCTGCTGACCGAGGCTGGGTTAGCCCGCGAAGTTCGTTTCGGCGACAACAAAACGTACTACGAGCATCATTACAATCACGAGCATCACGACCACATGATCTGCACCCATTGCGGCAAAGTCATCGAATTCTTTTCGCCCGATATCGAAGACCTGCAAGATCAGATGGCGGATAAGTTTGGCTTTCGACCGACGCATCACAGTCTAAGGTTGTGGGGAATTTGCGCCCATTGTCAGCCAACGGCGCAAGATGCGGCCACGGCGCCGTCGGGGGCACAGCCGCGCGTCAGGGTAAAGACCGCGATTCACTGAGGAAACGGAACATTTGGCCGCAGCGTGCCGTAAGTGACAGTTATTAGTGGGGAAATTTGTTTTATGAATACCGAGAAAACAACGGGATCGAAGAAGAACGGAGCGACGCGCAACAAGTTTGAGGATGAGTTTCGCGATTTGCCCCTCGAAGATAAATTTAAGAGCCTCTTTCGGATGGAGGTTTCGACGCTAGAAGAGACGTTCAGCTACGTCGCCGACGCGTCGATGAAGGCGTTTGAAAAAGCGGGCGAGGTCATCAACGATTTCAGCAAGAAAGTTGAGACCGAGGTTAAGAAAGCGACGGCTTCGAGTAAGTCAGACGATGCGCCAAAGACCGCGGCTTCAACTGGAAAGGCATCGGCGAAAAAGAAAACTACGGCTTCGCGTAAACAGCCGCCGAAAAAATCTTCGTCAAACTAATTTGTTGTGAGTAACAACGCAATAGAAAGGCGTCAGTCGACGTCCATAAAAGAAAAAGGGCAATACGCCGTCGGGTTTGGCGTGATTGCCCTTATGCTTTACGTCGTCGGCTTTCCGATTTTTATGCTGGTGTTCTTCGGGGCGCTGGCATTTTTTGTTTGGAAGGTGTTCGTCGCCGAATCGCGTGGCGAAACGCGTCGAATCTTCGAGTTTTACTTGGCTGCGAACGAGATATTGCGCGACGACGAACGGCGTTGGTTCGGTTTTGAGATAAAGGATGCAATCGCGCGCGGCGAAGCCGTCGTAAAGTCGATGACGCCCGCGCCGCCGCTCGTGCATTTTGCCCTCGGTGCACTGTATCAGCGCCTCGAAGATCACAGCTCAGCCGTTCGTCATCTGAGCGCAGCTGTTGATGATTCATCATCCGACGAGGGTGCGATGATGTTTCCAACAAAAGGCTTGCGCGAATACGTGCGCATGTTGCGAAGGATCGAGCGTGCACCGGCCGAATCGCCTCAGACCTCCGCCGCGATTCGTTCATTGGAGCGCTCACGCAAAAACCGTGGGTCCGGGTTGCTCGCCCACAGCCGCGACGTCCTCGCCGGCGGCGTCCTCGCTCTGACCGACCGTCCCGTCACGGAATCCCGATATATCGGGACCGACGAGACTCACGAACCGCGCAATATCGACTGGAAAGACGACTCTGCCGAAGTTCACAGCGACACAACCGCCAGCACACAGTCTTCAGGTCAAAAACGCTTCGCCAAAACCGCCTCGCCGGACGAGCGCAAGACCATCTCCGAAGTCCTCCACGACATCTACGACGAAAAAGTTCAGTAATTGTCCCTGGCCAGCCGATCCAAAAAATCCGCAAGGATGATCGCGGCGGCGGTGCTGTCGGTTAGGTTGCGGGCGGCGGCGGGCGAGACGCCTTCGCTCCACAGACGGTGTTTTGCTTCGTATGAGGTGACGCGTTCGTCTTGCAACACAACCGGAATATCGAGTGAAAGGGCGAATTTACGTGCCATGTCGCGAGCCTCGGCGGTCATTGGCCCGTCGGAGCCGTCGGATTGCAGCGGCAAACCAATAACGAGGGCGACGGCATCATATTCGGCGACGAGATTTTTGATGTTTGAGAGCAAGTTTTTCCAGCTTTTGCGTGCGATAAAGTCGAGCGGCCGCGTCGTGACGCGAAGCTCATCGCAAACGGCGACGCCGCAGCGCTTTGTGCCGGGGTCGATGGTAAGGATGCGACCTGCTTTTGGCACTTCAAAAACGTCTGCAACCTGCTGCGTATTAGTTATTTCTTTTTGTTGCACTCGTCAGCTCGTTTAGTGGATAATTATAAGTCTTTAAGGCAGAAACGCGAGTGTTAACGAGCGTGCGGCCAAACAAGCACGCTCCATAACTGTCGCGTTTCTGCCCGAGGTTAGTTTAGATTTATCACAAGAGGTTTTATATGTCATTTCGCGGAAAGCTTTGGATCATGGTTTTGTCGGGCGTCGTCTCGGCGTATGCGGTTGTCGGCGGGCTGCCGTTTGTCGGCGGTTTGCTCTCGACATCGGCGCAGCAGCCGGTGAGCGATTCGACCGCACAGCTCAGGATCGTTGAATCGGTTCTCAATCATATTCAAAACGACTACGTTGACGACCCGAATATGGAAAAAGTACGGCTCGGTGCTTTGCGTGGCCTGGCCGGCGGGCTCGATCCGTATTCGTCGTTCTTGACGGCCGAACAGGTCAAGGCCTACGACGCGAATAAAAGCTCGAACAAGGTCGGCATCGGAGCCGAATTCTCACAGATCTCGGGTTATCTTTACGTGATCTCTGCGATCAAAGGCGCACCGGCCGACAAGTCCGGCATCAAGTCCGGCGACTTTGTCGAGTACATCGACACGAAAGCCACACGTGACATTTCGCTCTACGACGCGCGTCAGTTGGTGAATGGCGACGCAGGTTCGACCGTCGCGCTTCGCGTGTTGCGTGCGGGCGAAAAGCCGCAGACGATAAAGGTCGTTCGCGCCGCGTATAAAATTCCAACAGCCGAATCTCGCATCGAAGCGGGCAAAGTCGGCGTCATAAAAGTCTATAGCCTCGAAGACGGCGGAGCCGCCGATATTCGTAATCAAGTGCAGTCGCTTTCCAAACAAGGCGTTCAGAAGATCGTGCTCGATCTTCGCGGCGTCGCCGCCGGCAGTTTACAGGAAGGCGTCAACGTCGCGAATCTCTTCATTCGCGAGGGCGAGCTCGCAAAGGTCATCGGCCGCGATAACAAACTCATTACGACGTACACCGCCGATGCCGCGAAGACGATCTTCGACGGGCAGATGGCCGTTCTGATCGATCTCGGAACCGCAGGTGCCGCCGAGGCCGTTGCGTCCGCCGTTTTGGAGCGAAAACGCGGCGAGGTCGTCGGGGAAAAGACCTTCGGCGCCGGAACCGAGCAGAAGCTATTTCCGCTAAAAAGCGGCGAAGGTATGCTGCTGACGGTTTCGAAATGGGCGTCGGCCAGCGGAACGCCGTTTCTGGGCGAAGAGCGGTCGACGATGGGCGTAAAGCCGTCGATCGAGGTCAAACGTCCCGACACGCCTGAGCCGCTCGACGTAGATAATTTAGACGGGGAGCAAAACGAACCGAATCCTGCCGCAACACCGACCCCGACGCCAAAACCGGTGCAGAAACAGACAGAGGACGTGCAGCTTAAGAAAGCGCTTGAGGTCCTTGCAGACAAAGCGGCCGCTGCGAAGTCTGGAAGTTAGTTTCTTTCTTTGCGGTCCTGGCGTCTTTGCGGGAGACGACTTGTTATTCCGGAAGAGCCGCAAAGGTCGCGAAGAGAACGAAGAAGTTCTAGCACACTTGGCCGGGCGCACGTCGTCCGGCTTTTTATCTTCCACAAAACCGATATCCCTGTTAAAATTGGTTTTCAATGACCAACAAATGTGTAATTCGCTCACTTGAAGAGAGGGACCTTGCCGAATGGCTGCGTCTTCGCACCAGTTTGTGGGATCAAACGAGCGAGGACGCCCATAAAGGAGAAATGGTCGACATCATTGAGCATCCTGATTCGCAGTTCGTTGCGGTCGCCGACACGGGCAACGGCCGCCTCGCCGGCTTTCTCGAGGCCAGCATTCGCCAGCACGTCGAGGACTGCGACACCGAGAGCGTTGGCTATCTCGAAGGCTGGTTCGTCGACACTGATCATCGGCGACAGGGAATAGGTGCGAAACTTGTCGCGGCCGCCGAAGATTGGGCACGCGAGCGTGGCTGCACCGAGATGGCGTCGGACGCCGAGGTCGGCAACACCGTCAGCCAGCAGGCGCACGCGCAGCTCGGGTACACCGAAACCTCGCGTTTGGTTCACCTCAGAAAGGAATTATGAGAGAAGTAAAAAGTAAAAAGGAAAAAGGCAAAAAATACCTGCGGCCTCTCTACCTTCTTGTTTGCCTTTTTGCTTTTGCCTTTTTACTTTCGCCGCCTTCGGCGTTCGCGCAGTCGTCCGATCAGAATTTTCCAACGCACGTCACAAGCAATGAGATCAACGGACGAATATCGGCACGCACTATCGGCGACGCAAGGCTGACGACGCTTTTTTATTTATTCGAGGGAAGTCAGGGCGATATTTTTATCAACGTCGCGACGACGAATTTCACCGGCGACATCGACATTTACGCCACCGATTCGATGAAGCCGCTGACAAAAATGGTGATGTATGCCGACGCCGGGCGAAGCGAAACGGGACGACTGATCTACCTGCGACAGAGCGCCCGCCTGTTACTCCGGATCGAAGGCCGCACGCCGAATGATGACGCCGCAACCTTCAGGATCAAATTCGCCGGAAGCTTCGTCGCACTCGCTCCGGAAACTTATGAACCCGCGCCAACTGTCGCCGGTAAGCAGTCAGCCGCTGGCAATCGGCAGTCAGCAGCAAAGACCGACGTATCAGAACCGCCTGCGTTAGTGGGCGGCCAGTCTGAAAACCCGACCGAAACGCCTACGGCTTCCGACGACGCAAAACTTAAAACGGAGGACACCGTTTACGAAAACAAATCCGCAAAAGTAACGGTCAAACCAACCGCAAAACCGACAACCAAGAGAAGAACGACTACGGCGGCAAGAGGCGGAAACCCAAGCGGTAGCGCGGGTGCCTCGTCAGAAAAGCCCACGGCCAAACAAAAGCCTAAAGCCAAAACCCCAAAACCTAAAACTGAAACCCCAAAACCTCCTTCCGAGCCCGATCCGCTTGCAAACGTGAATCTTGTAGTTGTTTTTAAGGACGGAACAGTTATCGAACGACCGATGACCGAAATCTCACGCTTCAGTTTCGACAACGGCCGTCTGACCGTCGTCGAAAAGAACGGCACGATCACGCGATACCAAATGACAACAATCGCAAAGGTGACGATTGAGTAATGAAATGCGAGACCAAAAAGCGATTGACAGTTATGATATATTAATCGCGTCAAATTTAGTTTCATATTTGGGAGGACAATAAAGTGCAAAGTTATGTTGGACAAGTTTATGTTCGATTGTTGGGAGTCGGCTTACTCCTAATTGTTTTTGCGGTAACAGGTTTCTCTCAGAATATGTTTCGCAAGATGAATGATTTTGACGGTGATGGTAAGACGGATTTTGCTATTACGCGAACGGAAGGCGGTTCAAAAGTTTGGTATCTCTGGCAAAGTAGAGATGGATTTAGGACCTTTCAATGGGGAATTAACCGCGATATGAACGCAGCGGGAGATTACGATGGCGACGGCAAAGCCGACATTGCTATTTTCCGTTTTGGAAACAATTTTCCGCCGTTCGAACATAGATTTTGGATCTGGCAGAGTGGAAGTAATAGTCTTACGACGACCCTTTTTACCAATTCCGGTCCTATAACCGGAATAATGCAGCAAGATTATAACGGTGATGGAAAGACTGATCCGGCAGTTTTGATAGGTAACATTTTAGAGCCTCCGGGAAGTGGCCATACAAATGTTTACGGCATATATAGCGGCACAGCAGGCACCGTAGACTTTCTAATTCCTCCTTATTCTTTTCCGATTCGAGCAGGTGACATGACCGGAGATGGACGTTCCGATTATGTTTATTATTCTTATTCTACAAATCCTTCTGTTGTAAACATTACAAATGCTGCGACGGGTGCTTCTAGTAGTATCCAATTCGGACGTTCAGGTGATCGGCGTGTTTCTCCCGCAGATTTTGATGGAGATGGCATCGGAGATGTGGCAATTTGGCGAAGTTCGGACGGCAATTGGTGGTGGATCAGAAGTTCCGATAACACAGTTCGAGTAGCTAATTGGGGAGTCAGTGGTGATATACCTGTTACAGGAGATTATGACGGCGACGGGGTTACAGATGTGGCTATTTGGCGGCCCGGTTCAGGTCAATCGTATTATTGGGTTTATGGCAGTCAAAACGGAATCAACGTTTTTCCTTGGGGACTTTCAACCGATTCACTGGTTCTACCTTAGATCAATTTTTTATATTAATAATTTAAAGACGCGGCCCGCATACTAGTTATGCATAGCTATGCAACCCCGGCAGCAGATAGCTCACTCCGAGGTAGGTGAAGATCACCAGCAGAAATCCGAGAATCGCAAAGTAGGCCGAGCTGCGGCCGCGCCAGCCGCGGGCGATGCGTGTGTGCAGGAAAGCGGCGTAGGTTAGCCAGGCGACGAGCGCGCCAGTTTCTTTTGAGTCAAAGCCCCACGGCCGTCCCCACGATTCGTTCGCCCAGATCGCGCCGGTGATCAGTAGGATCGCGAGACCGGCGAAGGCGAGACACGCCGTCTTGTACATCAGGCTGTCGAGAGAGTCGAGACTCGGCAGCCGCTCGCGCAGACTCGTCGTACGGAAACTGAAAAAGATAACGAATAGCGTCGCGACCAGCGCCGTGATAACAGCAGCGACCTCGACCGGGTTTGTTTGCAGGCTCAAAAACATCTTATCGCCGCTCTGTTGAACATACCCGCGACCCATCTGTTCGTATTGCGTCGGGGTCATCTGAGCGAGTTCCTGCGCGGTGAGCTGCTGACTCTCGGCCATCGCCCTTCCCGCGACGATGTATTGCGACTGATCCTGCGCGAGCTGCGCTTTTAATCGCGACGGAATGCTCTCATTCGACTTAATACCGGCAACGAGAATTGCGAGCGACACGATTTGAGCGACGAGTGCGAGCTTTAATACATAGTGGCCGATTGTCTTTGCCTTCTCGTTATTTTGATAAATGTAGATCAAAAAGCAAACGACGACACCGAGCAGCAATAGGCCTGAGAGCGCCAACGCCGGGCCTGCGTAGGGAATTTCGAGACGAAACGGCGCGGAGAACGGCCTCTTGCCAGCTTCGTTGGGAACAAACAGTCCGGCATTGTAAACAAAGTTTGTAAAGACGGAGAACTTACTGATCGTGGCCAGCACCGAGATGCCGAAGATGCTCGACCAGATTGCCATCGCCTCGACCTTTACGCCGTCCTTTAGCAAATACATCACCGCAACACCGAAACAGACAAGGGCGACGCCGTAGCTCAGACTCGCGTCGCCGACGTGTATCGGCCGCCAATACGAATCGAGCACCGGCGGTAGATCGATAAAATCGTTGCCGATAAATCTTGCAAGCGTGAGTATCAACGCCGCGAGCGGCAACGTGAATGCGCCGAGTATGCGGAAACTTTTTCTTTGCGCAAACAGCAGCGTCGCGATTCCGGCTCCAAACGCAAACGCCAAACTGAGGTCATATAAATTCGCAAACGGGACGTAGCGAAACACCCACGGCTCAGCCATATTGCCGCTCGCACGCATCACCGCAATCTCGTGATCGTAGGCCGAGACCCAACGCACGAGCCAGCTCGAAAAATTAAAGAAAACGCCGAGCACGGCGCCGAAGTAGCCGATCTTTTCGGCCATCGCCGACGGAGCGTAGAGATTAGTTAGCAGAAAGACCGCCGCGAGAATGTAACACGCGAGCGCCAACATCATCAGAGCGCCGTCATTGATAAAGCCAGCTCCGACCTGCAAGCGCAGAGCGAGCATTCCGAGCGAGCCCACGATGACGAGGGCGACGGGCACATACGATTTCCACGTTGTGCGATTTTCTAATCTGTCGAGTTCTTCCATTTTAATTACCTCTGAATCGCGTCGGCGATTCGCTTGAACTTGTCCTGAAAACCTAGATGATTGCGGTTTGCTTCGCCCGCGAGAACGATCTCTGTCGTGCCGTCCTCTCTTTTGTTAATCTGCGCCCAAACTCGTTTATGCGAGAAAAAGAACACAAACATCAACGCGCCGATCAGCCCAAAGCCGCCGATGTACCACGCAATGAATGACGCACTGAACGGGTCGTATTTGATCGATAGAATGTGTGCGAGCGGAGATTTTTCAAACTCAGCGAGCCGCCACTTGTAGCCGGCCTTCGGGGCGCCGACCGGAATGTTGTCGGCGATGCCTGAACCGAAAGCGAACACGCGACTCCGTTCTCCGTTTGGCGGAGTGACGTTGAGAACGGCAGCCGGTTGGTTGTATTCGCCACTTCGCGTGTCGGGCTGACCGTCTTGGCCGAACGTAAAGTCGGGCATAAACTCGGCAAACTCGACGGCTGTGCCGTCAGGCAGATTCGCCGAGCCGTTTCGGTCAAGATTCACTTTCAGCGTTTCGCCGCCCTTCTCCGGCGTCACGTTGAGCGTGATCTTTCGTGCGCTGCCGAACGGAATCGTCTGCGCCTGGAAGAATCGATACCCACGATAATCGAGCGGCTTGTTCATGCTTACGTCGGCTATGAACGAGCCGTATTCAGGGTCGGTAACCTTCATCTGCGTTCGCCAGTCGAGCGTGTTGCTGACGTCGATGCCGCCGTCCGCTCGAATGAGCGTCTGCTGAATATCAGTGCACTCCATCGAGAAGGGAAGCTGAGCGTTGAACTGGAGCTTCTTATCGAGCTCAAACTGCTCAATCTGAATTTCACTCGTTATTTGTCCCGGCGTCATCCTGACATTGGCGTCAAAGCCTGTTGTAAGCGCAACAAAATGACCAAGGAAAAGCGTGAGCAAAAACACGTGAACAACATACGCCCCAAGTCGGTTCAACTTGCCGCTTTCACCGAATACGACGGTTGTTTCCTTGGTGATTATGTTAGAAAAATCTTTTCGGCCTTCGCTGTCAGTGCCGTATTCGGTCGTTTCTGAGGTCGTTGTCGTTGGCTTAAAACCGGCATTTTGAAAAGCGTTTGCGATCACGGCGACCCCGTCTTGATCGTTGGGGAGTTCGATGATGGTGTTGTCTTGTCTTCCAAGCAGCCAGTCGCGCGTCGCCGTTAGTTTCGGTTTGACGATGTAATCCCACGCGGAAGGGAAGCGGTCAATCGAGGCTAGGACGATATTGAGCGACAAGCTCAGCAGCAGAACATTGAAATACCAACTGTGATAGATGTCGAAAATCCCAAGACTGCCGAAGACCATCTTCTCAGCCGGTGTCAGCGAAACATAATATGCCTCAAAGCCCTGCACATTCTGTTGCATAACGAGCATCCCGATCATCGACAAAATGACAAGAATGACCAACTGCACGACGCCATTGCGCACCGAGCTGATGAGATCCAGGACGCGGTTGAGAAGCGGCGCCGATTTGCCTCGCGTTCCCGGTCGGGCAGGTTGTGTTTTTAGTGTTTCCTCAACTGCAGACATTTGTTAGACAAAGAATACCGTAAGCCTTGCGGCTTTGTCACCTAAGATGAAAATAAGTTTAGCTTTACGTATAAAACACCGTCCGTAATCGCGTCAAACTTTGATTTACAGCTGTAAGACGCTATTCTTGCTCTTACGGTTTTGTCGGATATGGACACTGTTACGGCGGAAATTAATGAACAGAAGAGCGTCGGTGTACGTGAGCGTCTTGTTGCCTTTATAGAACTGACAAAGCCGCGGATAGCGTTCCTTCTGGTGTTAACCTCGGCCGCAGGATTCTATCTTGGCGGCACAGGATCATTTGACTGGATACTTTTTGCTAATACAGTGATAGCGATCACATTGCTCGCTTTCGGCGTTGCGACGCTAAATCAATTTTGGGAACGCGACCTTGACCAGCTCATGAAGCGCACCGCGACGCGACCGCTCCCGACAAAAAAGGTTACATCCTACGAGGCGCTTGTCTTTGGTATTGCGCAATGTGCGATCGCCGAAGTCTATCTCGCACTCGCTGTGAATCTGTTAACGGCGATTCTCGGCCTTGTCGTAATCGTCGGCTATGTTTTCGTATACACGCCGCTAAAAACTCGGACATCAGCCTCGACCGCGATTGGAGCGCTGCCCGGCGCTTTGCCGCCATTAATGGGCTGGACGGCTGCGGCGAATGAAATCTCTCTGACCGCGTGGGCGTTGTTTGCAATGCAATTTTTGTGGCAGTTCCCACACTTTCTCGCAATCGCCTGGCTGTATCGCGAAGAATACGCAAAAGCCGGCATTCTCATGCTGCCCGTCGTTGAACCGGAAGGCAAGATCACTGCACGGCAGATCGTCCTATTTTCGATAATGCTCTTTCCCGTGAGCCTCGCACCGTTCTTTTTTGGCATATCGGGAATGATCTTTCTCGTCGGCGCTTCGCTGCTCGGAATCTGGATGTTATGGGCGAGCATCCGTACCGCCCGCGCTAAGACCAATGAAAGCGCAAAAAAACTACTGCTCGTCTCAGTCATCTACCTTCCGCTGCTATTTATTCTGATGGTCGCCGATAAAAGATAATTTTTATGGAAGTCGGAACAGCCGAAACCATTGTCGAAGCCGAAGAATTACGCCGTCGTCACACCGGCACGCTCGGCGGGTCAAATCCTCCAAACAGCGGCGGCCGTAATCCCGGTGGATCGGGAAGCAACGGTCCGAGTGACGACGACATCGCTAACGACACGCGTTTCATCCCCGAAAAATCACGTTTGCTCACCGGCTTTTTGCTGCTCGTTGTTGCGATGACATTTGGCGGTCTTATGGCTGCTTACGTCGTGCTGGCGACAAACCGATCGCTCGAATGGCAGCCTTTTGCTCTGCCGATACAGGTTTGGATAAGTACAGTAATAATTATCGCGAGTAGCGTTACGTATCATTTTGCAAAAACAAAAATCGAACTCGATCAGCGGGAAGTAGCAAGAATATGGTTCATTATCACGACGATACTCGGAGCGGCGTTCATCTCGTCGCAGATCCTATCGTGGCTCGAACTTACCAAACGTGGGCTTTACGTGCAGGGAAATCCATACGCCGGATTTTTCTATATTCTTACCGCGGTGCATGCTGTTCACGTTGTTGGCGGTATCGTCGCACTCGGCTCCGTTTTGCTGCGGGTCTGGCATCCGACCTCGAATAGCGGGGCAACCGCCAAACGCAAAGTTATCGCGCAGGTCGTCGGCTGGTACTGGCACTTTATGGGCGGCATTTGGATCGTTCTGTTTTTGTTATTAGGTTTCTGGCAATAGCCGATTGAGATGCTCCACATTTTTCCTCATCTAAACGCTTGTCTTAACGCCCTCAGCGGCGTCTTTTTGTTGACGGGTTTTTACTTCATAATGCGTAGGCGTGTTTCCGAACACCGGATCTGCATGCTCTCGGCAAGCACAGTATCCGCGCTCTTTCTGGCAAGTTATTTGACTCATCACGCCGTTCGCACTTATTATTTCGGCCTGGGCCCGACAAAATTTACCGGAGAAGGAGTCATTCGGCCGATTTACTTCACTATTCTTACCTCGCACACAATACTCGCTACAGTTGTCGCTCCCTTTGTGATCGCAACTCTGTGGCGTGCACTAAAAGGCCGTTACGATTCTCACAGAAAGCTCGCGCGGCTCGTGTTTCCCGTATGGCTTTACGTCTCGGTGACTGGCGTGATCGTCTATCTACTGCTTTATCAGATTTATCCGGCAAGTCCGTAGCCCGCACGTTAGTAAGGGCTCCGTGTGGGCAATATTTCTGTGGCAGGCGTACTAATTTGCAGCCTTGCAAACCTTTTTCTCATTTCGCGCGTCTTAATTCTTGAAATAGAGCGGTATTGCTGCTATTATTTCATTGTTGAAAAGTTGATCACCGAATCCCGACCCGAGTCGGGAGCGGGGGAACCAATTCCTGAAACTTTCAGGACGGGGCGAATCATAGTTATGAAGGGATAATCTTTCGTTCCTAGCCCGGCAGCTAACCTCGCAGGTGTGGCAAAGAAGTTACAAGAAGATCGAGCCCCGATATATTGGGATAAGAGAGTTCGATGTGCTTCCAACCTCTGTTTTTCAACAACTTGAAGCAGACATCCGGTCTTCTCAAAGAGAAAAAGTTCCGCCAGCAATGGCGGAACTTTTTTGTTTAAGTGATCCGTTGCTCAAAACTTTACGTTTCCATCGGTGTTAAGGTATCCGTTTTGCGCGTCTCATTTCATTCGACCGTGACAATCCCCTCCTTTCTCCAAAGACGATACCAGCCAGTAACCCCGAGGACGGCGAGGGCGAGTCCAAATGCTAAAGTATTTGAGAAGCCTAAATGACTCCATATTAGCGGATATGACACGAGTCAATTTCTACGTTGCGGTTACACGCGCGGAAAGGTTTTGCTTTTGTATCGGATGAGGGGGAAAGCTACAAGACTTTAAAAGACTTTCCTTAAGACCTGTCGCCATCGGCGACAAATATTATAGCCTAGGGTAAAGTGAGCGAAGCGAGCGACACCCTAGGTCAAAGCAAACCCGCGATCCGACGCTGAAAGCGTCGAACAACCAACGCGAATGTTCGTCCCCTTCAGGGACGCGATCAATTTTCATAACATACCTAGGGTTACGCTTCGCTCACCCTAGGCTTTATTATTCGTCACCTTCGCCGACCCGGAATCGAAAAAAAAGGCCTCGCTGAATTCGACGAGGCTTTCTTATTTTTGACTTTTTACTTTTGCCTTTTGAATTTCGGCACTATGTGCCGGTTTCCCGGATTGTCATGTACTCGATCATTTTGGGCGTAAGTTCGTCGATGTTGACGCCCATTGCTCGGAGTTTTAAAGAAGCGATCTCCTGATCGACTTCGGCCGGCAGTTGCACTTTGTCGGGAGATTGAGCCACAAAGATATGGTAGGTTTAGTTATTGAATGTTTAGCAAAGCCATTGTTCGAGCACCGAGTGAAAACTTTGCGGATGGTTTGACCAGCGTCGATCTCGGTGTGCCTGTTTTTGAAACGGCGCTTGTGCAGCATCGCTCTTATTGCGAAGCATTGGTTCGATGCGGCGTCAGCTTGATAGAGCTTGATCCGGACCCGAATTATCCGGACTCTACCTTTGTCGAGGATACGGCGATCCTGACCGAAAAGTGTGCGGTAATTACGCTGCCCGGAGCACCGAGCCGGAGCGGCGAGATCCTCAGCATGAGCGAGACTCTCGCGAAATATTACGACAAACTCGCGTCTGTAGAACCGCCGGGCATGATTGACGGCGGCGATGTGTGCCAGATCGACAACCACTTCCTGATCGGGATCTCGGACCGAACAAATGAGGATGGCGCACGGCAGTTATCAAACTTCCTTAACGCGGCGGGATTTACTTCGAGCCATATCGATATTCGCGATACCTGCGGCCTTCTCCACCTGAAAAGCGGTATCAGCTATCTTGGCGAAAATCGTCTTCTGGTCACCAACGCACTGGCCGGCCCGCACGAGTTCGACGGATTTGAACTGGTCGACGTACCTGAAGCCGAAGAGTACGCTGCAAACTGCATCCGCGTGAACGACTATTTGTTGTTCGCCGCGGGCTTCTCCAAGGTGCGAAATAAGCTCGACACCCTGGGCTACAACCTCATCGAATTGGAGATGTCCGAATTTCAAAAAATGGACGGCGGGTTGAGCTGCCTGTCACTGCGATTTTGAGCAGGTGTCAGTGGTTTTTCCACGGTTTCGCTCGATAATTGTCTTTCGTAAAATCCTGTCGCCAACGACGACTGGATGATAGCCTCGTTCACGAGGCTTTTTTTGTATAGCCACGTCGTTTAGGGCGTGGTTAGGTTGCGATGAAAATTGAGAGGGCGTTTCAACGTCCTTGCTACAACCGGCTTAAGCCAATTAGAGGTAAGCCCGTTGAAACCGGCTGGAAATCGTTTATCGACTGGAACCACGCCCTAAAGGACGTGGCTATGTGCCGCTTCGCGGATGAAACCAAAAAAATGGCCCGGCGATCAAACGAGACGTAATTGAAAACTGATAATGGACAATGGAAAATGGCAAGAGAGAACCACCCCGTCCGCGAAACGCGGCCACCCCTCCTTCGTAAGGCGGGGAGCTAAAGAGAAAAATGGCCCGGCGTTTTCGCCGAGCCATTCGTGAATTTACATTAAGAACCCGGTCGCTATCGCTTCCGGTTCTGACTGCCTACTCTGCCGACAGCCAACTGCTTACTTCTTAGGTTCCTGTTTCCCAGCTTGTCATGTACTCGAGCATTTCGGGGGTGAGCTCGTCGATCGAGACGCCCATTGCTCGGAGCTTGAGCGACGCGATCTCCTGATCGACCTCGGCGGGCAGGACGTGGACACCAGCGGGGAGTTTGCCTTTTTGTTTGACGAGATACTCGGCGGAGAGCGCCTGATTGGCGAACGACATGTCCATAACCGATGCCGGGTGGCCTTCGGCGGCGGCGAGGTTGATCAGGCGGCCTTCGCCGAGGACGATCACGCTCTTTCCGCCGTTATTACTGATGTATTCTTCGACAAACGGGCGGCGTTTGACCGCCGGAGCCGACATTTCGCGAAGGGCATCGAGGTTTAATTCGAGGTCAAAGTGGCCGCTGTTGCAGACGATCGCACCGTCCTTCATCACTTCAAAGTGTTCTTTATCAATAACGTGGCGGTTGCCGGTGACGGTGACGAAAAAGTCGCCGATCTTCGCAGCTTCTTTCATCGGCAGCACGCGGAAGCCGTCCATGACGCCCTCGATGGCCTTGATCGGATCGATCTCGCAGACGACGACATTCGCACCCAAACCGCGGGCACGCATCGAGACGCCCTTGCCGCACCAGCCGTAGCCGACGACGACAAGCGTTTTACCGGCGAGCAAAATATTGGTCGCGCGAATGATACCGTCAAGCGTCGATTGGCCAGTGCCGTAGCGGTTGTCAAAGAAATGCTTTGTCTGAGCGTCGTTGACCGCGATAGAAGGGAAGGTGAGCACGCCGGCGGCGACCATCGCTTTTAGGCGCACGATGCCGGTCGTCGTCTCTTCGGTGGTGCCGATGAGATTCGGGATAAGTTCGGGCTTTTCCTTGATCATCGTCGCGACAACGTCCGAGCCGTCGTCGATGATGAGGTTCGGATTTGTTTCAAGCGCCGCTTTGACGTGGCGGACGTAAGTCTCGGTCGATTCGCCCTTATGTGCCATGACCGGGATTCCCCAATCGGCGACAAGCGAAGCCGCAACGTCGTCCTGTGTCGAGAGCGGATTCGAAGCGATAAGCAGCGATTCGGCGCCGCCAGCCTGCAACGTGCGGGCGAGATTCGCCGTCTCGGTCGTGATATGGGCACACGCGATCAGCTTAACGCCGACCAGCGGCCTTTCCTTTTCAAAACGCTCGCGAATAAGCCGTAGAACGGGCATTTCGCGGTCGGCCCACTCGATGCGCTGTTTGCCTTGCGGGGCAAGATTGATGTCTTTGATATCGTATTGCATTGAAATTGCTGCGTCAGCCATAATTTTAGTTTCTTATTTGTGCTCTTTGTGTCTTATGCTCTGTGACCTTTGTGTTGAATTGTCTTCTTTTAACACAAAGACCACAAAGGGAAGACACAAAGTTCACGGAGCGGAACTTACTATCCGTTTGTTCCTATTCCTTTTTCCGCTGCGGTTCTCAGCGCCTCAGCTTTGTCTGTTTTTTCCCATGAAAACTCATCGTTTACGCGTCCAAAATGCCCGAATCGCGCCGTTGCTTTGTAAATCGGACGGCGAAGGTCTAGTGTTTCGATGATCGCTTTTGGCGTGAGCGTAAAATTCTCGCGAACGATGTCTGAAATACGTTCGTCATCGATCGTGCCCGTGCCGTGTGTATCGATCAAAACCGAGACGGGCTCGGCTACGCCGATAGCGTATGCCAACTGGACCGTGCATTTATCAGCTAAACCGGACGCAACCACGTTCTTTGCGATGTAACGGGCCATGTAAGCAGCCGAACGATCAACTTTTGTCGGATCTTTGCCCGAAAACGCTCCGCCGCCGTGCGGCGCATAGCCGCCGTAGGTATCGACGATGATCTTACGACCTGTGACGCCCGCGTCGCCCATCGGTCCGCCAATAACGAACTTTCCGGTCGGATTAATGTGATACTTGGTGTTATCATCGACCATTTCCGCCGGGATAACGGGTTTGATCACGTGCTCCATAATGTCGGAGCGGATGTCCTCAATGTCCAAATCGGCCGTTTGCGTCGAGATAACGACGGCTTCGACACGAAAAGGGCGGCCATCGCGATATTCGATCGAAACTTGTGATTTTCCGTCCGGACGCAGGTATGGAATCGTGCCATCCCGGCGAACTTCGCTCAATCTCCGGGTCAAATTGTGAGCCATCTGGATCGGCATCGGCATTAGTTCCGGCGTCTCGTTACACGCATAGCCAAACATCAAACCCTGATCGCCGGCTCCGCCGGTGTCAACACCCTGTGCGATATCGGGAGATTGCGTTCCGATTGCGTCTATGACGCTGCAGGTATTCGAATCGTAGCCAAATTCCGCATCGTTATAGCCGATCTCATGGATCGTGTCGCGTATGATCGTTTTATAGTTGACCTTTGCCGTCGTCGTGATTTCGCCCGCGACCACGGCCAATCCAGTCGTTACGAGGGTCTCGCAGGCGACACGCGCCATGGGATCCTGCTCGAGGATGGCGTCGAGAATCGCGTCAGAGATATTGTCCGCGATCTTATCGGGATGTCCCTCGGTGACTGATTCAGATGTAAATAAAAAATTTCCGTTACTCAAAGTTTATGTAACTCCTTACTTATAGTGCTTGATTATTGAACTCCTAGACAGATAACAAAACCATAATGATAGCTTTTTGGATATAAACTGTCAAAACGGGAAGTCGTCCACATTCGCTGGGTTATGGCCACGTCGGGCAATAGTAGTTGCGTCCGATAATAGAGATTATGTAAGAACGTGGTCAGCCGATAAGCTCCGGCCAATCGTCAGTCGGAACATCATCGTCTGATGCTCCATTCGGTTGATTCGCAGCCGAAAGATCAATTACCTTTTGCTCAACGAATATCGGACAATCAAGACGCAATGCGAGGGCGATTGCATCTGAAGGACGGGCGTCGAGCATTACCGGTTCGTCGTTTTTGTCCTTAAGCTCAATACGAGCGTAGAATGTATTTTCCATGAGATCTGTAATAACGACGCTCAAGGCCGAAAGTTGGCATTCGACAATGACATTTCTAAGCAGATCGTGGGTCATGGGTCGTTGTGGAACGACTTTCTCAATCTCTAGGGCGATGGCATTTGCCTCAAAAGCACCGACCCAGATCGGAAGAACCGTTTCCGTATTAATGCCTTTAAGCACAACGATTGGGGTATTTGTATTCGGGTCCATGATGAGAGCTCCGATTTTAACTTCAACGAGACTTCCGTTTTTCATCGCGTTTGCTGAACCTCACCGAATAAAGAATTAGATTTGATCTGGTTTATCTTTACGTCAACGATTTTGCCGAGCATTTCCGGCGTACCTTCAAAATTCACGACCTTATGACAGGTTGAGTGACCCGTTAGGCCCGAGTCAGAACGACTCGATTTACCTTCAACCAAGACTTTAAGCGATTGATTAAGATATCTTTGTAAACGTCTGTTTTGCCGTTGTTTCTGGACTCTCTCCAGCTCGAGAAATCTTAGTGTTTTCTCAGCCGGTGACACGCTGTCAAACATCAAAAATGCCGGTGTTCCAGGTCGCGGAGAGTATTTGAAAATATATGCCATGTCAAAGGCGCAATACTCGACCAACTTAACGGTATCCAGAAAGTCGGCCTCGGTTTCGCCGGGAAAGCCGACGATAATGTCCGTCGTCAAAGCGATGTCGCGCCTCGAAGCCTTGATCCTGTCGATCTTTTTCATGTAGCTTTCGACAGTGTGGCCGCGTTTCATTAGCTTAAGCACGCGGTTGCTACCTGATTGTACGGGTAGGTGCACCCAATTACACAAGTTTTCATGCCCCTCGATCGCATCGACGATGTCGTCTCGAAAGTCACGGGGAAACGAGGTCGTAAACTTTACGCGCTCTATTTCGGTGGCAGCAACGGCTCTCAAAAGCCGCGAGAACGGCGACTTCCCTGCAAAGCTCTCGATTCCGGCGTCGGTTTCAGGCCGATAGCTGTTTACATTTTGACCAATTAAATGAACCTCTTTAACGCCTTTTTGTCGAAGATCCAGGACTTGTCTGACAATTTCCGAAGCCGGCAGGCTACGTTCCCGGCCGCGTGAGAACGGCACAATGCAGTATGTACAAAACTTGTTACACCCCTCGATGATCGGCAGAAACGCAACATATGGCGAGTGACGGTGTGTGTCGGCAACAGTCCAATCGTAGTCGTCTTCCCTTTCGCCCAGATCGAGATAACCAGAGGCTCCGCCAAGTGTTTCACTTACAGCGTTCGAAACGCGACCGACGGCACGTGTTCCTAACACAAAATCAACGCCTTCGATCTTTTTGAAAAGAGTTTCGCCCTCAAGTTGCGCGACGCAGCCAATAACGCCGACGACCGGTTTTTTCCGCTCCGCGTGACGAATATGCCCGACGCGTGTGTAAAGTTTGTGCTCGGCCTTTTCACGCACAGAGCAGGTGTTGAATATAACAACATCTGCGGCAGCCTCATCTGCTGTCATCACAAAACCATCTCGCGTAAGAGCCGTTGCTACGCGCTCCGAATCGGAGACGTTCATTTGACAGCCGAAGGTTTCGAGATAAACTTTCTTCATATATGGCGCAAAAGTCGGCGACAAATTTTGGTGCAAAAGACTTTGTTCACCTGCACGTTCACACCGATTATAGCCTGTTGCAAAGCACAATCCAACTTAAGCCTCTCGCCGCCCGTTTGAACGAACTCGACCAAAAAGCATGTGCCGTTACCGATTACGGCAACATGTACGGCGCGGTCTCTTTCTTCAACGCGATGCGCTACGTCGGCGTCAAACCTATCGTCGGTTATGAGGCTTTTTTAACTTTTGAGAGTCGTTTTGACCGCACTTCTGCCGTTCCGGCAGGTGAACGCGCATATTACAATTTGGTTCTCCTCGCCCGCGATCTCGCGGGCTATCATAACCTCGCATATCTCGCGTCAAAAGCTTTTACCGAAGGTAATTATTACAAGCCGCGTATCGACTTCGAACTCCTCGCCGAGCGAAGTAGTGGACTGATAGGACTATCCGGCGGCCGGCCAGGTGCAGTCGGTCATTTTCTGGTAAACGACAATGAAACAAAGGCTTTGGAGAATGCAAAGGTACTTGAAGACATATTTGGCAAAGATAATTTTTATCTTCAAGTACAAGACGGCGATGACAGCGGTAAGCTGACAAAACAAACTATTGAACTCGCTGCAAAAAGCAACATTCCGCTCGTCGCGACAAATGACGTTCTTTATCTGAGCAAGGAGGATGCTCGCGCCCATCAGCTGCTGATCGCTATCGGTGAAGGCAGAACCGTTGGCGGATACGACGCCGAGGCTGAATCGTCAAAATATCTGCGCTCAACCGACGAGATGTGGCAGATCTTCGGCGACGAGCTTTCGGACTCGCTCACAAACACGCTCAAGATCTCTGAGATGTGCGATCTCGAAATCCCGCAAGGTGACGACGTCAGACAGCTACCGAGTTATCCCATTCCGGTCAAAGGAATGACGGCGGACGAATATTTCGAGCAGGTTTTGAAGAAGGGTTTCGATGAACGACTAAAAGAAGAATGGCAGCCGAGAATTGATAACGGAACGCTCGTTCACACCCTCGACGAGTACCACAAGCGGCTCGCGATCGAGATCGCGACGATCAAGAAAATGGGTTTTGCCGGCTACTTTTTGATCGTTTGGGATTTCATCAAGTACGCACGCGACAAGAACATTCCGGTTGGGCCGGGACGCGGGTCGGCCGCCGGTTCGCTCGCTGCTTATGTGATGCGAATAACGGATGTCGACCCACTGCAATACGAGCTGCTGTTCGAGCGGTTTCTAAACCCAGAACGCATTTCGATGCCCGACATCGACATCGACTTTTGCATTCGCGGTCGAGGAGACGTTATCAATCACGTCACCGAATTCTACGGCCAGGAATCGGTTTGTCAGATCATTACGTTTGGGACTATGGCGTCGCGGGCGGCGATCAAGGATGTCGGCCGGGCGCTTGGGATGGAATTTGGGTCGGTTGAACGAATTGCGAAGATGATTCCGCCGCCGATTCGCGGCCGCAACGTTAGCATTTCGCAGGCCCTTGAGACTGTTCCTGAGCTTAAGAAGGTTTACGAATCTGAAAAACAGGTCAAAGAACTTGTCGATCTAGCACTCAAACTTGAGGGCTGCTCTCGTCACACGTCGGTTCACGCGGCTGGCGTCGTCATCAGTCCGAAACCGTTGCACGAACTTGTCCCTGTCAAAACCAACGACCGAAACGAATTTACGAGCCAGTATCCGATGAACGATCTCGAAAAGGTCGGGATGCTGAAGATGGATTTTCTCGGGCTGACGACACTAACGATCATCGCCGATACGCTTGCGTCTATGAAAGAAAGGTTAGGAGTTGAGATCGACTGGACAAAGATCCCGACGAATGACGAAAAGACGATGGAGCTTTTCGGACATGGTCGAACCGAAGCAATCTTTCAGTTTGAATCATCCGGCATGGCCGATATGTGTCGGCGCCTACAGCCGAAGGAACTCGAAGATTTATCGGCGCTAAACGCGCTTTATCGTCCCGGCCCGCTCGACGGCGGAATGATCGACGATTTTATCGATCGTCATCGCGGCGTAAAACCTGTCGAGTATATTCTGCCGGAGATGGAGGACATCCTCTCAAAGACTTTCGGCGTGCTCGTCTATCAAGAGCAGATCATGCAGTTAGCGCAAAAGCTCGCCGGTTATTCGCTCGGCCAGGCCGATCTGATGCGGCGTGCGATGGGCAAGAAAAAGATCGAGGAGATGGCCGTTCACGAAGAGACGTTCATTAGCGGCGCCATTAAGAACGGCATTCATCGCAAGACGGCGAAAGAGATTTTTGACCTGATGGCGAAGTTCGCTGACTACGGATTTAACCGCAGTCATTCGATGGCGTATGCGGTGCTCGCGTTCCAAACGGCTTACTTGAAGGCGCATTATCCAGCCTATTTTTACGCCGCCGTGCTCTCGCATGAAGCGCAGGACAGCGCCAAGGTTTACAAATACTCGACCGAGCTAAAGTCGATGGGTCTCTCGCTTTTACCGCCCGACGTCAACGAGAGCGGCGAGGGCTTCACGCCGATCGACGACACGGTTCGCTACGGTTTGACGGCGATCAAAGGAATGGGCGCGTCGAGCGTCGCGGCGATCGTCGAGGCGCGTAATAGTGGTAAGTTTACTTCGCTGTTCGACTTTTGCGGGCGGCTTGGGAGTGGCGCGGTGAATCGTCGCGGGCTTGAGAGTTTGATCTCGGCCGGCGCCTTTGATTCGTTGATGCCGCAGGAGAAAAGTACCGGTGAGTGGCGCTCGCAACTACACGCTGCGATCGAAACGGCACTCGCTCAGGGCCAACGCGCTTCCGAAGATCGAATGCGCGGACAGAGCGCGTTGTTCGGCGCAGTCGAGGGTAGCGATGCGTCGCTCGATCAATTGCCTGACGCAAAACCATGGTCGCCGGCCGAGGTCGCGATGCGCGAAAAAGCAGCCGTCGGTTTTTATCTTTCGGCGCATCCGCTTGACGATTATAAGGCGATGCTCGCGGCTGCTCGATTAAAGAACCTTGCGGATTACGGTGATCTCGCTGCTGGTCAAACGATTAGGCTCGCGGGCATGATCGGCATGTGCCAGATCAGGGTAAGCAAACGCGGCAACCGGTTCTGCACTTTTCGTCTCGAGGACCGCTCGGGTGGCATCAAAGGCGTCGTTATGGGCAACGTGCTGCCTGAACTCACGCATTTTCTTCGTGACGACGAGCTCGTCATCGCGGAAGGCACCATCGAAGCCGCCGAGGGCCAGGAGCCAACGTTACGCGTCAGCGATCTCAAGTCTCTCGACGAAACGCTCGCCGCGCGTTCGCGTGAATTGCACATCACCGTGCCGAAACTTAACGGCGGCGCGGAGGAATTTTTCACTAACTTGTATTATCTTCTCGAACGAGATCGCGGCAATTGCAGCGTCTTCCTCACCGTGCCCGCCGGCGAGACGCGTGTTGAACTCCAATCCGAAGGCCTCGCCGTGGCTCCGAGCCTTCAGCTTCAAAAGGAACTCGAAGACCGCGGCTGCCTTGTCACCTGGGCGCACTAAGAATTTTAGCCACCGATCACACGGATAGAACAGATAAGAAAATAATCTGTTTCATCTGTGTGCATCGGTGGCAATTTTTTCGTTATCATTGATTTATGTCCACATCTGCATTTGAGCGCGTCCAAATGGCGCGGCATCCTGAACGTCCGTACGCGATGGATGTGTTTGAGACGATCTTTACGGATTTCGTTGAGATACACGGCGACCGGCGGTTTGCCGACGATCCGGCGATGATCACGGGATTTGCGCGCCTAGATGGCGAAGAGGTTTGCGTCATTGGCCAGCAAAAGGGACGGGACATCAACGAACGCCGCCACCGCAACTTCGCCATGTCAAAGCCCGAGGGCTATCGCAAAGCGCTTCGTATAATGAAGCTCGCCGAGAAGTTTGGCCGTCCCATAATCACGATCATCGACACGCCGGGCGCTTATCCCGGCATCGACGCCGAGGAGCGCGGCCAGGCCGAAGCGATCGCTTTCAATCTGCGCGAAATGGCTCTGCTCAAGGTCCCGGTCGTCGTTGTCGTAATCGGCGAAGGCGGCTCGGGTGGTGCGCTTGCGATCGGGATCGGCGACCGCGTGCTGATGCTCGAGAACGCCGTTTATAGCGTCATCACGCCCGAAGGCTGTGCCGCGATCTTGTTCAAGGACGCCGCAAAAGCGCCGCAGGCCGCCGAGGTAATGCGTCTCACCGCATCGGAGCTCAAGAAGTTCGACATAATCGACGAGATCGTGCCCGAAGAAAAGCCCTGGACGATTGCGAATGAC
>JBAUGW010000043.1:0-3191 GCA_049679945.1 Pyrinomonadaceae bacterium | reverse complement strand
ACAGCGGTGTTTTTACAAGGTCCGAATTTCACTTTCCTTCGCGATGATCCGGGATTTCAGAAGTTGGTCAAAGAATAGCGTCTAATAGTTTTTCGCCTTGGAGGTTTAAATGAAAGGTTTAGCAGTTATATTGTCGTTTATGAGTTTGGTTTTTGCTTCTCCGATTTTGAGAGAACCTAAGCCCTTTCGGATTGACGTAAACCATTCGAATATTGGTTTTGCCGTGCCCATTGCGGGCGGTCTGTCAAAAGTTCGCGGAAAGTTCTCCGAATTCAAAATGGACTTGAATTATGACGATAAAGACATAACCAAATCTACGGTTGAGGTGAAAATCGTGGCGAAAAGTGTTGACACGGGAATCAATCAGCGCGATGACCATCTGCGAACGGCTGACTTTTTCGAGGTCGAGAAATATCCCGAGATTACTTTCAAAAGCAAGGGAATTATCAAAAAAGGTAAATCGCTGACTCTCGTCGGGGATTTTACGTTGCACGGCGTGACTCGGGAGATTAGCTTTCCTTTTACAATTACCGGACGACAGTTTGAGGCGAAAGAAAAGTTGCTGACACTTGGTTTTCTCGGAAACTAACCATCAATCGGCGCGATTTCGAGATCAACTACAGCCATCGAGACGTCCCCAATTTTATCGGCGATATGGTCGAGATTGAGCTAAGTATTGTCACAAGAGCAAACAAACTTGAGTAAAACGAATCTGTCATGAAAACACTTATTAAAAACGGACGTGTAGTTACCGCTGTTGACGACTATCACGCGGATATTTTGATCGACGGCGAGACTGTGACGACTATCTGCAAGCGGCTGGATATGGAGGCGGATGTTGTGCTGGACGCGTCGGGGAGGCTGGTGATCCCGGGCGGGATCGATCCGCATACGCATATGGAGCTGCCGTTTGGCGGGACCCATTCGTCGGACGATTTTTTTACCGGGACGCGTGCGGCGGCGTTTGGCGGGACGACGACGATCATTGATTTTGCGGTGCAGACGAAGGGCGAATCGATGACCGCGGGCGTCGATGCGTGGCACGCTAAAGCAGAGGGTAAGACTTGCATCGACTACGGGTTTCATCTCATCACGACCGAGTTTGAGGACGGCGATGAGAAAGAGATGTACAAGCTGATGGACGAGGGAATTACCTCGTTCAAGCTTTTCATGGCGTATCCGGGCGTGTTTTTGGCGGACGACGCGACGATCTTTCGTGCGATGTCGGCAGCGGGCAAACGCGGCGGGCTGATCTGCATGCACGCTGAAAACGGTATTGTCATCAACGAGATCATCAAACGCTTTCTGGCCGACGGACGCACCGCTCCGAAGTATCACGCATTGACGCGTCCGACCATCGCCGAGGCCGAGGGCGTTCATCGTGCTATCGCCATTGCCGAAATGGCCGAGTCTCCGGTTTATGTCGTTCACCTTTCGTGTACGGATGCTTTGAATCAAGTAAGGCAAGCGAGAGATCGCGGCATTTCTGCGTTTGCCGAAACCTGCCCGCAGTATCTTTTCCACTCGATCGACGATTATGGCGACGGCTGGGAAGGTGCGAAATACGTAATGACGCCGCCGCTGCGTGAAAAGCACAACTGTGCCGAACTGTGGAAAGGCCTCAAGATGGACGACCTGCAAGTCATCTCGACCGACCACTGTCCGTTCTGCATGAAGGAGCAAAAAGAACTCGGCGTCGATGATTTCTCTAAAATTCCAAACGGCGCGCCAGGTGTCGAGAATCGCATGAACCTCATCTACAACGGCGGCGTGGTCGAGCAGCGTATTTCGTTAAACCGTTTCGTCGAACTGACCTCGACCGCGGCGGCAAAGATGTTTGGCCTCTTCCCGAAAAAGGGCACTATCGCAGTTGGTTCCGACGCCGACATTGTCATTTTTAACCCCGACACAGAACACACGTTCGGCGTCGATGCCGAGCACATGAACGTCGATTACAGTTCTTACGAAGGCTGGAAAATGAAAGGCAAGGTCGAGACCGTCCTCTCACGCGGCCGTGTCGTCATCGATGACGGCGAGCACAAAGGCAAGGCCGGCGACGGCCAGTTCATCAAACGCGGCGAATGCGTGAAGATCTGAGGAGAGCTAAAATGTATATTTTCCGAATCGTATTTGGAATCGTTTCCGTACTTCTGTTCTCGATTCTTATTGTGGGTCAGACCAAATCGCAACCCGCTAAAAGTAAGCTCGAAGCGACCTTGCGCAAACTGGATCTCGAAGCGGCAATGGCAATTCAGGAAAAAGACGAAGCACGTATTGCAAGGTTTTTTACAAAAGATTCGGTGACGAATAATCCACGAAACAGCCTTACGCTCGGAAGCGCCGGCGTGATCGAGGCTGCACGGATCGGAGTGATCAACTACCGGTCGCTTGATCGCAAGATCGAATCCGTACAGATCCTTGGTCACACCGCGATCCTGATGGGTAACGAAACGGTAGTGATGAAAGCCAGCGATAACGGCCCGGGCGAAACTATACACCGCCGATACACAAATATCTGGATGAAGACAGGCAAGGGGTGGCAAATCGTCGCCCGTCACGCGAATATCATTTGCCGTTAGCTAAGATCGCCTGAGACGCTCAAACTGGAAGCAACTCAGCAAGGCCGGTGAAAGGGCAATTCCTCAAACGGGGTGAGTCCGTAAAAATTTAAGAATTTTTTGCCGCAGATGAACGCAGATGAGGCAGATAAGATCTTCATACACAATCGGACGGTTATGATTCTGATTTTTTGGCTCATAACCGCCGATTGCGTCCGAATTTCCCCGCTGTCTATTCAGGGTCGAGTGAACCTTAGTATTGCAGGTGACCTCTATAGGGGAAGTTTCCCGTTTCGACATCGTCCGTCATGTCGTATCGACCTCTGACGCCTTCGAATACTCCCGTGCCGCTGCCGGCGGCGATTGGATGTTGACAGCGTCCGGCGATTTCTCCGATAAAGTTGGGGCAATCCAGGTAGGTGGCCGTGAATACATAGTTTGTCCTGAACGTGCCGGGATGGCCGTTGTAGACACCGACGAAGGTCTCGGTCCCTGTCTCAAAATAGGCCCCGCCCTGCGTGCATCGGCCGCTCTCGACGGAGGCGTAAACACAACCTGACAAGTCCCCTGCCATGACGTAGGTATAGCTGGCCGGTAGGTCGGTACATGCTCCATTTCCGATGTAAGTGCCGA
>JBAUGW010000042.1:0-2703 GCA_049679945.1 Pyrinomonadaceae bacterium | reverse complement strand
CGCACCTGCAGCATCGTGCGTTTTTCGGGGTCCATTGTGGTTTCCCAAAGTTGTTCGGGGTTCATCTCGCCGAGACCTTTATAGCGTTGGATGGTGAGGTCTTTTTTAGCGAGGCTCATCACCTTTTCGAGAAGTTCGGAACGCCAGGATGTTAGCTGATCGAATCGTTACGTAATTTATAAATCAACTCAAAATGAAAAAGGGGCCTATGACGGTATCGCAAAGGCCGAAGTGTTATGCACTAAGCAAGTTCAGTCAAGGATCTGGAAATCGACCCATTGGCTAGAAGCGTTCTTTGCGTCGGGTGACAAGTCACGGATGATGATTTGAATCGTGTAATCGCCCGGCTCGGTGTCGGGGCGAAGCCGCATGTAGGCAAAATCGTTTATTCGTGACCAATCCGACTGGTTGCGAAGCTCAGTCGGCTGCGCAGTGCCCTCGACGACCATCTTGCCGTCCTTGTAGAGGTTCATCTGGACTGTGATCTTTGGTGTGCCCGTTGACTTGTCAAGTTTTGCGTTATAGATGGTGTAGGCATATGCGAGCGTTGCTCCTTTGCGGAACTTTCGGATCGCCGGAACGGCCGTTGTGCGGGGAAGTACAAATGCACTCGACGCGGTCGGTACGGCAGGTAAATCAAATTTGCCAGTGTTGTCCGCCTCGGTAATTGTAAAACCAGAGACATAAAGCCCTGTCTTTTTGAGATCGGGAATGGTCACAATCTGCCCCGCCGATCCCACAATTTTGCTCGTGCCATCTCGCACGGCGACGCGGAAATTATACGTGCCCGGTTTTTTGATCGGGACGTCAGCCGAATACACTAGTCCGTTTTGCGAAATATATGGCATCGCGGCAGCCGGTAATTTAAGCGTGTGCGTACGCGTAAATTCGTCAATGACTTCGTTCTTCTCGTTCATGGTTACGGCGACAACGTCGAAAACCGCCTTTTTCGCGCCGCCCGCGTCATCGACAAAAGTAAGTTCGCTGCCGTCAAGGTGAAAGAATGAGCGAACAAAATTGCCAACTTCCTGCGAATTTCCAAAATATGCGGTCAGCTCGACATCGAGCCCCGGAACGGGCAGCGGCGAAGCGATTGCTTCGTAAAGTTCGCTATTCTCGCTGCGGCGTTTGGGCATTGTGATCTCGGTGACAAAACCGAGAAAGCCGGTCCGCGAGACAACTTTGAGGCCGTCACGTTTGACCTTGACCTCGATCTTATTAAATTTCTTGCTCCTAAAGGTATCTTCGTCCGGCTCGTATGCGAGCAGGTAGTAGCCCGTCTCGTAGCTCATCGCCTTTTTTATCGGAACATCAAGAAAGTTATGTCCTTGATAAAACCGGCCGCCAGTCTCGCGGGCAATAAATGAGAGGCCAACCTGCGAATTTCTAACTTGATTCTCACGATCATCGCCGATATTCGTCGTCGCCAACATTGTGTCGTCCGCATAAACCTCGTCACGCGCCTCGATCATCCTCGCGTCAAACAGCCCGCGAACGTCGATCGTGTTAAAGACGACGGATGCTCGGTTTGAGAGATCGGTCAGATCCCGCATTACGTCGGCCGCATTCAGACGGTCGCCGCTGCGCGACCTTACAGACATACCGTCAGACATCAAAAAGACAATTTTTCGGCCTGGCACCTTTTGCAGCCCGCGCACCACGTATCGGATCACGCCGAGCGCTCCGACGACGGCATTATTATTGGTCATATCCTCGCGGCTTTCACGGATCTTTTTTTCTTCGGGTGTTTCGATCGTCACGGTCGAGGTGCCGTTCGGGCCGGTCTTAATGAAAGTGTTAGTCTTGGCGGCATCGTAAAAAGTGCCGTCGCCCGAACAGCCGCCCTGGGGCGTCCATTTGATCTTTGAGGCAGCCTTTAGCAGCCGCTCTTTGTCATTTGTATATTGCTGAAAGACACTGCTGCCGGAGCGCGTCTGGTAAATGGCGACCATGTCGGTTGGCTCCATCTGTTCGCGTACAAATTTCTGAACACCCTCGCGTGCGGCCGTCATACCGACCATTGACGCTGAGCAATTGCCGTCATCGATGATAAAAGTAATGATCCGCCCGGCATTTGACGCGGTGATCCTGACGGGCGGCGGTATGGCATGTGCTTTTTCGGCGGCTTTTGTTACGACAGACGAGGGGGCGGGCTTATTCGCTTTGTTGACATAGGAAAAGCCGGTGATCTTTTGCGGTTTGCCGTCCTGAAGGATGTCGAAATCTGCGGCCGACAGATCACGAACCTGCTTTCCGTCCCTGTCGATGACCAGAAGGTCGAGCTGGACCAGCTTCGAAGTGATCTTTACGACCTCATCGTCCGATGTAGGAACGGGCTGCGGCTGTACCTGCGCGAGTGCTGATGCGGAAAAAAGAGCTAGCGCAGAAGCCAAACAAACAAACATCCGCCTGCAAATTCTCATAACACGTCCTCTTCGGCTTTTGACGTTAGGTCTAAATTAAACGTCGAGATTTTTTACATCAAGCGCGTTGTCCTCGATGAACTTACGCCGAGGCTCGACTTGGTCGCCCATTAACACGGTGAAGAGGCCGTCGGTTTCGATGGCGTCCTCGATGCGCACCTGCAGCATCGTGCGTTTTTCGGGGTCCATTGTGGTTTCCCAAAGTTGTTCGGGGTTCATCTCGCCGAGACCTTTATAGCGTTGGATGGTGAGGTCTTTTTTAGCGAGGCTCATCACTTTT
>JBAUGW010000041.1:0-92507 GCA_049679945.1 Pyrinomonadaceae bacterium | reverse complement strand
GCACTGTCAATCGCTTCGCAAACGTAATTTGCATAGTTGTAATTGGGGATTATGACGCTTACGAGCACTTTCATCGATCAATTCTTTGAGCAAATCGCCACGAGAACCGGCGCTCTCTCGACCATGTTTTCATCGAAATCATAGTCTGATGCCATTGGATAAAAAGGAGCTTTCCAAATCAGCTCGCTGAGCCATTCGCGCATCACAAACGGTATTTTATTAAAAACCTTCCAGCAGAAAAGTTTTGTTCGCGTCGCCGCGTCTTTCGGCAGACGATGTTGTGCATCCTGGAAGGGCGGGATTTTTATCGCCTCGCTCAAATTTTGTCCCAAAAACTTTTCGACCATGAAATGATTTTCAAGTTCGGCTTTTAGTTCGGACGGCGCGTATTCAAAAACGTGAAACGGATTCGACGGTTTGCCGTTGATCGGTTTTGTGTAATTTGAGTTTGGCGTCGATAAAATAAGCGTTCCGTGAGGTTTTAGAACCCTCTTCAACTCGGCCAAAAAGTTGTTGCGAGCGTGAAGATGTTCGAGTGTTTCAAACGATGTAACAACATCGAAGCTCTCGTCATTAAACGGCAAGTTTGTGCCGTCACCGAGCAGAACTTGAGTTTTATTTGTGTCACACTCAAGCCGGGCTTCGCGTGCCGCGCCGATGTCAACATCGACGCCGGTTACGGATTTGGCATCACGTGTCAAAAACGCCAAACCGTATCCAGTTCCGCAGGCGATGTCCAAAACGACTTTGTCTTTAACGTAACTCAACGCGAACGAATAACGCGCGACGTGCTCGCCCCAATACGGCGAGAGCTTTCCCGCATCGATAATATTCGCACTTTTGAATCTTTCTTCTGAGGACATCTTAATTTGCCAAAACCTTTTTGTAGATATTCAGATATTTGGCGGCAACATGTTTCGCGTCCATGTATTCGAGTAAATACGCGCGTCCTAGTTTCGCTTTTTCTTGTGCAGCATCGAGATTTTCGATAACTTCTTTTAAAGCAATTCGAAAACTATTTGAGTCAGCCGGCGGCACGAGTTGGCCATACTTGCCGCCATCGAGGGTGTCGGCGGCACCGCTGATGTCGGTTGCAATGATCGGACGTTGCAACATTAGCGACTCAATTAGCGATTGCGACAGGGCATCTTCTAACGAAGGATGCACGACAATATCCGCGGCGGCCATGATCGCGAGCGCGTCTTCGCGCCATCCTAAAAATTCTATGTTTTGCAGTATTCCTAAGTTGGACGCAATGTATTCGAGCTTTTTGCGATATTCGCCTTCGCCAACTAGATAAAGTTTTGCGTTGAGTCCGTTTTTAATAAGCGGAGCGACCGCGTCGAAAAGATATTTGTGACCTTTGCGATCGAAAAGCCTCGAAACACAAACGAGCGAAATGTGTCCGCTCATCCCAAGCTCGATTTTTTTGCGTCTAATAATGTCGTCCGTTACTGCCTCAAATCGCTCGCTGGTCTGTCCGTAAGGAATCAGTGAAACCTTCTCTTCAGGAACATTCTCCCACTCGACCAGACATTTTTTCACCATTCGCGACGGGGCGACTATATGATCGGCAGTGTGATTGTGAAAATTGTCGATTGTCAGATAAAACGAGCGCTTGATTTTGTTAGGCAACAAATGTAGCGCGTCAGAATGATGCCGCGTGAGGACGGTTTTTATCTTTCGCAGTCTTGCAAGAGCCAACCCGAGAACGCTCGGGTAAAATAAATGAGCGTGCACGATGTCAGGCTTTTCTATTTTAAGTATTTTCCAAATTTTTGTGACAGTTGATAAAAGTTGTCTTTTTGAACGGGCATCGAGTCCATAAGCACGCAAACCCCTCTTCTCAATGCTCTTTGTAAATTCACCGGCTGGAGCAAGCGTGATAAACGAAAACTCAACCTCGGATCGCGGAGTGAAATCACAGAGATTATTAAAGTAGAAAGCTTCTTTATCTACGTCCAAGATATGAAGTACTTTATGAGGTTTCATCTATCGGCTCAGATAAGTTTGTCGAGATTGTCGGCGTACCATTTGATCGTGTCTGACAGGCCATTGTCGAGATCGACCTCGGCCTTCCAATTTAAGATCCGGACAGCTTTTTCCGCGCCGAGATATTGTTCGTCAATCTCGCGGGCGATCTTTGTTTTGAGGAGAATGTTTGGCTCGACCACACTTTCTTTGCCAGCAAGTTTGATAATGCGTTGAACTAAATCGAGCATCTGCACGGGCTCGCCGCTCCCGAAGTTGAACGCCTCGCCCTTTGTATTCTCAATATTTTCAGCGAGCATCAGATAAGCTCTCGCGACGTCATCGACATACATAAAATCACGCTTTGGCGTGCCGTCGCTGCGAATGATCGGATTCTCGTTTTTTAGCGCTGATAGGATCGTCCCCGGAATTATGCGCGACATATTCATATCCCCCGGGCCGTAGATATTTGCAAATCGCGTCACCGCGACCGGTGTGTCGTAAGTATGTGCGAACGAGCGCGCGATCACATCGGTGCACGCCTTTGACGCGTCGTAGGGAAACAAACCGTTGAGCGAATACTCCTCCGTGTAGGGAAGTTTGTCGTGTGTGCCGTAGGCCTTGTCGCTCGATGCGACGACGACGCGCTTGACGGTTTCGCCGATTCGGCAAGCTTCGAGCAGCGAGTATGTTCCGCGAATGTTTGCCTCAAAAGTAGAAAGCGGCGAACGGTTTGCGGCCCCGACGAGCGCCTGAGCAGCGAGATGAAAGACGGCTTCGATCTCGTACTCATTAATGATGCGCTCCATAAGAGCAAAATCTTCGAGTTGACCATTGATGACAGTGACACGCGAACGAATGTCGAAAAGATCGAGCGAATTCGCTTTGACCGAATCGCGTTGCAGACAGATGACTTTTGCCCCTTTTTCGACTAGTTTGCGCGCAACATGCGCTCCGACAAAGCCCGTCGCACCCGTCACAAAACAAATTTTGCTTTTCCAAAACGACATAAACTTATGGCCAAATTTTCCAATCGGCGCTACTTTTCCAGATCTCATTAAATTCCATGTTATCTTTTAGCGTGTCCATGCACTTCCAAAAACCGCGATGTTTGTATGCGATCAGCTGGCGCTCGCCGGCGAGTTTTTCGAGCGGTTCACGTTCGAGAACGGCGTTGTCATCGATGTAATCAAAAACTTTTCGATCGAACACAAAAAATCCGCCGTTGATCCACTCTTTCAAACGCGGCTTTTCCTGAAACTCGACGACGGCACCGCTCGCGTCATCAACTTTGATCATACCGAAATTCGACTGTGGATGAACCGCCGTCAAAGTCGCAAGTTTGCCATGCGACGTATGAAAGTCGATCAGCGAGCTGATATTGATGTCCGACAAACCGTCGCCATAGGTCACGCAAAAGGTTTCTTCGTCGATGTGTTTTTCGATCAGCTTTACGCGGCCACCGGTATTTGTGTCGAGACCAGTGTCCACGAATTCGATTTTGCAAAACTGCCCGTCGCCGAGATCGAACTTGTTATCGGCGCCGACCCCGATATATCGAGGCTGAAAATAACTTTTTATGTTCTCGCCGAGATGACCGAGACAGAGTATGAAATCATTCAGCCTATAGTGCGCGTAAATTTTTAGCAGATGCCAAAGTATCGGCCGCCCGCCGATCTCGATCAACGCCTTTGGCATCGTCTCACCGTGCCCACCGAGCCGCGTGCCGCGACCGCCACATAGAATGACTGTTTTCATCTAACCGACCTCAATTTTCTTCGCTATCGTTAAGTGATTAAACGACATTTGCCGCGAAGGCAAGATCACCTCTAAGATTCCGCCCAAGACATTTACGATAAAACATAAAAGCAGCAAGATCGGTCGCAGTATCACGCCGAATGGATAGAGCCACTTTGTCCACATAAAACCGATGTCGAACCAGTAAAGATTAAACAACAAAGCCAGAGTCACGCCTGTGCCTGAAAGTGGTTTGATGAGCTCGACGTTGAGGCCATTTTGCTTCATTAAGGTCGCGATTCCGTCGGGCGAATATCTAAAAAAATCTCGCGCGTCGTGAACCGGATAAAAGAATGGCGCTGTTGTGATGACGACACCGTTCGGTTTCAGAACTCTCGCAAATTCGGCGATTGCTTTTTCGGGACTTGGCAGATGCTCCAGAACTTCGGTGCAAAGAATTGTGTCCACCGAATTATCCGCTAACGGAAGTCGCATTGCATCGCCGCAAAGATCGGCTTTATTGCCACGATATCCCGTCTCCGGCGAGTATTCCAAACCGATACATTTTTCAATGCGCGGGGCGAAAACCTCTTGGTAAGGCTTATTCCCGCAGCCAATATCAAGCAAAACTCCGTGAGCAAGGCTAGCGGCACCGGCAATCGCCTGATCGATCCTTCTACGGCCCCAAAAACCGGCATAAAAAGGAGTGCAGCCGATCAACCTATCCATCAAATGAACATCTTTTTGCTGAAAACCTTGAAAGCTATTGATCATTGATTGTTAAAATAAAGGAGTTGCCGGTCCAACCGTATTTATAAAACTCAGCTGCTTTTATGCTTGGATTTCGCGCCAACCATTCGCTAAAGGCTTTTTGCTGTCCAAGTTGCGAATCCCCCTTAAAGCAAAACCAGTCGTCAAAAATAATTACGGTACCATTCTGAATATAGTCGGTAATGAAGTTCAATACTGGAACAGTTGATTCATAAAGGTCACAATCCAACCATATAATAGCAGCTTTCGAGATTGCCAGTTTTTCCCTGGTCAGGTCATTCAAGGTCTCATCAAACCAGCCTTTGGTGATTGTCACTCTATTCAGAGAAACACCATTTTTTACGATATTGGATTTGAACGATTCAAGGTCACATGCAAACTCGCCTTGTTCAAATTGTCTCGGGGCCGCTAAATCTAACCCCGTTATTTTAGGTAATCCTTCAAATGAATCGAATGCATGGAAGCGCATTGAATCCAAGCCGCTTTTCTGAGCATAAAGGTAAGTCGAAGAAAAATGAGTCCCGGAAAAAACTCCGAATTCCAAATAGTCGCCTTCAACTTTGCAAAACTTAACAAAGTCAATTGTGTTGATCAATGTCTCTTCAAATTGCCTATATTTCAACAATTCCTGCAATGCAATAAAAATCCCAGAATATCTAACTTTTGGATTTCTTAAGAATTTGACGATATTTTTTTTTATAAGATTCATAACGGTAAAAGGGAATTAACTGATTCGTATAAATGAACACGTTTTTTATCTACTGACTAGTCAATTCTCCCCAAAACAAAATATCTTGGTGACACTAGCACTTGCGGAAGACAACAGACAAATGTGCATTATTTACCTTCCCTCTTGCCCAATCCAATGTGCTTTTCATCAAGGCTAGCGGTAGAAATAAGAGTAGCCACAGATTTTCGACATTGTAGTGCCCGCCGCTAGTTCCCGTTAAGCTTGCCATATTCCTGGTTCGCACATAAGTGTCTGCCGCTAACCCGCTTCTCCCAGAAAATGCGAACTTTTCTAACTTCAAATGAAAATAACATTCAAGTCTCTCAAAGGCCATGAGATTCCAGAGCCCCATGTGATGCGGCGGCAGGTTGAGGACTTCGTATTTGCTGAACCGCTGAAAATACGGCTCGTTGTTCGGGACGCTAAAGATCAATTTGCCGCCGGGCTTTAGCGCTTTGAGACAGGCTTGCAAAAAATCGCCGGCGTTTGGAATGTGTTCGAGCACCTGAAACGCGCAGATCGCGTCGAAACTTTCTGGTTCGTTCTCGGCGAGGATCGCGATGTCGAGATTTCTAACATCAAGCTCTTTCACTCGCGCGACGGCAGCGGCCTCGGGGTTAAATTCTAATCCTGTAACATGTTTTGTTTTTTCTCTGACGCGTTCGAGAAACTTGCCGGTGTTGCATCCGACCTCCAACACTCGTTCGTTTTCTATAATAGTCTGCAGTGCGAATTCATGATCTTCCGACCAGTCGCGGTCGTATTCGAGGCCGATGCTTTGCTTCGCCGTTGCGAGTTCCTGATAAAAGCTTTCGTCGCCAACAAGGGTGAAAGGATAATAAAACCGATAACCCGTATCGCCGCATTCGAGTATCATAACTTCATCTACGCCGATAAAAAATCTGCTGACGTCAATCTGTTCCTGCTCGCGGTAAAGCCGCACAATATCGCTGACATTGATCGTGTCAAAGACCGTTACATTGTGTGTTCGGGTGATCGGGCTGGCGGGTAAATTCGCGGACATTTTATTTATACGACCTCATAATAACACTTAGGCCGCTCGTAAATGACCTTCTCTTCAACAACAAAAAAAGTGCAGTGAGAGTTATGCCAATCGTGATCGCAAAATAGATGTTGTGTGTCAGCGAAAGAGTGATCGTCGCTGCGAGATTAGGTAAAATTGCAAAGAAGCTCCATGACGGCGGCAGTTGGATTTTGCGTTTCAGCATCGTTGCAAAAATTATTGTGCTGATCAAGATCGCCGAGAGCGTTGCCCACGCGCAGCCCTCGAGGCCCCAGATCGGAATCAGTAAGAAGTTGAGCGCGATATTTGCCGTGGCGGCAAAGACCGAAGCAATCGTCGCGACATACGTCAGCGAACTCGAATGCGTCGCCGACGCGTAACCCAACAACGCCGGCAAGCCGACGACCGATGACGAGATCAAAATCCACAACGGCACGGCGGCTTGCTCAAACTCACTTCCAAAGATCACAGGTATCAAAACATAACCGGCGGCAGACAACATGGTTCCCGAAAGGCCGCCGAGGAGCGTGATCGCCGGCAGCGCGTGCGTGAAGTATGACTTGATCTTTTCGTTTAACCCTTCGTTGGTCAACGTTACGAACAGCGGCAGCAGTAGCGTGTTCGCGAGGGTTGGCAACTGAAGCGCAATTCCGTTGATCTGCGTTGCGACCGCGTAAATGCCGAGGTCGTTCGTCGATAAAAATTTCGACACAAAAATTGCATCGACGTAACTGCCGGAGAAATATCCGACAAGCGAAAACGGCAGCAGCGGAATCGAGTATGCAACAATCTTGCGCACAAATGCGCGATCGATATCGAAACGCGCGTTTATAAAATGTCGCAGCTTAAACAAACCGGCGAAGATCATTGCTGCCGGCGCGATGATGTAGCAGAGCATCGCGAATATGGGCGTTAGATTTGCCGCGGCGGTCAGCGCAAAGATGCCGGCGAAGATCATCAGCCGCTCGATCATCTGCAACAAGCCCTGCGCCCGCGGCAGTTTTGCGGCTTGCAGACTCATCTGCACATGAATCCAAATCACCGTTACGGCAAAGTGGGCGATGACGAGCCAAAATGTTTGGGGCGAAAGTTTTAGCCAATTTGCTAGCTGGGGAAACCACAGACGCGAGATCAATGCGACAGCCAACAAATTTACAACGAGCACGACGAATCGCACCCAAAACGTGCGCGAGATCTTTTCCGTCTCGACAAATTCATCGACGCCGAACCGCACGACCGCGGTGCTCGTCCAGTTCACAAAAACCTGTGCAACCTGTGACGCGGCGATGATCGCGACGATTCCGCCGTAGCCCTCGCTGCCTAAGTGCCGTGTGATCAGCCAAACCGCACCGAACGAAAACGCCGCGCTCAACACTTGATACGCGACCAGCGCCGCGTAGTTCCTCGGCGCGTTGCGGATATCCCAGCTCGAACTCTGTCGCTCGTGCGATGTCGGTTGCGTGATTTGTGGCTCGATGATTTCGTCCGGCGTCACACTGGGAAGTTTAGTAAATCAATTACAAATTTCAAATTACGAATTATGATTGAAAGATTTTAGTGGGCATCTTGAAATGCTTGTGATTTTGGCAAAAAGCAGACTAGAATAGAGCGAAAGCGATTTCAACATTTTTGGGGCGTATCTTATGTTTTATGGCTCACAGTTTTATTCACTTCGTCGTTTGATGAGTCTTTTTGGCGCGCTGCTGGCTGTCTTCGGCGGGGTTTATTTTTTTAACGTCGCGGCAAAGACGGACGATGTTCAAAATGCCGCTGAGCAAGATCCTCTTATACTCGGCAGGCTGGCGTTTTCGAGCAGAGACGCCGGCCCTACTGCTCCCGTAGGCGTTATTTTCACGGCCAATCCGGACGGTTCGGGCCGGACCCCTCTGCCGTCTACGCTTACGCAGTTCGCGATCGAGCCGGCCTGGTCACCCGACGGAACCAAGATCGCCTTCGCCGCGACGCAAAGTCCCAATGACATTTATGTGGCTAATGCGGACGGAACCGGACAGATCAATCTGACGAATACGACGAGTATAGTTGAGAGAAATCCCTCATGGTCAGCGACAGGCAAAATCGCTTACGAGCGAAGTCCACAAATCTGGACGATGAACCCCGACGGCACCGGACAAGCGCAATTCACAGCCATTACGCAACCTTCTCCGTCTGCTCCGGCATGGTCGCCTGACGGAACAAAACTCGCCTTTTCAAGCAGCGGTGAAATCTGGGTGATCAACGCCGACGGCACAAACGAGCGTCGCCTAACGATGACCGCATCCTCGGACACTGATCCGGCATGGTCTCCGGACGGCACGAAGATAGTTTTTTCTAAAGACAACAACATTGCCGTCATTAATGCAGACGGCACGAACGAATCAACTATAGCAACAAGCGGGATACAGCCTTCATGGTCACCTGACGGAACAAAGATCGCTTTCAGACGCAGCGGCATTTTCACGATGGATGCAAACGGTGCCAATCAGGTGAGAATTGTTGCCGATAACATCCTTTTTCCGCAGTGCTGCGACACAGTCTATGAACATCCCGCGTGGCAACCCGTCTCTCAAGCACCGAACACGTTCAACATCACCGGTCGCGTTACTTACAACAATTTGCCCTTGGGCGGTGTATCGGTAAATTTGACGGGGTCGACGACCGCCAGTACAACGACCGACGCGGTTGGAAACTACCAGTTTTCAGGTCTCTCGGCAGGCGGACAATACACTGTTTCGCCATCTCGTTTGAGGTATTATTTTACGCCCACGAACGGCTTTTTCTTTAGTTTGCTCTCAAATCAGACGGCTAATTTTGACGTGCTGGCAGTTTGCCAGGGCAACAATTGCGTAAGAAACGGGAAGATCGCGTTGTCACGAGATGGAGATATTTTCACGATAAACGCTGACGGCACCGGTTCGACGAATATCACGAATAACGCAGCGTTCGACGACGGACCGAATTATTCGCCGGACGGCTCAAAGATCGTATTTTTTACCAGCCGCGACGGTAACGAGGAGATTTATCGAATGGATGCGGACGGCTCCAATCCTGTCCGTTTGACGAACAACACGGCGTCCGACACGGTGCCCTTTTACTCGCCCGACGGCGCGTCAATTGTGTTTCAGAGTCTCCGCGACGGTAACAGCGAGATTTATAAAATGAACGCCGATGGCACAAATCAAGTGAGGCTCACGAACAACACGGCGGATGATTCTCAACCTGCGTTTTCGCCCGACGGCTCGAGAATCGTCTTCATAAGTGGTAACCTTCCGACCCTGTGGACGATGGGGGCCGACGGCTCGAACCCACAGCCGATTTCTCCACCGACTGGAATCGCCCCGTTTTATCAACGTCCGTCTTATTCGCCCGACGGCTCGAAAATCATCTTCACGTTCTCACCGGACGCGGTGGGTGCGCCCCCTTTGCTTTGGACAATGAACGTGGACGGGTCGAATCGCACGGCGTTTCCAGGTCAGGGCGGAATGTGGCCAACTTATTCGCCGGATGGTCGAACGGTCGTCTACATCTGCTGCATTTTTGACTTTACCCAACGGCCATGGACAAGAAATGCAGACGGCACTTCGGCGACGATTTTAGCGCCCTCACTCTTCCAAAGCCGCTTCCCTGATTGGCAGGGATTTCAAGTGCCGCGACCGACGGCGTTTGATTTTGACGGCGACGGACGTTCGGACCCGTCGGTTTTCCGCCCTTCAACGGGCGCGTGGTATTTGCTTCGCTCGACGGCGGGGTTGTGGGTTCCGGTTTGGGGACTTTCGACCGATGTGCTGGCACCGGCCGATTACGACGGCGATCTGAAAACCGATGTCGCCGTGTGGCGGCCATCGGATGGTAATTTTTACATCCTCAATAGTTTCAACTCGACGACTCGCGTCGAAAATTTTGGCCTGGCGGGCGATGTCCCGACGGGAGGCGACTGGGACGGCGACGGAAAAGCGGATGTGGCGGTTTATCGCGCCGGTGCGCAGAGCGTTTTTTATTATCGCGGCTCGATGGGAAATCCGCTTGGCCACATCACGTTTGTGCCGTGGGGAATTACCGGCGACAAACCGGTTGTCGGCGATTACGACGGCGACGGCGTTGCCGACGTTGCGATTTACCGCAGCAACACCTGGTGGATTCGCAATAGTTCAAATGGACAAGTGTCGGCTGTGAATTTTGGTCTGCAAAACGACACACTCGTGCCGGCAGATTACGACGGTGACGGCAAAACCGATATCGCTGTGTTTCGTGACGGCATCTGGTATCAGTTGCGCTCGGCGCAAGGCTTCGCCGCGTTTCAGTTCGGGATCGCAGGAGACATCCCAACGTCCGGTGACTACGACGGTGACGGACGAGCCGACGCGACCGTTTACCGCAACGGTGTTTGGTGGCTTCTAAGATCGCAATCGGGCTCGGTGGCAGCCGGCCCCTTCGGTCTCGCAAGCGATAAACCGATTCCTTCGGCGTTTGTCAGGTGAAGTCCAGAATTAGAACCAGCGTCTAGTCCGATGGCAGTATTCTGCATATTCGTCGCCAAAATCGCGTCGGCAGCGAGGTTCTTCGTGCAGAATAATGAATAGATTAAAGCCAACGAAAACGACAACGCTGTAGATCGCAAGTGCGAGCGACCACCAAAACACCGCTTCGCCGATCACGACAGTTATCGCGCCGAGATACATTGGGTTTCGCGAGTATTTGTAGAGGCCGTGGTTTACGAGTCGCTTCGTCGGGTCGAGCGGCGAAAGCGTCCCCTTACCTTCGGTTGCAAAACGCAAAATGCACGAACCGGCGATGATGACGCCAACGATCATTAGTGCCGTACCCGTGAAATGCGTCATTCCCCAGCTTGCCGGCACGATCTCGCGGCCCGAGTATCGCAGAATTAAATACGGCATTAACCCAACAACGACCCCGGGCTGCAAGATCGTAAAGAACAAATTGCGGATCAATAAGGAAACCATCGTTTTACTTTAGCCGTTCGAGCACGCCGCGTCGTTTGACGATATCTTTGTAATTCCACTGAATTATTTTTGACCTTTCGAGCCAACGCGTTAGATCGTCGGCATTTATCTGGTTTGCGTTATTAAAGACGATAGAAGCGTCTTTAAATTTACCGGTTCCAGGTTGCAATTTTTCTTCGTCAAAACTCGCTCCGCTCCAAAACATTAGACGAATCCCTGCTTTCAGCCTGCTGTAACCGACGATCGGATTACCGTCCAAAAACCAAACCGGATGCCTGTGCCAGATCTGACTCGCGGCCTCGGGTAAATTGCCATCTATTAGCTTCACCAGTCGATCGCAGATCGCCTTGTCATCCGCGGCAAGCGAATCATTGTAAGCTTTGATCTCGTTGTTCATTGTTAGACACGCTCGATTGTACGCGCAGAGGAGACTACGGCAGAACATTCGAGACGTTCACTCTATTGCTGTAAACATGAGATCGCTGATGTTCCCGTTAACCTTGATTTGTCGAGTCGGATTGGCAAAGACGTATTTCCTTGCTGTGACACTGACAACAGCATTTCCGAGCGGGACGTTATCAAATCTGAAATATCCGAATGAGCTTGTCACGGCAGTTTGCGTATTTCCGTTACTGTCAGTGAGACTCAACAAAACATTTCCTATTCCGTGCCCGTCTGCCGTCTCGACGCGTCCTTCGACAGTTGCGTTTACATCGCCCAAGAACCTCGCGACGGCAATATTTCCCCCGAGCCAGCCCGCGACGACGGCTCTGCCATATGAATCTAGAGCCATCCCCCGGATAGAGCTGGAACTCTGAAAAAAATTAAAGGTTACTTTTCCGTTTGTCCCGTACAAACTGTCAAGTGAACCGTCTGGGCTGTAGCGAGTCAATGTAAAATTATCGCCAAGATTGTTTCCGTTGCTATTGCCGGCCACAACAATTTTGCCATCCGTCTGCACGGCCACGCCTCTTGCATGGTCGGCGCCAAAAAAATGAGTGGTGACTTTGCCGTCGCCGTCGAATGAAGTATCGAGAGAGCCGTCCGTGTTATATCTGACCAATGCAAAATCATCAGAAGAAAATCCATTACCCGCGGCGCCAACCGCGATAATTTTGCTGTCGGATTGAATTGCAACCGCGTATGCTTGATCGGACGTATTTAAGACCGGAGTTGTGACTGTTCCGTCGCCGTCAAATGTAGTATCGAGTGAACCGTCTGTGTTGTAACGTGCCAATGCAAAATCGTTATACAAACCGCTAGAACTGTAACCCGCCACGACGATCTTACCGTCAGATTGAATTGCGACGGCGGTCGCGTTGTCGAAACCAGTCGAAATCTGCGTGGCAACCATGCCACCAATTCCGAATGATGAGTCGAGTGACCCATCGGTGTTGTATCTAACTACTGCAAAGTCATAACTCGAACTGGCAAAACTAGCACCTACCGCGACAATTTTGCCATCTGTCTGAATTGCCACCGCGTTTGCAACGCTGCTATCGCTTAAAGCCTGTGTCGTAACTTTACCGTCGCCGTCGAATGAACTATCGAGCGAGCCATCGGTTTTGTATCGAACCAGGGCAAATTCGCTACAGCCGCCGATACGACTGTAACCAGCCGCAACAACCTTGCCATCAGCTTGAACTGCAACGGAAGTTACCCGGTCATCATCACTCAAAATCGGGGTTGTAACTACGCCACCATTTCCGAACGAATTATCGAGCGAGCCGTTTGCGTCGTATCTGACTAGTGAAAAATCGCGGCCTAAACCAGTATAGATGTCTGCAGCCGCGACGATTTTTCCATCGGCTTGGATCGCCACGGCTAGCGCCCATGAGGTCTGGGCGCCGATATTGGTTATAGCTTTACCGTCGCTATCAAATGAAGTGTCAATCGCGCCGTCGGTGCCGTAGCGAACTAATGCGAAATCATAATTACTCTTGCCAGCCGCGATAATTTTACCGTCCGTTTGAATCGAGACAGCTCTTGCTATGTCGGTTGTACTTGAAACCCGGGTCGTGACTATGCCACCCACTCCGAATGAATCATCGAGAAATCCATTTGGGTGGTATCTGACTAATGCAAAACGGTTGTAACTCGAGTCGTAACGAGTTTGACCGGCCAAAACAATGTTGCCGTCCGTTTGAATGGCGACATCATTTGCAAGGTTATCGGAGTTTAGAATCGAAATTACTACTTTGCCATCCCTATCAAAGGTATGATCGAGTGAGCCGTTACCTTGGTATCTGACCAACGCAAAATCATTTCTTTTGCCGTTCCAGCTGGAACCAGCCGCGACAATCTTGTGATCAGGTTGAATTACGATTGCGTTTGCACTGTCATGTAGGTCTAGAACCTTAGTTGTTACTATGCCGTCGCCGTCGAACGAAGTATCGAGGGAACCGTTCGTGTTATATCGGACCAAAGCAAAATCGGAATGGGGGCCATCTTGTGCGCGGGCGTTGGAACTGAAGCCAGCTGCTACAATTTTACCGTCGGACTGAATTGCCACTGCGTTTGCAACGTCATCAAAGTTCGAAACTCGCGTTACAACTCGGCCTAAATGCCCGAATGAGTTATCGGTCGATCCATCCGGGTTATAGCGGACCAGTGCGAAATCAGGAAGGACGTCGCTGTAACTGTGCCCGCATCGGCCAGCTATTACAATCTTGCCATCTGTCTGAATTACAACCGCGTTTGCACTGTGATCGCCATAAATAATCTGTGTGGTGACTTTGCCACCATCACCGAATGATGTGTCGAGCGAGCCGTCGGAATTGAACCGAACTAAACCAAAAAATCCGCTCTCACCTACGGCAACAATCTTTCCGTCTGTTTGAATTGCTACATCGTGACATGAAAATCCACGGTTCAGAAATGCAAAGGCTCTGCCATCGCCGTCAAAACTATTGTCAAGCGAACCGTCGACGTTATACCGAACAACGCTGCAACCCCGCAGGCTGCCGATCGTAGATTCTCCGACAGCTACAATTTTACCGTCCGGTTGAATAGCCGTTGCATAGGCCTCGTCAACGTTACCCGCACCCAAAAGATCATACGTGAACCCGTCGTTTGAAAAAGTTAGATCGAGGTCTCCGGGGGCAGCTTTGATCGAATCCGCAAAGACAAAGAAACTGATGATTAATGTAAAAACTAAATACTGAAAAATGGGATTCATACGGATGCTCCTTTAGACGTGAAAGTGAAAGGAATCGAGTTATGGGAACAACTAATTACGATTTTACACGTGAGGGTGGAAAAAAGGAACAGTTTTTCCCGGTCGACTTTGGTCGGATGCCCGTGCACAGCGATATTGTTTCATTGCCCTGACAGCCAACTATCGGCAATCGACCCGCTTTTTCTCAAAAAAACGGATTCATTTGCGGTCTCAGCAATTCAGACTGTCAATCTTTGCCGCAGTTTATTTTGCTTTAGCTATAAAATGATCCCAACTTGCTCTGGCAATATCGGCGATTATCTTTTCGTTGGTTGCGAAATCTTCTCTTGAGTCGGTGACAAACACGCTGATGAAAAAATGTTTCCCGTTTGGCATAAAGACGATTCCCACATCGTTGACAGCCGCAGTTATTCCCGTTGTCTTATTTGTTCCTGACCATCCCGTTTTATGTGCGACAACAGTTCCCGCAGGCAATTGTCCTTTAAGGCGATTTGCACCCGTTGAAGTTTCCCGCATTACTCTCCAGACAAACGCATGACTTTCTTGCGAAAGCAGGTTTTTCTTGTTGTAGAAAAATGCTTGCAGCACATTGTTCGCGGCCTTCGGCGTTGTCCAGTTCTCAAATTGCCGATCCCTATTGCCCTGCATCGTTTCTTCGTTGATCTTGATCGCGATATCTTTGAACTTATTCTTCACAAAGAAATTTTCAACCTCCCGGGGCCCGCCGAGCAGCTTGAGCAAAACGTCGCAGCCGACGTTGTCGCTCAGCGAAACTGTGTATTCCAAGATTTCCTCGATCGTCAGCGACGTTCCCTCGGGGTATTTGTCTCTTATCGGACTGTAGAGACCGGGCAGGAGTTCGCTCTTCTTGATCTCGATCTTTTGGTCTAGCGAAAATTTACCTTTATCAATTTCGCGCAGCATCGCCAGTCCAATATGGAACTTAAAAACGCTCTGCATCGGAAAACGCTTTTTGCCGTTGACGGATATTTTGTCTTTTCCGCCATTGCCGATAATCGAAACGCCAACTATGGCATTTTTGGTCGTAACAATTTGTTCTATTTTTTGCCGCAAATCATCTTTGCTCTGGGCAAACGTCTGGTTAGCAACAAATAAAAATAAAATTGCCGCTAAGTAAAATATTTTAGTCATGATTTGATTCAATGATTTCCCTTCGCACCTTCCGGCAGATTGCCGTGATAAATCTCGCTACCCGTGGCGACAAATTCCTTCGCTTTTTCCGCCATTCCGACTGCTAATTCTTTTTCTTCTTCAATCTGAACAAATGAACCTTACTGCACGTCAGGCAGTAAAGTATAGTGGGAAGCGAATGGAATTGCTGGAGCGATTTACAACAGGCGATGTTGAAGCATTTGAAATGTTGTTTCAGCAGTATCAGAAAAATGTTTATGGATGGATTCTCCGAATCGTCAGAAATCCGATAGTGGCAGAAGAACTCACGGTGGAAACCTTTTGGCGCATCTACCGTTCTCGGTCTCGATTCGACCCGACGCGCAATTTCGGGGCCTGGACCAGGCGCATTGCCACCAATCTCGCACTGGACTACTTGAAACGTGTCGGAAATGAAGTGGAATTTACGGAGAACATTTCACCAGAATCGCAGCCCGATTTGGTCCTTCAGCATGACACGCGAAAGCGAATCCAGCAGGCATTTAGTCAACTGCCGCCGAAACTTCGTTTGACGGCAACGCTGGCACTTGTTGAAGAAATACCGTATCAGGAAATCGCTGAGTCACTCGGCATTCCGGTCGGAACTGTCAAGTCGCGCGTCTTCACGGCAACGCGTTTCCTGCGATCAAAACTAAGAGAGTTAGGTGCAGATTATGAATGAGAGTCATAACGAACAGTTTAGCAAGATCATAAGAACCGCCATCGAGCCGATTGGCGAGCGAGAGCTAAAACAGGATCTGTGGCATCAGACACAGATTAAATTACCTCAGACGGGAATTTCAGTATCAGTGTTTGATTGGGCCCTCGCCGTGCTTGTCGTAATTTTGAGTTTTCTTGTGCCGGAAGCATTTTTCGGTTTACTGGCACATCTTTAAAGCAGGTGATTTATGAAAAGACATCCATATCTTCGAGCATATATGGCTGGAATTACTATTCCGACGATTATGCTGATCTTCATTATGATCGTTTTTACGATTGCCCGCTACGGCTTCGATGTCTCAATTTCTATTGAAAAAATAATAGTTTTTCCGATGGCTGTCGTTCCGAACTTGTGGGGCCTTTGGAATATTTTATACGTTTACCTACGCCGATATCGTTATCTGCCCATCGGTTTTCACGGGTCTGTTTTGGCTTTGCTGCAAGCGCTTCTTGCTTTCGGTATCGCCAAATTAGTGAACTTTGAAATTCCCGAACTGATGGCAAACGCTTTTCCATTTGGATTGCCGATCGTGGTAATCGTTTTTTATCTTGTTTGGAAGAATATGGTTGCTTTTCTCAACGGCGTTTTGGGAATCGAGTGAGTTGTTTTCGACTTAAATCTGAAGGAGCATTTCGATGAAAGAAATAAATAAAATTAACACGCCACCGTATGTCAGGTATCTTGGTCGTCTGACGGGATATTTCCCGAATTTCGATTTTTCGTTTATCAAACCCGTTCGGCGGAAGGCCGTCGAGTTATTGAATCTCAAATCCGGCGACAGGGTTCTCGATGTCGGTTGCGGTTCAGGCGGCAGCTTTCCGTATCTCGTCCGTGCTGTCAGAGCGTCGGGTGAAGTAATTGGTGTCGAGATAAGTCCCGAATCGGCTAAAAGCGCTAGAAGACGAGCGGCAATAAACGATTGGGCAAATGTCGAGGTGATTGAATCCAACGCGCTCGATGTGCGTCTGACAGGCTCGTTCGATGGTTTGTTGATGTTTGCCGCCGCCGACATCTACGCCTCAAGGGAAGCACTGGAAAATGTCCTTCCACATCTACGAGAAAACGCCCGCGTTGTCGCCTTCGGTGCAAAACTCTCCCGCCATCGTTTTGGAAGGGTTTTGAATCCGGTATTAAAAACGCTTTTCAAATTATCTTTCACAACCACACCCAAACCCGATTACGAACCGTGGCAAGTTATGGCAGAATACATCGAAAGATTTGAGATCAAAGAATATTTCTTTGGTCTGATGTTCATTTGCGCCGGAGATAATCTACTCCATTGCCCGCCCTCAGCCCGATAACCGCAAGTGACATCTGTAATATTTGAGACATCGGATTGATATTTGGTGCTTGGGCGAAGAAAGCTGAACAATCGGTTTTAATGTAGCCACCTTCGGGCAGATTGCTGTGATACATCTCGCTGCCATTCCCCAAAAGCTATTTACGACCTAACCTTAGCTGAAATATCAGGTAATTTTTTAAGGAATAGAATTCTCGGCCAACGAAATAAATAGTCCGATGGGTAATTCTATGGGACCTATTCAATCAATTTCCGATGTTAAAATGGTGACTCTCCGACTGCGAATAATTTCTATTGGAATTTTTGTCCATCTTTTAGCGTTATCTGCGTTATCCAATCCAGTTGTAATTCCTGCTCCGAGTGAGCAAGCGGTTAACTATCATAACGTCAGCAATATTGCCTGGGGAATCAACGAAACGCTGACCTTACTGCTGGCGGTAGTGTTCCTGATCTTCGGATTAGGAACGCGAATGCGGACTTCAAATAAGTTTCTCAAGCTTGGTAAGTATCTTACCTTTGTAATACTCGCGGCGATCTTCTTCACAATTAACTGGCTCATTCAATTGCCCTTAGAGCGAATTCGCACTACCACACGAAATCAACTGGAGAACAATACCAGCCCGCCCATCCTGCAATGGATTCTTAGTCAGCTTTTGGAATCGTTACCACTGATTATTTTCTCAATCTTAGCAACGCTATTTGTTTTTTGGCTGATAAACAAAAGTCCGCAGAAATGGTGGCTCTGGGCTGCCGCTGTTTTTTCGGCTTTGTTTCTTGTTTTTTTGGTTATCGAGCCTTTTACAATAAGCCACAACCCGCTTGGACAAAGTCCATTAGAAATCAAAGTATCCGGACTTGCCGAACAGATCGGCATACCAAAGAGTTCAGTCGTTTTAGAAGACTGCGAACCGTTTGATAAGTGTGAGATAGCGCACGTTGCCGGGCTGGGACCAACGCGTTTGGTACTTCTGAACAAAGGGCTGCTTGAGAATTACCCCGAGGACTGGACAATTCAAACCTTTGCCCATGAATCAAAGCACTTCGTCAAGGATGATAATCTTCTCGGTTGGTTTGTCCTTACATTCATATTGTTGGCTTTCTTCTGGCTTCTGGATTGTATTTGCGGAACGATAGTTCGGAGATATTCTAAACAACTGGGGTTCAGCTCCATTGGTCAACCTGCGGCTTTACCGTTAATAATTCTTGTGCTGAATATTATGTATCTATTTGCCCTGCCGCCGGTAAATATGTTCAGACAGCACGTTGAATTTGAGGCTGACCGCTTTGGTTTGGAACTCACCCACGAAAACGAGGTGCTCGCAGAAATGGTCTCAAGCTGGACTGCCAAATCAAACTTGCGAATGCCAAATCCTAGCCTCTTCTTTATGCTTTTTCGCAGTTCTCACCCATCCGACGCGACACGCATCTCTTTTGCCAATGAATATCAGTTGAAGGACAAAAAGGAATAGTGGAATTTCCGATTTACCGGTGTTCCTTCGCCCCATCAGGCAAATTGCCGTGATAAATCTCACTTCCACTTTCAACAAATTCCTTCGCCTTTTCCGCCATTCCGACTGCTCAACGCCTTTACTTATTCAGCTTGATGTCCACACGGAATAAACGCACCTTGTATTGAGCGTCGGGGGTTATTGGTCTTATTTGGAGAATGCCCGTGTAAAACCGAACCGTTGAACATAATTAGCGAACCTGCCCGACCACACGCCTTGACGATTTGGTTCTCATACTCCGCCATATCATCATTCGTTAATTCGTGTGGAATTTCTGACCAATTATGTGAGCCTGACAAAAATTGAGTAGCTCCGTTGTCGCTGCGAAACTCGTCAATCATCCAAATATAACTCACCAACGGGAATCTTTCTTCATCAGCTTTGAAATCTATATGAAGTCCTTGTGCCGGAGCATTCGGATGCAATGTCCTGCCCAACATAGAACTGAGTTTAAAAGGCTGGCCGATAACGTGACGACAGGCTTCAAGCAGCGGGCGGCAAACAGATAATTCTTCAAACTCCGGTCCCCGATTGACGAAATCGTTGAGTCTGGTCGATGTTGTGCCTATACGCACATCGCCGAGTCTTGCCGTGGCAAAGGCAGAATCATAAGCCATTGACAACTGTTTCAACCTATTCGGGGCAATCAAATTCGGAATAACAACGAAGCCGCTATCACACAAACCGTTGACGTGGGCAGAACCAAACTGCCCACAAGCCGTCATTATCAATTTAATCTTTTTTGCCACCTTGATAAATCTCACTTCCTGTCGCCTTAAACTCCGCAGCCTTTTCTGCCATTCCGACTGCTAATGCTTTTTCGGCTTCGATATTTTGCTCTTTGGCATATTCCCTAACATCTTGCGTGATTTTCATTGAGCAGAAATGCGGTCCGCACATTGAGCAGAAGTGGGCGAGTTTGGCACCTTCGGCGGGCAGGGTTTCGTCGTGGAATTCTTTGGCTTTCTCGGGGTCTAAGCCGAGGTTGAATTGGTCTTCCCAACGGAACTCGAAACGGGCTTTTGAGAGGGCGTTGTCGCGGTATTGTGCCGCCGGATGACCTTTGGCGAGGTCTGCCGCGTGGGCGGCGAGTTTGTAGGTGATAACGCCTTCTTTGACATCTTGTTTGTTCGGCAAGCCCAAGTGTTCCTTTGGAGTTACATAGCAGAGCATCGCACAGCCGAACCAGCCGATCATCGCCGCTCCGATGCCGGAAGTGATGTGGTCGTAACCCGGTGCGATGTCGGTGGTCAGCGGTCCGAGCGTGTAAAAAGGTGCTTCGCCGCAGACCGCCAACTGCTTGTCCATATTCTCTTTGATGAGGTGCATCGGGACGTGACCGGGACCTTCGATCATCGTTTGGCAATCCATTTCCCAAGCGATTTTCGTGAGTTCGCCGAGCGTTTCGAGTTCGGCAAACTGAGCTTCGTCGTTCGCATCGGCAATCGAACCGGGACGCAAACCGTCGCCCAAACTGAACGAAACATCAAAGGCGCGCATAATCTCGCAAATCTCCCGGAAATGCGTGTAGAGAAAACTTTCTTCGTGGTGGGCGAGACACCATTTCGCCATGATCGAGCCGCCGCGTGAGACGATTCCCGTCGTCCGTTTCGCCGTCAGCGGAACATACGGCAGACGAACTCCGGCGTGAATCGTGAAATAATCAACGCCCTGTTCGGCTTGCTCAATCAGCGTGTCGCGGTAAATTTCCCAAGTCAAGTCCTCCGCCTTGCCGTTCACTTTTTCGAGTGCCTGATAAATCGGCACAGTCCCGATTGGCACGGGCGAATTCCGCAAAATCCATTCCCGCGTGGCGTGGATATTCTTGCCCGTTGACAAATCCATCACCGTATCCGCACCCCACAGCGTCGCCCAACGCATCTTTTCGACTTCTTCTTCAATCGAAGACGCAATCGCCGAATTGCCGATATTTGCATTGATTTTAACGAGGAAATTTCGCCCGATAATCATCGGTTCGCTTTCGGGATGATTGATGTTGGCAGGAATAATCGCCCGACCTCTCGCAACCTCATCACGCACGAATTCGGGCGTTACAAACTCAGGAATCGAAGCTCCAAAACTTTCACCGCGATGCTGGTGGTAAAGAGACGAGCGGTCGCTTTGTTCGGCGATGCGGACAAGAGTGTCCGCGTTCCGTTGCCGTCCAAGATTTTCCCGAATCGCAATGTATTCCATCTCCGGCGTGATAATCCCTTTGCGGGCGTAATGGATTTGCGTCACGCAGTTCCCCGATTTCGCACGAAGCGGCGGACGTGTTTGTGTCCGTAGCCCGACCGTGAGCGAGGGCGCAGCCTGACCATCGGGGCCCTTACTCGACGAAGGGCTACTGACACGCACATATTCCTCCGCACCTTTGGTCAGATAACCGTCATCCTGCGGTAAAATCTCGCGGCCAACATATTCCTCGACATCGCCGCGCGCAGTTATCCAATCACGGCGAAGCGCCGGCAAGCCTTCGCGCACGTTATGTTTCTGCGCCGGATCGGTCCAAACTCCACTTGTGTCGTAAACCCGAACAGGCGGATTCTCCTCGAGATTGCCGTCCATCGTCTTACTTGGTGATAGCGCGATTTCGCGAAACGGTACGCGAAGAACAACTGAATTACTTTCACCGTTAGCGGAGCCCTTACTCGCGTGCGGGCTACTGACACTACGGGTTTCGACGTAAATTTTTTGTGAGGCCGGCAGCCGAACTGTATCGCTCGTCTGCTCTATCTTTTCTTTTGACTTTTTGCTTTTTACTTTTAACTTGGCATTCATTGTTTTTCTTCCTCCGGCGGTATTAACCGCATCAGGTTCGAGGGTCTTGCCGTTTTGGCAACTCTCAGTCCCGACGGCGTCGGGACTCCCCTGAAAACTGTTTCGTTAATTGTATTCCAATGCTTTCTTTACATAAAGTTTTGGCTCCGAATGTTTATCGAGTTATAATGACGACGAGCGATTCACCTAAAGTAGCGCGCTTGTCAAACGTATGAAAAAACGCATCCTTATCTCGTTTGCAGTTGCAGTTTTCTTACTCGAAGTTGGCTTCGGGGTTTATGTTGCCTTTGAACGGAAGTATGAATATGCGCTTAATAGGCTCAGTCTCCCCGTAGACTCGGTGAAGCCGATCTCATCCGATACCGATCGCGACCTCGAGATTGCTAACCTTTTGCCCGAGGACGATTTTGTTGCCGATGCTCACGTTGTCCTTGCTGCGAAGAGGCCAAGCACCCGGCCCGTTATCACAAATAGCGCGGGCAAGAAAATTTCAGCAACTTCTTTAGCTCCAGATCGACCGGTAATATCAGTCGCAAAAACTGAGCCCAATAAACAACAGCCCGATAAACAGACCAGTTCGACAAAAACCAGCGAGACTCGCGAGATTCCCGCAACCGACTTAAACTCTCAAAAAGAATCTCCACGTACTGATAACAAGTCTTTCATCGCAAAAACCCAGACGATCTTGAAGAAACCTTTCGGTTGGATAAAAGCGATCGGGTCAAAGCTGCGCTAAACCCCGTGCTCTAATTTGAATAAATGCGGGGCATTGCGGAGCGATTGCCAGCAAGGGGCGTTTCGTCTTTAAGCTGCTTATTCACAAAAAATACGATTTTTGACTTACAACCTTGCTTTAAGAAATGTATACTAATGGCATGTAATGTTTTCTCAGTGATAAAGATGCACAGAGAGGTTTAAATATGCACAAACTTATCTTGAGTATAATCGCAGTAGCGTTCCTGCAAATTGGCTTTATAACATACGTCACTACGAACCAAACGACCTATAACGCAAGACTTACGGAGATAAGCCAAAGGCCGACAAGTCCGGCGATCGATCTTTCGCCTGCCGGTGAGAGCATAGAGGTGGCTTCGCTCGATGAAGACCCTTTTTTTAGGCGCGAAACCGCATATCCCAGAGGTGCGAGGACCGCGAGGTTTTCAAACGCTGACTATCGAGTTCGGCGAAAATCTACCCGAACGCCTCGAAAAACTCGCGTACAGCCGCTGCCTTTTGTTCCTGAACAGGTCATCATCACCTACGCCGTGCACAAGCCCTATAAATTTGTCGACCGCGAGTCTTACAGGAATGTTTCTGTCTATAATGAGCCGGTCGTAAACAAATCGGAGATCGTCGAGCAGCCGGTGATGAAAACAGAAAAATCCGATACTAATCCGATCCTCAACGTTATAAAAAAACCATACAGTTGGATCAAGGCGCTCGGTTCGAAGCTGAAATAGATGGCCGGCGGACGCGTTCGTGCTAACATAAAAAGTACGAGCGAGGTCAAGAAGATCTATGGTAAGACGCTTTGTCCTTAGGGCCTCATGCTTTTTGCGTGGGGCTTTCTTCGTCTATATTATCCGCGTCAGGTTATTAGTTGTAATTTTAGCCTCGAATAACTCTTAGCAGTCGCTCCTCAGAAATCCATTGCTATTGAATCATCATATAATTTCAAATCGTCGTCAGATGCTATCTCAATTCGCAGAATTGGCGGGTTTCATTCTCGTTACATCAATATTGTACGCAATTTGATCCCTCGTCAATAAAAATAACCGTTTCCCATCTGCAGAAAAGGTAAGAGCCGAGATAGGCTTTCGCATTACAAAACGACCGACCTGTTGGCCGCTTGCGACCTCGTATACTGTCAATCGGCCCGAAACATTTTCTACTGCGATCAACCCATTTTGCGGCGAGATGATGTTTCGCGATCCGAAAAATCGGCGTATCAATGCACCCGTTGAGATCGAATAGACAAGTTGTCGGTTCTCATCATCATTCACGACGAGATGATCGCCTGCCGCCGTTAAATCTTGAACGCCAAATGATCCTTTACCTGTCTCCAGCAGGAAATGTCCCTTGGCAACGCCGTTTGCCGCATCCAGGATCTGTATAAGGTAATCGCCGGAATCATCCTTCATCATTTTGGCCTTTTCTTCGAGTTCAGGTCTTTGCTTTATGATATCGTTAGCAGCCTGCGTTTTGAGCCGCCAAACGAGGCACATTGTGTTGTGAACTCGACTCAAGTAATACCTCGGCGTCTCATTGCGAAATTCACGGATCCAGAGCGTCGCACCTGTCTGAGCATCGCGCACCTCAAGAGAGGTCTTTTTGTAGTCAACCCATTTATCTGCTTCCTCCTCGGTATAGAGCTTTTGCTCGCCGGGCTTTTCTTCCTTCTCGTTCTCCTGCTTTAGCGGCCTCCTGATGACAACGTATCGGCCGTGCTGGCGAAGGTTGCCTTCCTTAAAACCGGTGCCGGCCGAAACTGCCCCGTTCGACAGATCTATTGTCGCGATCGAACGTTGGATATCACCCACCGCGGGAAAATCCGCGTAGATCTTGCCATCGCCGGCAATGTAGCTTCCCCGGAATGTACGTAAGTGGAATTTACGTTCACCGGTTTGTACATTCCAGACAGCACCGCGTGACTTATCTGACGCAACAAGCCACTTCCCATCATCTGAGAAGGAAACCGTTCGCAGTTCTCCAAATTCACTCTTGGGCAATTCAACAGTCGATATTAGTTCATTCCGAATCGTATACACAGCTAATTCGCCATTCTTTCGTTCAGCAACCACATGGTCACGGCTAACGTCCAATGCAGACTTCTTGCTCGCAAACACATATTTCTTTTGCTGTAGGTCAAATACGCCAACTGCGGCCCCAACAACGGGCCGAACCACCAGGTAGTCGCCGGATGCCGACCTATTGAACATCATTCCGCCCAGTTCGAATTGTTCTATGCGCTCACCCGATGGAAACGAGAAGATCCCCGAGTTCTTTATGTCATCATCGATCTTGCCGACAACTTTATCAGGTGACAAAAAACCAAAACCGGTTCGAACAAGCTTTTTGATATTGCCGCCAACGTCGATCGCTTTCCGTTCTGGAATGTTTATCACTATCGAGGTTGAATGCCCTCCATAAAATGGCCTAGAAAATTCCGTGCCAGCCAAAAAGTGTTTTCCGTCCGGCGAATACTTCATCAGCATGATGGTGATTTCGTGTTCGTCGCTGAGTTCACGACTAAGCCTCCAGATCATAAGCTCGGAGAAGTACGGGATGTGAAATTCCTTTTGACGAAAGATCTCGTCTCCCGACTTGACGTCGTAGAGAACCAAGTCACCGCTGTAATGGAAGGCAGCCAACGTGTCGCCGTTTGGTGACAGCCGTGTTTGCCAGTAACCAGAAAGGACTGGAACTTCGTGATCGGATAGCAACCGCATTTCCGCTATACTCCATTTTTGCACGTGGAGATTGTTCGTGATCGTTACGATCTCGCTCGAGTCGCTTGAGAATTCAGCAGGACGCGAGTCATCAGCCGGAATTTGAAACAAAACTGTTAGAGGATCATGCTTAAGCACCGTGATCATCGAGGAATCCTGCGACAGGATAAACTCGCCATTCGGGCTGAATTTCAGGTGTTCAATATCGCTGCGGAGCGGTGTCAGCTCACGGCGGCTGACGACGTGCGGCACAGTTTCTGACTTAGGAACGCTGCTCCATGCGACCACGTTAGCTCGCCAGTTTTCGAAGCCGGTTGAGACACTTCCGCCTTTATTTTCACGACAGGCTTCCGGAAGCGTTTTGTATTGCCCTAGCATTTCACCCAATCGCTTGTCGACCGGCCGTGACGCGCCAAAAAATTCCAAAAATCCACTTCTTTTCTTAGCTTTCGTAAGGCGTATCCAAAACTGACTTGCCTGGCCGGCATCGTAACCCGCCGCAACCAGTGCGAACATCCCCATTCGATCAGCTTCCAATTGCTGATCGTTCTCATGACCGGCGCTTGTGCGAACCTCTTTTGTATTTTCAAGTTCAATAACACGATGGTATTTTTCAAAAACATCCTCGCGGCCACCGATGGTACTCACTTTAAGTAGTTTCTTGAACACGCGGCTCCAATCGATACCCCCGTGCCGAACCGTTCCGTGGCCAAGTTCGTGCGCAACAACCCAGGCTAGCTCGTCTTCGTTTCGGGCAAAACTGATCATCTTACGAGTAATCATAATGATTCCGCCCGGGAATGCGTACGCGTTGGTATCGGGAACATCTGCGATCATGAACCGGAACTTGATGCCAGTGTTAGGCATGTGTCTGATCAGCCTATCACCGATCTTCTGCAAGTGAGCCGTAATCGCTTCGTCGTCAATGACGCCGTAATTCATACGGACTTGCTCAAGCATCGCTTCGCCAAGATACATCTCCTGTTCGGCTGTGAAAATGTTGTCGGATTTTGCGTTGGCGACGATTGCAGGCGGCGAGCACGTCTGAGACCTAACGGAAAAGTTGAAAGTGATCAACAAAAAAGCGGCGACGGGAAGTGTTCGCAATAACATGTTGTATTCTCCGGCTTCGAGCAGTTTTTTCTATTCTTTTATCATGTACAGACCTCATTAGCAATAGGTTTCGTCGGTTAGCGCGTCAAAAAAATCGCTGCGCATTACAGAGTAGCGAAAATGAACATGGCAACTTAGCGCTTTGGCGCTAGAATCTATTCAAAATGGAGCGTTCAATTATGATCTCTATTGCCCTAATTTTCGTATGCACGTTTTTGTCCTGCGCGCCGCCCGGGCTTAGCGAAAACGCTGTTTTAGAAACCGAGAGCGGCGATCTTAAGTTTCGCGTCGAAACGGTCGCGACAGGTCTCGAGGTGCCCTGGGCGTTTGCGTGGCTGCCGAACGGTGACATGCTGGTGACCGAGCGTCCGGGACGTGTTCGCTTGATCGAAAAGGGTAAACTGCGCACCGAGCCGGTTTTTACCGTTCCAGATGTCGAGCCGTCGGGGGAGAGCGGATTGATGGACATCAGTTTGCATCCCGAGTTTGCTAAAAACAATTTCGTCTATCTCGCCTACGCATACGCACGAGACGGCAAACGCGACAAAGTGGTGCGGTACAGGTTTGTCGCCAATAAACTAACCGAGCCGAAGATCATCATTGAGGACATGCCGTCGGCGCCGAATCACGCCGGCATGCGTGCGCGTTTTGGTCCGGACAAAAAACTTTACATCACGGTCGGCGACGCGACGGATTGGGATCTCGCGCAGGACAATATGTCGCTCGCCGGCAAAACTTTAAGACTCAACGACGACGGCACGATTCCGAGCGACAACCCGTTTGTCGGCAGCCAGGGTTATCGCGGTGAGATCTTCTCCACCGGACATCGTAACGCCCAGGGACTCGCGTGGCAGCCTGGATCGAATTTGATGTTTCAGACAGAGCACGGGCCGAGCAGCTTCGAGGGTCGCGGCAGCGGTGCCGACGAAGTGAACATCGTCGATCGCGGGAAAAATTACGGTTGGCCGACGATCTGGGGAACCAAAACCCAAGCCGGTCTTGAAGCGCCGCTGCTCGAATATTCGCCGGCGTGCGCGCCCGCGAGCGCAGCGTTTTACAACGGAGATAAGCTCGTTGCTTTTAAGGGAAATTTCTTTTTCGGCTGTTTGCGCGCCACGCGGATAATCCGCGTCGTGCTCGACGGCCGTAAAGTCGTCAAACAAGAAAACTTACTTGACGGCACATTCGGCCGCATCCGCGAGATCGGCGAAGGTCCGGACGGCTATATCTATTTTTCAACATCAAACCGCGACGGCCGCGGCTCACCCGCAAACACGGACGACCGCATCATGCGCATCGTGCCGGAAAGTCAGAACCGCGCGCAGTAGCAAAACTCGATTTAGCCGCAGATAAACGCAGATGACGCAGATAAGAACTGTTGATTTTTCTGATCTGCGTCAATCTGCGTTATTCTACGACTTAATTTTCTGTCCAACGTTTTTCTTTCAAATGTTTAGTCGTCGGCTCGGTGACTGATGAATAAAAACTTGCAGGAGCTTCGGGCAGACGAAGATCGTTCGTATCACCGCGAGAATCGAGCTGGCGTTGGCTGTCGGCGTCAGACGAGCGGTCGGCGAGGCCTTTCTTTGGAACGCTGAAGAGAAGTCCGTTAAGTATGATGCCTAGACCAATAAAGAAGCAGACGATTCCGCCAAGTCCAAGAATAAAAATCAGATCGTTGTCTCTCTGAAAGACGAGTGCACTCACTAAAGCGACACCGCCGGCCGCGCCGAGACCGATCGATGATAAAACCATGCCGGCACGAATTCTGCGAAGACGTTTTTCTTCGGGCGACTCAAGAAACTTTTCGATCTCGGGCAAGACATTCTCGGCAAACGTTGACCACTCGGCCGCGCCTTTGATGTTGCCCATCTTCGTCGCAATAGCGCGGCCGATCTCATCACGGGCCGAGACGGCCGACGCCGTAATTTGATCGGGTGACTCGACTGCGTTACGCACACGTCTGATATCGGCACCGCATGCGCGGCAAAACTGATTTGCGGAGCGTTCCTCAATTCCACAGCCCGGACAATACATATCAAAACGTAACGAACCCAAAACGATATTAGTTTCAAACGCCGCTCTCAAGCAACTTTACAGCTTCGCAGGTTCACGGCTCGAGGCGCAAGAAGTCGCCCGCCAAAATAACTGGTTCAATTTTTCATTCTCAACAGACTGACTAAAAGCCAAACACAGGTTTCGTTACTTACTCAGGAACGCAGGTTTGAAGATCCGGGTCCCAGCGCGTACCCTTTGGGCACTTTTCCCCCACGAATCTTGCCTCGATCTCGTCATCGGCGTCGCTTGGCTGGGTGTCTTTTAAGATTTCCGTCCTGTCCGCGATCTTTTTTCGATCCGCCTCGCTTAAGTTTTTTAAGTTATTTGGCATAAAATTCTCCTTTTCCTAATTAAAATTATCGAACCGGGAAATTGTGTAGATCTGTTCCTGTCTGTCATAGTAGATCGTTTTTCCGTCGGGCGCCCACTTGAGACTTCCGAAGCAAAAATTATTATTGGAATTGCCGGTTATTTTTTTTATCTCGCCGGTCGAGATCGGCGAAATGTAAATATTATCGCTGCCGTCGCGGCGCGCGGCGAAGGCGACGTTTTTTCCGTCAGCGGACAGCGTCATGCTCAACGCCGAGATCTTTTCAAACGAATTGATGATTTTGCCGTCCCCGTTCATTAAAACTTCAAGAATTTTTACATCCGTCGGACTCGCTTTCATGGCGGGCGCCGTCTCAAAAAACAACCGGTCTCCCTCCGGCGACCATCCGAGCAACCGGAGGCTTTCGGACGTTTTGAAAATCTCGCGCGCGTTATCCTGTTCGGTCAGCCACACACTCCAAACCGTTTTTTCTCCGTCCGACGCCGGCTTTCGCAAGGAAACAAAAGCGAGACGATCTCCGTCGGGCGACCAAACAGGAGCATAAAAGATCAGATTTGAATTATCATTGTTGGTCAGATTTACGGCTTCACCGCCGTCTGAAAATCCGAGCCGGATATTGCTTCCACCCTCATCGAGATACACATACTTATTACCATCTACCGACCAGCCGTAACTCGCGACCTGTGTTTTGTTATAAGGCAACAACGCATAACCCGAACGATTTACACCCTCGGTCGTCAGTTGTGTTTCGGCTCCGGTGACGGTGTCGAAAAGCCATAGATTGTAGCCCGAGCCGTCGTAATTGCTAGCGGGATCCTCAAGTTTACGGAGAAAAGCGATCTGCCGGCTGTCGGGCAGCCATTTAGGGTTGTACCCGCGAAACGAATTAAGGATTCGTTTTTCATCGAGAGCTCTCACGTTGACCAATGATCTTCCCAAGAAAGCTGGCGCGTAAGGCAGCGAGTTCACTTGAAATGCTAAGAATTTATTGTCGGGTGAAGGATCGATCCAAAACTCAGATTCGCCCTCGGCTGCGACCGGAAATTCTTCGCCCGTATCGGTTCTTACTCCCCAAATGTCTGACTTATCTTCATAATTTGCATAAAAGACCTTTTTTCCGTCATCGGAAATGCCAGTCATTTTATATTCGCTGTCGCCCCGTTTGATCTGCACCGGCTCACCTTCGTTTATAAAAACTGCATTGATCTGATACTGATTGTCGCGCCGAACGGTGTAAAAAATTCGTTGACCGTCAGGATGCCAAAACGGTCTGTCCTCTCTTTCTTTATAATTATTCGTCAACCTCGTTCGTTCGCCGCCAAGCGCCATCAACCAAATATCCGTTCGCCACTCGTCGGTTATATCGCAATAGACAATTTGATCTTCGCCCGGGGAGACGGCGAAATATCTGAAGTCGATCTTATCCGTCGTAAAATCGGTGAGCTGCGCGGTTTCCTTGCTGGCGACATTGAGCCGGAAAAGGTTGCCGTTAAATTCATAAAAGAGAGTTGAGCCATCCTTCGACCAATGACTTAAAAACAACCTTCCCACTCCGACCACTTTAATTAATGTCGGCGCTCCTCCTAAAAAGGGACAGGAGTAAATTCCGGATTGCGATTCACGAATAGAGACAAAGGCGATCTGCTTGTCGTCGGGCGACCAGATCGGATTGAAGTTTTGCCATTCGTCGTTCGTCAGCCGAATTTCCTCGCCGCCGTTAAACTGCTTGACGAAAATGCTCTCGGAAATTCCGTTTCTTAATGAAGAATAGGCGATCAATTCGCCGTCGTGCGAGGAGCTGTATTGAGAGTAGGCGCTGCTTCCGTGTGACGCCCAGGAAGTTAGTTTTACCGTCCGGATCGCATCGAACGAGCGCAAGTCCCGGTTTTGCCGAAACTGGCGCACGAAAGCCACCGACAAAACGACCAGCAAAACCGCAGCGGCGAAAGCAAGCGTTTTTAAATTAAATATTTTCGACCCGCGCGGTCTTTCGGATAAGAGTATCGCAGGAGCGGTTTCCGGTAATTCTTCGAGAACCACTTCGCTGACGCTTCGGCGATTGATCAGGATTTCCGTTTCGGTTTCCTCAAGCGAAATTTCCCGGACGTCAGCGACAAAACGGAAGCCGCGTTTCGGAATTGTTTCGACAAAATTCGTATGCTCGTCGAATTTCGCCAGGGTTTTTCTGAGCTGGGAGATATTGAATGAAAGCGCGTTGTCCTCGACGAAAGTATCCGCCCATATCTTCTCAAAAAATTCATCCTTACTGATGACGCGCCCGGGGTTTTCAACCAAAAGCGTGAGCGTCTGCAGAACTTTCGGCGCAAGATTGACTAGCTCTCCATCGACAAAAAGACCATTGCCGGTGTCGAGGCGAAAGACACCGAACGCGTATAAACACCTGTCGGTCAGTAGTTTAGAGTCACTCATGCATTGCTCACAACTTACTCAAAACTTGCTCAAGACTTGTTTTGCCGATACCGGAATAATACGCCCTGTTGACTGAAATTTCAACAATTTTTGACCAGGGCAGGACATATGAAAAACAGAAGAAAACTTTCAATCCGAACCGAAACCTTCGAACAGATCGTGATTCGCTCAAAAAGCAAGAAGTTGAATTTTTGCGCGAATCGACACGAAGCGGACATCGGCTCACAAGCCGGCGGAAACTACCGGATGGAGATTTACCGGATAGAAACCGAAGGCAAAGAGAAAGTTTTTGAAGGTGAGTTGCCTGGCTCGATCGAAACCGTCGAAAGCGATTCTCAGGATCGTCCGACTTAAAAAAAACAAAAACAAAATAAAGGAGAAAAAAGAAATGAAAAAGCAAATGACAAAAATAGTGATGATGTTGATTTTGGTAACTGGTTTATCGGCGGGGGTTGCGGAGGCGCAGATCGACGTCGGCTTTTACACCGGTGTCGAAACCTCACCGGGAACATGCGAGGCGATCACTTCCGTCTGTTACGGGAATACGTTCGTGCTGAACAGTTCTGGCGAATGGGAAACCCACTATTTGACGCTTTCCCTGGATTACGTCAACGTCCCGAATCACAACGGAAGCGGAATGGGCATAACTGGCGGCAACTGGTCGCTGGTGGTTTTTCGCGACAATCAATATTTCGGAACCCTTTACGGCAGGGTCGAGACCGGAAACATAATTGTGATCACGGACTACACGAAGGACGAGGACGGTTCGAGACAAGTGCAAGCCACGTTGGTTTCGACTGGCGGTTTCGGACCGTTTACGGAATATAAAAAAATCCACGGAGAGTTGAGCGTAATCAGCGATCTTCGCTCGGGAGAAACCAAAGGCACTGCCAGTTTCAATTTCTGACAGTGCTTTTTTCCCCACAGCCGTGAGCGGCGGAAACGACAATAACTTTTGCCGACGTCGTTTCCGCAGCAACGGTTTCTCGCTACAACAGACAGAAGATTTAATGCCGGCCATTTCAAGCCGAACAACGTAAGGAGAAAAAAAATGAAAAGCGAAAGATTAGTTCAATGGAAAATTAAAGGAGATAAACAAATGAAAACCATAACAAGCGCAGCTCGTTATCTCGCGGTTTTTGCGGCCCTCGCTCTGATCTGTGCCACCGGCCTTGCCCAGAGCTCCGAACGAGCCGCCGGCGGGGGCACTGACACCGGTGGCGGGACCATCTACTACGTGGGTCCGTGGGATGGTGCGACGCACAACACCGCAGTTATGAGGGCGATGAACTCCGATGCCACCAACAACAGGCAGCTGGGGTTCGGTCCGCAAGGAAATCCGAGCATCGCGCTGCACGGCGGTCACCGCTGGTTCCTTACCTCTCGGCAAACGCCGGGCGTCTACAATCCAGATGGGACCGAGAGATATGAACTTTTCGCAATACGCGACGACGACGATAACATGAACAACAACCCCGTCACGAGGGTCCAACTCACTTACGACGTCGACCTGCAGCTACAGTTCTCGTCGCTGAACTGGGTCCTCGGCGATCAGACGATCTCGTTCGAGGCTCGGCGCTGGTCGGGCGGAGTGGTTGTCGAGGGCGGCATCTACACGGCGTCTCCGGTTTTCGACGCTGACGGGAACATCACCGGACTCGCGGCGCAGCCGACCACGCCGGCAATTTCATTCCCTCTCGTTGAGGTAACTCCCGGCGACCTGTGGGCTGATCTCAATAATCATAGCTGGGCACCCACAGGAAACAAGGTGATTTACACTCGCGTCGGGGATCGCGACCTTACGGTGGCGGACCTGCTCGGCGGAGCGCACCAGAGGATCTATACCGGCTCGGCGAGAAACCCACAGTGGTCTCCGGATGGTGCAAAGATCGCCTTTTCATCGGGGGGCTCTATTTTTACGATCAAGCCGAATGGCACACAACGCAAGGCGATCGTCTCGGCATTTCAAAACTGGACATTCTACTGGGGGGCATACTGGTCACCCGGCGGTACCTACATCGCCTTCACCGGACAAAAAATAGAAGGGTCTAACGCTAACCTGGACGTGTTTCGCGCCACCGCGACCGGCACAGGACGGACGAATCTGACGAATCAGCCGTATCCGTTCAACGAGTTTATAGCATTCGGCCACGGCGGCTGGCGATAGCAGAATCAGTTGGAGCGAGCAGCAGAAACTGACCGCCGCGGACGGCGCGGCATCCGACCTCTTCGGCATCAGCGTTGTCATTTCCGGCACACACTCAACACGGCGATCAGATAGCCGCCTGCCCTTGAACAGAGCGTCAATATTCGAAATGGGTCCCGGTGATCATGCCGGGACTTTTTTTGCGTAAGTCCGCGCGTTAGCAAGGGTGGCACACCCAAGATCGGTCCTCATAAGGAACGCGGCTATGAGCGCCCAGACGGTCGGCTATCGCCCTTGCTCACGCGCGGGCTTGTGCATCTTTATTCCGACTCGAGCAACTTCTTCGCCTCGGCAAGTTCGGCTCGATGCGTGTCGGTAACGATCGGATAATGCAGATCTAGCGATTCGAGAGTTTGGACGATCACCTCAGAAACGGCGAGCCGTGTGAACCACTTGTTGTCTGCCGGAATGATATACCACGGTGAATTTTTGGTTGATGTCGCGTCGATTGCTTCAGTATATGCCGTCATATAATCGTCCCAATATTTACGCTGTTTGACGTCACCCAGCGAAAACTTCCAGTTCTTTTCCGGCTCCTCGATACGTGACAGAAAGCGCGCCTTTTGCTCGTCTTTTGACACGTTGAGAAAAAACTTGATCACATGAATGCCGTTTTCGTACAGGTGATCTTCCCAATCGCGAATGTGCTTGAACCTCTTCCCCCAAACTTCCTTATCGGCTTTCACATCAGCCGGTAGTTGCTGGCTCTGCAAAATGCCGCTGTGAACGCGAACGACAAGAACTTCTTCGTAATGCGAGCGGTTAAAGATGCCGATCTTGCCTCGTTCGGGCAACGCCTTTTGACATCGCCATAAGTAATCGTGATCTAATTCTTCGCTCGACGGCTGTTTGAACGAGACGACATGACAGCCTTGCGGATTGACGCCGCTCATCACATGCTCGATCGCGCCGTCTTTGCCCGCCGCGTCCATCGCCTGAAAAATTATCAGCAGCGAATAAACATCCTGCGCATACAGAACGTCCTGCAGCTCGCGCAGCCGCTCGACATTTTTTTCGAGAGCTTTCACCGCGTCTTTTTTGTCGGTATAATCGCCCGTGAAATCAGTCGCGCGATCTTTAAGATCGAGCTTGGATCCTTCAACGATGCGGAATTTATCGATTTTCATAAAATTTAGCCACAGATTAGCACAGATGAAAGCAGATATAACAAAGTTATTACTGACGAGTTGTGCAATTCTATTGAGTTCAGTTTTCGTTGGCGCTCAATCACGACTCGTGCCGCAAAAAGTCATGCTCAAGAACGGCAAGTCGTTCAACTTAAATCTGCCGGCCGAATTCGAGATCATTCCCGCCGCCGAAGGTTTGAAGCGCGTTCGCTTTTTTGCAAAATCACCGGACGGTCGCATCTTTGTCACCGATATGTTCAACCTGACGGACAACTCGAAAGGCGCGGTTTACATTCTCGACGAGTGGAACGCCCAGACGGGCAAATTCGGCAAAGTGATTCCGTACATGACGAATTTAAGAAATCCAAACAGCTGCCAGTTCTACCGTGACGCTGACGGACAGGATTGGTTCTATCTCGCCGAAACCGATAAGGTCACGCGGCGAAAATTCACACTTGCCGAAGAGAAGCCAACGGATAACTCGCCGCAGACGCTCGCGACCTATCCCGACTATGGTTTGAGTTACAAATATGGCGGCTGGCATCTGACGCGCACGCTCGCGTTTGGCGCGAACGAAAAACTTTATGTTTCGGTCGGCTCAAGTTGCAACGCCTGTGTTGAAAAGGAAAAAGTGCGCGCTAGCATCGTTGAAATGAATCCAGACGGCACTGGCCAGCGCATTATCGCTCGCGGTCTCCGAAACGCTGTCGGCATGCGCTGGATCGGCAAAACTCTATTTGCAACAAATCAAGGCAGCGACCACCTCGGAGACAATCGTCCGGACGAGACCTTTTACTCAATTAAAAGCAACTCCGATTACGGCTGGCCTTATTGCCACTCGAATAACGGTCGCATCTTCGCAGACCCTGAGTTCACAAGACGCCGACGTTGCGCGGGCGTTGTAAAACCATATGCGCATTTCCCCGCGCGCTCGTCTGCGCTCGGTTTTGATTTCTTCAACGACGCCGATTCGCCCGCAGTGATAAAAGACGCGTTCCTCGTCGCACTCCACGGCTCGACAAACAAGGACACCGGCCACGGCTACAAGATCGTCATAATGCGCAAAGGACAAAAGCTGCAAGATTTTATCAGCGGCTTTCTTCAAAAAGACGAGGTTATTGGCCGGCCGTGCGACATTATGAAACTTGACGGCAATTCGTTCCTGCTCACCGACGATTTCACCGGCGTCGTGTATCTGATCCGTAAAAAAGGCACGACGACCGCGATCGCCGGGACCGATACACCGACCGATCAGCCCATAGCTCAGCAAACCACCGAAACTCCGGCCGCCGCCCAGCCAAAGGCTTGCCTGTCGGTCGTCCTGCTTGCTGCCGGCAGTATTCTGTTGTCAAAGATCACATTGGGCGTCGTATAGAAGAAAAGGAATAAGAAACCGGCATAACCGATGAGAAAAAAAGGATATGCATCCGCGAATGAAAAAATATTGCTATTCACCAAGCCCGTTTGTTATGATTCCCCGTACCCAAATCACTGGTCAGAAGTAAAACATATGAAATATCTTTTTACGGCTAAGTGCCGATTTTCACTCGTTTTAGTTTGTATGCTCGTTTTCGCGAGCTCAGGTCGAGCTCAATCGCAGGAGGCAAAAAACGCCTTCAATGCGAGTCTCGCCTGCCCGGAGATTGACTACGACTGTAGGATCAACAACTTCACGAGAGTGATCCAACTGGATCCTACCTTTTTTGAAGCCTATTTAAATCGCGCGATCGCCTATCGTAAAAAGAACAGGAACGATCTAGCGTTGGCCGATCTTAACAAAGCGCTCGAGCTAAGACTCGACTTCGCTCCCGCCTACAACTTTCGCGGAATCATTATTAGCGAAACGGGCAATTTGGAGCTGGCCCTTGCCGATTTTAATAAATCGATCCAACTAAAACCCGATGTTGCGGAGTTTTACAACAATCGCGGGTTCACGTATCGGCGACTTGGTAATAACAGGCTTGCTCTCGAAGATTTTGATAAAGCCATCCTTCTGTACGGCGATTCTTCAAACGGCTATCTTGCTTATTACAACCGCGGTTTAGTGCGTTGCTTTCAGGGCTGCTCCGACCTGGCCCTTGCCGACTATAACAAAGCGCTTCAACTAAATCCGAACTATGCCGAAGCCTACGTCGAACGCGGAAGCGCGTACGACAGCAAACGCCGCTTCGCTATAGCCCTCGCCGACTATAACAAGGCGCTCCAACTAAAACCGGACATTCCTCAAGCCTATAACGGTCGCGGATGGGTTTATCATCAGCAGCGCTTTTTCGATAGGGCTATTGCCGACTACACCACGGCGATCCGCCTAAAGCCCGACTATGGGACCGCCTACTGCAATCGCGGAGTCGCGTATGCCGAAATTGGCAAGTATCACCTCGCGATCGAGGACGACACAAAGGCGCTCGAACTCGATCCAAATTTGAATGACGAGATATACCGGTCGAGAGCGTTGGCATATTTCTACAAGAACGACGGCGAAAGTGCTTACCGCGACACTGTGACTTATCTCAAACGAAACGGGCTTAAGGGAGACGCCGCCCCATACGGGATCATGATCGGGTATCTCGGACTCCGCAAGACCGGCAATACCACCGGCGCCGACACTTTTCTAAGAGACTGGCTCAGGCTGCTCAAACCGGGCGCCTGGAGTACTCAGATATTAAAATACTTCGACGGACAGTTGACCGCCGAGGAGCTGCTCTCGCTTGCCAATGACAACGATACGCAAACCGAAGCTCACGCCTACATCGGTGAAATACTTTTGTCCGAAAATAAAAGAGCGGAAGCCTTCGAGCATTTTAATTGGGTGAAGCAGAACGGGAATAAGACTTTTATCGAATACAATTTTTCGCTCGAAGAGCTGAAACGGTGAGAGCTTATTCCATTTCTTTCTGCTCGGCTATAAGATCGTCATCATGCGCAAGGGCACAGACAGCGGAGCAACCAAGGGCGTGCCTGTCGGTTTTGGTATTGCTCGCCGGTACTCTCTTGCGGATGTTACAAAGAAGTTTTGGTTGAGGGATTCGCATGAACATCGGCATCACAGTTTATCCAACATACGGCGGCAGCGGCATCGTCGGCTCAGAATTGGGACGCGATCTAGCCGAGCGCGGGCATAACGTGCATTTTATCTCGTCGGTTTTGCCGACGCGCCTCACCGAGTTGAATGAGCGGATTCACTTTCACGAGGTCGAAATGATGTCGTATCCGCTCTTCGAACATCAGCCGTACGATTTGGCTTTAGCGACAAAGATGGCGACGGTTGCGCGTGCCGAGCAGCTCGATCTGCTGCACGTGCATTATGCGATACCGCATTCGATCTCGGCGATCTTGGCGCGCGAGTCTATCAAGCAAAAACGATATGTGCCCGTAATTACGACGCTTCACGGCACGGACATAACGCTCGTCGGGGCCGACAGATCGTATTTGCCGATCACGCGCTACGGCCTGCAGCAATCGGACGGCGTTACCGCCGTGTCAAAATTTTTGAAACAGGCGACGATCGAGACGTTCGATTTTGACGACATCGAGGTCATTCCAAATTTTATCTGCGAAAAGCATTACAAACGCCTTGATGACTCGCCGCTCCGTCGCGAACTCGCCCCGAATGGCGAGCGTTTGCTGGTTCACGTTTCAAATTTTCGCGCCGTAAAGCGTCCCGTCGATTGCGTAGAGATACTTGCAAAGGTACGCAACGCGGGCCAGGACGCGCGACTCGTAATGGTCGGCGATGGGCCTGAACTTTCAGCCGTGCGTTATCACGGCGAGCAGCTTGGGATGAACGGCAACATCAGTTACGTCGGCAAACAGGCGAACATTGCCGACTATCTCGGCGTCGCAGACGTATTTCTGCTGCCGTCGGAATTAGAGTCATTCGGCCTCGCAGCTCTCGAAGCGCTGGCGTGCGAAGCGCCGGTCGTCGCGACGCGAATCGGCGGCATTCCAGAAGTCGTAACTGACGGCGAAAGCGGCTTTTTGAGCGACATCGGCGACGTGGACAAGATGGTTGCTGATACGCTTAAGCTATTGCGAGACGAAGATTTACGCCGCTCGTTTGGTGAGCGCGGCCGCGAGCTTGCCGTGCAGCGTTATTCGACCGAGAAGATCATTCCCCAATACATCGCCTTTTACGAAAAGATCGTGCAGAAAGCAAAATCGGCTGCGGCCTGAGAAGAAATTTAACCGCAGATAAACGCAGATACACGCGGATAAAATAGTAGAAACCTTATCTGTGTTAATCTGCGTTCATCTGCGGTGAATTTATTTTATGCTGAAGAATTATTTTCACAATCGCGAACGCAAATTGGCGTTGCTCAATGACAATCGCAAGCCGCAGGACTTTGCGTGGGGCACGGAGTTTGTCGATGTTAATACAAACGGCAGCGATCCGCGAAAAGCGTTGACCGAGTTCTCAAAACGCGTTGTTGCAAATAGCGACGAGTTTTTTGCGTTAACGACCGAGCCGGAATTCAAACTTGAGACACGACTTTACCCGTCGACAGGTTCGCTTAGTGCTGCCGAGCTGAGGTCCGAGGTAAAGCAGGTCGAGGTGCCGATACTTTCATGGCAAAGTTCGCTTGAGACGATCTCTCCGGTAAACAACACTGCCGTCGCCGCGTACTTTCCTCACGCGGACAAACGAGCCGCTGTCATTGTTTTGCCGCACTGGAACGCAAAGACCGGAACATATTTCGATCTCTGTAAAGTATTCAATCGAGTGGGTTTATCGGCTCTGCGTTTGACAATGCCGTATCACGAAGAGCGGATGCCGCCCGAGCTTGAACGTGCCGATCACCTCGTTGCTCCGAATGTCGGGCGTTCGCTGCAATCGATCAGACAGGCCGTGCTGGATGCGCGCTCCGCCATTCATTGGCTCAAACAACAAGGCTACGAGAAGATCGGCATCGTCGGCACGAGCATAGGTTCGTGCGTTGCGTTTTTAGCGTTTGTGCACGACCCGCAAATCGACGCGGCGGTGTTTAATCACGTCTCGGGTTACATGGCCGACGTCGTTTGGCACGGCCTTTCGACCTATCACGTTCGCGAGGGATTTGGTGAGAACATCACGCTCGACGAGCTGCGCGAATATTGGTTGCCGGTCTCGCCGATGGCCTACATGGACCGGCTCGCATCTTTGCCCGAGCGCCCGCAGCGTTACATCTACACACGTTACGATCTCAGCTTCCCGGTCGATCTTTCAAAAGATGTTTTCAAGGAGCTTCGCCGCCGCAAGATACCGCACAGTGAAGTCACGATTCCCTGCGGCCACTACACGCTCGGCGAAAAACCGTGGGTTTACTACGACGGCTACAAGATCGTGTCGTATTTGCGGAAGCATTTGAAGTAGTCTAAGTAGCTTTTCGTTCTGCGTTGCGCCGAAGGTAATCGGCGACGATGGTTGCGGGCGGCATCCGAAACGTAGTTTTGGAAAGTAAGTTCAACATCTCTTCGAAATCAATCAAATTTCTCATTGCGGCAATCTCAAAAACGGCGAAAGTTGTGAGAACGGTCAGATTAGCGTTTCGCCCCTCAAGGATTCCCGCACGATCATCCATTAGAACAGCATCGGCATTTTCTTCGATTGCAAGTGCGATCGCTGCGATTTCGCCGATTCCGAGACCACTTCTTTTTGGCAGATATTCATGTTTTGGTTTTTGGATACTCGCCCAGTCGGGCGGAGACGCTATCCATTCTCTGACTCTAACCGGCGCATTTGAATGCTTCATTTCAATCGCAACGGGCTCAGGAATCAGAACTTTGCTAAATATTTTTGGCAGGAGGTCTGCCTGTCCAATCAGTATTAAATAGTGAACCGGGCTGGTATCGGAGACGGTTATCATTTAACTTTGGAAAGAAACATTTCTACTGCGCGACGGTCTGCCTCAAGGTCTTCTTCAGTATAATTAAGAGGTACGCCATGACTCTTTAGAAAAGCATTTGCCTCGTCAATCGACAGAGCAAGCAATTCCGCGATTCGACCCAAACTCATCTTTTCCTGACGATAATTCTCAATCGCATATGCCTCGAGCATTTCACGCGAAACTTCATCGTCAGCCATCGACGGCGGTACGAAACTATCCGGTATCGAAACGGTGATTTCCATAGCAAGTAAATTTTATCATCTTGTGAATAATATTCGGTAATTCTTTCAATTAATCATGTTCGGGTCGCCTAAAAGCGACGAAAAACCGTGGGTCTATTACGACGGTTGCAAGATCGTGTCGTTTTTGCGGAAGCATTTGAAGTGAGATCAGAGCGTTAATTTAGAGGACAAAATTGTAGACAATGGTCAAATTTAGGTTAACCGGTTTGCCGTTGGGATAGATTATTGCATACCTGTTTTGTTTTGCTGCTTTTTCTGCCGCAGCTCGTAAAAACAAATGTCCGGAGACAGCCCTTGCCCAATAAACATGACCTTTTTTGTTGATTTTAATCGAGACTGAAACAGGCCCAGATGCTCTAACTGCTTTAGCGATGGCGGGATATACTGGCTTTGGCGAATAAATTGGCAAGACGCAATGGTCGCAACCTATGGCCACAGGCTTTGATTTTTCCTTCGTTCTTTGTTTGCTCTGCGATAGTGACGTCACACTCAAAGAAAGACAAACAAAGATAGAAATTAGCAACAATCGAAGCATGATTAATCGAATCTGGAGTATTAGACGCCAAACAACTTGATTCGTTCCAGCTTACATCAAAACAGTGCTAAAATCGTGTCAATCTTTTGATGAGTCCGGTCGCAGAAAAATATAGAGCCACGATCGACGAAGCGGTTGCTCACCTGATCTCGCGTGCCGAGAATGCTCGCGGGGCGACGGCCGCGAATATCGTCGCGCGCATAGATGCGGCGGTTTTAAAATATCTTTTCACGGGTGAGCACGCGCCGGAACACGCTGAGATCAAAGAGTTTATCGACGACATCCGGGCCGACGACCTTTGTCTGATCATCGCCTGCGAACGCGGCGACGAGAGTGCGTGGGAACATCTGGTTGCAAATTTTGACTCGACGGTAAAGAGCGCGGCGAGAAAGATCTCGTCAAACACAGAGGACGCGGAAGATCTGGCAAGTTCGATCTGGGCCGAGCTTTACGGCCTGCGAACCGACGCCGACGGCAATAAGAAAAGTAAATTGGCTTATTATTCGGGGCGCGGCTCACTCGCAGGCTGGCTACGTGCGGTCGTTTCGCAGCTTGCGGTTGATCAGTTTCGTAAAGTCTCGAAATTCGTTCAGATCGAGGAAGATCGCGAGTTCGAGAATCTCGCCAGCGAAGCCGCGCTTAGCGGCAATAATCATTCGCCGTCGCACACTGCGAATCCCGAGGATCTGTTTAGCGAGGGCCAGGCGTCCGGTGATGTTACCGAGGCGTTGAGTGCCGCGATCGCCTCGCTCGACGCCGAGGACCGCCTGATCCTAAAGCTATATTATTTTGACGATCTGAAATTAAAGGACATCGCGGCGACCTTCGGCTATCACGAGGCGACGGCGAGTCGCAAACTGACGCGTGTGCAGGCTGACATCCGGAAAGGCGTTGAGCGCGAGTTAAAATCGCGTCACGGCTGGACGGAAAGTGAAGTAAAAAAACATCTTAGCGAGACCGCCGCGGGCCTCGGCGTAAATCTCGAGACGATGTTCGCGGTGTTGACCTTGGCCGTGCTGGTGCAAGATTTGTGGTTTTGAGGCGTTCAAAGAATGGCGGAAGGAGCCACAGAGAACACAGAGATCGCAGAGATGAAAGAAAAAATTGATTTAATTTTAATGATGATTTATTTGGAAACTGAAAATGACTTTTTCTCGGAGTTCTCTGTGAACTCTGTGGCTAGTTGATCTGATGGAACTGGAATTCGACAAAGAAATTGACGCTATCTTGCGGCGAGCGCGAAGTGGGACAACTGTCGCCGCAGACGGCGAGCATCTCGACGCCGACGTTATTTCTGCGTTTGCCGATGGCGCGTTGCCTGAGCGTTCCAAACCGCTATACACGCGGCATCTTGCCGATTGCGACCGATGTCGGAAGATGCTCGTCCAGGCAATCACAATGAACACAGCGGCGGTTTCGGCGGCTGATGAAGCCGCTTCTTCTGTATCGCAGGTCGCCGAAACGTCGCCTTGGGTTTTCAACCTGTTCCGAACCCCGAACCTCGCACTCGCGATGGGAGCACTCGTGCTCACATTCAGCGGCGTGCTCGGCTATCTCGTATTGCGAAATCAGCAGTCCGAGACCGCGATGGTTTCGCAGTCCGATACCGAGATGCAAAAAGGCGGGCCGTCCGCGGGCATCGAGGCAAACGAACAGATCGCGAATTCAAACGCAGCTTCGACCGCCGCTAATACCTCAGCAAACGCAGCCGCAACCAATGCTTCAACTGCGAGTGCAAATTCTGCTGTTGCCGGAGCACCAGCCGATTCTGTTACTGATCGCTCTATTGATAGTTTGCCCATGACGCGGCGAGATGCCGACAAGCCGGCGATGATGGACGGCATAGTTACGGAGCCAAAACCTGCCCCAGCGGCGCCGCCGGTGGACCAACCCGCTGCAGAGAGGGATCGTGAAAAATTAAAGAGTGACGACAAAGAAGCAAAAGACGAAAACGTGTTGCTTGGCGGCGCTCGCCAAGAGACGGAAGATCGTCGTGCGAGCGGCAACGTCGCAACGGCTAAGAAAAAAGACGCGGGGCCAACACGCAGCGGGCCTGTGCAGTCGCAATCTCAGATAAACACCCAAACTTCCGAAATGCCGGTGACACGCACGGCCGGCGGCAAGAAGTTTACAAACCGCAGCGGAGCGTGGTACGACACGGCATATCGCGGCCAAGCCACGACAAACGTCCGTCGCGGCACCGACGCCTACAAAAATCTCGACAGCGGGCTTCGCTCGATCGCCGAAACGCTTGGCGGCACAGTCGTCGTGGTCTGGAAGGATAAGGCCTACCGCATTCAATAACTTCCGCGTATATCGTCGATTAAGTTAAACTAAACACATGAAAGTAGCAGTTTTGCTTTTGTGTGTTTTGTGTTTCGCGACCTACTCCTTTTCCCAACCTGCGTGGCAATCAAATCTCGATTCGAAAATACGTTTTTACCAGACGACCGATTTTGGCGTCGTCCTTGTCGGCACCGAAAAGAGCCTTTACGGATTGGACGGACAGACGGGCACGAGGGTATGGCGACGCTCGACCGGTAAAATTAACGAGACTGCCGTCACGCCGATTCCCGACACCGATCTGATTCTTTTTTCACAGGATTTGGGAAGCAAATCACGGCTCGAGGCGATCGATCTGCTCACGGGCGGCAACGTTTGGCAGAGTGAAAAGGTAAAGGGCGATGTGATGCAGCTCGCCGTTGACCCTGCGAGCGACCTGATTGCAGTCGTTCTTGTAAAAGATCCTCGCGGGAGCGCAGGCGAGACATTCAAACGCAAACCGACTGTTTACGTTCTACAGCTTTCGACGGGCGACGAAGTCTGGAAGCGCGAATTAGACGACTCGATCGAGATGATGCCCGCGCAATTTGGCGAGACAAACGACGACGTAGATCACACGCTCGACAATTATCGTGCGCCGCTACTGCTCGACGGACGGCTTTTTCTCTTTTACGACGGCGCGACCAGCTACGACGCCCGGACCGGCAAGGAAAAGGAGCGTGAAAAATTTAGGATCAACGAAAACGGCCTCGCTCTGACCGAAGCCGATCCGATCTTTGACGAAACCCGCATTTACGCGTCGGGCAAAGGGCGAATCCGCGCGGTGAACCGCCGCACGGGCGAAGTCGATTGGAAATCGGACGATCTCGGCAATTGCGCCGAGATGCTGCTTGTCGGCCGTACGCTTTTTGCGCGAACCGGCGGGCAGTTTACGCGGCTAAAGGACGGCGAAGTCGTTTCGAAAGGGCCGTACGGCATTTCGGCTATCGACACGGCGAACGGCAAGACGATTTGGCGATACAAAGGTGCGGACAAAGGGCTAACGAACTTTGTGTTCGCCGACGCCGGCACGATTATTATTGCCGACAAAGACGATCTGATCACGCTCGATGCCAGCAACGGCAAACGCACGGCAAAGCGAGAACATAAGATCGACAACGCGCAATTCGTCGTGATCAACGAACGCGGCAACGCCGTCGTCGGCGGGCGAAACGAAATTGCGGCGTTCGATTTTCGCGATCAGAAACGGGCGGAATTTTGGCGCGTTCGTCACACGGCGCCGGGCCGCGGCGTGTTTCGCACCATTGCCGGCGTCGCGTTGCGTGCGGCGGCGTTATATTTTCGCTACGGCGGTCTTGTGACAACGGGGATCGGCTTTGCCGGTGCAGCAAATTCGCTGCGTTGGTCGGGCTTGAGATCACGGTTTGGCTCGTTCGATCTGACGACGCTTGCGTCAAACTCAGCGCGAAATTATGTCACGCGCCGCATCTACACCTATGGCTCAATCGCGCGGATGTCGAATCTGCCGGGCGGCGGATCTGGATTGCCCGGATTGCAAATACAACGGCCGGGCGTGAATTTGCTTGGCCGAGTGGCTCCGTCGCGCAACGGTGTGCAGGAGAGCGTCTTCGACAGACTCGATCCTGCGCGGCAGATGGAGAAACTTTCGGGTTATCTGCTTAGGCGCGAGCGTCTCGCAGAGCTTCGTTCAAATCACATGTATTTCTACACAGAGCTCGGAAAGCCCTTCGACAAAAAAGGTCTCGTCGGCGTCAACGTACACACCGGCCGCGACGCCAGATACGCTTTGGTTTCAGAGCCCGACGCGCGATTTACGACTGACGAAGGAGTAGGACTGCTTTATTCCGCAGACGGCAGCCGGCTGCAGGCATTCGATATGCTTGACCGGTGACTATTTGTAGAGTTTTTCTACGTCAAGCTTAGTATCCGCTCCGGCCCATGTCCGCTCGAACTCGCGCTGGACAAACCCGGCCGATGAGGTTTTTCCTTGCTTACGAAGCGCTTCGGCCAGACCGAACAGCGCGCGGCCATTGCGCGGAACGCGTGCGATCTCTTCACGGTAAACCTTTTCCGCCTCCGCGTATTGTCCGTCCCTCAACAGAGCTCGACCGAGCCATTCACGAACCGGCAGGTCCCAATCCGGCGGCTCCGCATAATTCACTTTTGCTTCGGACGCCGCTGCCGCACGTAAAAGATCAATAGCAGATTTTCGATCGCCTTTGGCGAGAGCAATTTGTCCGGCGAGAAGTTCGTCGGCGACCTTCAACGCGACGCTGACCGGCGTAGTGAACAATGCGGCGGTCGCGGGGATCTTTGCGGCAGTCTCTCGCAACGCTACAAGTTCCTTTTCAGCGTCGGCCGTTTTGCCTTTATCGGCGAACGCCATTCCGCGTGAAAAGTGCCAGTGCGCGATGGTGATCAACATATGCTCGGCCGGTTTTGGATACGCGAGCACCTCGTCCCATTTAGAAAAGCGCACATTCGCAATGATCGGGTACGGCATGAACATCTCGAGCATCGCCATCGCCTTAACGTTCGGGCCGACGTTGACCGCGAGGTCGTTAGCGGCCTGAATAGCGCCGGCGTAATTGCCATTGGCGGCGTGGGACGACGCGAGCATGTGGATGTTGTGGTTGTAATACATCATCATATACAGTCCGCGATTACCGCTTTTTAACTGGTAATTCCGGTCTGCTTCGATGGCGAGATCGTTGCTCCTAACGGCCGCTTCCCAATCGCCGGTCCGCAAATAGATATGCGAAGGCATGTGAACAAGATGGCCGGCTTTGCGAGCCAGGTCGCCGAGCCGCATGGCCGCAGCGAGGCCGCGTTCGGGGTTTGGCGACGCTTCGACGGCATGGATGTAATAGTGATTTGCCCCGGTGTGATTCGGATTTCGTTTCAACACGCTTTCCAGGACGGCGATGATTTCGAGCGTGCCCTCGGCCGGTTTGCCGTCGAGCGACCAGAGTTGCCACGGTCGCAGGTTCATCATGCTTTCGGCGTAAAGAGTCACAGCATCGAGATCGTCGGGATACGATCTTGCCAGGTCGGCCATCGCTGCCTTGTAATCGGCGGCGAGTTTTTTCGGGTCTGCCTTCGGGTCAGCGGAATACCGTTTCGCGAGAGCGTTGATGTAAGCCTGTTCGGCCGGCGTCGCTTTCTGCGCCAGCGAAACGGCCTTTTGCATATTTCCGTATGCTTCGGCGAAACGCTCGGCGTTTGCAGGGTCGTTATAATTTGCGCCCAAGCCTAGCGCCATTCCCCAATACGCCATCGCAAGGTTCGGGTCGAGTTCGGCGGCTCGCTTGAACGACGCGATGCCTTCCTCGTGATTGAACGCGTAGAGATACGCAAGGCTCTGATTAAAGAACTTTTGTGCCTCTGCGCTTTTGGTCGAAACCGGATGATCGACATAGCCAAGACCATCTTCGAGCCAGACGCCTCGCTTTGTCTCCTCCGGCCCTTTTGAGCCGTGGCCCTGCCCATGCTGTGGATAGGAGATTGAAGCTACCAACAAAATAAAAACTAACGCTTTCATAAAAACCTCCAGATTTGCGTTTTTGGTTAATTTGGCTGTAGATTCTATTGCAAATCGGTATAAAAATCTAATGATGAAACATTTAGCAACCATGACCGCCATTCTTGGCCTGATTTTCGTCGCGGACGGTTTCGGCCAAACTCAAAGCCGTAGCTCGCAAAGGCCGAATCCTGAGATCGCAAAAATGGTCAAAGAGGTCTCGGTGAAGAATATCGAGGCGACGATTCGCAAGCTCGTCTCGTTTGGTACGCGGAACACGTTGAGTGAGCAGGACAATCCGACCCGCGGCATCGGCGCGGCGAGAGATTGGATCTACGCCGAGTTTCAACGGATCAGCAGTGAGTGCGGCGGCTGTCTCGACGTTCAAAAGCAGTCGTTTGTGCAGCCGAAAGCGAGCCGAATCCCAGAGCCGACGACGCTCACGAATGTGTTTGCGATCTTAAAAGGCACGACCGATCCGTCCCGCGTTTACGTGGTTTCGGGGCATTACGATTCGATGTGCACATCGCCGACCGATGCAAAATGTGACGCTCCGGGTGCGAATGACGACGCGTCAGGCACGGCGGTTTCGATCGAGCTGGCTCGCGTGATGTCAAAGCGAAAATTTGACGCGACTATTGTTTTTATGGCCGTTCCGGGCGAGGAGCAGGGTTTGCTCGGCTCCGCGTATTATGCCGAAGAAGCAAAAAAAGCAAAGACAAACATCGAGGCCATGTTTACAAACGACATCGTCGGAGGAGTTCGTCGTCGCGCGCGTGCCGGACGGCGCGCGCTTGCCGGACGGGTGTCTGACCTGGAAGCTAAGCGACGGAAGGACTTGAAGAATGCGAGTCAGGTGCGCGTCTTTAGCGAAGGCGTTCCGTCAAACGAGACCGAGCAAGAGGCCGCAACGCGCCGCAGCGTCGGCGGCGAAAACGACAGCTCGTCGCGCCAGCTTGCGAGGTACATAAAAGAACAGTCAGATCGTTATCTAAAAAACTTTGGCGCGTGGCTGATCTATCGACGTGACCGTTACGGACGTGGCGGTGACCACATTCCGTTTGTCGAACGTGGTTTTGCGGCGATTCGCTTTACCGAGTCTGACGAAGATTACACGCATCAGCATCAAAATGTGCGCACCGAGAACGGAGTTTTTTACGGCGACACGCCTGAATTCGTCGACTTTGAATACACGGCGAATGTTGCTCGCGTCAATCTCGTCGCTCTCGCTTCGCTCGCAAACGCGCCGGCAAAACCGAAAAATGTCGGCATCGTCACCGGCCGCCTGACAAACGACACCGATCTAAAGTGGGATGCAAACTCTGACGCGACCATCGCCGGTTACGAGGTCGTCTGGCGCGATACGACGGCTGCCGAGTGGACAGGCGGCACGTTTGTCGGCAACGTAACAACCTACACAGCCAAAGCAATGTCGAAGGACAATTATTTCTTTGGCGTGCGGTCCGTCGACAAGGACGGCAACAAAAGCCCCGTCGTATATCCGCGTCCTGTTAGATAAAGAGCGTTTTGCTCTTATTTGCGTTCTTTTGCGGCTTTGCGTGAAACAAAAAAAGATCTCACGCAAAGACGCCAAGATCGCAAAGAAACCGCCAAATCCTTGTTTTCACAGACAGCCATTCAAATTCCTTTCGGCATCGAATTGTGGTAAAAAATTAGCACACGTCTGCTTTTTACCTATCCCACTGTTGCAGTACTGCGAAATTCGATGAAGAAGTTTCTCTTAGTCTTAACGGTGGTCTGTTTTGTCTCGACGGCGTTCATTTATGTCGGTGGTACATCCGCTCAAAATGAAAAGCAAATAGCCGAGGCTCCGATCGTCTCGCCCCATCTTGTTATAAGTCAATTTCAGACCGGTCGGGTGACGCCGAATTTTAACGACGAGTTTGTTGAGATTCATAACACAAGCTCAAATCCGGTCGATCTGAACGGTTACCGTCTTGTGTATCGTTCGCAGAACGGCACGTCAGATGTCGCTACCCCATTCGCTGTTTGGACGACGAGCACGATCATTCCCGGGGGTGGTTTTTATCTCGTTGCAGCGACGAGTTACGACGGCACAGTCACGCCAAATCTCACATACGATCCGACCGCATGCCAGTGCTCGATGAGCGGAACTAATGGCGGTCTAGCCATCAGGCAAGGCGCGAGTAACACGGGTGCGATCATCGATTCGGTTGCTTGGGGAACGGTGACGAACGGTTTTAATGAGGGCACGGCCACGACCGCTCATCCGGTCGATGCCACCGACAACAGCAAAGCACGCCTAGTGAACGGTTGTCAGGACACGGACAATAACGCGAATGATTTTGCTACCTTCATTCCGTCACAGCCGCGCAATGCCTCGACTACTCCGGTGACATGCAGCGGCGGCGGGACAACGCTGTTTGCCGCGATGAATGCGAATCCAACGACGGTCGCACCGTCGGCGAACACACTGCTAACGGTGACGGTGATTCCGGCAACTACCCCGCCAAGCACATTCATCACGGTCGCCGCAAATCTGTCTTCGATTGGCGGAGCATCGAGCCAGCAGTTTTACGACGACGGCACTAATGGCGACGTGACGGCGGGCGATAACATCTTTTCATTTTTAGCAACGGTTGCCGCTGGTACGCCGGGCGGCTTTGCGCCGATCGCCGGTGCGGCGGTGGATCTTCAGGGCCGCGTGGCGCCCGTTCAGGTGTTCCTGACGATCAACGCCCCGCCCGCGAACGACGATCCATTGATCTTCGGCAATCCGTCGAACGCAACCGGCAGCGTTGCAAACGAAAATAATTACCTGATGCAAAAGCCGCAGTATTCGCTCTCGTACAATCGCTCGACAGCGACGCCGAATTGGGTCGCGTGGCGGCTCGACAGCACTTGGGTCGGCACCGCGCCGCGACAGGACGATTACCGTCCGGACCCGGCTTTGCCCGCCGGTTGGTATCAGGTGCAGGATAATGATTATTCCGGCAGCGGTTACGATCGCGGGCATATGTGTCCGTCGGGCGATAGAACGCGTTCGATACCTGATAATTCAGCGACGTTCCTGATGACGAATTTCGTGCCGCAGCTCGCGGCAAACAACCAAGGGCCGTGGGAAGAGTTTGAATCATATTGCCGCACGCTGGCTGCTCAAGGCAACGAGATCTACATAATTACCGGCCCTAACGGTAACATTGGTACGATCGCTCAGGGCCGGATCGTCGTCCCGCAATATACATGGAAAGTCGTACTCGTTATTCCAAACGGCAACAACGACGTGGCGCGCGCTTCGTCGAAAGCGACGCGCGTTTTCGGCATAATCGTGCCAAACTTTCCGCCGCTGAATATTAACGCGCCGTGGCGCGACTTTCGCGTGACCGTAAACGATGTCGAATATCTGACCGGTCACAATTTTTTCACCGAGATACCAAAGATCACGCAAGAACTCATCGAGCGCAAACGGGACAGGTTGTAATGAAGATTGATATTAGTGTTATCAAACGCATCACTTTAATCTTTGCGTTTGTCGCTGTCGGCGTGTCGGCCGCCGTCGCGCAAAAAGACTATCCGATCAACGCGATCCAGAGTAACGGCAACACATCGCCGCGTGAACGCGACAACGTGCGCGTGACGGGCATCGTTACCGCTCGCACAAAAACCGGTTTCTTTATTCAAACTCCTGATGACAAGATCGACAGCGACCCGATGACGAGTGAGGGGATATTTGTCTTCACAAAAACCGAGCCAGAGGGCGAAGCGGCCGTCGGCAATCTCATCACCGTTACCGGCACCGTCGAGGAGTTTCGTCTGCGTACCGAGCAATCGAACCTGACTATTACCGAGGTCTCAATGCGTCGCGACCGAGATACCTTCAAGGTATTATCGAAAGGTAACGAATTGCCAAAACCTGTTACGCTTGCCTCCGACGATTTCAAACCGAACACTATCGATCAGCTCGAAAAGTACGAAGGCATGCGCGTCGCGGTTGCCGAACTTACGGTTGTAGCACCGACGGGCGGACGTATTGATCACAAGGACGAGATCGTTTTTTCCGACGGAGTGTTTTTCGGCGTCCTCAAAGGCACGCCTCGTCCATTTCGCGAACCGGGAATGGAAATTTCCGACTACCTATCTTCGACCGACAAAGATAGGTGGAAGAAAGAGTTTCCAAAATTGCCGATCTTCGATCAGAATCCCGAAACGCTGAGGATCGATTCAAATGAACAGATTGTTTCGAAAGCGATAGACCTTGGGCCTGAGGCCGCAAAGCTGGGTATCACGGGCGGCGTTAATTATTCCGGAACGCTCAATGTAACCGCGAAAACCGAGATCAAAGGCATCACGGGAGTGATGCATTACGGCAGGGGAAAATACACAATCTTTATCGATCCCTCGCCGAAACCGACGGTGATAAATACGTTCAAACCGGTTCCTCTGCCGCAGCCGGCCGAAAGGCAATTCTCAGTCGCTGCGACAAACATCGAGACGTTTGTCGATGATGTTGACGATCCCGATTTGAAAGAAGATGTCGCAACGCCCGAAGCTCTGCAAAAGCGTTTGACAAAGATTTCGATGGCAATGCGCGACTACCTTCAACTGCCTGACATCGTCGCCGTTATCGAGGCCGAGAATTTGAACGTTCTAAAGCGACTCGCCGAACGGGTCAACGCGGACACTATAGCTGCCGGCAAGCCTAATCCGAAATACGAAGCTTATCTCTTCGAGGGAAACGATCCGCGAAGTATAGACTGTGGTTTTTTGGTAAAAACTTCGCGGGTTTCCGTAGCCGTAGCTAAGCAACTGGGCAAAGATGATAAATATACAAATCCCGTTACAAAAAACGAGGACGTTCTTAACGATCGGACTCCAATAATGATCGAGGCTCGGATCACCGATCCAAAGACCAATCAACCGCTTGCCATAACCGTCGTGGCGAATCATTTAAAATCCTATCGCGGCATTGACGATGAAAAAGACGGCCCAAACGTAAGGATGAAGAAACGTCTTCAAGCCGAGTTTCTTGCGAAATGGGTTGCCGAGAGACAAAAGGCCAATCCAAACGAACGCATCCTTCTGGTCGGTGACTTTAACGCTTATCAATTCAGTGATGGCCTGGTCGATGTCATCGGCACGATTAAGGGCCAGCCGACGGCGAAGGACGCGGTTTTGCTGTCGTCGGGTGACATGGTCGATCCTGATCTGACGGCACTCGTCGATTTAATACAAGCCGATCAACGATACTCGTATTCCTTTGATGGCAACGCTCAGGTGCTCGATCATTTTCTCGTCAATGCCCCAATGAAACGGCATCTTGCCGGCTATGGTTATCTTCGCGTAAATGCAGATTTCCCTGCGGTGTTTCGCTCCCACGCCAATCGCGTCGAGCGGTTTTCCGATCACGATGTCGCCGTGGGATATTTCAATCTCGACGAAACTCCGCCAAAACCAGCGCCCTAGCTAGTATCTCGTCTCCAAACAGAACACCGACCTCAAGGCACAAACGCGCTGGGGATGGGCGTGTCGGTTGCGAGGCCGAATTGTTGAATGGCGACTCCGGCCGTTGAGCGGTTTAGGAACCAAGTGGCGCTTGAGGAGCGAAAGACTGCAGAGTCCGTCTTGCCGTCGCCGTCGTAGTCGCCCGGGACGGGTATGTCGCCCGATGAGCCGAACGGGAATGCGAAGTATGAGGAGTCTTCGCTGCGGATGATGAACCAGTTGCCGCTCCCTGGGCGCCAGAAGGCAATATCCGCCTTGCCGTCGCCTGTGTAGTCACCCTGAACCGGTCTATCAGACGTTGCGCCAAACTGTACTGCGAACACAGAGCCGTTCGTACTGCGCAGGCCCCACCATTCACCAGGCCCCGCTCGCCAGATCGCGATATCGGCCTTTGCATCTCCGTCGTAATCAGCCACAACGGGCTTGTCGCCATTGAGGCCAAAGTTCAGGATCGACGTTCCGCCGCCGGAGTTCGAGATGAACCACGTCGTCGTCGTCGGCCTGAACACAGCCGCATCGGTGCGTCCGTCCCCATCGTAATCAGCTGGTGCAGGTATGTCGCCATTTGAGCCGAACGGGAACGCAAAGAACGTACTGTCCTCGCTCCTTAAGACAAACCACTCGCCACTCGTGGGTCTCCAGAACGCTATGTCGGTCTTACCGTCACCGGTAAAGTCACCCAGCGTTATCTTGTCAGTCCCAAGACCGAACTGAAGCGCAGCCACCTGACCATTACCCGAACGTTGATACCACCACTCGGCACCGTTTGGAGCACCGGCTCTGAATATCCCAACATCAGTCTTGCCATCGCCGTCGAAGTCGAACCCCGTCCTGACGGTCCGCCCAAGGCCGGCAATCGTGTATGCCGCACCGGAATCGCCAGAACCTTCGTTCGCCGTGCTGTTGACTCCCGTCGTGCTGCTGTCCTCAAGAAAAGCCCCGACGATCACCGTGTCGTCCGAGACAGCCACTGACCAGCCGAACCAGTCATCCGCCTGCGTGGTGCCGACGGCGGCGGGCTTGAGATAAGCCTGCTGTGTCCACACGCTGCCGCTGCGGATGAAGACGTAAGCCGCACCGGAGGTGCTGCTGAGTTCGTTGGCCGTACGGTTGACTCCCGTCGTGCTGCTGTCCTCAGCGAAAGCCCCGACGGCCACCGTGTCGCCGGAGACGGCCACCGAGAGGCCGAAATTGTCTAACGCCTGCGTGGTGCCGACGGCGGCGGGCTTGAGATATGCCCGCTGCGTCCACGCTCCCGCGTCTCGGGTGAAAACGTATGCCGCGCCGGAATTGCTAGAACTTTCGTTGGCCGCACTGTTAACGCCCGTCGTGCTGCTATCCTCACCGTTAGCCCCGACGACCGCCGTGTCGCCCGAGACGGCCAACGACCGGCCGAACAAGTCATTCACCTGCGAAGTGCCGACGGCGGCGGGCTTAAGATATGCCTGCTGTGTCCACACGCTGCCGCTACGGGTGAAAACGTATACCGCACCGGAATCGCTGGCGAGTTCGTTGGCCGTACTGTTGACGCCCGTCGCGCTGCTGTCCTCAACAGGCGCGCCGACGGCCACTGTGTCGCCCGAGACGGCGACCGAGATGCCGAATTCGTCAAACGCCTGCGTGGTGTCGACGGCGGCGGGTTTTAGATATGCCTGCTGCGTCCACACGCCGCCGTTGCGGGTGAAAACGTACGCCGCACCGGAATTGCTGGCGAGTTCGTCGGCCGTACTGTTGATGCCCGTCGTGCTGCTGTCCTCAGTGGGAGCCCCGATGGCCACCGTGTCGCCCGAGACGGCCACCGACCAGCCGAACGAGTCCACCGCCTGCGTGGTGCCGACGGCGGCGGGCTTGAGATATGCCTGCTGTGTCCACGCGCCGCCGCTGCGGGTGAAAACGTACGCCGCACCGGAACCGCTGGCGAGTTCGTCGGCAGTGCTGTTGACGCCCGTCGTGCTGCTGGCCTCACCGCGAGCCCCGACGACCACCGTGTCGCTCGAGACGGCCACCGAGACGCCGAATTCGTCATCCGCCTGGCTGGTGCCGACGGCGGCCGGTTTGAGATATGCCTGCTGCGTCCACGCGCCGCCGCTGCGGGTGAAGACGTAGGCCGCACCGGAGCGGCTGGAACTTTCGTTGGCCGTGCTGTTGACGCCGGTAGTGCTGCTGTCCTCACCGGGAGCCCCGACGACCACCGTATCGCCCGAGACGGCCACCGACCAGCCGAACTGGTCATTCACCTGCGTGGGGCCGACGGCGGCGGGCTTGAGATATGCCTGCTGAGCGATCGCCGTAATGCCGCTGTTCGCCTCGTAAGCCGCACGGATCCCCTGCCAGTCCTCAGAAGTGAGCCCCTCGGGCACATCATCGGGCGAGTTAAGATGCTGCGTCCGTCCGTCTGCCGCACGTGTTCCAAAATAATACGGTGCCGCCGCGATGATCGTGATCACCCCCAACACCGTCAAAAAAACAAAGATATTCCGTCGAACCGTTCCCGCAGACAATGCAAACATTTGGTCATCCTCCTAAACTGATGTTGAATAGACCTGATTCCTTCGCGTTCCTTTTTGCCGTTTTCGCAAACGTATCACAAAACACTGGTGAATAAAAAAACACAAGCCTCGTATTTAAGATATTTGACTTGCGATCCTACGTTCCAAAGGAAACTTTTCAAAAGTACCCCTTGGCTTAGCCTGTCAGAACGCGGCCAGCGTTACCGGGTAGGCCAGCCAACCGCGCAAGGAGGGGAGCTAGGGAACTCCTGAACCGCTCAGGCGACAGGCAACCCACAGGCAACCGAGATGATCTTCGTTCGTCGGGCGTGGCCGCGATGAGGGGTCAAGCTTTTTCCAAAATCACTTCGGCGACAGCGTGCTCGGTTGTGTGCGAGATCGAGAGATGGACGTGCGTTGCGCCGAGTTTTTGTAAGATCTTCTCAGCTTCGCCGGTGATGTTTAAGTTAGGAACGCCGTCGGCGTCGGTTACGACCTCGATGTCTTGCCACGAGATTTTTCCACGCCAGCCGGTTTTCAGTGCTTTTAGAAAAGCTTCTTTTGCGGCAAAACGCGCGGCGTAGCTCTGGGCCGCAGCGACGCCTTTCGATTCGCAGTAATCGCGCTCGGCCCCGGTGAACACGCGCGTTGCAAATCGCGGCGTTTTGGCGATGGCGTCGCGTATTCGATAAACTTCAACAATGTCGATGCCGATAGAAACGATCATAGAACAGTCGTCAGTTGTCAGTGGTCAGTTGTCAGTTGACGATGCTGAAACTTTAGCAAATGGCGGCTTCTATTGGCGAGAACGAGATGGGATAAAAGTGCTCGTTTGCCGCGCTCTCGAAGACGCCGGTTTTGTAAACGGATTTTCGACGCGCGTTGGCGGCGTTTCGTCATTTCCGGATAACAGCCTGAATCTAGCGGGTTTTGACGATGACACGGCGGAGAACATCTTCGAAAACCGCCGCCGTTTTCTCGCTCTGTTCGACGGCGATTTACAACTTGCACTCGCGTGGCAAGTCCACGGCGACGCGATCAGAACTGTTGCGAACGCAGAGGACGTCGGCGATTCCGAATTACGTGCCGACGCCGTGATGTCAAACATGCGCGGGGTTTTAGCAGCAGTAAAAACTGCGGACTGCGTGCCGGTTTTGATCGGCGATCCGACGTCGGGCGCGTTCGTCGCGGTTCACGCCGGCTGGCGCGGAACCGCGCAGTCGATCGTGAAAGAGGCTGTTGCAGAAATGCACGAAACGTACGCTTCGAATCCAAGTGACATGATTGCCGCAATCGGCCCGGCAGCTACCTGCAAGAGTTATGAGATCGGTCGGGAAGTGATCCGAGATTTCGAGAATAATCTAGGCCGCGAAAGTGAAAAATATTTCTCACCGACGCGCGTGGGCCATGCCTATGTCGACCTTCACGCGGCAAATTGCGATCAACTGACAGAGGGTGGCGTTGCTGAACAAAACATCTACGTCGCTCCGTTCTGCACAATGGAGCGCGGCGATCTTTTCTTTTCTTATCGGCGAGAAAAACAAGATTTTGGGAAAACCGGTCGTCTGCTTTCTGTCATCGGCCGGCGCTAAAGGACGCGGGCCGTTAGAGTTACGCGTTTTGTCTTTGGCGGATAGCAAACTTCGTCCGTGCAGGCTTGATAACGAACTGTGACATTTACGCGCAACGTCGAGCCGTTGAAATTTGCCGGCACGGTTACAGGAAAAGTAAAACTCGTGCGGCCTTCGTAAACGTTGATCGCATTTTCAGAGAATCCGAATTTTCGATTCCGCCCGCGCGGATACGTGACTGCTCCGATTCGCGCACCGCTCGCAGAAGGGCGCACGGTTGTCGGAATCGCGTATTCGCTGCCGGGGCGGCTCGAATTCACGTGCAAGCCCCCGGGAATACTCAGTACTATCGTCGCACGTGCGGCTTTGCCTTTTGTCACCGTGCCGTTTGCGATCGAACCGCTGACAGACTGCGCGTTTGAAAACGAAGCGAGGAATAAGATTGAGCTCGCGAAAAATGTAGCCTTACAAAGTACTTTCATCATAAATTTATTTTAACTCAAAGCTGTCGAACATTGCTTCGATGTTGCGCATAAACTCTGGAGCTGTTTCGGCGATCGTTTTTGCAGTCAAAATAAGAACGTTACCGCCGCGCTCCGTAAGTTTCGATTTTACGCGGAAATCGACATCATGCTCAGTTACTATATGTTCGATCATGCGGTAATTTATTCCGTTGATCTTTTCGTCGCGGTCATAAATTATCTTGCCGTTCAAACTTAAAATTTCATTAGCTGCGTCATTGATCGATGTGTCGGGTTTTAAGACGACGTTTGCGGTCGCAAGGCGAATGTTTTCAGTGCCGTCTCCGCCGAAGTCCTTTGAGTAAGCTTCAAAAACGAATTTTGGGTCGCCGCCGATCACGTTCAAAAGACCATCCGGCTTTTGAATAACAAAATCATCGGTCTCAATAGTTTCGGCCTCGAACGCGCGTGCGGCACTGCGTTTTATGCGCGTAGAGGCGTAAACCATCAAGGCAACAAGAATAAGGCCCAGGATCAATAATTCCATATAAAACGTCTAAAAGTGAAAGAGTGAAAATGTGAAAAAGTCGCTGCCGCGAAATCAAGCAGCTTTTTCACTTTCCCCCTTTAGGCGGCCTTAGCCGCCAATTGTCCACACGCGGCGAAAATGTCGCGGCCACGCGGAGTACGTATGTAAGCCGATAAGCCGCGAGACTCGAGTATCGATTTAAATCGGGTAACCCTATCCTGAGTCGATGCGTTGTAGTCAAGTTGCTCAGCTCCGTTATGCGGGATCAAATTTATCTTCACACGCGATAGTTGATAGCTATCTAGCAGATGTGCGAGCTCGTTTGCGTCGGCGTCCGCGTCATTAACGCCGCCGAGCATCACGTATTCGAACGTAAAGCGTTCGCCGCGACGCAGGCTGCCCTCAAATTCCTTCGCCGCGGTCATCAACTCGTCGAGATTCCAGCGCTTGTTGATCGGCATCAGTTTATCGCGAAGCTCGTCGTTAGCGGCTGAAAGTGAAATCGCAAGATGCGGGCGGTCATCAAGTTTTGAAAATTCGTAAATCTTCGGCACGATGCCGACGGTCGAGATCGTTACTCGATTTGGCACAATAAAAAGGCCGTCTTCGTCCGACATAATGCGAAGTGCGGTTATCAGGTTTTCGAAATTCAAAAACGGCTCACCGGCTCCCATGCCGACGAGGTTCGTGCCGTGCGGCGTCTCGCCTTGGGCGCCGTAAACATCATTTAGCACAATGATGATCTGCTCGACGATCTCGCCGACCGTGAGATTTCGGAGCAAACCAAGCTGCGCCGTCAGACAAAAATCACACTTCAGCGGACAGCCCGACTGCGAAGAAAAGCAGATCGTGTCGCGATTCTCACTCGGCAAAAAAACCGTCTCGACCGGATGACCGTCGTCCGTTTTCATCAGGTATCGCCGCGTGCCGTCGGTCGAGACGTATCGCGATTCGACAGTGAGCCGCGAGATGACGGCGGTGTCTTCTAGTTGCGCGCGAAACTTTTTCGGTAGATCGCTGATCTCGTCGAATGAGCGCAAACGGCGCTGATGCACGGCCTTAAAAACCTGTATTGCACGATATTTCGGCTCACCGAATTCGTGCACGAGTTCGGTGAGATGATCCCGCGAGACGCCCGCGATATGCGTTTTTTCCGTCACAAAATTATTCTATCGCATCGGCGTGCGAAGTGCTTCTTTGCGATCTTTGCGGCTTTGCGGGGGACTCAGTTTTTGTTTCCCGCAAAGACGCAAAGCACTTAAAGGACTGGTTACGAAGCTTGCATAGATTGTAAACTCATAAGCAGTTACATGGTCTTCCGAGTTTCTTACACGTTAATTATCATTTCGCTGATCGCGTTGCAGGTCGTTTTGCTTTCGTGTCGTCGACATGAAGTTGTAGAAGAAAATCCTTCATCTGGCGTCACACAAACCGAGCCCATTAGGTCCGATGCGATGCTGCCGTTTGGCAATCCGTCGAAGTCGACGGCCGGCGACGATGCGGACAATTATCTCGTCGTTCACCGCTCGCATGTGTTGTCTTACAACAACAGCCGCGGTACGTTGAATTGGGTTGCGTGGCGCACGCGGCGGACGGATCTCGGCGAGAGGCGCGAGCGGCCTGACTTTGAAGCCGACAAGTCGCTGCCGCGAAATTTCAAAAGAGCGCGTTACTACGACTATTCAGGCAGCGGTTACCAGCGCGGGCACATGCTCCCGAGCGCAGATCGCTTTGCCGACGCCGAACTCAACGGCGAGACCTTTTTGATGACAAATATTGTTCCGCAAGAGGGCGACTTGAACGAGTTTCCATGGGAAAGGCTCGAGTCGCACGCTCGCTCATTGGTCTATCGCGGCGGCGAAACTTACACGATTGCCGGCGTTTACGGCGATAGAGGGAAGTTGAAGGACAAAGTTACCGTACCGACAAACTGCTGGAAGGTAATTGTCGTTTTCACACGCGGCCAGAGCGCCGACGCCATCAATACGAGGACCCAGATCATCGCCGTCGATATGCCGAACATCGACGGCATCGACGATGAGCCGTGGCAGAAATTCATCACGTCGATCGATGCGATCGAGGTGAGCACGGGGCTTGACCTGTTTGATCTTTTACCGGACGATGTTGAGAACGCAATCGAAGCGAGACTCACGAAGCCGTCGTCGAACGACAAAACCTCTACTCAAAAAGGTGCGTATTAACGAAATGAAAAAATTAATTACTATTTTTCTGTTCACAATTTTGGCCGCCGTCAATATTTTTTCGCAAAGCCTGAAAGAGGCCGATCCGAAAGATGTCGCGACGCTCGACGCGATCATGAAAGCCGTTTACGATGTGATCTCAGGCGATGCCGGCCAGGCCCGCGATTGGGATCGCTTTCGCACGCTGTTTCACAAAGACGCACGGCTTATCCCGACAGGTGTGAATGCGCAGACTAAAGCCGTTGGCGCAAGTGCGCTCGCCCCGGACGATTACATAAAACGCGCCGAGCCTTTTTTCGCGAAAGAAGGGTTTTACGAGAGCGAAAAGGCTCGCCACGTCGATATTTACGGCAACATCGCACAGGTTTTTTCGACTTATGAAGCGCGGCACGCAAAATCCGACAAGACGCCGTTCCTGCGGGGCATTAACAGCTTTCAACTGCTGAACGACGGCAAGCGTTGGTGGGTGATGACAATCTACTGGCAAGCCGAGTCGCCGGAAGTTCAAATTCCAAAACAATACTTGAAGAACAAAAACTAGATGGCTGAACACATTTACACCGGCTCGCTTGAGATCGCATTGCCGCGGCACGAGGTATTTTCCTTTTTTGCAAACGCCGAAAATCTCGAACGCATCACGCCGCCCCAGCTAGGATTTCAAATTATCACGCCGACGCCGATCGAGATGAAGGCGGGCGCGTTGATCGACTATCGCATCTCGTTGCACGGCATTCCGATGACGTGGCGCACCGAGATAACCAAGTGGGACCCGCCGCATGAGTTTGTCGATAAGCAGCTTAAAGGGCCGTACAAGCAGTGGATTCACCGCCACACTTTTACAGAGACGGAAAACGGCACAACGTTGATCGGGGACGAAGTCCGTTATCGGCTTCCTTTCGAACCTTTCGGCGACATCGCGCGCTTTTTTGTCGAGCGGGAGATCAAAAATATTTTCGACTATCGACAAAAAACCGTCGCGGAAGTCTTTAAAAAGTAGTAATGAGCGAAAAGGTGTTTGATCGAACTTCGATGATCGCCGTCGTGGCGATCGTTGTTGTTGCAACGATCATGCTCGCGATTCAAGGCCGCGTCATCTGGTGCGAAGCCGGTGATTACTGGCCGTGGTCTTGGCAGGTCATGTCGCGACACAACTCTCAGCACGTGATCGACGCTTATTCATTCACGCACATTTTGCACGGAATTTTGGAGTTCTGGCTGATCGGACTCGTATTCAGCCGCGTGCCGCTGGCGTGGAGATTTGTGATAGCGATATTTATCGAGAGCACGTGGGAGGTCGCTGAGAACACAAGTTACATCATCAATCGCTATCGCGAGGCGACGCTCTCGCTCGACTATTTTGGCGACTCGATCGTGAACTCGCTCGCCGACATCGTATGCTGCGGTATCGGGTTTGTGATTGCAAAGAAGATCGGATACTGGAGCTCGCTCGCTTTATTCATCGTGACTGAGACGATTTTGATTTTTACGATTCGAGATAGTTTGATCTTGAACATCATTATGCTGATCTATCCGCTCGACGCTATTAAAAACTGGCAAATGACATAAAGAAATAGCCGCAAAAAAGCGCAAAAGACGCAAAAAATTCATTCACTCTAATTTTGTGTCTTTTGCGCTTTTTTGCGGCTATCTAACTTATCTTTCTCCGCGGGCGGCTTCCGTTTGAGTTTCGAGATCGACGGCAAGTTTGCGTGAGCCGGGTTGATCAAAAGTTTCGATCCAGCGCAGAGTTTCATCTAAAATCCGTAATTGATATTCACTCCAATTTGGCTTACCTGAGACCGAGCCAAGCTCGCCGTTGTAATATGCGGTTCGCGGAGGACGAACTTTATCTGTCATTGCAGGATCGACCGAGAGCATGATGGTTGGAATGCCGCTTTCTTCGACGACGCGAGCGATGATGCCTAAAGTTTGATGACACAGTCGCGACGCGGGAATAAACAACGCAGCCTGAACTTCGTAGCGTTGAAGCCGCTCGGCGATGTGCGGCCCTAATTCAGTCGCGACGCGCATCGCGTTCGGGGTGTGGCTGCTCACCGACCACCAAACGTTATTGACGCTGCCGATGACGGCGTTTGCCTCGTACTCACGTAAGCGGTCGATCGGAATCTGCGCATTACGATCTTCCGTCACAGCTTTTGGGTCGTAGCCCTTTGCGGCATATCGCAGATCGCTCGCTTCAACCTCGATAGGGATTTCGCGGCAAGTCACATCACCATCTTTGCTCTCGAGATCGAACGGCTCGGTGCCGTCGATGTAGGCTCCGGCGGACGAGATCAGGCCGAGGTTCATCATCGGCAGCGCGCGGCGAACGGACGTTATTGGCGCGTGAACGTTTTCGACAAACGGATATAGGTAAAGTGCGTCGTTTGCGGTCCAGCGAGAAAACCGAGTCTGAAAATCATTTTTGCTTTCGATAATTTGCATAAATCAAACTTTGAATTCTTTTGAAAAATCGTAAACGTCGCCGCCCGCATCCGTCAACTTGTTAAATTTGCGATTCGCGATGATAAAGAACGCAATCAAGGCGGCGAGCATCGCAGTCAACAAAATCCATTCGGAATATTGGTGCAGCGTGTTGAATTGAATTCTAAGCGGATCGTCAACTGCGACCTCGTCGATGGGGCGCCCGATCGTAGCGCGAATCGACGAAAGCCAAATACCGATCACGAACTGGCCGACGGCGCAGGCCGCGCCGATTATCAGGAGTAGAAACCGCTCGACCCACAGCCAAAACTTACTTACTTTGGAGCTTCCGACCAGCGACATGACGATCAACGACGCGGCGATCGCCATTCCACCGAAATTTAATATCGTGAGATTGCGATTAACGACCGCACCCGCGAGCTCACGTTGCTCGATGACCGCAAACGCGCTTTGCGCGACGCCGATAAAAAATACTGCGGCCCCGAGCCAGATAGCCAGAATCAAAAGACGGATGTCGGAGAAAAACTTCATAAAGTGTTGATATTATCCTGCTTTTGCAACGAAAGGGCAAAAGGCCGCAGCTCGTGATAACCTCTACAAAGACGCGATGACGCTCGATCTCAAAACGACATACGACCGGCTATATAGCTATTGCGCTGAGCGAGATTTCACGGGTCACGATCCGTTCGACGCGCTCAACAGCGAGGTTTTTCAGAAGTTGCCGCTCAAGAATCTTCGCTTCGCCCGGCTTGTTCTTTTACAGTTAGTAAAACGTTCACCCGTCGATTTGCGAGCTAGTTTACGCGTTAGGGATGGCGTCAACTCTAAAGCTTTTGCGTTATTTGCACTTGCAGAGATGGCACGGTTTCGTGCGAGCGGCGATGAACATCATGCCGCGAATGCAAAGTTGCTGCTCGACCGTTTGCTCAAATTGAAAATTTCAGGCGACACGCCTGATGGCAAGCGTTGGATGGCTTTCGGTTATAACTTCGATTGGCAGTCGCGATACTTTTATGCGCCACGCGGCACGCCGGCGATCGTGCCGACGGCGTTTGCGTCGCAGGCGTTTAGCGAAGCGTTTGAGCTGTTCAATGACGAAAGATATTCAAACGCAGTCGGCGAGATCGCGACATTCGTCGTCGGCAAACTCAATCGCTTTATCGAGACGACGGACGAAGTTTGTTTCAGCTACACGCCGCTCGACAGCAGTGTTATTTACAACGCGAGTCTTCTCGCCGGTGAGTGCCTCGCTCGTGCAGCAAAGATGAATTGCAACCCGGCTTACTCACAGTTAGCCGAAAAAGCTCTGCGGTTTGTAGTTCGACGGCAGCGCGCTGACGGAGCCTGGGTATATGGCGCAAGCGGTAAACAGGCGTGGGTAGATAATTTTCACACAGCTTATATTTTACTCTCGATGCGGCGAATTACAGACGCGATAGGCGCTGATGACAGCGAAGTCGAGACTGCTTTTGATCGCGGCTTTGATTATTGGCTCGCAAACTTTTTCCTAGACGATGGCACGCCAAAGTACTACACACACGAGGTTTATCCGATCGACATTCACTCGGCCGCGGTGGCGATTGCTGCGATGAGCGAGCTTGGCGAGACTGAGAATGCGCATCGCGTCGCCACGTGGACCTGCGAGAATATGCTTGATGAACGCGGATTTTTTTATTATCAACAACGCGCAAGTGGAATCATAAAAACTCCATTCATGCGTTGGGGCCAGGCGTGGATGGCTTGTGCCCTTGCGCGTTTGATCGAGACTGAGAACTCATAGATGGAGAGCGAGATAAAAGACTTTTGGCAGACCCATCCGTGCGGCGCCCAGCTTGTCGGTGATCTCAGCGAAGAGAGTCGCGCCGAGTACGAAGATTTTTTTCGCCGTTACGATGAGTTTCGATATTCGAAAGAAGCGCACATCCTAAAAAATCTCGATGCGGTGGATTTTTCTGGTAAGCGAGTTCTTGAAATCGGCCTAGGCCAAGGCGCCGATGGCGAACAGACAGCGCGTCGTGGAGCAATCTACAGCGGCGTCGATCTAACGGACGAAGCGGTGAAGCGCACGACGATGCGCTTTCGGCTTGGCGATCTGCCGTTCGAGCGTATTGAGCAGGCAAGCGCGCTTGCCTTGCCGTTCGACGATAATTCATTGGACATCGTCTTCAGTCACGGCGTGCTGCATCACATTCCGGAGATCGGAGCGGCGCAACGTGAGATCGCACGCGTGCTAAAACCCGACGGCAAACTGATTGCGATGCTTTACGCAAAATGGTCGTTGAATTACTTATTGTCGATCTCGATTGCGCGGCGGCTGGGCTTGATAGCGATTTACTCTTTGAATCTGAAACCGAAGGGAATCTACGGCGATCACATCGCGAATGCCCGTAAAATGGGCGTACTAGAGTATTTGAAGATGCGTAACTTCATGCACGTCAGCACAGACGGGCCGTTCAACCCGTACTCGAAAGTTTACAGCCGGCGAGAGATCACTGAGGATTTTGCGGATTTTGAAATCGTTGAAACTCACAAAGAGTTTATGCACGCGCCGCCGCTGCCGGTTAGCCGGCTGCCACTCGCAGGTGTGCTCGGCTGGCATCTGTGGACAACGCTGAAACCAAAGAAGAAAATTTAACGCAAAGACGCGAAGGGGCAAAGACGCAAAGAAATAATTTTCAACTATTCAACCATCGTCTTCTCTTCTTTGCGTCTCTGCGTCTTTGCGTTGAATAATTCTTACCTATGTGCGGAATTGCCGGCATGATCTCTCACGATCCCGAATCGCGTATCGGCGCGATGCTCGCGTCAATCGAGCATCGCGGACGCGACGACGAAGGCGTGTTTGTTTCCCGGCCGTTTGGCCGCACCAAGCTAAAATCGTGTCTTGGTCATCGACGGCTTTCGATCATCGACACGTCGGCCGCCGGTCATCAGCCGATGTTTACAGAAGATGGGAGCTACGGACTCGTTCTAAACGGCGAAATTTATAACTACCAAGCAATCCGCCGCGAGCTGGAATCGCAAGGCGTTACTTTCACGACAAATTCCGACACCGAGGTTTTGTTAAAAGCTTTTCGCGAGCGGAACGTCGCTGCGCTAGATACGCTGAACGGCATGTTTGCGTTTGCTGTTTGGGATGATGTCGAAAAGGAACTGACGTTGGTTCGCGACCGGGCCGGCATCAAGCCGCTCTATTACGCACGGATCGGCGACCAATTTGTATTCGCGTCTGAGATCAAGGCAATTCTTGCTGGCGGTGTTGTGCGCGCCGAGGTCGACAAGCAGGCGCTCGATCAGTATCTGACGTTCCTCTGGACACCCGATCCGCACACGCTTTTCAAAAATATCTATAAGCTGCCGCCGGCGCATTATTTGAAATGGAAAGACGGCAAAATTACGCAACACGAATGGTGGGATCTGTCGTTCAAGAATATCGACAACGGTAGGGGCGAAGATTACTGGCGGGACAAAACGCTCGACACGCTCGCGTCCGTGGTGAAGATGGAAATGGTGTCCGATGTCCCACTCGGTTCTTTTCTTTCGGGCGGCGTCGATTCGTCGTCGATCGTTGCGCTGATGAACGAGCACAGCGACGGGCGGCGCGTTTCGACATACACCGTCGGCATCGAGCAAGAAGATCTTAAATACGACATCATTCCTGACGACGCGGGTTGGGCTCGAAAGGTGGGCAAACTTTTCGACACCGATTATCACGAGACGATGCTGCGGCCCGACGTCACCGATCTGCTGCCGAAACTCGTCTATCATTGCGATGAGCCGATCGCTGATCCGGCGATTATCACGAGCTATCTGATCTCAAAAGCGGCGCGCGAGACGCTCACTGTTTTGCTCTCCGGCGTCGGCGGTGACGAGGTTTTTGCGGGTTATCCGCGACAGATGGCGATGAAATTGGCGAGCGTGTTCGACCCGATTCCGCGTTTTATTCGCTCGCCGCTGATGAAAGCTGTCGAAAGCGTTCTGCCTGGCGGCATGCCCGGCAAATTTACTGCGCCGCTGCGTAACGCGAAGAAGTTTGCAAAGAGCGCCGCGATGAATTTCGAAGATCGTTATCTCGGTTTCGGAACTTATTTCACGAGCGAAGCAAAGCAGCGGCTATACGCTGACGAGTTAAAAACTGAGGTTGCCGCGTTCGATGCTTATGCGCAGCATCGTCGCTATTTTGAAAAAGTAAAAAATGCAGATCCGCTCAATCGGCTTCTTTATGTCGATTTCAAAACGTTTCTGCCGTGTTTGAATCTTGCATATACCGACAAAACGTCAATGGCGGCAAATCTCGAAGTCCGAGTGCCGTTTCTAAACGTTGAGCTTGTCGAGATGGCCGCGCAAATGCCGCCTCATCTAAAACTTCGCGGCCTAAAGCGCAAGTACATTCTAAAACGCGCCGCTGAAAAACTTTTGCCGCGCGACATTGTGTGGAGAAAAAAAGCAGGTTTTGGGGCGCCGATCCGCTCGTGGCTTCGCGGAGCGCTAAAACCGATGGTCGACGATCTGCTCTCAGAGTCGCGTGTAAAGGGCCGCGGCCTTTTCGACGCTGCCGAAGTTCGCCGCATTGTCGAAACCAATCTGTCCGGTCGCGAAGACCTCAATCTACAGGTATTTCAGCTTCTAGTCTTGGAGTTGTGGATGCAGGAGTTTATCGACTAACGTCCTGCGGCTGGCCAGTCCGGAGCGAATCTAAAATTCTAAACGTCGCGCGCGTCGTCGCAACGAGATCGTCGAGAGAGATGGGTGCGCAGGCGCCATTCTTTACAAACTCGCAAACGGCGCGAATTTCGTCAGCCTGGCCTTTGTCTTGACCGATAGATTTCTTTGACGTTTCGCGTCCACCGGCGAACATCGACACTCGCCGAAAGTCGTCTATCACGCACGAGCGGCCACCGCCGAAGATCTCTATGCGTTCTTTTGCGAGTGCTTTATCGCCCTCGGCAAGATACGCGATCGTGCCGTTTGAGCCGTCGGCAAATCGCAGTGTGATAAAAATCGAATCGTCGTCCGTTACGCGTGAATCGCGCGACCCGACAGACTCGGCAAAAACGCGAGTAGTGATCGAGCCGGTCAGATATTGCATCAGATCGATAAAATGACAAACCTCGCCGACGATTCGCCCACCGCCTTGTGTCGGATCTTGAATCCAACTGTCTTTTGCGATACGGCCCGCATTAACACGATAGAGAATCGAGAGCGGTGATTGACGTTCAGCGAAAAACTCTTTCGTCTGTCGTGCACTCGGCGAAAAACGTCGGTTGAATCCGACTGTCAAACGACCACTGGATTTAGCTGCGGCATCGAGCACCGAATTTAATTCGTCGTCGTTCATCGCGAGTGGTTTCTCGACAAAAACGTGCTTCCCCGCGTTCAATGCAGCCGTTGCGAGAGACGCGTGACTGTCATGACGCGTGGCGATCACAATCAAGTTTGTATCGGCGTCGGTGATAACTTGTTCAGCGTTAGACACGCACGACTCAAAGCCGTATTGTTTGCCAATGTCACTCGCCGAGAGCCCGCTTGCTGTTGCTATAGAGCAAAACTCAACCCCGTTCGACTTTAAGTTTGGTAAAAGGAACTTGCGTGCATAGCTGCCGGCGCCGATCATTCCGACGCGGACAGACGCTGCTGACGACGATTCAGTCTTTAACGAGACCGTTTTTTCTAGCGGCTTTTCGGCGTTGTATTGCAGCACGATGCCGAGGTATGGTTCGCTCGATTTGCCCTCGATCAGTTTATAGGCGGCCTCGCCTTGCTCGATAGGAAAGCGATGCGTGATGAGCGAAGCAATCTGCACACTACCGTCGGCGACAAGGTCGAGGAACGCCTCGATGTTGCGGCCCTCGGTCCAGCGGACGTAACTGAACGGATAGTCGTGACCGCGTTCCTCGTATTCGGCGTCGTAGCGGCCGGGGCCGTAGGACATCGAGACTTGTAGCGAGAGTTCTTTTAAATAATAAGCTTCGCGAGGTACTCCCATGCCAACGAGACCGACGACGACGACGCGGCCCTTAAGACGCGAAATTTCACCGGCCAATTCAAGCGGCTCGTTTGACGAGGTCGCAGCCGTGATCAAAACTGCGTCGGCGCCGCGGCCGCGCGACCAATCTGAAATTAAGTTCGCAGCATCATCCGGCGACGCGCACATTTCGGCGCCGAGAGTCTTTGCAAGCTCGAATTTCGACTCGTCGGTATCGACGCCGAACACGCGACAGCCATTCGCACGAAGTAACTGCACGGTGATTTGCCCGAGCAGACCGAGACCGACGACGACTATAGCTTCACCAAGCGTCGGCTCGGCGAGGCGAACGCCCTGAAGAGCGATGGCGCCGAGCGTGCCGAACGCGGCCTCGTCAAAACCGACCTTGTCGGGAGCTTGGACGCACAGATTCTTTGGCACCGAGATCATCTCGGCGTGCGAAGCGTAACCTGCTCCGGCGCACGCGACGCGATCACCGACCTTAAAACCTTCGACGCCTTCGCCAACCTCGGCAACGATTCCGGCGGCGCTGTAACCAAGCGGAATCTCGGCGTCGAGCTTAGCTTTAACGGCAGTGAACGTGCTCGACAAACCTTCGGTTTTAACTTTGTCGATAACTTTTTTTACGAGATCTGGTCGCTCGCGTGCTTTTCCGAGCAGAGATTTTTTACCGAGATCGATCTTCGACTTTTCCGTTCCGGCGCTGATGAGCGAAGCGCTTGTACGCACTAAAAGTTGGCCGCTCTTAACCAACGGCGGCGGCACATCGGCGACTGTCAACTCGCCCGTTTTCATGTTTTGCAGGATTTGCTTCACGCTAAGTAATTATGACAAAAGCCGCGCGTTCGGACAAAACGCGGCACTGTGCGGTTACGGGCGGCGTCGTGTAGAATTGGGGTTCGAGTTATGCGAGTGCCTTTTCTAGACCTTAAAGCCCAGTACTCATTGATAAGGGATGAGATCGATGAAGCCATAATGCGCGTCGTCAGTGAGACGGCTTTTGTCGCGGGCAAGTACTCGGCCACGTTTGAAAGCGAGTTTGCCAACTACATCGGCGTCTCAAATTGCGTCGCGGTCGCAAACGGCACCGACGCGATCGAGATCGCGCTTGCGGCGCTTGGCATCGGGCAGGGCGATGAGGTGATAGTGCCGGCGAATACTTTTTATGCCACCGCCGAGGCTGTCGCGAATGTCGGTGCGGAGGTCGTCTTCGTCGATTGCGAACCAAATTTTTATAACGTCGATGTCGCAATAATCGAGGCAAAGATCACGTCTCGGACAAAAGCGATTATTCCGGTGCATCTCTACGGATTGCCGGCCGAGATTGATGCCGTGATGCAAATCGCACGCAAACACGGGCTGAAGGTCATCGAGGACTGCGCACAGGCACACGGCGCAAAATACAAGGGACAGACGGCTGGCACATTCGGCGATGTGGCGACATTCAGCTTTTACCCTGGCAAAAACCTCGGAGCGTATGGCGACGCTGGAGCGATTGTCACTAATGACGTGTCGATTGCCGAGCATTGTCGCCTGATCGCAAATCACGGCCAGCCGACAAAATATCGACATACGATAACGGGGCGTAACAGCCGAATGGACGGCATTCAAGCTGCAGTTTTGTCAGTGAAGTTGCGTCATCTGGACAGTTGGCTCGACGCGCGTCGCGCACACGCAGGCGGTTACAACGACTTGCTCGCCGACAGCGGAATTGCTTTGCCAACTGCGCCGGAACATCTCACGCACACGTATCATCTTTATGTGATTCGGGTTAAAGATCGTGATGCCGTTGCCGCAAAATTGAACGAAGCAGGCGTTGATACCGGTCTGCATTATCCGACCGCACTGCCGTTTCTCGAAGCGTATTCCGATAAAGTTTATCAGCCGTCCGATTTTCCCGTCGCTCATTCGCAGATGAGCGAACTGTTGAGTTTGCCAATGTACGCCGAACTTACCGACGAGATGATCGAGTATGTTTGTGAGAATTTAAAGGCCGCAGTCGCTCGTGGCGCGGTTGCAGGTAACTAAGCAGTTTTTGTTTGAAAGAGATTTAGCCACGAATGCACGAATAAGCAAATTGGATTTATTCGTGCATTCGTGGCTATCATCGCTTTAGAAACAATGGCTGCCATCTGGATCGACCTCGATAATTCGCCCCACGTGCCGCTCTTTGCGCCGATCATCAAGCATTATCGAGATCGCGGCGTCGAGGTGATCGTCACCGCTCGCGATCATGCGCAAACGATCGAACTGCTAAATCTTTATGAGTTTCAAGGCACGTACTCGGTCATTGGTCGCCATTACGGCAAAAGCAAGATTGACAAAATTCGCGGGTTGCTCGCACGGGCGAAGCAGCTCGTTTCTCACATCAAGAAGCAAGACAAAGAAATTTCGCTCACGGTCAGTCACGGCTCGCGTTCGATGGTGCTCGCGGCGCGATGGCTCAAGATTCCTATCGTGACGATGTACGACTACGAATTTACCGAGACGCGCATCTTCAATATCTTTTCCAATAGAGTTTTGGTGCCGGACCGAATACCCGAAAGCACTTTAAACGAGATCGGATTGCCGATCTACAAACGAGGAAGATATCCGGGCATCAAAGAAGAACTTTACATAGCCAAGTTTCAGCCGGCAGAAAATTTTCGTGAAACGCTTTTTGCAACGCATGACGTTAGCGGTCACAAAGTGCTCGCGATCTTACGGCCGCCGGCGACAACGGCAAATTATCACGACGCGCGTGGTGAGATTTTGTTGACGGCGATCATCGAGCAGTTACTCTCATCGAGTGAAACATTTACTCTTATCTCGCCGCGAACGCGCGAGCAAGCGGCTGAGATTCGTGAGATTGTCGCTTCAAGGCCCGATTTTACTGCACCATATGTAATTCTCGATGAAGCGGTCGACGGCCTCGATTTGATTTATGCAGCCGATCTTGTGATCTCGGGCGGCGGCACGATGAATCGCGAAGCGGCGCTGTTGGGCGTGCCGGTTTACAGCATTTTTGCAGGCCGCCAGGGTGCGCTCGACAAACAAATGGAGAGCGAAGGGCTGATCACATTTATTCGGGACAACGGCGATCTATCGAAGATCAAACTCAAACGGCGAAAACCGTCTTCGGCAAATGGCTTGACCGCGCGAGTGGAAAAATTTGTAATAAGAGAGATCGATCGCTATCTAACCTGATGCTCAAACAATACCCGCCATACAAATTTGTCCTCGCGGGCTGCGATTATGTTTTGCTGCTTTCGGCGTGGGTGTTAGCTATCTCGATCAGGTTTTATGATCTGACGTGGATCGAGTTGTTGTCGCGGCCGCTTGTGCGAACGCAAGGCGCGTTGATCGTAGTTTACTCGCTCGTTTGGATCGTCATTTTTCAACATTTTAGTCTCTACAAACTCAACCTGTTCATGTCGTTCGGCGAGCAGGTTTGGGCGATCTTTAAGTCGTTGGTTTATGGCTTGCTTGGCTTGATCTTGATTACGTTCGTGATCAAAAGGCTTGATTTTGTCGAGTCGCGGCTGGTGTTGGCGATGTTTGTCGGGATCAGTCTGATCGCGATCACACTGTTTCGGACGCTTGTTTTTAAGTCGATGTTTTCGCTCGCGTCGCAGAAAAAAATCATCCGGCGAAAGGTGCTGATCGTCGGCGGCGATCGCACAGCAAAGATGGTTGCCGCCGAGATAGATGACGACGATCGACACGGTTTTGATGTCGTCGGTTTTGTAAATGACGAACTCGCGGCAGGAGAGCTGGTTTTTGAACATCTCGAAAATGTTGGCCACCTCGACGATTTGAATTCGCTTGTCGAACGGTACGACATTGACGAGATCATCATCGCCGAGAGCGATGTCACACATAGCTCTCTGCTCGACATCATAGATAAAGCACAGGCGACGCGAGCCGAAGTGCGACTCGTTTCAGAACTTTACAACATCATTCCTGAAAAGGTTCTGCTCGAAAAATATCTCGGCATTCCGATTGTCAAAATGCCGCAGAATTACGACAACGCACTTTTCAGCGTCTACAAACGAGCGTTCGATTTTGTGTTGACCGTGATTGGCTTGATCGTCCTCGCGATACCATTTGCATTGATCGCTCTTGTGATAAAACTCACGTCGAAGGGTTCCGTTTTCTATAGCCACACGCGTATTGGCAAAGACTGCAAGCCGTTTATATTTTATAAGTTCCGCACGATGTTTGTCGGCAATAACGATGCGTCGCATCGGGCGTTCGTGAGCGATCTGATCCAGGGCGAATCGGGCGGCGATTTAAGAAAGATCGAGAACGATCCGCGCGTTACGTCAATAGGTAAATTTTTGCGGCGAACGAGCCTCGACGAACTGCCGCAACTATTTAACGTTTTAAAGGGCGACATGAGTCTCGTCGGCCCGCGTCCGTGCATGCCGTATGAACTTGAACAATATCAGGATTGGCACCGGCGGCGTTTGAGCGTGATTCCTGGCTGCACGGGCTTATGGCAGGTCGCCGGACGTTCGGCGGTTGATTTTAACGACATGGTCATACTCGATCTTTTTTATATCGACAATATGTCGCCGCTCTTCGATCTGCGTATAATTTTTAGGACGCTGCCTGTGATGCTGTTTGCGCGCGGCGGGCATTGAAAATTTTTGCCACAGAGGACACAGAGAGAATGAGAATAGATGCCCAGTCTCAGTGACCTTCAGAAACTCTTCGCTCACTCTGGCAAACGAACAGAATTGCGTCGAACTGTAGACTGTAGGATGTTGGAGAGAATCGAGATTGGGAGAAGACTTTTCTCAGTGTCCTCTGTGAACTCTGTGGCTTACTTCTTATGAAAGTTGCTGTAATAGGCGCCGGTTACTGGGGCCCGAATCTAATTCGAAATTTTCTCTCTCTCGACGAAGTCGGGAAAGTTGTCGCGTGTGACACGGACGACGAGCGTCTCGCGAAGATGCGCAAAATGTTTCATGGCATCGAGACGTCAGTGAATCACAACGAGATCATCGCTCGCAGTGATATTGATATTGTTGTCATCGCGACGCCGGTTTCGTCGCATCATGAAATTGCGAAGGCCGCACTTGAAAACGGTAAACACGTTTTCATCGAAAAGCCGATGACTGCGAGCGCGCGCGAGGCCGAAGAGCTGATCGAACTTGCCGAGAAAAAAGATCTAAAACTGTTTGTCGATCACACGTTCATCTACACCGGTGCGGTGCGAAAGATGAAGGAGGTCATCACATCGGGACGGCTCGGTGAGATCTATTATTTTGACTCGGTGCGTGTGAATTTGGGTTTGTTTCAGCACGACGTAAACGTGATTTGGGATCTTGCGCCGCATGACCTTTCGATTTGCGATTACTTGCTGGCGTCGCAGCCGATTGCGGTGTCGGCGATAGGCAGTTGTCACGTCGGCAACGATCTCGAAGACATCGCATATCTCACGCTCGAATTTGAAAACAACCTGATCGCACACTTTCACGTCAACTGGCTCGCACCGATGAAGATCCGCAAAACGCTGATCGGCGGCACAAAATCAATGATCGTTTACGACGACAACGAGACGAGCGAGAAGGTAAAAATTTACGACAAAGGCATCGACGTAACGACGCGCGAGGGTGTTTACGACACGCTCGTGCAATACCGCACCGGCGACATGCTTTCGCCAAAACTCGACGCCGAAGAGGCCCTTTCCGTCGGCACGCGGCATTTTATCGACTGCATTTTGAATAACAAACAGCCGTTGACCGACGGCCACGCAGGTCTGAATGTCGTGCGAATTTTAGAAGCCTCGACCGTCTCGATGCACGATCGCGGCCGGATGATCGAGCTTTAGCACCAATTTAATGACCTTTAAATCATTCAGGTCTAAAATCGGAATGTTTTTATCAGGCATATATTTATTTGTATGTTGTGTTCTGGGTTTTGGCGGCGCCATATCCGACGCCAACGCAATCGGTTTTCTTTCCGGGCTCATATTGTTAACGGCTCCGTGGAGCTTTGTATCAAGGGTGTTTTGCGAATCAGGTGGGGACTGCTTTCACGATTTGTTTTATTTGATTGTTACCACGGGAGCATTATTGAACGCTTTAATTCTTTACGTTCTGGGGCTTCTGTTTACCAAGCTTATTAAATTTTTTAGAGGTCATTCGAAAGACAACCGACGCGAAATGATCGTGAAAGATGCAAAATAATCGAGTACGGAGCGAAATAATCGTGATCGTCCTAATATAATGAAGTCCGAGGCAAAATAGACGAGCAAAAATCACCTTAAATGACCGAATTTACCGAAGAATACCTCCGAGACAACTTTATTCGCCTGAATGATGTGAGATTGGGCGAAAATGTGCGGATCTTCTCGTTCGTCAACGCCTATGGTTGCGAGATCGGCGACGAAAGCCGCGTCGGCGCGTTTGTCGAGATTCAAAAAGGCGTGAAGATCGGGCGGCGGTGCAAGATCTCGAGCCATTCATTTTTGTGCGAGGGCGTGACGATCGAGGATAACGTGTTTATCGGTCACGGTGTGATGTTTACGAACGACAAATATCCTCGCGCAACAAACGAAGACGGCGAACCGCAGAGCGAAGCCGACTGGGCTGTAGTTCCAATTGTCGTAAAAACAGGTGCGAGCATTGGCTCGAACGCAACGATCCTTGCGGGTATAACGATCGGCGAAAACGCCATGGTCGGTGCCGGCGCCGTTGTCACTCGCGATGTACTTGACGGCGCGACGGTCGTTGGCGTTCCTGCTAAAGAGGGATGAACATCGCAGCCGCACTTACAACAGCTACTGAAAAGCTGCATGCCGCCGGCATCGCCGAACCGCGACGCGAGGCGTCGTCGCTGCTCGAATTTGTTCTTCGACAAAACTCTGCGTACTTGATCGCTCATTCCGACGACCAGCTTGCGGCAAATCAAAAGATGATCTTCGACGCTTGCGTTCGGCGGCGTGCAAAGCGCGAGCCTCTGCAATACATCACCGGTCGCACTGAATTTTGGCGGCTCGAATTTGAACTCACGCCCGATGTTTTGATCCCGCGTCCTGAGACCGAAATACTGGTTGAAGCCGCGATACTATTTTTACAATCATCAGACAATCCTCGATTTTGCGAGATCGGTGTCGGCTCCGGCTGCATTGCCGTGTCGATACTTCATTCGTTACAAAACGCGACTGCGGTCGCGAGTGATGTTTCGCCAGCCGCCTTACAAATTGCCGCTTGCAACGCCGTAAAGCACGGCGTCGATGAACGTCTCGATCTACGCGAAGCCGATCTTTTCGAAGGCATCGACGAACGTTTTGACTTGATCGTATCCAATCCGCCCTACGTTCCCGATGATGATATTGACGGACTTCAGCCTGACGTTCGTGATTTTGAGCCTCGATCGGCGCTTGCTGGAGGGGCGGACGGCCTCGACATTGTGAGACTCATCGTCGAAGATTCGAGTCAGTTTTTGTGTCCGGGTGGGGTTTTACTTGTGGAGATTGGTCACGATCAGGCAAAGCGTGTCGCAAAGTTTTTCGGTAAAGACGTTTGGCAAGAGGTCGAGTTTCTTCGCGACCTGCAAAATATCGACCGCGTCGGTCGTGCGAGCCTGAAATGACTTGAAAATCACTTGCCATTTGAGGTTAAGTGGAGTTACTATGGTGATATTAGGCAGGACGGATTTGAAAATTGTCAATTCGCGACAATGCGGCGTTGGTTGTGGCCGCAGCTTCAGGAAGGTTTTTAATCGATTGGAGGTGAGCTTATGAAAGGTTCAATGAACGGTCTTTTTGCTATTGTTAGTCTGGTGATCGCGGCGGTTTCGTTCTATTTCTATCGTCAAAACGCTCAGACATTGTGGTTAGTAGCATTTGTCCTTTTTGTGCTCGGCACAGTAGTTTTTGGCGGCATGTTCCTCTCGGGCCGCGTCAATAAAACAGAGGACATACACATTACCGAATAAAGTACGGTAAGGTCTTGGTTTTTTTTGAGTGTGCGCGAAGCAAGCGCGATTTCTTAAAGGTCGAACTGTATTCGGTTCGGCCTTTATTGTTTTGTGTGTGATATAATGTTGACAAAAATGTAAGGTATTGTAGAATCTACATTTTCGCTGGAAGTAAGATGCCGAAGATTGCAGACATACAGGAGACCCCAAATCCTAACGCCGTTAAATTTATACTCAGAGACCCGGTGTCATACGGCACTTCTCACTCGTTTAAATCGGCCGAGGCCGGCGAAGGTGACAAGCTTGCAAAATCGCTCTTTGACGTCGGCAATGTCGTCTCGGTCTTCTACATGGACAAAATGATCACGGTCGAAAAGACGGACGACGCTGAGTGGGACGAGATCCTGCCCGAATTAGCGGTTCCGATCCGAGCGACCGAGGCCGTTGTGGCAACAAACGGCAGTGCAAAAGGAGCAGCTACGAAGGTTGGCGGAGCGATCGCCGCGGCCGCCAGCGACGACCCGAAACTTGGCCTTATCGAGGCTCTACTCGACGAACGGATCCGCCCATATCTCGCCGGCGACGGCGGCTGGCTCGAAGTCATCGAGCTCGCCGACAACCAACTATCGATCCGCTACGAAGGCGCCTGCGGCAGCTGCCCAAGTTCTCTCACAGGCACGCTCATGGCAATCGAGAACATGATCAAAGACGAGATCGACCCCGAGATCACGGTTATCGCCGTTTAATTTTTATACTCGTTCAACAGACTTTATTTCTAAGAATTTCTTGACTTTACGGGCGTTTATTCGTCATAATCCCAATTGGTGGCCGTGTGTGCCGACTCGGGCCGTCCGTCCATCGGTTTATCTCACCTCACCGCCCGCCAATTCCAAATAAGTTTGCATACAAGCAAATGGAGGAGAAATAGTAGTGAAAACAGAAGAACTCGAATTGAGTTTGCGAACCGAATTCGAGAATTATCTCAAGAGTGTCATCTCGGAAATGCGGCAGGAAACTGCTGAGTTTCAGAACAAGATCCAAAGCGAGTTTGATAAGCAGAAGTCGTCATTTGATGAGGCTTTCTCGGCGTTTTCCGCCCGTTTCGAATCCGAGACGGAGTTTGACGAGGCGTTTACGAGTTCGGTCTCGGAACATATGCGTCTTGCACGCGACGAGGGCGCGAAGATCACGGCCGAGGCATTTGCAGAGGCAGAGAAGCTGGAGAAAGAAAATGCTGTGCCCGCAGCCGCCGCAAAATACGACGCGATTCGCGACGCAGTTAACGACATCGCCGGCAAAGATTCACAAGCTACGATCTTAAAAGCGCTGGTTGATCACGCGGCAGAATTTGCTCCGCGCGGCGCGTTTTTCATCATCAAGAGCGAGCAATTTACCGGTTGGAGGGTTTTCGGCGACGACACCCACGCTGCCGAAGCCGCGATCCGCGAAATCAGCTTCCCAATGTCAGCCGACACCGTTGTCGGTGCGTCTGTCCGCTCGATGATGACCATCGACAGCGCCGCTGGTGCTCACCCCGAGGACACAGCGTTTCTCGACGATCTTGGTTTTGGGCGGCCAGACAGGATGTATGCGATTCCGCTCGTTGCCCGCGGCAAAGCCGTCGCGGTGCTTTACGCCGATTTCGGCAATGCCGGCACGCACCTTCAAGTCCAGGCTCTCGAGACGCTCGTTCGCGTTGCCGGTATGACAGTTGAGTTGATCGCTGCTCAACCAGCGAGACATGAAACGCAACCTGTCGGTGTGGCGGAAACAGAACAAGTTCATCACGTCGAAAAACCAACGCCCGTCGTCGAAGGACGAGTCGAAGAATTTTACGAACCGACGCCGGCAGTAGCTTTTAGTGAACCGATGCCGGCGGTCGAGACTTTCCAAGAACCGACGCCTACCTTCGAGCCGGAGCCAACGACTTCAGAATTCGCATTCAGCGACACCGGTTCTTTCACTAGCGACTTTAAGTCATACGAACCTGAGCCTGTTCCTGAGCAGGTTTACGATCCCGTTCAGGAAGTCGTCGCCGAGCCGGAGGTCGAGCACATCTATGAGCCTGTAGCGTCATTTGAGGAAGTCACGGCTGTTGAAGAAGCTGTCACGGGCGCTGAGCCCGAAGCTGTCTCACAGATGCAGTTTGAAACCGTCGAAAAGCAATTTGAGACGGTTTCAGAGTTTGTTGCCGAAACTCAGGCAGAAGTCGTCGAGGAGCCTGTCTCTGAATTTCAGCCTGAAGTTGCTGATTTTCAACCCGATCTTATCGACGAACCGGTCAACGACTTCGCTCCGTCGGGTTCGCCGTTCGAGGCTACTATCGACGAGGTTGCACCTGCGATTTCGTCGAATGGCGGCTTTGATGTTGCACCCGCAGTCGAAGTCGCGGCGCCTGTCGCCACAGCTTCAGGAACGCGTCTCAGCGATCGCAATGTAGATCTGCCGATTGAAGTTGCAGAGGACGAACGCCGTAGCCATAACGACGCACGTCGTTTCGCGCGTCTACTCGTCTCCGAGATCAAACTTTACAACGAGAAAAAAGTCGTCGAAGGCCGAGAGTCGGCTGACCTATATCCGCGGCTTCGCGAGGCCATCGACCGCTCGCGCGAGATGTACGACAAACGCGTGCAGCCGCCGGTCGCGTCGAAGTTTGACTACTTTCACTACGAGCTTGTAAATTCGCTCGCCGAGGGCGACGCCGACCGTCTCGGCTCGGGTTACCCCGGTGCAACTGTTTAGGCATACGCAATCTTCTTTGAGATTTTGGACGGTCATCTTGGCCGTCCTTTTTGTTTTTCGACCAAATTTTATGACAATCGAAGCGGCAGATGGATTTCGTAAACGTAATCGGCGGCGGTCTTGCCGGAGTCGAGGCTGCGTGGCAAGCGGCGAATCTCGGCGCGCGAGTTAGGCTATTCGAGATGCGCCCGCTGACGCAAACGCCGGCGCATCGCACCGATAAACTCGCCGAGATCGTTTGCTCAAATTCGCTAAAAACCGACGAGCCGGGATCGGCCCCGTATTTACTTAAAGAAGAACTTCGGCGCGGCAATTCGATCGTTATGGAAGCTGCTGCGGCGACACGCGTCCCCGCAGGAGCGGCGTTGTCGGTTGATCGCATAAAGTTTGCTGAGTTTATTACGGAAAAGATCGAGCAGCATCCGAACATTGAAATTGTCCGCGAGGAAGTTACGCGAATTCCTGACGCCCCCGACGGTGATGTAACTATCATTGCGACCGGGCCGCTGACAAGCGACGCTTTGACGGCGGAGATCATGCGTTTTACAGGCGACGACCAGCTCTATTTTTACGATGCGATCGCGCCGATCGTTGCGGCGGATTCGATTGATATGTCGATCGCGTTCAAAGCGGCGCGTTACGGCAAGGGCGGCGACGATTACATAAACTGTCCGATGTCGCGTGATGAGTATCAAATATTTTTTAACGCACTCGTCGAAGCGAAATCTGTTCCGCTGAAACGCTTTGAGGAAACTCACTGGTTCGAAAGCTGTTTGCCGATCGAGGAGATCGCGCGTCGCGGAGTCGATACTCTGCGCTTCGGCCCGATGAAGCCAAAAGGCTTGCCCGATCCGCGAACCGGTGCAGAACCGTATGCTTGCGTGCAGCTTCGTCAGGAGAATCTTATGGCCGACGCTTACGGCTTTGTCGGTTTTCAAAATCATTTGCGCTACGGCGAGCAGGAGCGTGTTTTAAAACTAATCCCGGGGTTGCAGAATGCTGAGTTTTTGCAGTTTGGCCAGATACATCGAAACACATTTATAAACAGCCCGAAGATCTTGAACGAAGATCTATCGACGCGCGCTAATCCGCGACTTTTCTTCGCCGGCCAGATCACCGGTGTCGAAGGCTATGTCGAATCTGTCGCCACCGGCTGGCTCGCCGGTCACAACGCTGTGCGTGTTATCCGCGGCAAACCATTACTGACCGCGCCGCAAACGTCAGCTATCGGAGCGCTTTGCCGCTACGTTTCAAACGTCGAGACAAAGAACTTTCAGCCCGTAAATATCACGTTCGGCCTGCTCGAACCGCTGCCGGTCGAACTACGCAAGAAACATCGAAACAAGCGCGAGCGACACATTATTCAGGTCGAACGAGCTCTCGAAGATTGGGATGAGTGGATGAAAGATTTTCAACGCAAAGACGCAAAGACGCAGAGCATCTGATGGAATTTTCACTGTTTTTAATAATCCTCGCGATTTTTGTCGTCGCCGTTTTATATTCGTCGGTCGGACACGGCGGGGCGTCGGGGTATTTGGCGGTGATGGCACTGCTTGCGGTTGCTCCTGGGGTGACAAGGCCGACGGCGCTCGTGCTAAATCTTTTTGTCGCGTCGATCGGCACGTATCAATTTTGGCGCGCGGGACATTTTTCGTGGAAGCTGTTTTGGCCGTTTGCGATAACGTCGGTGCCGATGGCGTTTATCGGCGGGATGATACAACTGCCGACGAATGTCTATAAAATTGTACTCGGCACCGTGCTGATGCTCGCGGCGTTACGGCTCGCGTGGAAACTTACGTCTGGTGATAAAGTGAAACAGCCGAAGATCGCCGTTTGTCTTGTCATAGGTGCGGTCATCGGTTTGTTGTCCGGTCTTGTCGGCGTCGGCGGCGGAATTTTTTTGACGCCGATCTTGCTGCTTGCGAATTGGTCAGACACTAAAACGGCGGCGGGCGTTTCGGCGGCATTTATATTTGTAAATTCAGCCGCCGGTCTTGCGGGCACCTACGCGCAACTTTTCACACTGCCGCAAAACGTTTGGCTGTGGATCGCAGCGGCGGTTCTCGGTGGAATTGCCGGCTCGACATTGGGCGTTAAAAAGCTGGATTCGTTAACCTTGCGGCGCGTGCTTGCCGGGGTGCTATTGTTCGCCGGAGCAAAATTGATTTTGGTATAGGCATATTTTTCGGATAGATTGCATCAAAAGATCACGGGTCTTAGAAGCAGGGCAACTTTAACCGCAGATAACGCAGAAAGAGCGGATGAACACACATAAGAAATTTATTAAAATCAAATTCTTCATATCCGCGATGATCCGTTCTCATCTGCGTTTATCTACGTTTTGTTCTTTCATTGCGTTTCTCCTACTGGCGGGAACTCATACATTTGCACAATCAGGCCGCACAAAGCCTACGCCCTCACCGACGCCGCGTTCCATCATAGGCCCGTCCGCAACAACCTCATTGCCCTCAGTCACGCCGAAACCGACTGCGACGCCGACACCGGCGCTAAAGCCAAGGGACGACGACGTTATCAAGGTTGAATCAGCGCTGGTACCGATACCGGTGTCGGTAACTGACGAGCGTGGCCGGTCAGTCACAACGCTGAAGCTTGTAGATTTTGAGCTGAAGATCGATGGCAAGGTTGTCGAGATCAGCGAACTCGCGCGTAGCGAGACGCCGATCCGTCTTGCGATGCTGTTCGACAACTCGTCGAGCGTCACCATCGCACGCGAGTTTGAGAAGCAAGCGGCTGTGCGATTTTTCCGTCGTGTTATTCGGCCCGACAAAGATCTCGCTGCGTTGTTTTCGGTCGCGGACTACGCGCGTCGCGAGCAAGGTTTCACAAAAGATGTCGGTCTGCTCACTGCGGCGATCGAGGCGTTCCCGAGGCCGGAAGGCGCGACCGCATTGCTTGACGGAATTATCGAGGTCGCCGAATATCTCAGCTCTGCTCAAGGCCGCCGCGTGCTCGTGATCGTATCCGACGGCGAAGATACATACAGCGATCTTAAGACCACGCTCGAGAACGTCGTTAAAGAGCTGCAACTCAGCGACGTGCAGGTTTATGTAGTGAAAACGACCGACTTTGAAAATTTCAAACGCACAGGCACGCGTGTCGGCAACGCGAACACGCGCCAACTGATCGCCGAACGCCGCATGCTCGAGATCGCCGCGCAGACGGGCGGTGCAGTCTATTCACCGATCGACGAGAACGAGATGAAAGACGCGTTTGATCGCATCTCGGCAGAACTTTCGCAGCAATATATTTTGAGTTACTACCCCGACGACGACAATGATAAACGCGGCCAGTTTCGCGAGATCTCGCTTTTGGTGAAGAGCAAATCAAATCTGGTACTAAGAACTCGCAAAGGCTATTATGTCCCCAAAAAGTAAATAGTAAATCGTGAATCGTGAATAGAAAGAACGCGGATTTTACTATTTACTATTCACGATTTACGATTCACTATAATGTTGTCTCAGCACCTCGACCAATTTTTGCAGCACCTCAAATACGAGCGCAATTTGAGCCCGCACACGCTGCGCAATTACGCGAGCGATCTTGAACAATTCAGGGCGCATCTCTTTGCTGTCGAAAAACGTAAGGACATACCGCTCGATGCGATAGATCGCCTGACGATACGCGAGTGGATGGCTTCGCTTCACGGTGATCATAAAAAGACATCGGTTGCGCGAAAGCTCGCGAGTCTGCGCACCTTTTTTCAGTTTCTTGTTCGCGAAGGCAAGCTCGAATCTAATCCTGCGAAACAAGTTGCCACGCCAAAGATCGAACGCAAACTTCCGGTTCATCTATCGATGGAGGACGCCGTGCGCTTTATCGAGACGCCTGACACGGACACGCACCTTGGCCGGCGCGACCGTGCGATCCTCGAGTTTCTTTACGCGACCGGCATACGCGTCGGCGAGTTGGTCGGGATAAACGTGCGGGACGTGGATTTTCGTGAGCGGCTCGTTCGCGTCACCGGCAAACGCAAAAAACAACGCATCGTTCCGTTTGGCGAGCCTGCGGCGCAGGCGCTTGTCAGTTACCTTGAGGAATCGCGTGCGCTTTTCCTGAGCCAGTGCCCCGAAGCGGAGCGTGATCTAAGCGCGCTGTTTTTGCATCGTCGCGGCGGACGCCTAACGACACGCAGCGTCGGGCGCATGATCGATAAGTACATAAAACAGTGCGCCGATATTCACAACATCTCGCCGCACAGCCTGCGACACACGTTCGCAACGCACCTGCTCGACTCTGGCGCCGATCTGCGCGACATTCAGGAGCTGTTGGGGCACGCACGACTCTCGACAACGCAAATTTACACGCAGGTCTCGATGGAAAAGATGATCGAGGTTTATGATAAATCACATCCGAAAGCATAGCGGTTTTGGATCTTAGATTTAGGACTTTGGATTGAGGATTCGATAAATTGCCCCCATCTTCAGATGGAGGAGAACGATGGAGAAGAAATTGACGGCTTTAGCCGAACCTCATGGGCTAAAGCCCGGCGATCTAGTTGCGATCTTTCCACTAGCTGAAGCTAGTGGCTATTGATAAGAATGGGCGGACGCGGGTTCCGAAAGAAAAGGTGATTTATGAGAGAGGTTGGCTTTGCATTATTTTTAGTCATGTTGACTGTTCATACATTTGGACAGGCCCAGTCGAAAACTTTGAAGTTCGACGAGTTTGAAATATCGACCCTGAATTCCGGTTATGCGGAAAATCAAGTTGACGTTACTAAGCGGATCGAAAGATTAGTGGACTTTGTGAAACAAATGTCAGGCAGCAAAGTGTTCGTGGTGGTTTATCACGCCCAAAAAGATGACGAATCAAAACATTATGCCCTTAGATTCTGGTTTGAGGAGACTTCGAAAAGGCTTATTAATGAGGGGAAACTTAATCCTGACCAAGTAAGGTATGTTCGCGGGGGCTATCGCGACGAATATACAATTGAGTATTGGATTGGACACAATGGTTCCCAACCTCCAATTCCCTCACCGAAATATAAAGATTCGGAGAGATTCGGATGTCCGGAGATGAAAATGAATGCTTTCGCGTCCCGCGGTATTGTCCAAAGTGATCCCGCAACCTTTACACTTTGGATTAACCCTGCACAAGCGGAAGCTAAATTTAGCTGGACAATCTCAGTCGGAAAGATCCTGGAAGGTCAGGGAAGCCAGACCATTACTGTTGATCCCGAGGGAAACCGCCGCATGACCGTCATTGTTGAAGTGATTGGATTACCCCTTCCGTGTACCAGAGTGGCATTTATTACGATTGATTTTGATAGAATGGTGCCTCTGCACGAGAGCATTTCTACGCAAAACCTGGATGTTTTGAACGCCAGGATCAGTTATTTAATACAGAGGATGCGCTTCGATCTTCAAGGGAGAGCCTACCTCATTGTATACGAACGAAGAGATAGTTTGATTGGACAAAGCGGTCGGGCAATGGGCAAGGTCAAAAAGATCTTTGCAGACCGAAATTACGATATGACACGGGTTAAGCTCATTAATGGCGGTCATAGGGAAGACGAACGTGTTGAATTCTGGGTTCTGCCCGAAGGGGCCGATCTCCCGAAGCCTACGCCGACCGTAGATGAGAGCTTGGTCGTTCCGCCAAAAACAAAGACAACAACTCGAAAACGGTATTGACCACCTTGCTCTAGTTAGCAATTAAAATTCATTATCGTTTATACTTTCCCCGATCAAATCTTCGCTTTTTTGAACCTTAAAGTTATGAAAAAAATCCAATGGTTAGTGATTGCGTTATTCACGTTTTCGGCGGTGGCGTTTGCGCAGGATAAGCTCCTGACGCTCGACGATATCTTTAGCCCCGATGCGACAAAGCGTGTCCGTTTTGGCGGTGCGCCGGTTATGCCCACTTGGGCGCCCGATGGCAAGAGTTTCAAGCAGACGATCAACGGTCGACTGATGCGCGTCGATGCGGGAAGCGGTAACGCCGCGCCGTATTTTGACTCGGGCGCTCTCGCGGCGGCGCTGATGCGCGTCGGGATAAAGGCTGACGAGGCAACGGCAATGGCGAATTCGCAAAGTTTGCAATTTAACTCGGGCGAGACCGGCATCCTGCTGAATGCGGCCAGCGATCTGTGGTTTTACGACATAGGGAAGCGAGACCTAAAACGCCTGACAAACAACAAAGACGAAGAGAAAGAGGCCGATCTTAGCCCCGACGGAAGGCTTGCGGGCTTTGTCCGCGGCAACAACCTTTTTGTGGTCGATCTTGCGAATGCCCGCGAAAAACAGCTCACGCGTGACGGCCGCGAGGGTGACAAGCCGATCTTCAACGGCTATCTCGACTGGGTCTATGAAGAAGAGCTTTATGGCCGAGGGACACGTCGTGGTTACTGGTGGTCGCCCGATTCGCGTTTTCTAGCGTTCTTGCGCCTCGACGAGGCAAACGTGCCAAAGTTTGTTCTCGCTAACGATATCCCAAACGACCAAGGAATCGAGACCGAGCATTACCCGCAGGCCGGCGACCCGAATCCGACCGTAAAGCTTGGGTTAGCCGATGTCGGCAAAGCTTCGTTTGTGCCAAATGTTTCGCGTATACCGAGGCTCGGCGAACGACTTCCGCCCGTCTTGCAGCGTCTCGGCGACAGCGTTAAGTTTGTCGACACCTCTGCCTACAAACCCGACGATCTGCTGATCGTTCGCGTCGCGTGGGCGCCCGACAGCACGGCTGTGCTCTTTCAGGCGCAAAATCGCGAGCAAACTTACCTCGATCTAAACGCGGCAAAGCTCGACGGCAAGGTCACGCAGGTTTTGAAAGAAACCAGCCCGGCCTGGGTCGGCGTCAATGACAACCCGCTGTTTTTGAAGGACGGCACCGCCATTTGGCAATCGGAGCGCGACGGCTGGAACCATCTTTACCAATACGCAAACGACGGCAAGCTGATACGCCGCGTCACCGCGGGCAAGTGGGAGGTTCGCACGGTTTACGGCGTCGATGCGGCAAACGAGTGGATCTATTTTTCGGCGACAAAGGACAGCCACATCGCCGAAAACATCTATCGCGTGCGCCTCACAGGCGGCGAACCCGAACGCCTCACGCAGGGCGACGGATGGCACACCGCGATCTTTAACAAAGATCTGACGCACTTTGCTGGGCTTTGGAGCGACGTCAACAACCCTGCGCAGACGCGGCTTTACAGAGCAGACGGCAGCCTCGTGCGTGTGATCAACGAGAACAAGGTCGACGTGCTCGCTCAATACAAGCTTGGCAAGCCCGAGTTTATGCGCGTCAAGACGCGTGACGGCTTTGAGATGGAGGCGTTGATGATCAAGCCCGCGGATTTTGACCCGTCAAAAAAATATCCGGTGCTTCAATTCACATACGCCGGCCCGCACGCGCAGAGCGTACTGAACCGCTGGGGCGGCAGCCGCTATATGTGGTTTCATCTCTTAACGCAAAAGGGCTACATCGTCTGGGTCTGCGACAACCGCACCGCGAGCGGCAAGGGCGTGGAATCGACCTGGCCCGTCTATAAACAAATGGGCGTGCTCGAGCTGCGCGATATCGAGGACGGCCTCGATTATCTAAGATCGTTCCCGTACATCGACGCGTCGCGGATCGGCATTCACGGCTGGAGCTATGGCGGTTTTATGACGAGCTACGCTCTGACGCACAGCCAGTCGTTTAAGATCGGCATCGCCGGCGGCTCGGTCACCGACTGGCACCTTTACGACTCGATCTACACCGAGCGTTATATGCTCACGCCGCAAAACAACCGCGACGGCTACGAACGCACGTCTGTTCTAAAGGCCGCAAAAAACCTTTCGGGCCGCCTGCTGCTCATTCACGGCGGCATCGACGACAACGTCCACATGCAAAACACAACGCAGCTTGTTTACGAACTTCAAAAAGCCGACAAACAGTTCGAGGTCATGTACTACCCGACCGCACGCCACGGCATCACCAACCAAGCCCAGGTCAAACACTGGTATGAGCTAATGACCCAATTTATCCTTAGAAATCTTTAGAGTCCTTTGCGCTTTTTCGGCAGCCGGGACACTGCGGCGCGAACTCCTCTAGTCGCTCGCTAGTTTTGCCAGATCTTCGGGAGTGTCGATATCCGGGAACGCAGCATCGGTGGGAATTGTGGCAACTTTGCTTTGGCGGCGGATCAGATCTCTGGCGCCAATATCGCCTCGCAGGGAAAGTAGTTCGTCGAAATGGTCGCGAGAGAAAAGCGCGGGAACTCCTTTGATATCGCGGTGTTCGCAAGCTATGATGCCGGCACCGCTGTCGCGGAACAATACCAGGAAACGCCTCAGGTGCTCATGCGTGATCTCCGGCTGATCGCAAAGCGTGATCAAAACCGCGTCGAGCATCGGCTCGATGAGCAATAGTTCCCGTACCCCGCGAACGATCGACGAACTCATGCCGGACTCCCATTCTTCGTTTACAAAAATGTCAACAGCGAGGCCTGAGAGTTCGGCGGTCGAGCCTTTGATCTCGCAGCCGAGCACCACCCCGACCGGAGAACATCCTGCATCAACGAGCGCGTCGGCGGCGTGGCGGATCAAAGCTTTTCCGCGGTGCCGGACAAGCTGTTTCGGGCGGCCGAGACGCGACGAGCCGCCCGCGGCAAGCAGCAGGCCGCCGATCTTTGCGTCTTTATCTGCGGTCATAGATCGACCCCTTTCGATCCCGAAGGTGGCCGCCCTTGCGCTTTGTGAGGACGCTTTGGATCTCGCCGATTATTGAGAGGGCGATCGCCTCGGGCGTGTCGGCACCGATGTCGAGGCCGACCGGGGCGTACAGCTTCTCGAGTTTTTCCGGTGTCAGCCGGGCTCCGTCGTTGTTTATTTCCTCGAGAAGTTGCTCGGTCCGGCGACGCGGGCCGAGGACGCCGAGATAGAACAGATCGGCTTCGATCAAAGCCGGAAGTACCAGCTTGTCGCGTGAATAATTGTGCGTCATTACGACGGCCGCGGTTCGGTCGTCGACCGATATTTCGGGGATCTCATCGTGCGCTCCAAGATGCAAAATCTTGGCGTCGGGGAATCGTTCGACGTTGAGAAACGCCGGACGATGGTCGTAAACCGTGACCTGCCAGCCGAGTTCGGCGGCGATGCGGACAAAAGGAACGGCGTCGGCTCCCGCACCGAAAAGCAAAACGGCGATCGGAATTTCAAAATCGCCCGACGGCTGTCGTTCCTCGTAGGCTAGACGCATTTCGCCGATCAGACTCGAATCCCTGTCAACGGGTTCGAGCCTAATATCGATCACGCCGCGACAGCCCATATTCAGGCTGAAAACCGAACCCTCGTCGCCCGTCGTGTCGTAAGTAAAAACCTCCGCGACACCGGAAGCGAGAACCTTTTTCGCCCGTTCCAAAACATCTGCTTCGAGACATCCGCCCGAAACCGTGCCGACGGTCGAACCGTCAGCGAGTATCAGCATGCGAGCGCCAGGCAGACGATAGCCGGAACCGCGCACATCAAGCACGGTCGCGAGTGTCGCTTTCTCGCCATCTGCAAGGGCGGAAACGCAGTTAAGTATTTCTCTGATCTCTCTCAAGGCTGAGAATCCTACGGGGTACTTCTTTCCTTGGCGGTGGTAAAGTCCGCCATAAGTGTCGATGCTGGTTTGTTCGCGTTCAGCGCTGGGGTCGGACGGCCTGGGTTACTCCGGCCGGGCCGCCCCATTTGTGAATTTGCGTTCGATCATGATCTTGAGGCCAGCTCCGATGTTTTGATCGGTAGACTCCTGATACGTTTACCGGTCGCGGCAAAGATGGCGTTGCATACGGCAGGTGCGATCGGCGGTGTGGCCGGTTCGCCGACACCGCCGTGCCCTTCGGTACTCGGAACGATGTAAGTTTCGACCTTCGGCATCTCGTTCATTCTAAGCACGCGATGATCCGTAAAGTTCTTCTGCTGTATCTTGCCATCTTTTACCGTGATCTCGCCGAAAAGAGCGGCGCTCAGGCCGTACACAATAGAGCTTTCCATCTGAGCGGCAACTGTGTCGGGGTTTACGACCTGGCCGCAATCGATCGCGCAGATCACGCGATGCACCTTGACCTTGCCGTCCTTGCCAACCGAAACCTCAGCTACCTGTGCAACATAGCTGCCGAAACTCTCGTGAACCGCTATGCCCTGGAACGTGCCGGCGGCGGGTTTGCCCCAACCAGCTTTTTCGGCCGCCAGTTTTACCACGCCCGCGTGACGCGGATGCTTTGAGAGCATCGAGAGCCTGAAGGCGACAGGGTCCTTGCCCGCCGCCTGCGCAACTTCGTCAAAAAAACACTCGGTAGAAAACGCCGTATGTGAACTTCCGACGGAACGCCAGAAACCGACCGGTACTCCTGTGTCCTTGCGCACCCAGTCGCACTGAAAATCAGGGAAGTCGTAGGGAAGGGTGTTCGCGCCCTCGACCGATGAATCGTCGAGTTGATCGTCTTTGAGCACAAAGCCAAACGCGAGGCCCGCTCGGGCCATGATCGAGTCGGTCGCTATGCGGTGAAGCCAAAAAACGGGATTACCGCTCGCGTCGAGGCCGGCGGACATCTTGTTGTAAGCCGCAGGCCGATAAAAATCGTTTTGCATGTCGTCCTCGCGGGTCCAGACGACCTTTACCGGTTTTCCGGCTGCTTTGGACAGTAGCGTGGCGTCGACCACGTAATCCATTTCAAACCGGCGGCCAAACCCTCCACCGAGCAGCGTCGTGTTGACCTTGACCTTGTCGATCGGCATTTCGGCGGTTTTGGCGACGACACCCTGAACCAATCCCTGGGCCTGGATTCCACCCCAGACTTCAACGCCGTCCTTTCGAACGTCGGCCGTGAAGTTCATAGGCTCCATGGTCGCGTGGGCCAGGAACGGTGCCCAATAGACCGCCTCGACGGTCTTCGCGGCCTTAGCACGGCCGGCAGCTACATCGCCCGTCTTTTTAGCTACGATGCCTTTATCCTTATCAGCTCCTGCGGCGAGAGTGCTGTAGATGCTCTCGCTCGAAACGGCCGCCATCTTTGCGTCGTTCCAAGCGACCTTTAGCGCCGACCGGCCCCGGCGGGCCGCGGTGTAGTTCTCTGCTATCACGCCGACTCCGTATCCAAGCGACACGATATTCGTGACGCCGCGAACAGCTTTTGCGGCCGCGTCGTCGATACTCTTTACCGTACCGCCGATAACGGGCGAGCGGAGGATCGTGGCGTAGAGCATTCCGGGGACTTTGACGTCGATCCCGAAGATCGCCTTTCCGTTGACCTTGTCGGGTGAATCAAGCCTTTTAGCGCCCTTGCCGATGTATTTGAAATCCTTCGGATCCTTAAGTTTCGGATTCGAGGGCGGGGTGATCTTGGCGGCCGCATCAAGCAGCTCGCCATAAGCGATCGATCTGTTCGAAGCTGTATGAATTACCTTGCCGGATTCTGCCCTGCAGCTTTCCGCGGCAACGTTCCAGCCCTGGGCCGCGGCGGTCACGAGCATCTCGCGGACAGTCGCGGCTGATTTTCTTAGCGGGGTAAAGAATCCCTTTATGCTCGAACTGCCGCCGGTTCCCTGCATGCCCATCGCAGGGTTTATGAATGCGGCGCTTGCCGGTGCGCTCTCGTACGCAACATTTGCCCAATCGACCTCGAGTTCGTCAGCGACGATCATCGGCAGCGAGGTATAAACTCCCTGGCCCATTTCGACCTGGCCGACGACAACCGTGACTTTTCCGGTCCTGGCGATCTTGATAAAGGCGTTCGGCTGAAAATCGGCGGCGGTTGCCGCGGCAATTCCAAAACGCTCTGCCGCACGCGAACCTAAAGGCAGACTAAAGCTGAAAACGGCTGCTCCGCCGGCAACAATGCTGGCTTTGAGGAATGAGCGTCGGTTGATGTCTGTCTTGCTGGTCATCTCATTTACCTCCGTTGATCGCGGCCTTTTTGATCGCGTCTTTGATCCGATTGTATGTTCCGCATCGGCAGACGATACCGGCCATTGCACGGTCGATATCGGCATCCGTGGGCTTTTTATTTTGCTTGATCAGAACCGCCGCCGTCATGATCTGGCCCGACTGACAATAGCCGCATTGAGGAGCGTCTACTTCGATCCAGGCTTTTTGCAGCGGATGTGAATTATCGTCCGAGAGCCCTTCGATCGTGGTTATCTCCTTACCGATAACTGAACTTATCGGCGTGATACAAGAACGCCGGGCCTCGCCATCGACATGGACGGTACACGATCCGCACTGGGCAACGCCGCAGCCGAATTTGGTTCCGGTCAACCCGAGGTCATCACGCAGAACCCAAAGGAGTAGTGCTCCAGATTCTGCGTCAACATCATACTGTTTTCGATTTACGCTGAGCTTTGCCATCAAACTCTCCTCCGTTGGAAACTAAAACGCGGAAACATCTAAACTGAGAATTTGAGTAAATTATACCACCGTTGACATGATTTGTAAGCCGAAGCGTTCGCACGTTTTGCGATCTCAGAGCAGGAGTTGCTTGAAAGTTAGGGGCTTTCAAAAAAGTCGCTCACGCACCTTCTGGTATCACGGCTTCCGGATTTTCAGCCAAAAACTGGCCGCGCGGTTTTGAATCGCTCTCGCATCTCAGCGGCTTTGTTCCGGCGTTCGGTTTGCAGTTGCCGGCTTCGTCATACAAACGCCGATATTTGCGCGGTGCGCGATAGATGTTCTTCTGACCTTGAGCTGCCACCGGCACTACTCCGGGCAGGCGCCGCCGTTGGCGACCCATTCGTTCATCTTTTTTACAAAATCTGCATGGCTCATCGGCGATGTGGTTCGTCCGGTGCCGGGCGACCAGGCCCAGAGAACTAACGGGTCTTTGCCGATGTGTTCGACGGCTGCCTTTGCGCTTTTTTTACCACCGTTTTTCTTCGGATCTTTCAAATTACGGCACAGCTGGCCGGCGGTTAGTCCCTGAAAGATCATCTTTTGCGCGGCCGGGGGCATGTGCCAATTCGGGGTGCCGGGCGGCAGGCCTTCGTCGTCCTGATTTTTGTCGAGATGGCACGATGCGCAGAGCATCGGCTCCTCGCCTTTGCCGTCGGCTCCGCGAGTAACAACAAAGTCGTGAACTCGCCCCTCGTTACCCTGCAGAGGCGTGTCGCCGGCCGGGTGACAATTTACGCAGCGGGCCGAAGAGAAAACCTTGAACGCCTCGTTAAAGGCCGCACGCGCCTTTTTCTTGTTGTCGGCGACAGCGGCTCCAGGGCCGGTCATCGTCGCGGCATCGGCACTTTCAACGTAACCGGGGCCTTTCAAACAAAAAGATCCGACGGTAAGAACAATAGATGCGACAACGAGCAATTTTATTCCGTTACGGTTTTTCATAATTCACCTCGTTCGTATTCAACCAAAACCTCAGGAAACGCCGCAGTAAACCTATCCGCAGACAGAGAGTCAATTTTACCACGCAAACGTGCGGCTATAGTGTGACAGTGCGCACCAAGCGCCGCAGCCAAGCGCAAAAAAAGTCGCTCCAAAAACTTGGAGCGACTAACGTGGGGTCTTTCCTTCCGGTCTAGCGCGACCTACTATTTACGCGAACAACGTCGTGCAGTGATCAGTGTTGCGATAACCCGCTTTAGCGAAGCTTCTGTGAGCCGATTTGAACTCCACATTGCTGAGCAAGCAGATGTTCTCGACGCGGCTGAGAAGCTCGAGCGATAGAGCCGCC
>JBAUGW010000040.1:0-8593 GCA_049679945.1 Pyrinomonadaceae bacterium | reverse complement strand
TCACTTTTACGCATCCCTCGCTTCTAAATGCACGTCTCTCGGCCATGAATCCGCGTCTGTGAGTCTGAGTCTCTCGTCCGTCACGCATGAACGTCCGGCTTTAACACCATCCCGCTCATCCGTGCATTCTGAACGCGTATCTTTGAACTACCAATGTGTGTTCTTCGGTTGTGAATATGTGGTCAGCAACAGTGTGAGAGCATTATTCACTCGTCGCCGCGTAGGTCATCAGGCACTAAGCAAAGACGGAAGAATCCCGCCTTTGCTAGTCATTTGGCGGAGCCGGTAAGACATTTTAGATGGCTTTAAGCCCGCGACGCGGGCGGAAATTGTCGCATCGGAAGCCTTCGATTCGCCCGCAGAAGGCTATATTTTAGGTTCCGATGAGTTTGTCGACAGCACTAGCATTGGCGACACGCCTCGGCGACGCTCCGAACATCGTAAGGACCGAGGGAAACCATTTGATGCGGCTGTATTGATCTCGGCGGTGGCGACCGTGTTCGGCCTTTCCGAAGACAAATTCTGCGGCCCGGAAAAAAGTGCAAAGGCGGTGCTTGCAAAAGAAGTACTGATCCTGATAGCCAGAGAACGCGGTGCAGCCGGTACCGAATTATCACTGGTAGCCGGACTCGATACTTCCAACATCAGCCGCCGCCACGACGCCGCCCGAGAAAAACTCCAAACCGACCGCAAACTCGCCTACGCCCGCGACCAAGTTGAGAAATTATACTTAGCTAATATCGCAGAATCGCAGACGTGACCCCTCACTTTCTTGCTGCAGCAACCATACTCCACCGATCAGAAACTCCCTCATCAAAATAAAATGGAGGTTCCATTTCAAGTTGCCAATAAATGAAAGCCAGATTAAGATACGTACCAACTAGGGCATTCGCATTTCCAGCCAACTCGGCTTCATAATGCTTGATCGCTTCGCTGTAGTGTCCCCTAACATCCCTGCTAATTGCTTCACGCATGATTGGTGTCATAATTTATTCCTATTATCTTGGGATTCGATTATGATCGACCGCCGTTCGAGGGCTTACCAGACCACAATTGGCTCATTTTTTTTCTCAAGAACGACCAGTTCAGGTAACTCTAAAGAATTGTCGCTGCGAGAAATAACGAGTTTTGATTCGTCGGTAAAAACTATAGTGAGTTCTTCATCATGATCTTCTATATATGTGCCTTCAACTAACTTGTCGATCTGGGAACAAAATTTGTCCCGATAAAGTTCATTTCCGATGCGGTAATCGGCGTGATTAACGCTTACTACTGGAAAAATCCCCAATGTAATAGTAACTTCGTCAAACTGGAGCTGAACGTAGTCTTCAACAAATACGACAGCATTCAACTTAACTCCCTCGATCGCCCTAAAAGTCTGCAATTTTTTCATAGCTTTAACATATCACTACCTATTCAATGGGACATGCCTCAACGGATCGGCATTCGGAATAGTTCGTCCTGAAAATGGATTGACCCCTTGCCGATTTATATTCATGTAGGTCACATAACCATTTGGATATCTCGTCGTTGGATTCATTACTCTGACACTAGTTACGGCGTCACTTAGCCCATTTCCGCCGCGCCCGCCAGTAAAAGCGAGACCCGTTACGTTACCTTGGGAGTTGACAACCGCAGTTTGGGAGGATCCATTAGGAACAGCTATGGCTGGCCCGTTTGCTTGGCCTAAAAATGAGGGCGCACGAGTTGCCGTCTGCGGTACAACCGAAACAGACGAAGCTGGCGCAACGGCAGCTGCGCCAAAAATCGTTCCGGCGAATATTCCGACCTTTGTCGCGGTTTCGTAAGCGGCCTGTTTCGCATTTTCTGCCTGAAGTGTAGGAAGCTCAAGTCCCACTGCAACTCCAACAGGATTGAGCGCATTAACTGTCCCAGCGAATGTATTTACAATTCCGTTGCGTATTCCAATTGATGCGTCACGCGACGCCTGAGCGCCTGCACCCGCAAAATCCTGAATTGCTTCCGTCTCAGTTCCATAAAGGAAACCGGTGTCACGTCTGCGATTCTGCGATATTCTTGTTATCATTTCAAACGATATGGCACGGAGACTTCGCGTTGAGGTCGAGGGCGGTCTTTACCATTTGATCGCCCGCGGCAACGACCGCCAAGACATTTTTCATTCGCACGAAGACCGCCAAAGGTTCCTCGCCCTTCTGTTAAAAGAGAAGGTCGTACGCCGTTCTTTCTGAGAAGAGAATGGGGTCACGCCTGCGATATTTGCCAAGTGAAGCGGCTCGAGTTATTCGTAATTGAGAATAGTAGAGACCTTACAAATAATAGTGTCAAGCGCGACCTTGCCGCGCTCGACTTAAGCTCTATTTCTGCGGCCTACGGCTGCGGGACAGGTTTTTGTTGTGGGGGTGATTTCTGAGAGATGACTGTTGTCAGTGCTTGTGGTATTTGATTTACAAGAATGTCGCCCTGATTGTCAATGATCTGATCGATCATCTCGAATTTCTCTTTGTCGAAATCCTTCGTCATCAGCACGCCGTCCTTTTCGATGGTCATAGGATAGACACCGAAGAATTGGTTTTTAAAATTCTGGATGAACGACACGTCCTCCGGCGGCAGGACTTTCATCCGTTCGGGATTTGCCGCAGGAATCGTCGCTCCGATCAGCCCGAGCTGTTCTTTCGATTTGTCTACGTACTCGCTATTCGGGTAATCGGAAACAATTTGCTGAAAATAACGAGCTGCCTGATCGGTTTCTTCCTCGATGAGATAAGTAACAGCAAGTTTGTAAAGCACCTCGTCCATGAATTTGAATTCAGGATACTTGTCGATGATCTCGCGAAAACGCGACTGTGAACCCTTGAGCCCGCCTTTTTTGTACTCGACCGACTGTTTGTAATAAAAGTTTGCAATCAGTAGATTATGGAGACCGAGATTGTCCTGAACTTCGTTGAGCCTGATCTTCGCTTCGTTTGCCAAAAGCGGCGACGATTCTTTGCATTGGCCGAGCATTGCCTTTAGCTTTGTCTCGGCACGTTTTGCACGCGTGGCGTCGCGGTCGGGCAGCCCAACCTGGCGCATTTCGGCCTCAGCAATTTTGAGAATCACGCGGCACGAAAGCGGATGTGTCGGAAAGAATGTAAGCCAATCCTGATAAGCCGCGATCGCCTGGATCAACGCACTTGTCGAGCCTTCGAGATAGAACGAATCGCCGACGGCTAGTTTCGACATCGGTAAGTAAGGCGAATCGGGATACGTCGTAATGATCGTCTGAAACAGCAATCGCCCGACGTCGTAATTGCGCTTGCGAACTTCACGTGTCGCTACAATGAAGAGCTCGCGGTCGCGGCCCGGCGAAACGCTGCCGATCAGATCTTCATATTCATCATTTCCGCCGCCGCCGAATATGCCGAGAAACTTTTTCTTCTTCTTTTTCTCGCGAGGTTTTCCTACGGGTGAATCCGGTGCAGCTCGCGCCGTCGCTGTTTCGAGCTGCGCCGTATCAACACGCGCTTGTAACTCAGAGACCACCTGTTCGAGCGAATCGACATCGGATCGCTCGTACTTCTCACCACGGTCAACCTTTCCACGAAGATTATTCACATCACCTTGCAGCCGCGAAACTTCCCTTTCGAGCGAGACGAGCCGTCCAAGAGGCGTGTCGAGCTTTTTCTCGTCGTCCTTTTTTGTCTTGTCGGATTTGTTTTCCTCTTTAATGACGGAAACCGCGCTGTTTAGCGATCTGCGCATGCGGTCGAGTTTTTCGTTCATCACGCTCAACCGCTGCGACGGCGTGCCATCGCCTGGCTTTGCCTGCGAAAATGCCACAGTCGATACGGCCAAAGCGATAAACAATTGAAGAAAAATAACTTTATAAAAACTAGACTTCATAACTTAATCACCGCTAGATCTTTATACCCAAACGGTGCCTTTTTCTAAAAGATTTTTCACAGCGTTCTCAGGATCGCCCCCGCCGAAAACTGCGGAACCAGCGACGACCATTCCAGCTCCTGCTTCGACAATGTCACCGATATTCGTTTCGTCAATGCCGCCGTCGATCTCAATTCCTACAGCGAGACGCCGCTCGTCGATGATGTTCTTTAGCCGACGGAGTTTATCGAGCATCGTCGGTACGAACTTTTGACCACCAAAACCTGGATTTACCGACATCAACAGAATAAAATCCGCGTATGGCAAAACTTCGGTCAACGTGTCGAGCGGCGTGCCCGGGTTGATCGCGACACCAGCTTTGGCCCCCGTCTCTCTTATCGCGGTCAACGTTCGCTGGAGATGATCATCAGCTTCAACATGAACCGAAACCATGTCGGCGCCAGCCTTTACAAATTCGACCGCGTAACGTCCAGGTTCGCTGATCATCAGATGACAATCGAGAACCATGTCGGTAATTTTTCGCAGCGATTTGACGACCGGCAGACCGATCGTGATATTCGGAACAAAATGCCCGTCCATCACATCGATGTGAAGCATCTTCGCACCGCCTGCCGCTGCCGCAGTAATTTCCTCGGCGAGCCTCGTGAAATCGGCCGATAGGATTGACGGAGCTATTTCAAACATTCGCAAAAGTTCTCTTATTTGTTGCCGAATAAACGCTTATCGTTGCTCGCCCCGCTACTCACGGTCGCTTTGGTCGAGTGTCGCCTGACGAGGGCTTCGTCGTCGGGTTTGGCAACCGTCCAGGCGGCGTTTGACTGTTACGGTTCGTCTTGTCGCTCGAGTTGTTATTGCTGCCCGACTTATTTGAATTACCGGCTTTATTCGAATTTGTCGACGGCGAATTCGAGTTTGAATTAGAATTCGAATCCGAATTACTGTTAGCCGGCTCTGCATTTACATCACGAGTGGTATCAGCCTTCTTCCGATTCGTATTCGAATTCGCTTTCGGCTTTTTCGGCTTGTCGGAGATCATCTCCTCGATCTTGTCAGAGTCGTCCTCATCCGAGGTCTTGAGACTCGGCGTGGTTCCACCTTCGCCCGGCCCCTTACTTGTGACGACCAAGATCAACTGTCCCGTCTTAACGGTCTCACCTGCCTTTGGTAGCTGCTCGATCACGGTTCCCGGCTCCTCCGCACTAACGCGATCTGCACGTTTTTTAATTTTCAATCCGAGCGATGCAAGTTCTTTTTCGCTGTCGCCAAGATTCTTGCCGGTTATCTCAGGCACCTGAAGTTCGGAACCTTGCAGCGACATGTAAACTACCGTGACAAGACCAATAAGAAACGCGCCGAGCAGTAACGCCAGCGCCGCAAGCCGTCCAATCGCCGATAGTCCTGAATTAATAAAACTCACAGTTTAACCCCTAAAATCAAGTCGTAAGTTTAACACCATTTGCGTAAAATACGGAATCCTCGGAAGCCGTCGGATGCTACTATTGTCTGAGAAACGCCGCGATAAAAAATCCGTCCATAAAATCGCGTTGAGGCCACGTGCGAGCGAAACCTTCATCGGTGATAAATCGTCGCGGCACATTCGGATTGTTCTTTTGAAAATCTTGATTGTCTTTAATAAATTGCCCGCAAACGTCCTCATTCTCTTCCCGCTCGATCGAGCAAGTCGAATAAACTAACAAACCGCCTTTTTTCAACAGCTTCGATGCGTTTTGCAGAATGCACAGTTGTTTGGCTTGTAAGTCGACAAAGTCGTTCGACTCGATAAAATAGCGAATCTCGGGGTTGTGCCTGATCGTTCCCGTACCCGTGCACGGCGCGTCGATGAGCACAGCGTCAAAGGTCTCGTCCGCAAAAGGCATTGAAATTTCCGCGTTGTATTGAATAACTGACGCTTTTACACCTTGTTTGCGGCAATTTTCTTGCAAGAATTTGACGCGATGCGAGTGAATTTCGCCTGCGACGACCAAACCAGTCCCTGCTCGCTGTGCAATCAAGCCTGTCTTGCCGCCCGGTGCCGCACAGACATCAAGAAATTTGCCTCCGCTCGGCACGCTAACCGCCAGCGCCGTCATCTGCGACGCTTCATCCTGAATATAAATCGAGACGCTTCGCAACGGTCCGCCTGACCAAATGTAGCAGCCATCAACAAACTCCGATCGTCGTGACGCTTTTAGCAGCAGAGCAACATCATCAGTCGGCTCGCCGATAATACGAAACGCCGTCGGCGGCGGTGTGTTATTCGCCGCCGCGAGCTTTTCTGCTTGCTCGATGCCAATCGCGTTCGCCCATTTTTCGATCAGCCATCGCGGGTGTGATTGCTCAACCGAAATTCGCTCGATCTCGTCCGTAAATGTAAGTTCGACCTTTTCACGGCTCGCCTTCCTGAGAACTGCGTTTACTAGCGATTTTGCCGATGTCTTTTTTGCACGCTGAACCAAGTGGACGCTCTCATTGAGAGCAGAATATTGCGGAACTTTGGTCAACAATCTAAGTTGATAGAGCCCGAGCCTGATTGCAACTCGCACCTCGATATCGAGTTTCTTGTTGCCCGTTAGAACATCAATCTCACGATCAAGCAAGATCTGTCGTCGCAGCGAACCCAGAACTAGTTCATGACAGAGAGCTCGATCAGCTGCGGCCAGGTTATCTTCATAAGTTGGGAGTAGAACGGACGAGTATGATTTCTCTCTTTCGATACGAAGAAGAATGTCGAATGCTGCTGTTCGGGCCGGCGAGATTTTCATCTCGCAGTTTTGTAGAGGGGATTTTTGCGTTTTGCAAGTCGCATCGAGTGGTCGGTGCCGTTGCCTCTTGCAAGCGTCCCATCGACTGTCACGCGCTCATCGAAGACATAACACTCGCCTTCCCACATCGAGTCCTCCTGAGACGTCTGTTCGAGATATTTTAGAATGCCGCCGTCGAGTTGATAAACTTCTTCGAAGCCAAGTTGCTTCATATACGGCGCAAACTTTTCACAGCGAATGCCGCCGGTGCAAAACATCGCGACGCGTTTGTGTTTCTCCGGGTCCAGGTGTTCCGCAACATAATCCGGCAGGTCGCTAAACTTTATGATATTGGGATTTATCGCCCCACGGAACGTACCAGTCTTGTATTCGTAATCGTTTCTGGTATCGAGCAGCAGCACGTCGGGCTCCGAGATTAGCTCGTTCCATTCACGCGAGTTTATATGTGTTCCCTCACCTAAAGAAATATCTACTTCACGTTTCAGCGTGACGATCTCAGCCTTGATTTTTACGTCGATCTTTCGAAACGGCGCCGCATGGTCGAACGAGGTTTTCGTCTTCAATTTCGTCTGCAAGATCTGCTCGACACGATATTTGAATTGTGCGATTTGCCCTTCATAGCCACAAACCATCCCGTTATACCCTTCGTCCGCGAGAATAACAGTGCCGCGAATTTCAGTCTCGACAAAAAGCTCTTTGACTTTTTCGCGAACGTCGGTGAGTACGCCCAACGCGGACATGTCTTTGAATTCGTAAAACGAAATTATCTCGATTTGTTTTGTTTTGCTCATCAAGTTAAGTCTTAAAGCGATCGCCGGCCTTGATCGAACAACCATTCAAAAAATCGCGCGTCGTCATTCTGCGTTTTCCCTCAGGCTGTATCTCGAAAATTCGCAATGATGTCCCGCCACCGCACGCAACGATCAGATTATCACCTTTTGCATCGATTATTTGACCCGCGGCAAAATCGACCGTAATGTCCTCAACCCTTGCTTTCCAAATCGTGACTTTTGCATCGCCGTAACTTGTAAACGCGGTCGGAAACGGCTGAAAGCCACGCACGCGATTAGCGATATCGTTCGCCGGCATCCGCCAGTCGATAAGCCCGTCTTCTCTTTTCATTATCGGTGCGAGCGTCGCTCGGCCGTGGTCCTGCGGCTGCGGTTTTAGTTCATTAAGTTTATGGAGCGTCTCGGATATCAATTCCGCCCCGAGTTCCGACAAGCGAGTCATTAGATCGACTGCGGTTTCTTCATCGCCGATCTCTGTCGCTTTCTGCAAAAGAATGTCGCCCGTGTCGAGGCCGGTGTCCATTTGCATCGTAGTCACGCCGGTTTCGGTTTCACCGTTTGCGATTGCCCAATTCACAGGCGCGGCTCCGCGATATTCAGGCAACAGCGAAAAATGCACATTTATCGCACCGCGAGGATAGGCGCCGAGAAAACCCTCAGGCAAAATTCGTCCGTATGCGACAACGACGGCAACATCAGCGTCGTGCGACTGGAAAGTTTTCAACGCGTCGTCAGTCTTAAGTTTCGTCGGCTGCAATACCGGTAGGCTGTGTTCCATCGCACACTGTTTTACGGGCGAATACACAATTTTATTACCACGCCCCGAAGGCCGATCCGGCTGTGTGTAAACCGCAACGACGTCGTGAACGTCGCGCAAAATGCGTTCGAGCGACGGCACAGCAGCCTGCGGTGTCCCCATAAATACGATCTTCATAAGCCCGGCGAAACTATTGTTCGTCCGCAGTCGAACTTACCATTTGAATTGTGAAAAATAAACTTTGCGTGTCTCGCGGAATTTGCAATGAGGTATTGTGAACAATAGAATTAAACTCGGCGTGCACCCGTAGCTCAGCTGGATAGAGTATCTGACTTCGAATCAGAGGGTCGCAAGTTCGAATCTTGCCGGGTGTACCATTCTCTACTCGCGCATTTCAAATCATATCAACTACTTCGGAG
>JBAUGW010000039.1:0-5107 GCA_049679945.1 Pyrinomonadaceae bacterium | reverse complement strand
GCAACTAAATCGTCGCTTCCCGGTTCAAAAAACTCGTCTTCGCCTCAAACCGCAACTCCGCAACTCCGCAACACAAGGCGACACAAACGTCTTCATCGCCGACTGGGTCAACTAAACACATGCACTAAGGCACGAACGCCGATGGGACGGGCGTGTCGGTGGGTAGGCCGAATTGTTGTATGAGGGTGCCGGCGGTTGAGCGTTGAGCGAACCAAGTTGCGCTCGACGGGCGGAAGACTGCGGCGTCTTGTCGGCCGTCACCGTCGTAGTCGCCAGGCACGGGCACGTCGCCGTTTGTGCCGAACGGGAACGAGAAGAACGAGTTGTCCTCGCTGCGCTGAACGAACCAGAATCCGGTCGATGGCCGCCAGACTGCGATGTCGGCCTTGCCGTCGCCGGTGAAGTCGCCCGGCACTGGTCGGTCGCTTCCAGTGCCGAATTGAAAAACGCGAAACTGACTGTCGATCGAACGCATGTACCACCAGCTTCCGTCCGACGGGCGAAAGATCGCGATGTCCACTTTGCCGTCACCGTCGTAATCCGCCGCAACCGGCTTATCCGTCGAGAGACCGAAATTCACTATCGAAGTCCCGCCGCCGCCCGAGTTCAAAATAAACCAAGTCGCACTCGAAGGCCTGAACACCGCCGCGTCCATCCGTCCGTCACCATCGTAATCCGCCGGCATCGGCACGTCGCCCGTCGCCCCAAACGGAAACGCAAAGAACGTGCTGTCCTCGCTCCTGAGCACAAACCACTCGCCCGTCGCGGGGCGCCAAAACGCAATGTCCGTCTTTCCATCACCCGTGTAATCGCCAGGCACGATCCTGTCCGTCGAAACCCCAAACTGCCCCGCCCGAACCCCCAAATCACTCGATCGCTGATACCACCACTCTCCAACAGACGGCCGAAAGATCGACAAATCCGTCTTAGAATCACCGTCGAAATCCATGAAACCTTTGGTTGTTGTTTCTTGCAGTCGCAAAACAAAAGATTTACGTGTTCCAGTAAAACAACCGCCACCGACAACAACTTTGCCGTCAATCTGTACTGCCAATGAATTTCCTATACAAGTATTCTGCAAATTTGACCCGGCTGTTCCAGTGCCGTTAAAACTCATGTCAATCGTGCCGTTTGAATGATAACGGGAAACGGCGGGATTGTTGCCGGAACTTCCAGTAACAAGAATCTTTCCGTCATTTAGAATGAGCAGTTTAGTAACCTGTAGCGAAGTATTAACAATCCCATTATTTCCGAACGTATTATCAAGAGTTCCATTCGGGTTATAGCGCGCCATTGCACTTGTTCCGCCCGCGAGAAGTTTCCCGTCGTTCTGCAATGCCAAAGAAAAGATGCTGTTGTCAGAGCCATTGATTGACGTAATAACTAAGCCGCTTGAGCCGAAAGATGTATCAAGCATTCCGTTAGCTTCAAAACGCATCATAAGATAATCATTTTTGACAAAATTATTTAAGAAGCCGCCGATAACGATTTTCCCGTCAGGCTGAATAACTACAGCATTTGCCGCTTCACTAACTCCATTGAATCTGACGACCAAGATGCCAGTTCCGTTGAAAGTAGTATCTAAAGTTCCCGCTGGCGTAACGCGCATAATGGCGAGGTCCGTTGGAAGAATTTCGGGCATAGTCGTTGGTGCGGTTGTTCCGACTGCTACAATATTTCCGTCGGGTTGGAAAGTCATATCATACAAGTGCTCTTCGGAAAAGCCATTTATTATAGGGGCATAAATTCCATTTGCATCGAACGTATTATCAAGTGTCCCATTTGTGTTGTATCTGACAAAGGCAAAGTCATAATTTGAGTTACCGGAATACCGTTCCCCTCCTAAAAGAACTTTCCCATCCGGTTGAATCAGAATTGCATCGCCACGGTCAAAAGGCCCTAAATTCGTTATTGCGATTCCATCAGTATCAAAACTTGTATCCAAAGTTCCATTTGAAATTAATTTCAAAGTCAAATAATCAGCAGGGCCGGAGACTGAGTTTGTCCACCCGCCGAGAAAAATGTTTCCGTCAGGTTGAACTGCGACTGATTGTGCATATGAACCATCAGTAACAACTGTCTGAAGCCAATATCCTGTCTCATTAAAAGTCGTATCAAGCCTAACTATTCCCGCGTTCGTCAATAGAGTTATGTTTGTGATACAAACCGCTAGCCTGGCGAAAGAAAACATTAACTTAGAAATGCTATGAAAGAAATAAATCAAGGTTCTAACGAACATATTGTTACCTCTAAAACAAACCAGTATTACGTATATGTGATCAACGCCGTGTTATTGATTGAGATCGAGCCAAATTTTTGCCTATATTTCGAAAAGTATAATTTTAAACTTGCAAGTTGGATTATAGGCCTGTTTTGACTTGCGGCCAAGTCATGCGATAAAAGCGGTTTGTAGCTCGATCCACGCAGAAGCCGTTGCCGGAGTGAAGAAATAAAACCCTGGACGATAACCAGAATTTCCTTTCTCGCGGAGTATGTTTACGGAGTGGCTGGACGAAATAAAAGCAAGAAGTGTACGGATCGGCAGCGACAACAAGGCTAAGAACTTACGTCTATCCGTCAAGCACGATCATTGTTTACGTAACAGTAGTTTTTTCCTGTGGATTTTATTTGAGTCGATGCAACTAATTCGCGGCCTGGTGGTTCAAATAACTGGCTGAAAGCAAGCGAGGAGACAAGCGGCGTGAAGTTTATCCACATAGCAATTTTGTGTGTTTTTATTGCGGCGACCAGCGCGTTCGCGCAGGGTGATGTGCCAGTGGCGCCGTCGGTCGAGGAAGCGTATCTCGCAAAGGATGACGGTAGCGGAAAGGCGGGCGAACAGGCCGCGGAATTTAGCACAACGGACATTCCGATCTATTGCGTCGTGCTGCTCGATACGCAAAAGACGGTTACGGTGAAGATCAATTTCGTCGCCGTAAATGTCGCGGGCGTCAAGGCCGAGACAAAGGTTGTCACGGCGAGCTACACGACAAAGGACGGACAAAATCGCGTGAATTTCACGGGCCGACCAGACGGCAAATGGACGCCGGGCAAATATCGCGTCGATATTTTTCTCGACGGCAAAGCGGCGAAGGCGGTGGGGTTCGAAATAAAAGGACAGAGCGCAATCACCGGAGTAAAATCATTTACCCAACCAAAACCAAAAACAGCCAGACGCAACAAACCTCAAAAATAGAGAGTGGTCAATTTTGGTTTCTTCGTGATCTTTGTGTCTTCATCTTTGTGGGCTTTGTGTTAAGAAAAGCCCGTTAACACAAAGGTCACAGAGGGCTGACACAAAGGACACAAAGGACACAAAGAAAAAGAACGCGAATGAGTTTCAAACTACCCACTACGCAAAACATAAAAACGCCCGCCGGTTCAACGCAGCGGGCATTCTTCTTAAAAATCAAAAATTATCTTACCAGCGAGTTTCACGCCCGCCGCCACCGCCGCCGTAGCCACCACCACCGCCGGCACCGCGACCACGATCTTCGCGAGGACGAGCCTCGTTAACCTTGATCGTGCGGCCAGCGAATTCCGTGCCGTTAAGCTCGGCGATCGCCTTTTCGCCATCGGCCTGATTTGCCATCTCGACAAAACCGAACCCGCGCGAGCGGCCGGTTTCGCGATCTTCGACAACCGAAGCCGACTCAACGGCGCCGATAGCGGCAAACAGTTCTTCGAGATCGGGACCCGAAGTTTGAAATGCAAGATTTCCAATATAAAGTTTCATTGACATAAAAATATTGACCCTTTTTCCCTTTACAAGGACTGTTCACAGAAGCATCGAAATTTGATCGTGAATTTTTTGGAGTAACGGTCTCCCCCAATGATCTTGTTTCGCCTCAGGCCCGGACTCGAGCTGCCTCAACCCAACTACCAACCAACTCTGCCGTAACCTTACGTCGTCGAAGTGAAACTCTAAGACCCAGGACACATCAGCTGTGATGTGCGAGAGCGGATAATGTAAATAATGATGCACGGTTCGCGAAATTGTTGCAAGCGGAAACGGGCTATTTTGATGCGAGAGTTTTGATCTCGTCGAGCATTGCAAGCGCAGCCATTTCGCCGAGCTTGATGCACTCAATGCGATTGCTGATACGGTCGGGACGAATGTGAGCGATTTGCGGCTCTACACGCACGTCGGCTTTTGCGCCTTGATAGCCCGAAGCAGTTCGCAGCAGCGACATTGCAGATTGAATAAGCATGCCAATCAAAGTGCTTGGGCGTGAGCGAAATGTCGAGCCGCAAGCGAGCAGATCGACTGCGATCACAACGTCGGCGCCCATCGCGCGCACGGTCTCGACCGGCATTTGCGAAACTACGCCGCCATCGACGAGTAATTTGTCATTGTCATCAGTCAACGGCTCGAAAACGCCCGGCACAGCACAACTCGCTCTCACAGCAAAGATCAGATCGCCGTTGTCTGTGAATACAATTTCTTTTCCGCTTTCAAAATCATAGCCGACCGCTGCGAAACGAGTCTTTAAGTTTTCAAATCGATGCTCAGGAAACTCGCGTTTTAAAAATTTACCCATCGGCGCGCTCGACAAAACTCCGCGCAAACCGAACGAAGGCCGTATCATGTTCAGCCAGCGAACGCGACCGCACATTGCGATAATTTCATCGATCGACATTCCGGTCGCAAACGCCGCTCCGACTATCGAGCCGGCGGATGTTCCGGCGATCATGTCGATCGCGATATTATTTTCGACGAGCGCCTTCAGCACGCCGACGTGAGCAAACCCACGACCGCCGCCGCCTGACAATGCTAGTCCGATTTTTTTACTCATAAGAGGTTTAAGCCACAGAGAACACCGAGGTCACAGAGATATGCGTCTTATGCCTTCACGCAGTCCCGATGCATCGGGATTGATCATCAATGCTCGTTTCAAACCGGTTGCTCTTAGATAAGATAGAACCTGTGCCATTGAGACGTCGGTGAGCTTGCTGAGTGATTTGATTTCGACGATGACCTCGTCTTCGACAAGCACATCGAGTCGTTGACCTTTAATAACTTTTTCCTTATAAATCACATCTATCTCAACTTGTCTCCGCTAACCGATTCCTCGCAAATCAAATTCGTGACAAAGCGCCTCTTCAT
>JBAUGW010000038.1:0-134369 GCA_049679945.1 Pyrinomonadaceae bacterium | reverse complement strand
ATCGAGACCGAAGTAAAAGTTCTGCTCGGTTTTGTAAAAGCTGAAGCCGCGACGACTTAAGACAATAGCCGCAAAAAGGCGCAAAAAACGCAAAATTAATCGACTGAGTTTTGCGTTTTCTGCGCCTTTTTGCGGCTATTCTTTTTTACGGCTGAGGTTTGCCGCCCGTGACTTTATTGCTCTTCATCATTGGCGGTGTGTTGCTGTTCTTTTTCATCATTGAAGGCGGTGCGGCGTTCACCTCCGAACCAGGACGCGTCTGATTCATCATCCTTTTAAGTTCTTCAGGCGAAGGGATGCCTGGCGTCGGAGTCGCTCCGGGTTTCATTGGCTTTCTGAGCTCGGCCTCGCTCGGAATGCCCGGTGTCGGCGTGCCCTTTGGTAATTTAGAATTGGCATTTGCTCCCTGAGCGTTGTTCGCAGCATCTACAATAACAGGATTTGCCGAAATTCCAGGCGGCATGTTTGCCGGATCTAATTGAACTTCAGCGACGTTCGCGTTTGAGTTCCCCTTCGCGTTAGCGCTCGAATTCGAGGGTGCGCTGCCGCCGCAGCCGAACAAAAAAGTAACAGAAAAACAGAGTGACAAAATAATAAGATTTCTAAACATAATTGATTTTTCTCACCGTAATTATAAACTTGTCATCAGTCGCCGACAAGCGATTTGACATAGCAAAATCGCTTATTTACACTTACAAATTCGCGCTCATCTCGTTAGTGGATGCAGCGAAAATGGCCAGGTAGCTCAGTTGGTAGAGCAGCGGACTGAAAATCCGCGTGTCGGCGGTTCGACCCCGTCCCTGGCCACCATTAAAATCAGCCCTTAATTAGGGAGTTCCGAAAGCGAAAAATCATCGAGAATTAGTTCCCCGAACAAAGGGCAGGGACTCATATTGCAGGAAGGCCTTTGCAGGCTTATCGTGACAGCCGGAGTGTCTTGTGTAACGAAAACGACCCTGGCTTGGAACCAGCGGGCGTCAGTAGATTGAATTTCGTTCGAGCGGCCTAATAATTTGTCGGAGACAGCATCGTTTACGACTATCACCGGCAGACCCGCGGAGATCAATTCTGGTGAGCTAAAAAAGAACTTCAACTCATAACGTTGATGTGGTCTGACATACGTCAGTTGGGAGATCAACCTTCTATTCAATTCTACGTTGCCGGCGAATTTGATCCGAACCGCTCTGGATCCTGAATGAAATTCCTTTTCGTCGAGAGCAACCGAAATTGCTGAGGTCGTCTGGTCAATCTGCCAGCCAAATCCGCTTTCGTCACGAGCGTCGATCTTCTCAAAACCGCCATCAAATATCAGCTCGTTTTCGGCTCTGTCATCGGTTTTCATTCTCGACAACCAAACCTCAAAGGCAGCCTGAAAGTCTTGTTTGCTTATTAGGTATCGCGCAAACTCATTCTTCTCGCCTTTACTAAGCTCATCACCCTTCAAAAATGCCTTGATTGCGTCGGTCATTAAATTGTGGTCGATCATATAACGCGCAACGATTTTCTTGGCTTCGACGGAATTTGGCCGAACGGAGTTTTCGATAGCATGGGGATTGTCAACAAACGTTTTCCGCGCAAGGTCTAGTATCTCGGGGTAAAGTTCAATATCTTGCTCGGCGGCTTTGCTGAGGAACGTTGTCGACTGTTCATACTGACCGTTCTCAAAAAGCAGCATCCCCATGCGGTAGTTTGGTTGGCTATAATTTGGAGCAAAAACCAGGGCTTTTTCGTAAGCGGTCCGTGCCGAGCCAACATCACCTAACTGGACGCGGCAATAGCCCAAACTAAGCCATAAAGAAAAGTCCTTGTCACGCAAAGATATTGCCTTTTCGAAAGCCTCTGCCGCAACCAGGTAGTCCTTATTCCTGAGAGATATCATTCCACGTGAGTTATAAGCATTCGGGTTTTCTGGCTCGAAGGAGATTGCGGAGTCGGCGAGAATGTTCGATCCCGTTAGGAGGGCTTTGTCTGCATAATAATTAGATAATCCATGTTCGGCCGCGGAGACGCCGAGAAATAACACAAAGGCAAAGTAACCCGACGCTGCCAAAAGGTTCCCGTATGAAAAGACTGTGGATATCAAAAACTTCATATTGCCGTTAACAAAGGTAAATCTCTTGTCGGGTTTTGATTGGGGGCGAGTCTCAGGGAGATCCTCGCCTCAACCGCCAGTTTCTCGTCCGTTTCTTTTTCATCACAGGTTTTAAGCCTTGTGCAGCGCGCTTGGCCCTCTCTCATCAACGCGCTTTGTGGTTGCGATAACCACAAGTACTGCAAAAATGAGCGCGTTTATCATGATATGAAGTCCAAAATCGACGAAACTATGAATCAGAACCCCAAAAATTCCGATCGCCGCCCCAAAGCAACTCGATTTCGTCAATCGGTCACTCGATTTCAGATTTTTCAAAGTCCTCGAAACCACTAGCGCTCCAAAAGCTCCAAATAGAACAAAGCCTATGACTCCGCCGTTCGCCAAAATTTCGAGATAGTCATTGTGAGCTTGCTGCGGGGAATGGTTGCCGCTCGATGTATCAACTCGGGTTATACCGGTGGCATATCCCCCAAACCCAACTCCAAGAACCGGCTCAGTCTTGATCAAATCGAGAGTAGAATGCCAAATAAAATTTCGATTAACCTTTTTGCTGTCGATCGGTTCAACTTCGGCTTTAAGGCTTGCGATTCGCGTGATCACATCGTCCCCACCTACAAAAGCAATCGTTATAACAATCATGGCAAAAACCAGGACACATTGTGCGAAAACGATAGCTATCTTCCGAACAAGTCGGCTGGCGTTGGCTAATGGCCGATAGGTGATTTCGCTATCGCTATTCAATCGCTCGTTTCGGGTTACCAGATGAACCGCGACGGCACAAAGTATGAGAGCGGCAAAGCTGATGATCCCGCCGCGGGAATTAGCCGTTATCGCGGCATAAATCATAATTGCTGCAAAAAACCAGCCCCAAAATTTAAGCTTCTGCGACAGCTCTCCCTTGATCAGTATTCCTAAAAGCAATCCGAACGCCATTTCCAACAAAAGCACAAAATGGTTGCGGTTGAAGAATTGAGCGTAACCTTGGGCGGGCGGCAGGTAACCTGCGAGTATTCCGGGATGGTCGTCGAGGTACAGGCTGCGCAAAACACCGAATATTGCGCTCGAGACCCCGATTGCAATAACGAGCGCGATCAGACATTTAAGCCGATGCCGGGAGTTTGAGTAATAGAACAGAACTTCGCCGGTAACGATGAGCCCTGCGAAAGTCAATATGAACGCTTTGGTTTCATATGGGTCAACGCTGACCAAAGATGTGCCGGGAAATGGGATGATCTGACTTATCGCTAAACACAAAACCGCGACAAGCGGCAGCAGCAACAAGGGTTCGGCTATGCGAAACGAGCCTCGCGCCGCCCCGTCGATTATTCGCAATCCGGCCAAGATACCGATTACCAAAATGAGGAGCGATTTGTGCCACACCGCGACAGTTCCGTATGGAATCGCGGCCAGCAAGATAGTTGCGAGTAAAGCGTAAAAGGCTAGTATCTCGAAACAACGCGAAAAGGATGTCCGCCGGCCATGTATACCAGCCGCAGCAGCCTCAATTTGACAACGCTGTGCCTCATTTACGGGCATTTTCGAACTGGCCGCTTGTTATAAAAGACCATTGCAACTCTTCCTTTGAAGGTGTTCCGACCGATGCGGGGAGCAGTACTGCCTTGAGGGTTCTGCCAATTATTCTGAGATCGGTTTTCCAGCTCTTGTCTCTAACAAACTTGGCATAACCGCGTGTCTTATACGGCTGTAAGACCTCTCGATAATACAGTTCCTTATCAATGACTGTTGCAAGAAGTTGCTCTTCATTTCTCAACCGGAGCGTCACAGGATCCGTTATCCCGGGCTTGTGCTCTAATATCTCTTGCCACAAAGGATCGTCAAGATCTACAAATTCGGACACTTCGGGACGGGGACCGACAAACGACATGTCGCCGCGCAAGACATTCCACAACTCGGGAAGTTCGTCGATCTTAGTCTTCCTCAGAATTCTTCCAACAGAGGTTATGCGAAAATCATCGGCCGAGGTAATCATTCGGCCAGTTTTAGCAACTGCCATTGTTCTCAACTTGAAAAGCGTGAACTCTTTCCCTTTCAGCCCAATTCGTTTTTGCCGAAAGAAAATCGGTCCACGCGAATTCAGAATGATAAGGATCGCGCAAACTATGAGTACCGGCGCGGCCACCACCAATCCGAATAGCGCTAAGCCTATTTCGAATTGTCTAGGAATTCCCTTTAGGAGTTTTTTTTTTGACATAATGCTGGCTGAAAAGCCTTTACTGCTGCGTGCTTACTGCACAGTTGCTTTACCGTTTCAGCAACGTGAACCATTTCCTCAAAAGTCATCGAGGAAAACATTGGTAAACTAATTATCTCGGTCCAAAGTTTTGTAGCGGCCGGAAGCTTGTCTTCTGTCCATCCGAGCCTGTCTCGATATAGTGGATGCATGTGAAGCGGTCGCCAATGGACCGAACATCCCACGCCATTTCGTTTGAGTTCCTCGACAAACTCGTTCCGATCGATTGATAATCTTTCAAGCCTTAAACGGATTGGAAAGAGATGCCAGGAGTGGATTCTGTCTTCGTCGATTGGAGGAAGGGAAATAGATTCCAAATCGACAAACGATTCTAAATAAAACTCCGCGACCGCCTCTCGCTGTTCCCTCATTTCCATCGCCCGCCTCAGCTGATGACAACCGATAGCGGCCGCAATATCCGTCAAATTATATTTGTAGCCGGGTTGAACGATCTGATAATCCCAATTACCGCCAGTCGCAAATCTACCCCACGCGTCATGCGATAGGCCGTGCAACGACATAAGTCGGATGCGCTCGGCCAAGGCCTTGTCATTAGTGACGGCCATGCCGCCTTCGCCCGTCGTTATAGTTTTATTAGCATAAAACGAATAGCATGTAACCGCCGCGGTATTGTCGCCGCAAAATTCCCATCGGCTGGTCGAATTTGGACGCCAAGCTGAGGGAAAAGCGTGCGCGGCATCCTCGATGACCCAAAGATCGTGGGTTCGCGCAAACTCCCTCACAGCCCGGATGTTCATCATCAATCCGCCAACATGAACCGGAATCATACCGACGACTTTGAGATCCCGTCCGCGAAGAAAGGGGAGATTCCGCGTTTTCAGCTGCTCGATTTTCCGCTCGGCATCCGCCAGATCCATGTTTCCCGTAATCGGATCGCAATCTACGAGAACCGGAACCGCCTTTTTATATAGAATGATCTCCGCCGTTGCCGCAAAGGTCATCGTTGGAATAAGGACTGCCTCTCCCTCTCTCAAACCGATGGCTTCGACCGCGAGATGCAAAGCCGCAGTGCACGAATTAACTGCCACCGCAAACTTTCCGTTGACTGCCTTTGCGAATTCCTGTTCAAACGATTTGACCTTTGGACCCGTTGTAAGCCACCCGCTGCGCAATGTCGCGATGACCTCGTTTATCTCGTCGTCGCCGACATGCGGGCGAAAGAAAGGAACATTAACCGGCATAGTGCGGGCAAAATCCAAACGAGGTTTTATCAAACTGGTATCAAGCATAAAATAAATTCGCTCCCAAAAAAGTAAATTCAGACCGTTGATTCATATCATCGAAATCCGACCGCAAAGGTGAACAATCGATGCATTCTGACGACCTAAGTGCATCGAAAGAAGTTACGAATATGAGACGGCAAAAACTGAGCCGAAAAATCTATCCCAACATCATTAAGTAGTTTAGGCTTAATTATTTATAGCATTTAGAAGTCGGCAGGAAATCGTGCAGATAGATAGTTTTTTGGGCACTAAAAGCCTCAGATTTTGTCACACATTGCGCTGGCATCAGAGGCGTCGGAACCGCCAGCCACCACGCGTGAATTCCGGCTTGATCCCCCTCGAAAAGGGCCAGCTGAATATGCTGCTTTTTGGAAATTGCTCAAGAATACTGGTTTCCTATTACTGTAGCCAGAAGTTTATTTGACTGGCACATTTGTGTAGAATTCAAATTTGTGGAATGACTGGACATTTGTAATACTTCCTTCCACTCTGCCTGATGACATTGTGAGGTTTTAAGCTTGAATTGCTGCCTAAGCTTTATTGACGGCAGCATCGGGCCACAATCATCTCGAAATCCAGTACGTTCAACCCGTTTTGTGGCGTTAGCCTCGACGTTCTATGTCAAAAATCAAAGTTGTCCAACTAATACTGCCCGGTCTTCTATTTTCTCTCTCTTTTTTCACTGCAGCCACCTTCGGTCAGGGCACTGGTTCACCATCAACCAGATATGATTTTGACGGCGATCGAAAAGCGGATATTAGCGTTTTCCGTCCATCAAACGGCGTTTGGTGGGTAAAACGTAGCTCTGACGGCACTGATTCCGCGACGAATTTTGGGCTAGGCCCGGATAAGATCGTCCCGGCTGATTATGACGGCGACCTAAAGGCCGACTATGCTGTCTTTCGTAACGGAACCTGGTATCGTTTGAAAACTCTGACAAGCACGGTTGATGTATTCAATTTTGGCTTGTCGACAGATATTCCGCTTCCTTCGGATTTCGATGGGGATGGTATGTCCGACATTTCTGTTTTTCGTCCGCAGAATGGCACATGGCACCGTTTGAATAGCAGCAACGGTCAATACGCTGGGCTCCAATGGGGCATGACGGGCGATATTCCTTTGGTTGGAGATTATGACGCTGATGGGAAGACTGACTTTACGGTGTTTCGGCCATCTGAAGGAAATTGGTACCACCTGAACAGTGCGAATTATTCGATCAATGTGTATCATTTCGGACTTCTCGGAGATATTCCCTTGGCAGGTGATTTCGATGGCGACCTTCGATTCGATCTGGCGGTTTGGCGGCCTTCGAGCAGAACCTGGTTTATTCAAAGAAGCTCCGATGGCGGCTATTACGCGAGCGTATTCGGTCTTCCGACGGACATTCCGGTTCCGGCGGACTATGACGGGGACGGAAAGGCCGATATCTCGGTTTACCGCCCGTCAGACAGTGTCTGGCATCGGATAAATAGTAGTACCAATAATTATGTGTCTGCACAATATGGCATTGGCGCGGACATACCCGTACCGGCACCGAACGGTTCTATGTCAACTCCGACGCCGACACCGACACCGACACCAACTCCGACGCCAACACCAACACCGACACCGACACCAACCCCGACTCCGCCTCCCTCATTCACTTGCGATTACTTCGCGTCGCCAACGGGTACGAGTTCGGGCACCGGAACCATCGCTAGCCCTTGGAACCTCCAAACGGGGCTCAACAACACAACGCTGGTCCGAAACGGCAAAACACTATGTCTTAGAGGCGGCACGTATCTTGGAAAATTCATTTCGACCTTGAACGGCGGTGGGGTCGTCCGTAGCGCACCGGGTGAGTGGGCGGTAATTGACGGCAACAAGACGTTTACGCTTAACGGTGCTATCAACGCGTCGACACGAACGGTCATTTTGACTTCAACGGCAGGATTGGCGGGCGTCGAGAAATTTGCGATAGACGACGAAATGATACAGATAGACTCTTACGTTGGTAACACCGTTACGGTCAATCGCGGATGGGACGGAACTACGGCGGCGTCTCATTCAAACGGCGCAACGGTCAAGAGTGCGGGGAATCAACTGCAAATTTCCGGTGAAAATACCACCTATCGAAATTTTGAAGTAAAGAATAGTGACACCAACAGAAACTGCAACGGCGACGGTAACGGGTTTCTAACGATCATTCGCGGGAGCGGCGTGGTTCAATCCACCGGTTCGGGAAATAGCTATATAAATCTGATAGTCCACGATAACCACAACGGTTTCTTTATCGGATCAAGTACGTCAAACACGACGATTTTCGGAGTTTTAAGCTATAACAACGGAATGTATAACCCGCCATCGGGACACGGGTATTATCTCGAAAATGCGTCGGGTTACTCGCGGATTTACGAGAGTATGAGCCTCAATAGTTTTAATCTCGGCGTACAGGCGTATGGCGTTTCCGGCCCTTACGTCGGGGGCGATTTTCAAGGCAGCATCGTAGCAGGGGCAGGCTCACCGGTTAGCGAATACCATTACAATATGATCTTTGGCCCGAACAGCGTTGCAAGTCCGACCGGCGTTGTGAATGAGTGCCATTTCTACCATCCAGCCGGAACAAATAGTTATTCCGTTAAGTTTGGATACGGTGCGGGAGTTACTTCGGGCACGGTGACCAATAATTATTTCGTCGGGTCGGGGACTGCGTTTGAGGCGGGAACGGTTACGAACTTAACATTCACCGGCAACAAGTTTTACAGCAGCAACACTGGCGACAGATACGCACAATCGCAAAGCCTGTCTTATACGTGGAACAATAACACTTACTACAATACAACGGCAGGGTCAAGTAGTCGGCTCGCAAGAATCGGCGTCGGAGGTCTGGTTTTTTCAAACTGGCAATCTACAATGGGGTTTGACGCGACCGGCAGTATCAGTACATCCGCATTACCTGATACGGTCATTGTCCGGCCTAACAGTTATGACATCGGCAGAGCGAACATTGTTGTTTACGCTCGTCCCGGAGTTGCCTCTGTTTTTGTAAATTTAGGCTCAACTGGCCTCATGAATGGCCAATCGTACACGATCAAGAACGCTTTCAACTATATGGGCCCAAACGTATCCACAGGGACATTCAACTCGAACTCGCCATCCGTCAACATTCCTTTGAATACGGCTGCAGCTACCGTTGCGGCGCCCTATGGGATGGCTTCCGCACCAGTGACAACGTGTCCAAATTTTTGTGCTCTGATAGTCGTTCCTAATTGATGAGATTTTAGAAACGTCCCTTGAAATGTTCGGAATATCATCGTCAATACGGGCTAGCGGCTAATAGAAAATCAAAGAACCATGTCGTTGCAGACGTCAATTTGGATTTGGGTTTGAGCAGATTTGGTAAACTCCAGCTATTTCTCATCGAAGGAATAGAAATAGTTGATCAATAATCGAAGCGGACGCATGACAAAGTAAAGCGGGTACAAGACAACTGGAAGGCGAAATATGGATTTGTCTACCGCATTCGGCGTAAATATTAGCTTTAGGTACCAAACAAGATATACGGCCTTGAGTTTCAGTTTGTCGTAACTTCTTTCCTTCAGGCTCAGATGAAACATATACCAGTCACCGATCTGACTTGAGTTCGGTCTTGAGGCAAAGGCATCAACATATACCTTGTCCGTGATCTCCACGTATACTTCGTGATCTTCACTTTCTTCGAACGTGGGACAACCGACACAACCACCGAAAAACTTACGCACCAGAAACAGCCCGAGTGCAAAAACTTTCTCGCAGCCGTGGTTTTTCGCGTGTTGCCTGACCTCTGCCCACGCGATCGGCCCGTTCGCGGCTTCCCGTCGGCGAATCAGTTCGTTCAGATCGCAGATCCACGCCAGTCTTTCCCAGCCGTGCCGGGCTCCGTGCAGACACAGATAGACAAAAAGGTCATTGAATGCCAGAACGCGCAAATCGGTCCCGCCCATATTCAGGGAATCCATGCGATTCCATAATTGATCGAGCTCGAGCGGCAGGGAAAAATGACTACCTGACAGCTTCCAGTGTAGTTCGACGCGCACCCTGTTGTCGGAACTGAACAAACTCAGGTCTTTCTTACGAGTAAAAAAAAGCAGCTTCCTTTTCAGCGGACCACTGGATATATCGGATTTGTAACCGTTGCACAACAACAATTCAATTGCCCGGTCGAAATGACGCGGCTGAACCAAAATGTCCAGGTCAACATAATGCCGCAGGGCGGGATCGCCGTATGCCTGAACGGCGAGGGTCGGACCTTTCAGCGAGAGCACCGGAATTTCATTCTTCTCCAGCAGACTGACGACCTCGGTCAGCTTGAACGAAAGGAAAAGATTCTCCTGCATATGAGATTGATAAAAGGCCGAAAGACGCTCTTGTATTTCTCCCGGCAGCGACTGCCGGAACTTTCTTAGTAAATTCCAACTCAAGAGGGGCAGAAGACCGTTCCTGCTTGCTGTGATCAAGGTATACTCCCAATCCAATGGCTGAGTTAGAAGCCTCGAAACCTCATCGGCCGTTTCAGAAGGGATCACGGTTTGTGCACAGCCCAGGATCAGTTGGATTTCTTTGTCCCGTGAAGGTTGGCTTTCTTTCTCAGACATATCAACACACATCAGGCTAATTGAGCATGATTGGCATCAATTTTCCCGGTCGCGGGGAGTTTGCATTTGCGCTTTCCAGGATTCCGCATTGTACCGGTCCGTTTCGAGAAGATGTTTATGCGAGCCGGATTCAACGATCCGGCCGGCATCCGAAATCCGCTCGATTCGCCGCGAGTTCAGTTCGGGGTGCGAACACTCGATCAATAGCTGATCACTGGATTCATGGAGCTCACATCTTCAGATGGGCCTTTCCACCTTATCAACTATTCTCAATAACGAATCGTTCATCAAAAGGACTATTCTGACCTTCAAGTTGATTAGCATTCCCAGACGAAGCGGCCTGCATTTGATCATGCCATGACTGGGCATAAAGACCATTGAGTTCCAATAACTCGTTATGCGTGCCGCTTTCGACGATTTGGCCGTCATTCATAACGAAGATAACATCCGCACGCATCGCAATTGTGAAACGATGCGTAATGACAACCGCGGTCCGCTTCCTGGTTAGATTACGAAACAAACGGAACCAGTGGGCCTCGGCCCAGGAATCCAGGAAACTCGTCGGTTCATCCAAAAGAACGATAGGCGCTTTGCGATAATACGCGCGGGCCAGGGCCAGACGCTGCCATTCGCCTGCGCTCAGTTCCACTCCATTGGTGTGAGCTTTCCCGAGCAGTGTTTCGTACTTTTGCGGAAGACGCGCGATAAACTCATCGGCGCCCGCGTTACGCGCGGCCGTTTCAATCTCATCATCTGAAGCCGAAGCATCCAAATCGCCCAAAGCGATGGTCTCTCTTACGGTCGCGTGGTACGGAAGCGGAACCTGAAACATAATTGTGATCAGCCTTAGAAGTTGTCTGATCGAAAATTTCCTGATATCGACTCCGTCGAATTCAATCCCGCCCGATTCAGGATCGTAAAACCGGCAAAGTAATTTAACGAGCGTCGTTTTTCCGGACCCGTTTTCCCCGACGATTGCAACTGATTTGCCCGCCGGAATAAACAGCGACAAATTCCTGAAAACCGGACGTTCAGATCCCGGATAACTAAAGGTTACGTTTCTTACCCGGATGCCTTCCTCCAATTTCTCCGGCGTTCTGACGGGCGATTCCGGATCAGATACGGATGATCTTAAATCTAGGTACTCGAACAAAACGCTGAGAAACAGGCTGTTTTTTATCATCTGCCCGAGACTTCCGAACAAAGTTCGCACCAAGCCCTGGCCGCGATTAAACGCCTGATAAAAGAGCGCCAAGTCCCCTAATGTCAATGCGCCGCCGAACGTTGCTCTCCACCCCATCCAACCGATAACCCCGCCAAGTACGACAAGCGACAGGATACTGGAGAGAAGTTTGGCAATACTAAGTCTGCGCACCTGATCGATCCGCTCATTTCGCAGGCTCTTCCGAAGATCCTGATATTTGGACTGAAAGTGAGGGTTAAGATTGAACACCCTCAATTCGGCGACCGCCAGATAATGGGTGAGCATCATATCAAAATACTGGATCCAACGTCGGGTGCCGGTCGTACCTCGCCACCAATTGTGATACTCCCGGTCAAAGCGGAGTATGATGATGAACGCGGGCAGAGTCGTGACAAGCAAAACGACAGGCAGCCAGACGCTGTAGCTGATCAGGAGCCCGGCCATCACAAGCAGTGTGATCGTGTTTTGAACTACTCCGCCGATGCTTTCCAGCAGGCTCAGCGGACGATTGGCACCGTCTGACGTTGCCTGCTCAAGACGGTCGTGATATTCGGGCGACTCGAAATGAGCCATATCGGTCGTGGCTGATTTGCTGTGGACCAGGCTTTTTACGTGATCTTGAATTATGTCCGACTGAACCGTCCGAACCATTTCCAGCAAAGACTGGATCACCTCGGACAACAGCATCACGACCGCCATTGCGGCAATGGCAATAATGGCCGGACGAGCCTTCTCCCAATCACCCTGACCATCAAGGGCGATGACCAGGTTGTCCACCACAAGTTTTGTCAGGTAGACCAGTAAACCAGGCAAAACGCCCTGCAAAAGGAGCAACGCCGACCATGCCACCGTGTAAAATGGAGAGGCCTCCCAGATCAACTTGAATGACCGTTTCCAGTTCAGTGCGTGATCTTTGAACCCATTGGAAAGTGAGCCCGGTAGTTTGCGTAGTTTGTTAAACACTTTAACGATCGAAGATTGCTCCTAAGTTCTTATTGATAAACGCCTTTCTGGGAGAATACAAACAACAGAGAACCATCACCAGTTTTCTAACGATTCTTATCGAAAGCTCCCGATTCTAGTCTATTAAAGACTCAATTTGAACCATTATCAGATCTGGGGCCGGCTTAGGCGCTTAGGGTAGAAAGAATCAACTAACGACCGCAAGGCGTTAATTGGGGCCTGGCGTCACGCCGGGCGCGTCGCAACTTCACCGAACCGAACAATACACCGGTTTCGCGCTTTACTTGGGATTCAGGAAACCCCCTCGAGAGTTGAAATATGCTCTTCAACCGCGTGGGCAACATCTCTAAGCTTTGATAGATCATGTGGCCTTTTAAGCAGGAACACCGGAGTCTGATTCGTGGTCTCTACACAATGCCGCAAATTTGATGCAGCCATTCCGTTTTCAATCCAATCCGCGGTAAAGCGTGCCGTATACGAATTGGCGATCAGGGCCCGCACAGCCTGCTGAGATGGAAGCTGACTTATCCGGATGTCCTCGCCCCCGCCAAGCACATAAATAGCCTCAAGCGGTTGGCTTACCTCACAGAATTTATCGGCCCGGCGCGAGCGTTTGTCGAGGTGTGGGGCTATCGCCGGTAAGGTTTCGGGATCATCATTATAAGCGGTTATCAGGGAATCCGGATTAAGTTTTAGTTGGGGGAAACCGGGTATGATCATAGGGCGTTCAATTTGATTGAGATCCACTGCAACAACGTCATCTGCCAGCAATTCATATCCAAGCCCGCATAACATCGCAGCCATAGTGGATTTTCCGTATCCCTTATCCCCCATAAAAGCGATCGCCCGGCCGCCGACGGAAACTGCACTTGCATGGAGCACGAACTTGCCCCGCTGGTAAAGCAGGATAGCCATAGAAGCTCCAAGCAGAGGTATGCGAACAAGCCTCTCTTCGACGTCCGGCAGTGGGGCAACCCTGATCTCCCGCCCATTGTTTATAGAGAACAATCCGATTTGATCAAAATAAATGAAGGCTTCCTCAGGAGAAATCCGGTACCAGCGATCCGGAAAGGGACGATCTTGAGCGGGCTGTGCGCTTAGCATCTTTACATCCACTGCATCGTCCGCGTTTGCTTTGTCTAACCCTAGTAATTCAGGTAAAGCGATCGAAGAGCAAAAATCCAGCCCATAGGCATGATACGAATACTGCGCTTTCAAGTTGTGCATTCAAATTGAAGGAGAATCTAGTTGACTTAAGTGTCTCAGCCGGATAGTGCAAAAAAAACCGCGTCTTGTACAAAAACCAAGCGCGGTCCCTTAAACATCTGAGTGGTGTTCATTGAACCTGATGAATCTTGTTTGGCGCCCTTAAGCGCCTTTTGACCGAACTTCCACGACAAGAAACCGACATATATTCGTCAAAGCCAAAATGCAAGCAATATCAACGAACAGCCCTCGATTTTCACCGTTCTGTAACAAGTCCAATCAGCCGGTGGCTAACTACGACAAAATGGGCCCTGGGAACTGTGTCCCGACCGGCCAATTTGCATCTAAGTGGTCACCGGTGTCGAAACCAAGCGTAATTGCTTCCACATCACCGTGTACGGTAACTGTCGGCGTAACGTAAGGCTTCTTGTCTAATGGTTGTATTTCATTTTTCATAACTGATCTCCCTAAAGAAGTTCTTCCTATGTTTTGGTCAGCGGATTTTCTTAGAATACACCAAAATCAGAACATGTCAAGCAACAAAGCTGCATTTTGATCTCTGATCATGATGACCTCCTAATTACGGGCTATCTGTCGTAGCCACGAACTTAGCGACGCAATTTCCCAGATCGCTCGCAGGTCAATTCCCGTTTTGGGATCACCGCCTTCGACTCCGTTCGAATTAAGCTTCTGATACGCCTCATGCATCGCATTCCGATCAAAAAACTCATTGAAGATATCGTCGTCGTTAATTAGCAAACAACTCAACGACTCTCGCCGTTCGTTCGCTAACCCGTCTATGAAGTTCGCCGAGAAATCGGTCTTGTCCCTTCGCCAGCAGACTTCGGACGGAAGAATTCCATCCATCGCGCGACGCATCACAAAACGGTTCCAGCCTTTTCTGTATTTCTGATCCCCGGGAAGCGAGAGACAATACTCGATCAATCTCTTGTCCCAGAACGGATAGCGTTTCTCGAACCCGAAGGCACCGGTTACGGCATCGTATTCTTCCAAAGCAAGAGCCTGCCCACCGGTCGTGATCATTTGAAAGTGATCGCTCCGCGTCGTTCGGGGCAACTTAGAGCGGCAGCTACGATGAGCCTTGTACCGGCCCTCCAGATCAACTCTTTCGGCAAACGTTCTATTGATCAAGGTATTCCTCTGAGCGAAGCGATTCGCATTTGGAACTTCGGATGAGCTGCGTTTAAGTCTGCGGCCCATACTTGCACCGCGGTTAACACGCGGGTGCTTTTGCAGAAACGGTTTCCACCGATATCGTTCCACGTACGCCGCCATGATCTTGAACGGAGACATTTCAGCGAGCGCCGCCGCCGCCCGGACTTCTGCCGCCAGGGCAAACCAACGCCCGGCACTGGCCAATTCATCAAGGTACTTATACCCATACGAGACCGCGCTGTCGCCGTCATGTCCGTCAAAGACAGCTTTGACCCCAGCAGATGCAATGGCCTCATAAAGACCAAGCGTAGAAGAAAATCCCGGCCCGATCGAGGGTCTGCCGATATGCCGGCAGATTGCCCCCATGTTCGTAAGCGGTGTGTCTTTATCGCCGGGTATGAAGTGCGAACTAAAACCGCCTTGGGATAAAACGAGATTTATATATCGCTGTTCATCGCATTCCTTGACACGGTCGTAAACAAGCGAAAACGTTTGAAGCGGTTCATCCTTGCCGCACTCTGCGAGCAGGTTACGAGCGACGCAGGCGATCGACGAGGAATCGAGGCCTCCGCTTAACATCGACCCGATCGGCCCTGCACTTCGCATTCTGCACCGAACCGATTCGGTAAAAACTTCCTTCAATCCTTCGGCATATTCTTCATCCGTTCTCGATGCAGATTCACGGCTTTGATCAAGCGCGTAATAACAATCCAACCGCAACCGGTCAGGCGACACCGTCAGAGTATGAGCCGGCGGCAGTCGAAGGATCTCCCGATAGAAGGTCGCAGCCTTGTCCTCATAATTATCAACGAGGTAATCAGCGATCATTTCCTCATTTAGGCCGGCTGAAATTTCCGGCAAATTGAACAATGCCCTTGTCTCGGTCGCAAACGCAAAGACGGCTTTCGAGCAGTAATAATAAAACGGCTTTATCCCGAAGTGGTCGCGCGCGCAGAATATCTTGCGATTACGGTTATCCCAGATGACGAATGCGAAATCACCAAGCAGATAAGAGGCGCAATCTTCGCCCCATTTCTTATATGCGGAGATAATTATCATGCTGTCGCAAATATTTTCGGCCGGATCATTCAAACCGAGACGTTTGAGCAAATCATCCCTGTTATCGATTCTTGCATCCGCTGTGATAACCATGTCCCCGCCGTCGAAACTCCCGGGAAGATGTTCGTGCGAAGATTCCGGCGTCGTCCTGAGCATCCTGTGCCCCAAACCGACGGATCCCTGATGCCAGACATCGGCCCCATCCCCTCCGCGATGCGCAAGCGAATCGGACATTTCGCGCAGAAGCCGCGTAGAAACAGGCTTTCCATCGCGATTGTAAATTCCGAAGATCGCGCTCATAAACCGGTTGCCGAAGATTGTTTCATAACGGTGTATCGTTCCTGCCGCGGCACTTTGCCGACGATGATCCGTCCGTCTATTTCGATCCAAGCGTGTGCCGTGAGAAAATCTCCGGCGTCCTTATCTACGCCGATCCTCAACTGTGGATCTTGCGCTCTTAAACGCAGGAGGGTCCGTGTCGCCAGCGCCTGGGTCAAACAAGTCGCCCTGGGCACAAGCCGGCTGCTGATCCTTATGGCCCGGATAACCTCATTGATGACCTGCCAATCGGCCTCGTTATGATCGACACGTCTATATTCCAAGCGCGTCAACCACTTGCGCAGCCATCCGAAAGGGAAGATCCAGAGGCTGATTCTAATTAGAAACATCAACGACAACGACTCGAGCAAGAGTTTCTTTGTCGGATAAGGCTGTAACAGAAATCTAAGAATCCTCTTCATCAATAATTTCCAACAAGTCTTCTTTGGTCATTTCTTCCAGAAATAGCTTTACTTCCATGCCGCACGTTACCTCGTCGATCTCAAATTCCTCAAGCACCGCGTATTTGATATCGTCAAGAGTTAAAGGATCTTGTATCGCGGACCAAATCGAAGAACCAACGGAATTAAGGCCGTAATACTTTCCGTTTTTCATATTAAGTACCACGGCCTCGCCGTTTAGGTCGCAACTAAGGTGTTCGGTTACCGCTTTGTATTTCTTCCTCATTTCAAAATAAATCAAAATAAAACCAGTCGATTTTTTTAGTTTGCCGATCGGAATACCTAGCCCAATCGTCTCTGCCATCACGTATTAATACTTGCGCCCGTTTCAAAGGAGATCAAGGATTGATATTCAACGCTCGTTATGTTCTACCCCTAGCATATTAACACGACGAATATGATCTGGAATCCGGCTCTTAGTCCGATTTTAGCTGTCGCTTTATCCACCGCGTTTCAACAAGGAAACCCCGCACATTTGTGCCATTCGCCTACTTTCGATCCTCTTTTCTCGCGAAACTTCCTCTGCAAATCAAGGAACATTGAGCAGAAACTACACGGAATATCTTTGCCGCAGCGTCAAGGTATGAACTTAATTACCCGGATTTGAATCCGTTTGCGCGATTCATCACTTTTCATAATCTATCGTTTTGATACCGAAAGATCACTGATCGGCAACGAATCCCCTCGGTTTCGGAACGCGATCAAGCCAACGATAAAGCCCCATCCGTACGAAAAATGCAAAATAGCAAAACTCAACGAAAGCGAGGGAATCAATTTCAACTTCGCCCTTGCGGTAACAACCGCGGCACTAAGGTTGGCTATCAGATAGGCGGCGATCACCAAAACAAAGGCCGCTCTGCCGAGAGTTGAAAACAGTGCCAAAATTGCCGAAAGTATCAGTGAAAAAACGAAGATTGCCGGAATAAACTGCCGCGCGCTCATTTGCCGCGGATGCAGCTGCATCACACGTATCTTCCAGTATCCATACTCATAATACTGCCGCCACAAGCGTTTGAAGGTGGCCCGACTGTAGTAGCGGGAACGAATCCTCGGCGACAGCAGGATTCTCCCGCCCAGCTTTCGAATCCTGAAATTATATTCGTCATCCTGATTTCTGATGAGTTCCTCGTTAAAAGGACCGGCTTTTTCAATGATCGCCCGTGTGTATCCAGGGAACGCGACGGTGTCGGTGTACATTTCGCGATCGTCGATTGTGCGAAACGCCGAACCGCCGACTCCGAAGCTCGAACTCATAGCGAGCGCTATGGCGCGGGCACGTGCGCTCTCGCCTATCGTCTCTATCGGACCGCCGACGCCATCGGCCTTGCCGGACGTCAGGAGCAAGACACAATTTTCAACATAATCCGGCTCGATCTCACAGTGGCCGTCAACGCGAACAATGATCTCGCCGCCCGCCTTTTCGAGCGCTCGATTCAATCCGGCAGCGGCGATCAGCTTTGGATTGTCGACGACAAAGATCGGAATCTCGGAGCCCCGCGCAAGATCTTCGATGATATCGCGTGTGGCATCCGCCGACATGCCGTCAGCGACGACAATCTCGAGAAGCTCTTGCGGGTAGTTTTGCTGAAGGACGGCCGTCAGGCTGCGCCGGATGAACGCTGCCTCGTTCCTCACCGGCATGATCACTGAAACGAATGGTCGCCCCGTCTCTTTGTCGTTCTGCTTGCGGCTCATAACGAATATGAATCTTCGACAGGCGCGATTTCCAGATCCCGACGCTGTTCGGCTGGCAGTTTGCAGACCACGGCGCGAAACTTTCCCCGGCTCGTCCGGGGGATTTCGCTTACTTCTTTGTAGTCCACCTCGACGTCGCCCATTCGGTCGCGGATCCGTTCGGTTAAGTCGTTCAACGCATCGCGATGAAAATTCGCGTCCGGAACATATAGAACCTTCAATTCAGCGAGCGATTCCTGGATTATCTGAGCCTCGCGTACCGGCAAACCGCCCTTGAAAATCGGGTCCAGTCGGCCGACGCGACGGCCGTCGGAGGTGTACAAGAGATCGTCGCTCCGGCCCTCGATTTTCTCGATCAAGGGCAGCGTTCTGCCGCACTTGCACTTTGCTGTCGAGAGCTTACCACTGTCTCCGACACGGTATCTGATAAGAGGCATATCGGCGTTGACCAGGCCGGTGCATATCAAATCGGCCGGTTCGTCGCCGTCGGCGGGACCGGTCTCAATAATGCCGGTGTCGGGCCATTGATGCAGCGAGCCGTGCTCACACTCGCTCGCGGCTGCGACAATCTCCGCCATTCCGTACGTTTCGCGAACAGGGCACCCGAACGCCTCGGAAATCGAATGCCGTTGATGTTCGTACAACGGCTCGGCATTCGTGATCACGACGTCCATTGAGACGTCCTTGCGTTTTCGTCTCAACGCCTCTTGTGCCAGCGCATAGATCGCCGACGGATACCCGAGGATGTAACGGATCCGATACTTGACAAGCGCATCGAGGTAGGCCGGAATCAGATCCGGAGCCAAGTGGTACGACGACATATACAGTTGGTTCAGCCCAGCATTCCAAACCCAAAACGGAGGCTTCTTTTGTTTTACCGGGGCCACTAACTGACCTCCGAGAATCGCCCATCGATCTTGTCTTGTAAGCCCGTACCAGCGCCTCGATCGCGCTTCGAAGAGAGCGTACCACTGCTTAACCGTCTCTTTTGTCAGCCAAAGACTGAGAGATGTTCCTGTGGTTCCGCTCGTATGATCATGGAACATTTTTGACGGCTCGCAATCATCGGCAACAAATTCCAAAGGATTGGTACGTACCTCTTCTTTTTCCAAAATTCTCCAATTTTCGAGATACGACCAGGAGGCGGTGTCTCCTTGCCGTCGCCTCTCCGCCCAAACACGGCGGTAATATGGCACGCGTGTCGCTGCCCTTTCCAGCAAAAATGCCAGTCTCCCAGACTGCCATTCCGACCACTGTCGTTCGGTCCAAAAATCGCGCTCGAGAATTTCATCAACAAGCCGGTCCGTTTGGTTATCGTACCGCCACCAGTTCAAGTAGTAACCGCGCAAGCTCGCAACGGCGCTGCGCGACACTCGTGGCAATCGGTGATAGACGTTCAAGGCAATGCTCATCTGTCCTACGGTTCCATCAGCGAGGCGGATGATTGTCGACGATCGGATCCGGTTTCTGGCGTGAGGATTTCGTCAAAAAGTACCTCCCAGGCTCTTCGTACCACGGTCCAGGCTGACTTTTCAGCAAGGGAACGGCCGTTTCGTGACAACCGTTCGGTGAGATCCGGATCCCTCAGCAGCGTCATGATCGCATCCGCCATTTCGTTCGGGTCGTCGTCGCCTACGAGCAATCCGTTTTCGCCGTGGTCTATCAGGCGCGAAAGCCCGCCGACGTCGGTCGCGACAACCGGCAAACCCATGGCGCAGGCTTCGACGACACTCACCGGCATATTGTCGATCCGGTTCGTATTCATGTAAATATCAGCTCCAGAGAATTCTCTGATCTTTGCGTCTTCATCGAGAAACCCCGGAAATCTCACCGCGTCGTGAAGACCCATCCGGATCGCAGAACTCTTGATCGCATCTTCAAGACCCTTGTCGACACCTGCCATTACCAGTGTGGCTTCGGGTAGTTCTCGTTTTACCGCGGCAAAGGCGTCCAAGGCCATCTGCGGATTGTAAATTGGATGAAAACTGCGCATCCAAAACAGTTTTGGCGAAATCTTTTGACGCAACCGGTAAGCGTAGCTATCCAGATCAATTACATTTGGAATTACTCGCATCCCGAAACCGTACCGTAACATTCTGTCTGCAAGAAAAGATGAGGGCGCCACCAAAGCCTCAGCTCGCCCTAAGACCCGTTTGACCCATCCCGCATGACTTTCCGTAAACTCAGGGAAACTTCCACCGTGAAGCACCAGAACTGATGGAATTCCAAGGATTCTCGCCAATAGACTGGTTGCGTCGGCGAGGAAGAACCCAAGGCCGCTATAAACCTCGACGATCAAAACATCGATTCTTCGCCAACTTCGCACAATCGTCCAGCAGATTTCGAAAAGACGGCGCAGCCTGTTCAGTTTCGATGAAACGGCTATAACGTCAAAACCACCTTCAGCGAGAAGTTCTGCGAGAAGCAATCCTTGAGTCGTTACGAAGCCAGTGTTTCGGCCGATCAAATTACCCACAACACAGAATGTGAGACTAGGTTTCTTCATTTTTGCCATTCTGATCAGGGGTTGAGGGAAAATGTCCCGATCGAAACCGGGTGGGGCGCAGTCGCGGGTCGGAGCGAAGCCTTTTTGATTCCGGTCGTCGATTGACAATTGTCACAAACATAAGTCCCCACATAAATGACGGTGCAGCCATGCGCATACCGGTATTTGCCATGAAAAGGCAGCACCATACGACAACGCCGGCAATAAAAGCCCTTCCCAATAACGTTTGCTGCCTCAAGAAATTTAGAATTATCATTGCCGCCATCAGCAACAGGGCTACGGCCCCGAACATTCCGTGCTCCGCAAGCAGACGGGAAAACTCGGTATGACTCACAGCCTTGCGGTCCAATATTGGCTCGCGCAGAACATATGCTGCGCCAACGCCGACCCCAAACAAGGGGTTCTCCCAAAACAGTTGCAGATCGGATGCGGCGATCTCAGTGCGGGCGCTGGTACCGACGTCCTCGAACCGCTCTTTCAGTTGGCCATCCGTGAAGTTGTTCATCACCGGGAAAACCAACGCGAAAAACACGACGACGAGTAGCAGAATAGGCAAAATTCGTCGCACTGCCACCGATGGCCGTTGAAACTCAAGAATTGCCACGACTGCGATCCCCCCGATCGCGTTAGAGATGCCGCCTCGCGAGAAAGTCATAACACTTTGTGCTGAAAGGAATATGGCAGCCAACATCAGGTAAACACGGTATCGCGAAGTGTTTTGAAATATCAGGAGGCAAGATGTCGTGATGAACGCCCCGAGTCCGAGCATAGCCGATACCTGATTTGGACCGAACCCGCCGCTCGTCGAGAAATTAGATTCACCGGTAAACTGAATCTCTTCGGTGGTAACCGTGAAAAAGAGTGCCGCAAAAGCAACGCTGAGAAGTGGAACAACAATAACAAATAATAATTGGCGAACCTGTAGAGGACTGAATTTTGTGTGATAGAAAAACCAGCTCGCTACCAGCAAAAAGAAGGGTCCCGACATTTGAAAGCTGAGAGTCGCCTGAATAGCCGCAATATCCTTTTGGGGCAATATGAGCAGACAACCCGGGATCAAAAGCACAAAATATATGAGCGGCAGCTTCGGGATGTGAAAATGCCTTCTTTTGACCATCGCGACTATCGCAATGATCGCCGAACCATATTTTCCGAATTCCCAAAAAACCGGCACTCCCGCCATTCTCCACAACACTTCCGCACCAACAAGATACGCGATGGCAAGGGCGACGCGTTCAAGCCGAAATCGCGTGTTAGCCGCCCAATATAATCCGACAACTAAGACCGTGGCCGGGTGCAGGATCGCAAACGGGCCGGCAAGATAAATCAACACGCCTAACGGCAAGTGTGCAAGGCTGAACAATGCAAGCCACTTGAAGTTTCTCGATGATCTGTTTTGCAAGATCTCTAGGAGGCGAGTATTTCGAATTTGGGTCGCTTCAGTCATTGGTTTTGCGTGAGCTACCGCAACCGTTCATAAATCTCCTTTAACCGTCGTCCAAGATCGTCATGCGAATGACGTTCACTAATGGCGGCCTTTGCCTTTTTACCCATTGCAACGCGAAGTTCCGGATCCAGAATCAACCTTTTCGTCGCATCGACGAGACCACTGAAGTCCGACGGATCGACCAGTAATCCAGCTCCATCCGGCAATATGTCCGGAACTCCTCCGACCCGCGTCGAAACCACGGGCAATCCGTGAGCCATCGCCTCCAGCACAACGTTTGGTGTTCCTTCGTACTCCGAGGTCAGGATTAACATATTCGAATTCCTATAAATCTCGGATACATCCGTTCGCTCACCCGAGAAAATCAACACGTCCTCAGAAAGCCCCAATCTTGTTCGCAGTCCCTCCAGCTCGACTCGTAGCGGCCCATCCCCGACGATCCGAAAGCTTAGATTGGCCTTAGGATAACGTTCGGTAATTTCTTTCGCCAACTTGATGAATAACTGGGGACGCTTTTCCTTCCCAAGACGACCAACAAATAGAATTGAAATTTTGTCATCCGCCGACGATTGGCGAACGCAGCCGTTGTGTTGGTCAACACGATTCCGTACCAAGTGAATTCGACTGCGCTCTAATCCGCGTTCGAGAGCCCGCCTAAGCGCTAACTCAGAGTTGGTTATCAAATGGTCCGGCAGGTAAGCCTGCCAGCGCCCAAAAACCCTGTCTGCAGAAATTTCGCTCGTGAGGTCGCTGCGGACGGCTCCTATACTGGGAATTCGTAAGACGAGACCAGCCAACGAAGCATAAATGTTGGTGTAGAAATGCGAACTCTGAATGACGTCCGGACGGTACATTCGGATCACCCTAATGATTCTAAGCAGCTTGGCAAGCCTGCCCGGCGATGAACCTACCCATTCTATCTCAATTCCCAAATCACGAATTTCGGCTTCAAGCGCTTCACCGGAGGTCAGGCACAAGACCCTTGTTTGGACGCCCTCATCTTTAAGTGCTCTTAGCATGAAGATCAGTTGACGCTCGGCGCCGCCCCTGCCGAGTGTTCCTGCAAGGAAGCAGACTTTCATTGATTCTCCCGGCAGACCATATTTTGGTCGTAGTTATCGAGACGGTCGATCTTCCAGGACTCGCATAGCATTTGCCCAATTAGGTCCCGCCATTTTTCCAAAGTGTATTGCCGGGCCGTTGCGATCGCGTTTCTTGACATTTGACCGTAAGCCGCGGGGTCCGCGCAGATTTCGATGACTGCCTCCGCCAGGGCGGCCGGTGTTCCCTCGTTCAGAAGTTTTCCGCATCCGGACTCAATCAACCGGGGAAGGACCGAAACCCTGGTCGTGATGACCGGCAGGCCGGCCGCCAGCGCCTCGAGGACGACTTTTGGAAAACCCTCGGAGGCCGATGTCGGATAACAGAATAAGTGCGCCGTTTTCAATAGTCTGACAACTTCCGCCTGCTCGACCTTGCCGTGAAACACAACGCGGTCCCCGATCCCGACTCTATCGGCCTGTAATTTTAGGCTCTCAAGCAGCGACCCGCCTCCGACAACCTCCAAGGTAACCCCCGGGTATGCCTCGGCGATCGACGGCAATGCGTCGATAACGACGTCTGTTCCTTTTCGTTCCTCTTGACGGCACGCGATTATCAGCCGAAGTTCTCCATCGCGCGGACAATCGCGAGGGGTGTTTTTCAGCATCTGTTCGCTGCGCAGGGAGGTCGAGAATATCCACCGGACCTCCGCGTTTCGACTTGAAGGGGGTTCAGCCGAACCGCCGGTCGCGAGCATTACGTTTCGCCCTCCGGCGAAGCGCTCCATAGTCCATTTCCACAAGCGCTCGGCGGTTGTCCGAGGCGCGAGCCAGTTTCCGCAATGCCTTACGAACAGGCGCTTTCGCAGTATTAACGCGAATACCATTCCGATCGTTCCGACATCTCCGGGTATCGGAGCATGAACGGCGTCCGCATTTCTAACAGCTCGCCAGATCGTTGGGCCGTTTGTCGTGACCCAACGAAGCATATCAATTTTTCGCCAAAAGCCTGTCCCCAGGGGAATCGTCACCGGATTGACGGTTACGTTTCGGCCGTGCAGCGGCGAAAGGCCCACTGAGTTGCCCGCGGACTCACACGGCACGACCACCTCTGTGCTGGAAAACAACTCGGAAATCGCACCGATCTGCAGCGGAAAGCCGCCATCCGTTTTGTAACCCGTCGGGAACTGGTCCGACGGCGTGCATACTTTGTGTGAAATCACGGTCAAATGCATCTCAATCCCAGCCAGGCGGTTTCCGCGGCCAATCGCTATCTCTTTTCAAGAATCGCAAGAAAATGTGTTCTAAGAAAGGGCAATGCGCTCAACATTGTCGCCAAGGTCCAACTTCTTCCTGCAACCATCCGCGCAATTGGCGGAGCAAGCGTTAGAGATTGGAACCTTTCGTGAAAAGCGGGAAACATCGCAATAACATCTTTATGTTTAAGAGGCCTCAAATTCTTGTTTCTTGGATTGTTAACGACAATATCGTAAAGGACAACAACTCCGCTCGGCGCAATGACCCGGGCGACCTCGTTGGAAATCATTTTTCTCACGTCGACGTCCAAGATAGATGAAAACACAGTAGATACAACCGCAAAGTCAAAGTAGTTATCTTCCCACGGCAAATCGGTGGCATCCCCGATCTCGAGATGAGCGCTAGGAAATGCCCTGCGGGCCTGCCCCGCCCTCTCCGCGTCGAGTTCGATTCCGTATAAATCGGTTTCCAGCAATCCCCAAGACAACAGATCCGGAAGCCATCCCAGTTTACCGTAGCCGACCTCAAGGCACCTCGAACCTGGGTCCGGGAACTTCCCAAGTTGCTTTAACATCGACGCCGCGATTCTCTTTCGCTCCGATGTCATCAGCATCTCGCCAGGCTGCCACGGCGCGTAGAGATCATCTCGAACCTCGATTTTCCGCCGTTCGTACTCTGCCTGCACCCGAATGCTCTCTTTTCTAACAGCTTTCTCCATACAACTGCAGTCTAATGTGTCCGACGTTCCTCGATCGGGAGAATGTCACGGATTCTGAGTCAAACTCCACTTCGCCGCCCCAGCCTTTTCAATTCCCCCCGCAACCATGAGAATTCCATCGATCCTGCCGCGAAGATCTAAAACGTCGCCCCAGTTCCGCCGGCGGATTGCGGATACTGAAATTCGGAAAAACTCGAACGCTTGGTATCTCCAGAATCTGAACTTGCGCGCGAGTGAGAGTGGGCCTGCGATATCACGGAACACAAAATAATAATTAACTACGCACTTATAACCTATCTTCCGGCGGTCGACTCGGCCGCCCGGCGAATGCAGCTCGATGCAACGCGCATCGCCTGACTGAAGCAAGTTCCAGTTTCGGCCTGCTCGTAGTGAAAAATGTGCATCTTCAAGAACGCCGTAATCCCTAAAAAACTTGTGAAAACGCAGTCCCGAATCGAATACTTCTCTCCGCCATACGGCACATGCCGTGGTCATGAAATCCACAGACCTCGTTCCGGAGAACGGTTCCTGCAGACTGTTATTTATCGGATAGCCGGTCTCGAAATCGTAGCGCCCGGGTTCGAACACCGTCAGCAACTTCAGCCTTTTGTACCATCGCCAGCGTTCGGACTCGTCCGCCTTGAAATACTCGTTGGTTCGATAGCCAACGATTCCTCCGATTCTGGCCTCAGCATCTGCGGCAAATTCCTTGATGATCACTTCAAGAAAGTTACTTTCGAGCCTGACATCGTCGTCGAGCAAGGCAACAAAGTCCCCCTTTGCCCGATCGATCCCGACATTCCTTTGAATCGCGGTCCCGCCGCCGTGACGAACATACACGATGGGGAACAAGAAATCTGCTGTGACCGCGTCGACGATGTTCTTCGTTGCGTTCTCTCCGTCGGGCGTCCCATCCACCAGGATCACCTCGAAGACCGGCAGTGACTGCCCCGAGATGTTCTTTAGGAAGCCCTCTACCTCGTTCGGCCTCATAAACGTCGGCGTGACGATCGATATTTTCGGGGAATTCAACTTCATAGTTACGGGTTAGAGCTCAGAACCGGCAAGCTTCAGCAGGACTTGAGCAACCCTTTTGCCCGACTTCCCGTCGAGGGTCGAGCCAAACATATTGTTCACCAACTTCCTTCGTTCACCCGACCTCGCTCCAGGGTCCGCCAGCGCGGAGGCGATCATGGATGCCATTTCCGCCGGACTTCGGGCGACCTCGACGGCTCCACTTTCGACCACCTGCCTGAAATGATCGAATTCGTAGTAATCCGCATATGAAAGGACATCGGTACCAACGCTTTTGGGGTTGTAACCGACATTGATCACCGGTTTGTCGAACATGCAGAGCTCGAGCGAAACGGTCGAAGCGACGTTGATTCCGAGTGCACAATGCCGCAGCGCGTTCACCAAAGCGTAGGAATCCTCGGCCTTCGGCGTCAACCACGCCGCCTCCCAGGCGACCTCGGGAAACAAGATGTCGGGACGCCTTTTCTTGAGTTCGTCGAAACGACCCGTTCGGTCCTTCGGATACACCCGCACCATCAGTTGGGGGCGCGCCTCCATCATTTCAAGCATATCGGCGATCTGCTCGACGATCTCCGGTTCGCCCGGCATATGGTTGGCCATTCCCGTCGCGTAAAAAACTATCGGACGCCGCGGATGGGCGCCGATCTGCTGACAATACTCGTCCCTTTCCAAATAGAATTCTGGTCGAAAATGAAAGTCGAACTGAGGCGTCCCGGTGACAAAGACCTGATCTTCGTTTACCCAATCATACATCTCGAGCAGTTGACGCTTCAACGACTCATTCCAAACCAAGAAATAGTCGTAGGGCATCGTTATGCGGCCCTGCGAGGTCAGATTGTCCCAGCTAAAAATAAACGTCGCTGTCGGAATTCCGAGCCACTGCGCCGCCTGAACGGCCTGGATGGCGTTCCGGCTGTGAATATGGGAGCCGTTGAACACGAGCGCCGGCTTCAACTTCTTGAACAGGCTCTCGTATCGCCGGGTGGTGCGCAGCCAACGGCTTGAGGTCCTCTCCGCCTTTTCCAACAGGCTCAGCCCGGTTCGGGTAGCAAACGGGTAGCCGATCAGCTTCTTGACGGCCCTTTTGGATTTTTGGCCTATGGTCACGGCTTCCGAGTCCCGCAGCCGGGACCGCTCCCGTGCGGCTCTGGACCAAAGCCAGCGGTTGTGCGAGACGTCGATAATCTCCCGTTGAAATCTTACCAGCCAGCGCTCGTCGTATTCCTCGAGAGGATAGATCTCTCCGTACCGTTCCCGCAGAGTGTCGTCGATCTCGGAGTTTGTCGAAACCGCAAGTAGTGAAATCTTAGCTTGGGCGGCGATTTTTTCGATTGCTCCCGAATACTCAAAATTTCTAAGAACCTCTCCCCGCGGTATGATTATCGCAATATTTTGGGTAGTCAATTCAGTTTTTGGAGTGTAGCGATAACGGGAAACGCATCGCAAAGGTTTGTTAGTATCCATCTGAATGTAACTTCCCTCCCGCTTTAATAAACTCAATTTCAATATTTAGAGCCGCCGCTGATACAATATCGAAGTTGGTGAGGGGATGGGCTTTTTGACAGGCTCTTGCAATAAACACTTTTATGAACCTGTCGGCTCCGATAAAATCCGGGGAAAACCATGAGCGTATTACCTTTGGATCGGCGTCGGAATAAATTTTGGCCCAGTTTGCTGAGTTTAATAGTCGATTTCTGGCACTCGGAGTCTTACGTTTTTCTGCAGCCTTAATCATTATTTGATCTGCCTTTGAGCGGAGCCCCCACATTAGCAGCTTGACCCTATGGTTACGATTGTAACCAATAAATGGTATTTGAGCGGTTGGAACGCGTCCGTACTTCTGCAGATCGCCAACTCTAAAGATCTGATCCATTAAGGTTCCATTCAGGCGGTGAGATGGATGAATTGCGCTGATTAGTCTTAGCGATTGGGCCGACATCGTCGGCGAAACCGGATAAAAATTTGCGCTAAGAACCATCAGCTGCTTTGACATGGGAATGCGCGAGTGAACGTACCAAGCGAATAACTCGTCCAGAAGCTCGGCGTATGGTATTTCATGTGAACCTATTCTTCTGTATAAATTTTCAAGATCGGCCTCGGTTTCGGAAAGAATTTGGGCACGATCTGCAATAAATGCGAAACTCTCAGTCTCCGGGACTTTGCCCAAGATCAACTCGGTGTTCCGCTTCTTCCATCTCTGAAATAATGCCGGAGTTAATTCGGTCCATCTCACCTTTTTCCAGCCGAGAAATCCTTTGATTCTTGCCTCTCTCGTCGAATAAGTTTTAATATTCCGTCCTGCGATGGCTTCACACATATCTCCAAGAGCAAAGGGAACACGTTCGGATCTATTCTGCGTTCCTTCCAGCACTGAAAGCCACGGATTTATGCCTACCGCTTCTGTTGCGTAGACGTGGGCCATAAGATCTTTTCGGTCGGGAAACAAATATTTATCAGCCGGGAAAGATTTAAAATGTGCTCCCGTAACATGTGCACATCTTCTGGCAATCGCCGTTTCATAAAACTCTTCCTTCCCATAGGTGTAGCACTCGATGTCTTTGTCTTCGGGAACACTGGCGAGCAAGAGCCGGCTGTCCATTCCTCCGCTAAGCCCGATCGCCACCTTTCCATCATACTCAAAACACCGCTGCGATTCCGACCGTGTTGTATACCACGCCTTTTCCGCCGAATCTCTCAAACCCATAGTGAATTCGCCTTTGTACAGGGAGTTGTCATACTTGTAGGCCGCTTCCAAATTCTTTGCCAAATCAAAACTTATGTATTCGCCAGGCAACAGTCTCGAAACGCCGGCTATAATGGTGCGTCCTCCAAAATTACAGAATTCCGGGCCGGTCAGTCGTTGCGCGACACCTGTATAGTCAATCTCAACATCGAAAATCTGACTGATTAAAAGTAAATGGGAAGATATGATCAACTCGGAATCTCTTATACAATGATAAATAGGGTAAAACCCCAGTGAGTCGTTTGCGATCGAAACCTTTTTATTTCCATAGTCAAGCGCAAATGCGGCGAAAGAGCTGGCAACATCATCGTCCAACGGGAAACGTCCATCAAGCATTTCCATAGCCAGACGCTCGTGATGCGACTGAACATTATTATACGAGTTGCTGCCAGGATATCTCACATATCCTTGGACTAATCCGACCCGACTGCCTTCATGGACGACGGAACGCGTGTCTGTGTCCGTGGTTGCGAGAAAACAATCATCAGAATTGGAATTTCCGTATTCGAATTGAGGATTCAATGAGCGGAATTTCGCCTTAACACGCTTGATCTTTTCAACGCCAGAGTAAAGAAAAATGAATTTCATTTTATGTCGTTTGTCCTGTTCGAACCCGCAATTTTAATGTTGATGAAACTCACGATGGCCTCAGCCATTCTCTCGCCGCAATTCGCATCCGAATAACCGCATACGTGATCGACGATCCATTTTCGCTTCTCCCGATGGAGAGCCGGGTCTTTAAGATAAGTTTTGATAGCTGTTTCGACTTCCCCGAAGTCGTTGGCCAGCCAAACTCCTCCCGATTCCGCGATCGGCTTAAAATGACTCCATTCGTGGTTGACCTCTTTGATCAACTGCTGGTCGGCCTGTCCGGGCTGCGGATCAAAATCCAGATTGACAACAGGGCAGTCGAATTTTGCAGCGTCGATCGTGACCGTGGATGATAAGTTGACGACGACGTTAGCGTGGCGGAAAGTGTTCACCCATTCATTGATATCGGTCTCGTCCTGGGTTCGTTTATTCAATGCTTTGCCGGCATTTCGCGTTCGCTGGAGACGGACATTTGGAGAGTATCGATCGAAAAGCTCGTGCATCTCCGCGTTGTCGTGTATCGGATGGGGCCGGATCAGGAGTTGTACGTTTCCCAAGTGGCCCTTCGCAACCCGTTTTGCCAGATACTCGGCTCCGGGTTGCTCTTTAAGAAAGTTCGGCGATCCGATGGCATAGACGATGATGGGGCGGTCCGCGTCAAGATTCTGTTCGGCGCAAAATTCCTCGCGCGATATGTGAAATCGCTCTTGATAAAACACGTCGAACTGCGGGGATCCGATGACATAGACCGACCGGTTTCGTGTGACCGGATAAAATTCGTTCAATTCCCTTTTTGCTTGTTCGTTCCAAACCAAATAGGCGTCATAATCGAATACCATCCTGTTTTTAGTCGACACATTATCCCACGACGGAATATACGCGATCGTCGGGATGTTCATTCTTTTTGCTACTGAAAAAATCGCCGGCTGTTCGAACTGGAACGGACCCGTCGAGACAATGATATCTGGGCGGCGCTTTCCAAAGCGATACTCGGCATCTCTAGATCGGGGATAGGTCAAGAGCAATCGCTCGAGATACTTTTCAAGTAAAACTTCTGTTCCGAAACCGGCCAGAACCTTTGCCGGGGACTTCAGCGCGCGAACTAAGAATCGAGCCTGTTTGTCCCTTCGATGTTTCATCATACTCATTCTGCTTGGAAGCTTGTATCGATAATCCCAAACATACTCGTTAAGTCGGCGAAGATAATTGTATGGAAACTCCCTAAACGCCTGAACATCCGGAAACGGTTCAAGGTCCGCTGTTAACCCGTTCCAGCTGTTGTCGCGGTTCTCCTCGTCAAACGACGATGCCCAAATCGTAACGTTCCCTTTTTCGGAAAGCTTGGGCACCAGGTTCGTATACTGAAAAACACGATCAACCAGCAACGATGTCGATAGGAGCAGGATTTCAACCTTCGCGCTTGCTTGTTCGGGCGATGCGTTCGCGGATTCAACTACCTGCGATCGTTTCATTAGATTGCTGCTATTCTTAGTCAAAGTCTGTCGGTTTCAACCTCTATCGGTTATTTGATCCCCAGCGCCCCTAATTGTCTCCGGTCCAACGAGTTCTTGTCGAAATCATCGCTAAATGAAACCAGATTCCGTGATTCAGATGCCGGTGACGTATACATACACGTATACATCAGCCGGTCCTTTGTCCTGGACTCCCCGCCTTTGTGAAAACCTCTGGTATCCGCCAAAATCAGGGTTCCTTTCTTCCCTATTCCCTTGATCCACTTATCTTCGGCGAAAACCTCGCTCATTTGTTCATCCGTCGTCCGACGGACTCCGCCCTCAACAAAAGACTCGGGTTCGATCGCACGGTATCTACCCTTTTTGTGCGTTCCCGGCGCGTAAGTAAACGGACCCGCGCCTTCGTCAACGTCATTTAGGTAAAGGAACACTTTCAAAATGAGCCGATCCTCGCGATCAAAGTGCCAAAGCTGTGATTCGCGTGCCGCACCGCTGGAAGCAAATGTTTGCCAAACATTGTAATACCGCAGTTTGGAGGTCATTCGAAGATAGGAATCCGCGATATTCAAAAGGGAGTTGTTCAAGGCGATCCTTGCAAAAATGCTCCTTTCGTCAAACACTACGTCACTTCCTAAAACTTCGAGAATGAAGGTTTTGCTGCCGATCGCCGTATCGTCATTAGCCATCGATCGAAGCTCTTCGATCTCATCTTTCCTCAACTGCAAGACCCGGCTGACCTCTGAGTCCAGTTCTTCAAACTGCGAGGTGTCGCCAAATAGTTCACTAACCGTCGTGATTACAATGCCGTTCTCGTCTAATTCTCGAAGAATTTCACTTTGGGTGGAATCGAGACGCCCGTTCCCGCTAATCATGTACCTTAGCGTCGGCGAGAAATTGGAATAGAATCGCCATACCGGATCAATGTTTTTCACAAAACGCCGAAGCGTCCAGAACTTATTCATGGATTAATGTACCGTGCTCAGAAGAATACTCTTCCAGCATTTCTATAGTTAATCAAAATCGACTTCCTCTCCGCTTCCACGAGAAACTCACCCCCGCCGGTGAAAACCCATATTGTTCGCAACGAGAAGCGTTTTCGGTTCAATTCGGAGGTGGGTCTCCGCTACCGCCGTTTTCTCCAGCATCTTCGGCGAGATCACGTCACGGACCTCGTCGCCTCGGCGTTCCAATAGTTCGGATGGGACTACCTTTCCATCTCTCAGGCGGGCCTCTGGAATGCTCATTTCGCATTAGTGTCTTAGCCTCTGCAATGTCGTTTGCGCGATCCCTTTGCGTAGACGAACGCACCGTTGCTTTCGTTAACGGAATCCAGGTAGAAAAACATCTTGACGGTTTGAGTATGGAGGTCGGCGTGCAGGACATTCTCGATGTCGTTTTCGACCCCAGAGCTGCTAACGTTCTTATATTAATCCAGAAACACCGCGGGCCGTTTTTCAATCTTGCGATGCACGACCGCTCCCGCAATTTCATCCGGTAGAGAGTTGTTCCCCATGCTTTTCGATACGCCGGAATTGGATCGACTGATTCACAGGTATCTGGATGCGATAAAGATTGGCCTCGTCGATTTCTTTGTACGGTCGCAACGTCGCCTCGCTGATCGCATTGCGATATTTTTTCCTGACCAAATTGAAATCAGCATCTGCCAGAAAATTATCAATCACCAGGATACCGTCGCGGCTTATGTAGGATACATACTCTGTGTCTTGAGTAGTCTCGCGCCTTGCACGAGATTCTCCATGGAATGTTCTTGTTAAGGACCCTAAGACTTGGGAATCCAGTACGTTCTCTACGACTGATCCAGCAAAGTAGGTCGGAGCATTCTTCCTTGTACTTATAATAAATAGCAGTTTTTCATATCGGCTCGCCCCCTACAAGCCAACCGATCGACAGGCGGTTCCCTTCAATTTCTGTTGCGGCCAACATTCTTCAAATCCACATTCACCTCTCCAAGCGGGTTTATGTAAATGTATCGGCGTAACCGCAACCGGATTTTCTCTTTCAAATTTAAGAGCCAGAAATATCCCCTATCCATATGTCCCGGATTGAGTTTATAAACCCGATAGCCCTTTTCCCATTTCACACTTTGATCAACGATATTCTTTATCTGCGACGTTCGCACGACAGCCTTTACGAAGGGGCGGTCTCCGAGGACAGTTTGAAGAACAGCCGCCTGCTTTGCTCGACCACCCTCGATGAATACAGTTGCGCCGTCGCTCAATCTTGCGAATAGGCTCGGGTCGTCATGGTCACCACCGTCGAGAATCATGAAATCGAACGACTCCGGGACCGATGGAAGAAATTGGACGCCATCGACCATTGTGATTCGAGCCATCATTGCCTGCAAATTCTCTTCAAGCCGCTGTTTACAGTATTCATTGTTTTCAACACACATATACCTGTAGTCTTCAATTCCGTGGCGTGCCAAGGTTTGAATGGTTGTATACGTTAAAGTACCAATGCCCGCTCCAATTTCGAGGATGCTTTTCGGCTCTTCGCGTTTCAACAACCTCATCAGGCCGGAAACCGCGGTTCGCATTGCTATATGCTGACTCCCTTCCTTGTGTGAGAAGGACCCACGGATTTTGTCAGCAATCTTTTTTGTCCCGAATCTGGGTTCTTTAATCTTCACAGTGTATTAGCCTGTGGGTAAGTGCAAATAAAGATGGTTAATGACTCGAGATAAGAAGAAGGGACTTCTCGCGTAACAGTTCGGTAGTGTCACTGAAATCTGGATCAGTTCGCCCTATATATTCTTTGTCTAAATCTTTCACAGTTTAGGATTTTGCTTCCAAATCAATCGTCTGGACGGGAAAGTTCCTGGCTCGCCTTGCGAAATCCCAGATAGCTTGAGACATACGGTTCGCGCATTTTCCGTCTGCGTAACCACAGACCCTTGAAACGATCCGCTTACGACCTTCATGGTCGAGTGTTGGATTCGCCAGGTAATCTTTTATGGCCCTGACCATTTCTTCAGGGGTGTTTACTAGTCTGACTCCACCAGAGTTCGCAATCGGAGAAAAATGGGTCCAAGCACTGTTTACATCTTTTACTAGTTTTTCAAATGGCTTTTCGGGCTGAGGATCGAAGTTCAAATTTACAACAGGCTTATCAAATATGGCCGCATCTACCGTCACCGTGGAACTGAGATTAATAACAACGTCGGCGGTTATACCTGCCCAGCAATTTCTTGATTCCGTGTCGCCAAATGACGAAGCCCAGACTTTAACATCGCCGATCTTTTCCAACTCCTCGATCAATCCGGTATACCGATAAACCCGATCCACCAGAAGCGAAGTCGAGAGCAACAAGATAAATGGGTCGTCTACTCTCGAACCTAGTCCGTTATTCGGCCTTTCGCGGTTAAGGTCTTTCACTGTTTTTAGATCCACCGTATAAAACGCCAAGAGCCCTTTGCTAGCGGCTGGCGAAGGTCCTTAAATCCTCGTCGGGTCCAAACTGGACAATCTGCTGCGACTTGGACGCGGGCGATGCAAAAATGCCGTTGAACATAATTCGAGCCTAGATTCTAGCTTGGCCACTATAATAATACACGGACGCCGATCCGGTTCGTACCGCGTTTTCAAACGTATACAAAAAGATGGAAGTGTAGAGCCAACCCATACGGGCCTTTTTCACTTATCTCGAGTAACATTCCAAAAGAGACATACATTACCATTCTCTAAATGAACTACCCCAAACACCCGAATGTCCTTAGGATTTTGCTATCAATTTCGCCCTTCGCCAGCCTCGGTGACAGCTTTCCGCAACGTTTCCATATTCACTGCTAAATTGGGCTCGCCGGCGTAGGTAATACGCAAATCCGTAAAATAGAAATCTTCAATTAATTTCAGTAATTCTGCCGCCGGCAGAGCTAAGAACGTTTCAACAAAACGCGGGGAATCGGATTTGGACAGTAACCGCGAATTCCAGGCCGCGAGTCCCATGGCGACATGATCCCAATGTCTATGTTTATTCTGCGAAGGGAAACACTCCAACAACGCCCGTTTCTCCTCTGATACGCAAGTTATATCAACGAAGCCATTCGGAAGCAGTGTGTTTTGAACTTGATAACCCCAAATCTCGACATTCGGTAACGGAGTCAACCGATTAGCCAGCCAAAGGAGATGGTTTACCATCCGATGCTTCGGTGCCCCATCGAGCAACCACGGACATAAAATTACGTCCGGTCGCGTGGCGCAAATTATTTCGTTGAGCTTTTCAAGATCCCGTCTCAACGGCTTTGGCGCGAGATTCGAAATGTTCAATTCAAATATCTCGGCTCCAAGACGTTCACAAACAATCTGGCTTTCGCGCCGTCGCACATCCTTGTCGACATTATTCTGCTGGCTATCGGTGCAATATACGATTCCAAGCTTAACCCCGGCCTTCTGTCCCAACAAGAGGGTTCCTCCAGCTCCAATGACTTCGTCGTCACAGTGAGGTGCCAAAAGCAAGACGGATCTAAGCGATGAGACCGGTAGCGGTTGCGGAATAATATCGTGTCGGAAGCCTTCCACTTCCAAAAGTCTTGAGGTCATTGCAATGTCCCGCGTGCCAAAGTATCGCCGAGTGGCAATGCGATAAGGGCCGGCTCCTATTATTAGTGAGTTCAGTCGTCGAAGAATTCGACTGGGCCTCAAGCCCTTTATCAGTCTGATAATACTAGGCATAGTGATTCGGTCAAGGTATTCGAATTGGTGGTGCCTATATTGTACTGGCTCCCTAAAACCGGTACCTATTCTGTCCTGCGCCTCTTAAACCGTTTCCGCCAGACTCTCCAACCTCGGAGTACGATTCGAGTCCAGATCCAAAATCGAACGCGGCTGAGAATCAAACAGACCGGTTCCGGAGCAACAAGTAATTCTGGTCTAAATTTCTTCTTGAATTCATACACTAAATTATTTCGCTTTGGATCACCCGGCCCGCCCAAATTATAATATCCACAGCCCAAATCACGGCAATCTTGCATCGCGGTCCAATTTAGTAACGCTGCCGGCCCAGGTCGAATCTCCAAGCATTTCGCGTTACGAGCGGCCAACATCAATTCAGCCACCTCACCATCCCTAACAACTATCTGCGCGGCGATAAGCGTCCCGTCGTAAGAGCAGAGGTATAGTCGTGCAAGACTATTTGACGACCCACGAATTAAGAGTTCCTTCCAAAAGTCCTTAGGCTTCGACGACAACTGGAACCCCTTTTTAAAAGCTAATTCTTCAAAAAGATTCCAGGCCAACTCAAAATCCAAGTCAGAATTTCCAGTACGAATCTCATATTGGAGCGCACGTCCGCGTCGGATCTCGTTTCGAATTGTTGCATTGAAACCCGATAGGAGCTGATCATCGTTCTTTGCAATATCAACGATAAGTGCGTTCTGGGAATCCCGGCAAAAAGGAAACGGTTCGATCAAAGCTGCATATGGAAGAGTTTTTATACGAGCAAATATTTCGTCTTGGCCACGTGAGAATCGAATAAAAACATAACGAAGCTTCCTCATTAACTGTATGAAAGATTCAATGCACTCGCGAATTTCCGTTTCTTCGAGGTCAAAAAAAAACGGGCCACGATCGACGAGAGCAGAACGAAATGGGTAATCGCCAACTTCAATAATCGCCGCAAATGCAACCGGAGTTTCGAGCGTTCCTAAGTAAAAAAAGCGTGGCGTATATCCGCAACATCGGAATGACCTCGCCCAGAAAGGGAATTGGTGGTAATTACAGCCCGACGTTTCAAGTTTCACTTCCCATTCCGTAAGCGAATCATCAATTATTTCTTTCCATTCCAAAAGATCGTCTTGCACGGAAGAAGCCATTTCGTCTTTATTTTGTGTAAATTGCATTGACGGGCTTTCAATAATTAGAAAAGCGAATATCTAATTAGTTCCTAGGAATGGTGGAAATAAGTAAATATCGGCGACTTATTGGGAAATCTAAACTCGCCGGAGATGTTGAAAAGGCCCGAAGATAAAATCAAATCCGAACACACAGGGTTCGCGTAAATTATTGTTAGGTCGCGCGGCACTCGAACAAGAGAAGCCCTGCAGGTTGTCAAAACCTGATTCACAACACAACAAGGAAATGGATTGAACATATAAACATAGTTGTAATGATCTAAATCAGTAAAATTCGCGGCGTTGACACAAATTACTTCAATTCTTCGTTGCCGACCTAGTCGCCGTATGTTCCGGCGGGCGATATGCGTCAATTCGGAAGACAATTCGACGCCACTTATGCGCTTGAACGAATAGTTCGCCATAAGTATGAGCGCAGCCCCTTTACCAGAACCTAGATCAATAATGGCATCATCTGAAGTGATGATTAAGCTATCCAGAACCAGCGCCAATTCCGGCCCCCACGTCTGATGACCATGTGCCAATTCTTCACCGTGATACAGAACGTCTTCGGATGTCTTTTTGAAGTCAAGATATCCCAGGCCGAGCTTCCAGTCCGTCACGATTACGAATTTTCGAACACCACCTTTGAGCAATATTCGAAGAGCAGTGAGAAGTTTTGCAGGTAATTTTTTGTAGTTGGCGCGGATACTGCCAAATACGTCGATACCTAGTTGACTGTCCATTACGCTTCTTGACGCACTGATAATTCTAGCACGGCATCCATTGTTCCAGAACAACTCCAGTCAGCAATTACGTGATACTTTCCGAGGCGTGAATCGAGTTTCAAATCACCCCATTTTCCGGGTGATGGCAGGACTTGGAAACTAGCGCATAAACGAGGGTAATCAATATCTCGACCTGACCCCGTATCCGCAATCCACGGACTTATGTAATATCTGCCCGGATAAAGATTTAGATTGTTGATTTGTGCTTCAACACGTATTAGACCTTCGACCCTCCCTATACGCAAACCATCATGGGCGGAACGAAGATCTATGAGCTTTTCTCCAGAAGGTGAATGAATAATCACCCCAAAGCTGGGATTGTCAAGCGGCTGATAGATTTCAGCTTCCAATTGAAAGACGACCGAGTTACCGAGCGTGAACGCCGAAGCTTGCACTCTATTTGCCTCCATAATCTTGATTCGCGTTAACAGCGCTTCACCAGAAGACTTACGATCAGTCCACTCCCTAATATTAATATCTGAACCGACTCTAGATTCACACAGGTACTCCCCGACAATTTCCGCAGTGCTACCAATTCTGTGGATTTCACCGTTCGTCAAAAGAACGCACTGCGAGCAAAGCTGCTGCATGGAAGACATGTTGTGACTAACAAACAAAACTGTACGCCCCTCTCCCGAAACGCTCTCCATTTTACCCAAGCACTTTTCCTGAAACGAAGCATCGCCCACCGCGAGAACTTCGTCCACGATCAAGATCTCGCTCTCGAGATGAGCGGCGACCGCAAACGCGAGGCGGACGGACATACCCGACGAATAGCGCTTAACGGGTGTGTCAATGTAACGTTCAACCCCGCTGAAATCGACGATCTCGTCAAATTTACGGTCGATCTCTTTTTTTCGCATCCCGAGGATCGAACCGTTGAGATAAATGTTCTCGCGGCCTGTTAACTCGGGATGAAAACCGGTGCCTACCTCGAGTAGGCTGGCGACGCGGCCCCTGATCTTAATGCTGCCGGTGGTCGGTGACGTAACCCGGGAAAGTAACTTGAGGAGGGTGCTCTTGCCCGCACCGTTGCGACCGATGATACCAACTGCGTCGCCCTGTTCAATTTCGAGGTTAATATCCTTAAGGCTCCAGACCACGTTCGTATCACCCCTCTTGGTGCGGTCATTGACCTGACCAAGCTTGAGAAATGGATCGTCGCGGCCCAAGACTTTTGTCACAAACCAGCGCTCAAGATCGCGACTGATCGTACCGGTACCGATCTGTCCGATCTGATAGGCTTTGGAAAGTTTTTCTACTTTGATGGCTGTGCTCATACGGTGTCTACAAAGTTCTTTTCGGTCCGGTTAAAGATGACAACGCCGAGGATCACAATCACGAGGGTGACCAGCGCGCTGTAGCCGAGGCTCGAGGCCGTGAATTCACCTTTGCCAAGGAACGCGTACCTGAAGGCCTCGATCATGCCGGTCATCGGGTTCAGCTCTATCAGCCACCGGTATTTTTCGGGCGCCGCACTCAGCGGATAAATAACGGTGGTTACGTACATCAGCAGCTGAACGCCAAATGTTACAAGGAAACTAAGGTCGCGGTACTTCGTGGTCATCGCGGTGATAATGAGGCCGAGGCCGAGGCCGAGTAGGGCCATCATCACGATCAAAACCGGGAAAAGAAAAATGGCGGAAGTCACGTGAAAATTTGCCCCAACAGCCCAGAAATAGACCATCATTGCCAGAAACAACAGCATCTGCACACCAAACCGAACCAGATTACTGGTGACAATGCTTAGCGGCATGATCAACCTGGGAAAATAGACCTTGCCGAATATATTCTGGTTGTCCTTGAAAACCGTACTCGTCTTTGTGATGCAGTCAGCAAAATAGTTCCAAGCGGTGATTCCGGCAAGATAAAAGAGAGGCTGCGGGAGCCCGTCCGTACTAAGGCCCGCAAGATTGCCAAATACAAATGTAAAAATGATCGTCGTAAACAAGGGCTGGATAAAGAACCACAGCGGCCCAAGGATAGTCTGCTTGTAAAAACTGAGAAAGTCGCGCTTGACGAACATCAACAGCAGATCGCGATAGTGCCATACCTCGCGGACCTTGAGATCGAAGAGCGAGCTCTTTCCCTCAATAACCAAGTCCCAATTTTGTTCCTTTATTGCTTGCATCAGATCTGTCAACCGGTTGTATTTGAGGTGGCGGCACTCCCACTTTGTTTCAGACCGAGGCTGATCCATTGCCATATGAAAAAGCTGTTGTCTCCTCTGCCGCTTGAGAAATCAGAGAAAGCGGATCTAACCGCATCGGGGTTGAGCCATGCACCGGAAAATCCGGCGATTGTCGTTTCTATCTTTTCACTTGCCCATCCGTTTAGTTCGCCGCGCAGCCATTCGCGTTGCGGCGTTTGCATCGGCCTCTTCGGTGCTTCGGACAATCCTTCACCGACGAATTCTTTCACTATTTGCCTCAACATCACCTTTCCGGTCTCTTCGTTAAGTTTTCTGGAAGCGGGCTGACGAAACGCCAGTTCAAATAGGCGATGGTCGAGAAACGGTTCACGCAGTTCGGTCGATGAGCGCATCGCGATCCGGTCGTTGAAGCGCATTGCCCGCGGGATCTTGGTCATGATCGTGTCGCGGTACTGCAGATTCCGCAGCTTTTCGCTAAAAACAATCGGGAATTCGAGCGGTTGTTCGGCCAATGCGCGAAAGTCAGGCGAAAGACAATCAGGCCGTACCGGCGACTCGTTCGTTCCTTGAACTAGACTCGGCTCTTTCCCATTCATCGCCGAACGGTAGTAATCGTAACCGGCCCACTGTTCGTCCATTCCGTTGCCGTCGAGCAGAACCGTCACGCCGTTCTCTTTTGCCTTTTCAAATAATTTTGCGTACGCGAGGGTCGGCAACCCACCGAACGGCTCGTCCTGGTGAAACTGAACGCTCTCGGCCAGCGCCGGAACGTCACCCGGCGACAATCTGCAGACTACCAGCGGATGATTTGTCTTTGAGAGCATCCGCTCGACCCACGGCAGCTCGTCGTAATTGGGGTCGCCCGTCGCAAAGGTAAAGGCCTTGACGTCACTGTCTTTGCCCTGGACCTCGTGCACCAGTCCGAGAAGGCCCGATGAATCAAGTCCGCCGCTCAGATTTACACCGACCGGAACGTCCGACCTGAAGCGGAGCTTTACACTATCCTTCATCAACTCCAAGTACTCCGATCTCACCTCGCTTTCGGGTCGCCGATCGTAGTCGTCGCCGACCCTCTCGGCAAGGTCGTACCACTTTACAATGCTAATTCGGCCATTATTCCATCTGAGAGCGTGGCCGCCCGGCAAGGATTGAATGTCCTTCCAAAATGTCTCAGTCGTGTGATCGTAAAGACCGTAGGTCAAATAAGTCGCCCACGCTTTCTCGTTCGCAACCCGCGCAACTCCAGCGGCATGGATCGCCTTTATCTCGCTTGCAAACAAAAACGTGCCATCCGGCTTCTGGCGGTAATAAAACGGTTTGACGCCAAAACGGTCGCGGGCGGCGAACGCCGACTTTGTCCTTTCGTCCCAGATCACAAAGGCGAACATCCCAATGATCCGGTCGAGGGCGCCCTCGCCCCATTTCTGATACGCCGCAAGCAAGACCTCTGTATCGGATTGCGTCCTGAATTCATAGCTGCTTTCAAGTTCCCGCCGCAATTCAAGGTAATTATAGATTTCGCCGTTGTAGGTCACGACGAGATTTCCGTCCGCGCTCGCCATGGGCTGCCGTGCGGCGTCCGAAAGATCGATGATGCTCAACCGGTTGTGTCCCAGGCCGGCCTTTTTTTCCGGGTCGACATAAACGCCCTCGCCGTCCGGCCCGCGATGCCGCTGCACACGGACCATCTCGTGAACGTCTTCGGTTCGCCAATTATCGCCAATAATTCCAGCAATTCCGCACATAGATTAAAAGCTTCCTTCAAAGTTCCTCTGAATTCTATCCGTTCTGCCCGACCGATTTTCTCGCGCTGGCGATCAGGTGATGGGTCCCGATTGCTTTATTTCCGATGTTCTTACGAGAGGATTGAACTGAATTCACGATGTTACCGATGATGCTGGAAGCGGTCCAGACCGGGCGGGATGCGGACCATGATCTGAGTCCAAGCTTCCTAAAATACCCGCCGGCAATTGCGTACTCCACATTCACTTCTTCAAGGTGTTCGGCCAACAGACTGGTCAACTCATCTCGCTTGTAATGTCTTTTGTGGTCGGGATTATGGTTCTGAACGAAATCGCCGTTCGGAGTGGTCATTATAAACCGTCCGCCGGGTTTCAATACACGGCTTACTTCGCTCACAAACCGTTCATCCTCATCAACATGTTCAAGGACCTCAACCGATACCACAATGTCATAAAAGTCGCTCGGTAGATCAGAATTTGTCATATCCCCGAGAATCACACTTTCAATGTTGCTTCGCTTGCTTTTGATCTGTTGAGACATGGATTCACTCACCCCAAGATTCAACGCCGACTGGAGGTCGGTGGTTCGGGGCAGATCGATTATGCTGACACGGGCCCGAACGCCGATCGTATAGGGCGATTTTCTGCCGCCGACGTCGAGGATTGCCGGGTACTCGGTAGTCGTCCGGATTTCAGCTAACAGTCGTTGGCGAACGTGTTTGTAAAGCGGCGGCAGAAAAGGTTCAAGGCCTTTTCTCGCGACTTCGTATAACTTCATTGTCATATTAGGGTGCAAATAAACTGACTTGCAATCGTGTCCAAAGTCCTGATCCAAGAATCTTCACTGTCGTATCTTTAGTTGTCGAACAACCGGTAAGTCCGAATCGTTCCGATCGCTCCGTCCGTTGCCAGTGCCGATACATAGTTATTCTCTGTTGCCAGAGACACCAATGAGCACTTTCGACTCTTCTGAAACCCATTTGCTCTGTAGATGATCGTCGATTGTCCAATCAGTTCTGAAATCGCAGCCCTTGTCTGTTCGGATGCAAAGCCCATTCCGACAGCTTTAAGATACGCCTCCATGCGAGTCCAGGCGCGAAAGAATGCGAAAGTTCGTAAACGTGCAGGAAGACGTTCCAATTCCGAGCACTGAGTCGGAGAAAACACCGTCGAGGCCGTTTGCAGAATATTGAAATTGCGGTCCATAAACTCAAGATCAACACCGACCTCTTGTCCGCGCGCGACCGCAACCAACGCTATTCCGGACGAATGAGAAACGTTGAATCGCAACAGATTATCTTCGACGTTCAAAAAAGGCTTTCCATACCTGTTGTAGGAAAAACGTATTTGGTTGGGCAAGACGTTGAGATAACTGCCAAGAATCTTCCGCAAGGCGCCCCGAGCCGCCACATAACTACTTCGGTCCTTCGAAAAGCGAAAGTTATTTGCTTTTTGCTGTTCATCTGATGAAAGAGTCTTGAACAACGGCTGCGCCAACCCCGGGCCATGATCCAAATCGATGTGCCAAATATGAATTTCGCCGTCCTCCTCGAACCTATGACCGGACAACGGTTGCGAAATATCCTGCTTTAATTCCATTTGTACAAGATACCGTTAAACTGACTCAAGGTGCGCCGGTCGAGCAAATTCACACTTATCCTCGTCTGCCGACGTTGTTTTCCCCACAAATCCGTTTTGATTCACCGTCACCAGCCTAATGCACTCCTTTAGTCTTTCGGCGAGTTTTCGGACATATGGCTCGCTAACAATTGAGGTGTGGTGTCCCGGAATATCGTGAATTTCGAGTTCGTCGACGTAAGAATCCCAACCCAGCGTTGGATCGGGAGCACGACCGTATGGTTGAATCGTCGCGCGAAATAACGTTGCTTTGCCGCGGTACGGTTTTGGCAAGAATATTTTGCGCGCTTGCTCCAACTGATCTACTATTTGGATATAGTTCACAGGAATCGACCTTTTTCCCGCCCGAGTTACATAGAATTTGCGGACAAGCTTTTTAAGCCTATTCCGATACCCGCGACGATAAGCCAAAATGCCTTTTTTTGCCTTGTCCAGAACATATGTCGAACGCTCAGACCAGCTAAGTAAGATCAGGTTATCCCAATGCGTCTGCATTCGGTGTCGAAAGTTATAGATCCTCATCCTGAGCACCGAGGTACCCGGCAATAAATGCGTTTGGTATTCAGGCGTGCTCGAGTCGAACAATGCCAACAAACCCACCTCATCTCCGCGGGCCCGAAATTGTCGAGCCATTTCATAAGCAACAAGTCCGCCAAACGAAGAGCCGCCCACGCAGTACGGACCCGTTGGCTGATGTCTCTTGATTTCGTCGATGTAAAATTCCGCCATTTCCTCAACTGTCGCGTGGCCAACTTGTCGTCCGCCCAACCGGCGCGCCTGAAGGCCGTAAAATGGCTGGTCATCACCCAAGTACTTTGCCAAATCGCTATAAAACAGAACACTTCCTCCGACGGCGTGTATGCAGTAGAACGGAAGGGTGTTTCCGATCGGCTGAATGGGAACCAGCGACGACTCAGGCTCTTCCCACTCATCCATGTCTATGATTTCCGCCAATCGCCTGATCGTGCCCGCCTCGAACAAAGTTGCGATCGGGATTCTCTTATGAAACGTTTCCTCAACAGCAGCAAACATACTTATGGCCAGCAGGGAATGTCCGCCGAGGTCGAAGAAATTGTCGTTTAAGCGGATGTCCCCGACCTCAAGAACACCGCTCCATATCGCGGCCAGTGTCTTTTCGGTCTCGGTCCATGATGACTCGGGGCCACTATGTACCGCCGATGTGGTTCGTTGTGGTTCCGGCAATGCCTGCCGGTCCATCTTCCCATTAGGCGTAAGCGGCATGCGTTCAAGCTGCACAAATGTTGCCGGCACCATGTAATCCGGCAGATGTGTTTTCAAAAAGTTTCGTAACTCTCCCACGTCGATCTGCGAACCATTGGCGCCAACCAGATATGCCGCGAGACGTTTGTCACCTGACGCCTCCGGTAAGGCCGCTACTGCCGCTTCACTGACGTCAACGAAGTTGCAGATCACAGCCTCGATTTCACCGAGCTCGACTCGAAAGCCGCGGATCTTCACCTGGTTGTCGACCCGCCCAAGATACTCTAGGTCTCCCGATGAAAGATATCTCGCCAGATCGCCTGTTTTATACAAAAGACCTCTGCCGAATGGATTCTTTACAAACTGCCTGTCCGTTAACTCAGGCCGATTCAGATATCCCCGCCCGACGCCCGCTCCGCCGACACAGAGCTCACCCTGCTCCCCGTCCGGCACCAACTGCATCTCGTCGTTGACTATATATATCTTTGTATTCTCGATTGCCCGACCAATCGAGACGATCCCAGTCTTATCGAGCTGTTCGGCGTTGATCGGGTAAACGGAAATAATTCCCGAAGTTTCGGTTTGTCCGTACATGTTCTTGAGTTCTACGTCTCGCCTGATCATCGCTGCCAGTTCGCAAGGAATCGATGTCTGCAGGGGTGCGCTTGCCGAAAGCAGCAGTCGCAACTTGTTGTCCAGTAAACGGGTCTTGTTCTCCTTCGCAGTACTGTTGAGAGCAAGAAGACAGCTGCGCCAAAATGAGGGGACAAAATCTACGACCGTGACCTCCTCTTTTTGTATCAACTCGAAAAGCGAAAGTGGGTCTCTGATCTGTTCCAAAGTCGCGATCACTACGGACGCTCCGATCGAAAGAGGTAGCATCATTTGCCTGACAGACGACGAAAACGAGATCGAGGCGGTGTGTAAATAACGATCGGACGCGCCAATACCCAGCGATGCAGGGAGCGATCGGACGTAGTGAGCCAAATTCCCGTGGGTGATCATTACGCCTTTGGGCTCGCCCGTCGAGCCTGAAGTATAAATTACGTAGGCCAAGTCCTTCGGCTTGACCGGGGTTGCCAGATTTTCATCCGGTTCTTGGTCAATGTATTCGGCATCATTGTCGAGTTGTACGATTTTCCCGCGATAATCACTCAAACTATTGACCAGTTTTTCCTGGGTGAGCAAAACCTGTACTTTCGCATCCGCCAGCATGTACCTGATGCGTTCTTCCGGGTAGTCCGGATCCAGCGGAACGTAAGCGCCGCCGGCCTTTAGGATGGCCAGGATCCCAACGATCATCTCGACGGAGCGTTCAATACAAATACCTATAAGGGCCTCGCGCTCAACCCCCAACGTCGGGAGATGGTGTGCCAGTTTGTTTGCCCGTTGATTGAGTTCAAGGTATGTCAGGCGGTTGGTTTCAGAAATCACAGCGACCGCATCGGGTGTACTAAGAACCTGTTTTTCGAAAAGCTTGTGGATACGCCGATCCTCCCGCGGTTTGCTACGAGCATCCGCGCGGTTTACGCCATTCAGTAATGTTCGGCGCCCTAAAACTTTATTCATGGGTTCCATTACAGGCCTTTGTTGCCTTTTCCAAACAACTCTGCAAGGTCTCCTTAAGAAATCGCACATGGGGCTCGGCGACTATTGACCCGTGATGCCCGCGAACCTCGTGAATCTCCAGCTCGGTGACCAGTCCGTCCCAACCAAGCGTAGGATCGTCGACGATACCTAGTTCCTGCTTAGTCGCTCGAAACAGAGTTGCCTGACCGTTGTAAACATCGGGTACATAGCTTTCCCAGGCCCTCCGAATATTGCCCTCGGTTCTGCGATAGTCATCGGGGACGTCGCCAGGTGCCGCATAAGGAACTGGCTGGCTCCGACCGAGAACTTTGTCCAAAAAGGTTCGGGCGACGAAAACCGGACCATGCTCTTTGGCGATATCCTTGTATTTTCTCTTTGCCCTCCAAAGCCTATGTCTAGCTTTTTTCATCTTCTCATTAAGGTAGCGCCATCGGGTGCCACGCTGGAGCAACCTCAGATCGTCCCAATGATGTTCCAACTTGCGAGCAATACCGAAGACCCTTGACTTCAGGAGTGTTGAGCCTGGTAAGTACCTGGGATACCCCGGGCCCCTAGTATCAAACAACGCCAAGAAAGCCACATCTTCACCTAACGCTTTCAACTGCTGTGCCATCTCTAAAGCTGCCAGTCCACCAAAAGAGGATCCGCCCAAATAGTAGGGGCCTTCCGGCTGGACGGCACGCAGCTCCGCAACATAACAGGCCGCCATCTCTTTTAGATCGCTGTGCGCATCCTGTCGTCCGCCGATGCGGCGAGCTTGTATTCCATAAAAGGGCTGATCCGGTCCAAGGCGGCGTGCAAGATCCCGATAAAAAAGCACGTTACCGCCTGCCGCATGAATACAGAAAAGCGGTGGCTTGGTTCCGTTTGGTTGGATCGGAACCACTGACGATTCCGACGCTCTCGCGCCTTCGCGACGGATAGCAGCCGCTAACTGTTCAACGCTCGGCGCCTGAAACAAAATCGACAGTGGCAGCTTTTCCCCGAAGGCCTTCTCTATTTCATAAAACAGTTTTACAGCAAGTAACGAATGTCCGCCGAGATCAAAGAAGTTGTCCGTCACATTGATCGACGTCAAACCCAGTACGTTCTGCCAGATCGTCGTCAATTTAATCTCGAACGGATCTCTTGGGCCCGCTATCTGTCCGGAGCGAACCGGTCGAAATTCCTCGGAATCCCGAAGTTCACGACGATCCAGCTTCCCGCTCGGCGTCGTCGGCAATGCGTCGATAGTGAGCAGGAACGCCGGAACCATATGTTCGGGAAGACTTTGACGGAGGAATTCTTTTAGTTCGATCTCGGTCGGAGTTGGACTCTTAAGCGAAACGTAAGCCACCAGAAACCTATTGCCCGCCGGTTCTTCTCTCAGCACGACCGCGGCTTCTCGCACGGCTTCATGCTGCCGCAGCGCAGATTCAACCTCGCCCGGCTCGACGCGCATCCCGCGAATCTTTACCTGATCATCGACCCGCCCTAGAAAAACGACGTTACCATCTGGCCGGTACCTCCCGACATCGCCGGTCTTAAACAGCAGGGAATCCTTTGCGAACGGATTCCCGATCATCCTTTGGTTGGTAAGCTCGGACCGGCCAAAGTATCCGGATGAAAGTCCCGCTCCCCCAATATGCAGTTCGCCTGGAATACCGACCGGAACCGGCACACAATGCCGATCGAGAATGTACACCTGCGTATTCCTCAGAGGCCGCCCGATGGGGACCGGTTCCATCGACCGGGCATCTTCGGCGGTTAGCTCGTAGAACGTCGAATCGGCCGAAACTTCGGATGACCCGTAGAGGTTTAACAGCACCGTGTCCGGCAGAGCTTTCAGAAACCGGCTGGCGAGCTCAGGAGACAAGGCTTCGCCGCTGGTTACGCAGTACCTAAGGGCTGGCAGCCGCAACGGTAAATCGTCTGCTCTGCTCAAAAGCATCTCCAAGAGAGCAGGCACGACCACAATCCGCGTGACCGCGTTTTCCGCCAAAATATCGATGAGCAGATCGGGGTCCTTCGTTATCTCGTCAGGAATGATGACACTCGGGATGCCTCGCAGCAACGGACCAAAAATCTCCCACACTGAGTCGACAAAGCTCAACGAGGTTTTTTGGCAGCACACCTCACCGGGCGAAAAAGCATACTTTTCCCACATCCATCGGAAACGATTCATTGCGCCGCGATGAGTGCCGATGACGCCTTTTGGACGGCCGGTGGAACCCGACGTGTAAATCACATAAGCGGCCTGGTTGCCGGCAAGGGTCAAACCCGGATTTTCCTCAGACTGCGAATCAAGCAGGGCAGAACTGGTATCAATAGCGAAGACCGATGCTGCTTGTACCGGTAAGCGATCAAGTAAATGTGATTGTGTGATCAGAAGGGACAACTCCGCATCTTCGATCATGAATTCGAGTCGTTTTACAGGATAATTTGGATCGAGCGGCACGTATTGACAGCCCGCCTTAAGCACCGCCAAAAGACAGCTGATCATGTCTGGCGAGCGTTCTACGCAGATTCCAATCCTTGATCCCGGTTTGATGCCCGAGGTCACCAGGTAATTAGCAATTCTATTGGCGCCCCGGTTTAGTTCGGCGTAAGTGTGAGCTTTTCCTTCGAATATGACAGCCGTTCGATCCGGTGTTTGTTCGACCTGGGTCTCGAATCCGCCATTTATTGATATGGTGTCGCCGAGGGGTTCCTGCGTCGCATTCCATTCCACAAGGATCTTACGCAGCTCGGCGGCATTCATAAGAGGCAAATGCGAGACGGGCATATCCGGATCGGCGACAATCCCCTCAAGCAGGCATTGGAAGTGTTGGCTCATCCGGTCGATCATCCCCTCGGTAAAAAGATCCGTACTGTACTCAAAGAACCCCCGAATCTCGTTCTTTGATTCCGCAAGCTCAAGGGACAAATCAAACTTGGCCGTGCCCGCGTCGAGGTCTACCCGCGACACATTTAGATCTGGCAGAACGATTTGCGGCATTGGAACATTGTTGTAATCGAACAACACCTGAAACAAAGGCGGATGGCTGATGTCCCGGTTTGGCTGCAGTGCCTTGACCAGCTTTTCGAATGGCAGATTTTGATTTGAATATGCGCTCAAGGCCATTTCGCGCACTTTCCCAAGCAACTGGCGAAATTTGGGCTGGCCCGACAGATCACTTCTCAGCACGAGCGGATTGATAAAGACACCGATGATGTTTTCGGTCTCAACGCGATCACGACTGGCAATGGGGAAGCCAACTGCTATCTCATCCTGACCCGTGTAGCGATAGATCAAGGTTTTGAAGGCCGCGAGCAGCACCATAAACAGGGTGGCTTTCTCGCGCTGCGCCAGTATTCTCAACGAGTTCAACAAATTCTCTGGTAAAGAGATGTAATGGCGCGCGCCTCTGAATGTCTTGACCGAACTTCTTGGCCGATCGGATGGCAATTCCAGCAGAGGCAAATCACCCGAAAGCTGCTTTTTCCAATAGGCCATTTCTGCGGAAAGATCAGAATCTTCAACCTGCTCTCGCTGCCAGACGGCATAATCAGCGTATTGAATTGGCAGTTCGGGAAGCTCGGCCGAATTGCCTGCGGCAAACGAGCAATAGAGTTTGACTAACTCGTCCGTGAAAATCCTTAATGACCAGCCGTCATTGATAATCTGATGGACGCAGAGCACGAAAAGGTGATCATCCGGGCCAAGCCGCCAGAGCGCCATACGGAACGGCGGTTGTCGATCCAATTCGAAGGGTTTCCTTAGCTGATCTGTCGCCTGTTTCAACGCTTCCGATTCTCGCCCTTCAATTGATACGTCATTGAGATCAAAACGTTGAAGACTAAACGTTTGCTGTTCCGCTACATTCTGAATCGGCTTGCCTTCGACCACGGCGAATGTGGTCCGGAAGGCCTGATGTCTGTGGACAATTTCGTTCAAGCTTCGATCCAGTGCCTCTTCGTTCAGCTCACCGCGGAGTCGCAACGCGAGATGATCGTTGTAATGAGAACCGCCCTCCAATTGGTCGAGAAACCAAAAACGTTCCTGGGCAAAGGACAAAGGAATATTGGACGCAGTCCCTAACCGTCGAATCACCGATCGTGTGCCGACCGCAATACCTTCGCTCTCAAGCATGGACGCAAGAAGCTGTTCTTTCCCTTCGTACATCTTGGTCATTTCGTTCGTCCGTCCGAAATTGTCGTTCCTATCAAATCTGGTACAGGCATCTCGTTAAGGTGCTTTATTATCCGGGCGATCTTCTGTGACTGACCCGGCTGCGATTCGCGACGGACCATGCAGCCAGCTATTCCTGCGACGGTCGGAAAGTCAAATGCGTCCCGCAAACTCAAATCAACTTGGAACATGCTTCTGAGTCGGGAAACCAATTGGGTCGCGACCAATGAATGTCCTCCCACGTGAAAAAAACTCTGATCCCTACCTACTTCTTTGATACCCAACAATTCGGACCAAAGTTCCGCCACTACTTCTTCCAGTTCGTCCGCAGGCGGCGCGTCAACCAAGGCATTTACAAGGCGACCGACTTCGGGCGCAGGGAGAGCATTTCGATCGAGTTTGCCGTTTGGCGTGAGTGGTATTGCGTCCAGCATCACAATTGCCGACGGCACCATATAGTGCGGGAGCTTGCCCTCCAAATAAGCGCGCAACTCCGCCGAAAGTTCAGCAGCTGAATTCTGGCCGGGATGGTTTGTGAACTCGATCACCCCGTTTTCTTCCGGTTCCGCCGGAAGATACAGCATAAGGTCGTTTTCGCTTTCATCACGGCGGCCAAACACCACATCGAACCGATCCGCCCCCATAGATGAACGCCTGACCACAACCGGACGTTGAAATTCGGTGGCAAGCTCCCAAATCTCCATTGGGTCAAGACCCCTTGGTTCATTGATGGATAGCGAATCACGAAGCTCAGCAATCGTCGGCGGCGGATTGGTGCTTTTCAACAATTCAAGCGAGTCAAACTCCGATTGCAGCCGTTTATTTGGAATCCCCGCGATTGCGATAACGTCGTCTCCGCCATTACTTAATAAAGTGCGAGTGTCTTCAACCGTCACGGGACGCTCATGCCAGCGGGACCAGTCCGGTCGAATTGGTTTGCTCTCCTCCGGTCCCACTTTGAGCCGGACATCGTAACGAAACTTGGTCATTTCATTGAGATGCCGGCCTTTTTTCAAACTGATCTCGACCCCGGAAATGCCGCTAAGAGTTTTTTTCAGATGCTCGAAAAACTCTGGTGCGAACGCTAGTTCCTGTTCGCGGGCTTGGGCCTCTTTGAGCCGCTGCAAAAGGTCGGCGCATGACTCAGTGTCAGATGCGTGGTGCAGCGCAACTGAGGCGTGAAAGGCCTCCAACAACTGAAGCGATCGCACGTCGCCAATAAAAACCGAACCGCCTGGTTTCACCAACTCGATCGCTCCCCGAAGGACTCTGAGCAGATAGTTTGAATCAGGAAAATACTGAACGATCGAATTCAGAACGATAGTGTCAAAGCGTTCGTTGGACAGGTCTGTAAAATCGTCGGCGGATCTTTCAAATAAAGTAAGCTGGGGAAAAGCAGATTCCAGATCATCAATCGTCTGCCGAACCTGATCTAAAGCTGCCTTTGAGATATCAGTAGCGCAGTATGCCGTGCAATGAGGAGCAATCCTGAACAACACCAGCCCGGTGCCGCAACCGATCTCCAACACTCTTGACGGGTTGAGGGCAAGGATCTTACTCACCGTTCCGTCCAGCCACTCGCGCATTTCACCCTCAGGAATCGGCTCTCCGTTGTAACTGCTGTTCCAACCCGAAAAATTGTCGCGGGATTGTAGAGAATTCCCGGACTTTGCATAAGTGCCTTCCCAGACACTGTGCCAGTCGGCAACGCGTTTCAGCTGTTCCGTCTCCCGATTTTGGTCATGGCGAACAACATAGGCGACCAGGCTCTTTCCATCCGAGGCATCTTCGCGAGCGTGAACAACACTCTGTCGGACGTCCGGATGGTCATCGAGCAGCGCCTGTATCTCGCCTAGTTCGACCCTGTATCCGCGCACTTTTACCTGATGATCCACACGACCGAGGAATTCAATGGAACCGTCCGGAAGATAGAGCGCAAGGTCGCCGGTCCTATATAGGCGGACAGGTTCTTCTTCGTTGAACGGAGATGTAATAAACCGCTCTTTAGTCAGCGCCGGTTGTTTTAGATAGCCACGGGTGACGCCGTCACCGCCAATGTATAGCTCGCCGGGTACACCGATGGGTACCGGCTGAAGCTCGCTATTCAAGATATAGACCTGCGTATTTGCCAGCGGGCGACCTATCGGAATTGTTGATTCATTTCCTTTGAAAGTAAATGCGGTCGACCAGATAGTGGTCTCGGTTGGACCGTACATATTGTGAATCGTCGCATCAGTCGCGACGGCGATCTCGCGCACGAGGTTTTCGGGAAGAGCTTCGCCGCCGAGAACCAAATGCTGAAGCGAACTGAGTGATGAAAGCGTGCGGCTGTCAGCGGCCATCAAACGCGCGGTCGACGGCGTACATTGAACGTGGGTTACACCATGTCTCGCGATCTGAGCCGGGATCGAATAATCGTCTTTCGAAATGTTGCTCAGCTTGCGAAGCTCGTTGAGATGCTCGAGACCGGCGAGGACGGAGTCGGCGTCAACGTTAAAGTCCACAAGGCAGGCAATCTCATCAACCCCTATTTCCTTCAGACGATTCACGAAATCAAGGCACGATTCGGGAGTTCCAAAGAGGCCGCTGGTTTGAAAATACCGTTCGAAAGCGTGTTCCGCCAGCAATTCCAGGTCCGAACCGTTGCCCGTCTCACAACCCAGCGTCTCATTCAGACTCTTCGCCGTCACTCGTGACTCCCGTTGAAAAGCGGGATAGGCCCAGGGTGCATTTTTGATCAGATCGACCGACGTTTTAAGGTACTGCGTAAAAGGCCCGCGCACCTTTTCTTTAACAAACTCAAGATCGTCGCTAACGAACGTGTGGAGCATCAGCGTCACCGTACCGGCAGATGAACTTTGATCGCTATTTTTCCTGGCTGCCCGATATGTTTTTATCTTTTCTGCCAACTCCTCGACACTTTGGCCGAGAAGATTTGTTAGAACGTTCGCACCGGATGCGCCGGCCGCGCGAAAGGTCTCGGGACTGCCGGCCGCCGTCAGCCAGATCGGTATATTCTCCTGAAGCGGTTTCGGATAAATCCTGATCTGAACCTCGCTGTTGTCGCCCGATGTCCGAGTGACTGATTCGCCCCGCCAGAGACTGCGGACGGTGTCTATCCCGCGCAGCATCGTCTCTTTCCGATCCGCATAAGACCCGGGAGAGAGTGCGAAATCCGAGGCGTGCCAGCCTGAGGCAAAGGCGATATCAACCCTGCCCTTCGAGATGTTGTCAACGACCGCCCATTCTTCAGCGACCCGAACCGGATCATGCAAGGGAAGCACAACGCTGCCCGCCCTTATTCGGACATTTTGGGTTATCGCAGCAATCGCCGCACTGGTCACCGCCGGGTTCGGATACAGCCCTCCGAACGAATGAAAGTGGCGTTCAGGCGTCCAAATGGCGGCAAAATCATGGGAATCCGCGAAGCGTGCACCTTCGAGCAGCAACCGGTATTTGTCCACATTGTGTTCGCCATGATCGCTGGCAAAATAGAATAAGCTGAAATCAATCGGCCGTTCGAAAGCTGCCCCATTGGTCGAATAAGTATCTACCGAACTGCCTCCCTGGATCACAACCTTGAAACCACGCGTGAGTGTCCAGAGTAACTCCATCACCGAGATATCAAACGAAATACTGGTAAGCGCGAGCCAAACTCCCGGTTCCACGCCGAGATGGTCATCGATCGCCTTGAAAAAGTTCACGACATTCCGATGTTCGACCATTACCCCTTTCGGAACACCCGTAGAGCCCGACGTATAAATCACATACGCAAGACTCCTTGAGGTAACCGAACCGCCGATATCGTCCTTGTTGTCGTCCCTTGCGACGTCCCAGAAATCGTCAAGATTAACAAGACAAACACCCGCCTCTGAAAATCGTCCCGCCATAACGCGATCCGCCAGTAAAACGGATATGTCCGCGTCCTCAATCATGAACTCGATCCTTTGTGTCGGATACTCAGGATCAAGCGGGACATAAGCACCGCCTGCTTTGAGAATTGCAAGCAGGCCCAATACCATTTCGGGGGAACGCCGGACACAGATGCCGACCAAACTATCAGGACCGACGCCGAGTCCGATAAGTCTTGCCGCCAGTTGATTCGCCTTCTGATTGACCTCAGCATAGGTGAGTTCAAGGTCTTCGAAGGCCAGGGCAACCGCCTCGGGCGTTCGCGCGACTTGGGCTTCAAACAGTTGATGAACGCACGCATCGCGATTGAAATCCGCAGATGTATCGTTCCATTCATTCAACATCTGCGATCGCTCCACATCAGTCAGCAAAGACATTTCTGAGACTAGCTGCTCAGGTTTGTCAGCGATGGTTGCAGACAGTTTCTCGAGGTGGTTAGCCAACCTCGTAATAGTGGACGCGTCAAAACGCGACTCGTCATAGACCAGTCTAAGCAGCATCTCCGATTCGCCGTAAGCGAACAGTGTCAACGGATAGTTTGTCTGCTCAATCGCCCTAAACGAACGGTTCTTCCACTTGCCGCCGAGGGATTGCATGTCGGTATTGAGTTCATCGCGGTCAAACACAATAATACTCTCGAACAGCGGCGACCCGGACCCAACGCCGGACCACTCCTGGATCTTAACAAGCGGCGTGTTCTCAAATTCGCGCAAAGCCAGGTGCTGCCGGCGAATCGTCCGGAGCAGATCCATAACTGAATGAGAGCGATCAACCCGAACGCGCATTGGTATCGTGTTGATAAAGAGCCCAAGCATCGACTCGAGACCCTCGAGGTCAGAATGGCGACAAGCTCTCGTTGTCCCAAAGACCACATCTTCTTCTGAGCTGTATAAGCTCAGAAGAATAGCCCAGGCACACTGGACGACTGTATTCAAAGTCAATTCGTTTGCCAGCGCAAGTTCACTGAGCCTGGACGTGACCGACGCGCTTAACTTGATTTCAAACTGGGCATGTCCGGTCTCGCTATCCTGATCTTTGGCCGCCTGCCGATCGACAGTCAGCGGCGTTGGCCTCGTAAAGTCGCCGAGCTGCTCACGGCAGAATGACTCCGCCCTGCTGAGATCTCTGGAAAGCGACCAATCAATGTAATCTCTGTATGGTCGGGATTGTTTGAGATCCGGATCCCGGCCCTGAAGCAAGGCTTCGTAAACTTCAAACACTTCGCGGATGACCAGACGATAAGATCTGCCGTCAAGAATGGCGTGATGAAAAGTCCACAGCAACCAGAAACCCGCGGTTGCGGTCCGAAAAACGGCAACCCGAAGCAGCGGTGCTTGGGTGAGATCAAATCCAGCGCGCCTGTCGTCGCGCAGATGGTCATGCAGCCTTGTCTGCTGTTCTTCAGTTGAAAGCTCGCGCCAGTCGTGCTCTTCGAATGGAAATTGAACGTTCCGATGAATTTCTTGCACCGGCTCCGGCAGCCCCTCCCATGCAAACGCCGTCCGCAGGATCGCATGGCGGGAAACGACACGCTGCCACGCTTGCCGGAGTTTGTCACAGTCAAGCTCCTCGGTAACCGTACAAACGATCTGTTCAATATCCACGCCCGACACCTGTTCATAGAGGCTATGAAACAGCATTCCATGCTGCAGAGGCGACAGTGGATAGCTCTCTTCAACACTTCCGTTACGAAGCACAGTTTGACCTTCGGAATTTTGGTCCGATGTATTCATTTCTCTTTCTTCTTGGTGTCCGATCAATGTTGATTCTTATCGAAGATTTCAGATCCCCGCGGCCGTTTGCGCTCCCGGTGTTAATCCTCGACCTGCTGTATTATCTGAACCAAACCGGCGTCTTGATGGCGTACCAGGATCGAACGATAACAGGGTCGCACCTTACTTATCTTGAGGAAGCGTGAGCACACGCGGATCACTGCTTCGGAAACGCCGACCATACCGCTGTTCCCGCCTTGGGCCAGTCTGTGTAAGTGTGGGCGGTACCGACCTGAGTGAATGTATTACCTTCGCTGTCAGTCGGTGTGGCGGGGGAACTAAGGATGCCATGAGCAACCGCAACAATGATTGTGCTGCCAGTCCCCGCCGACGGATTCGTCGTAATTCGCGGAGTCGTGATCAATTTTCCGCCCCTACCTTGAACGTCCCAATCTAGTACGTGCGCGCCCAACACCGGAGTACCGCCACCCTTTGGTTCGTCAACGGCAATAAGCCACAACTGAGCCCCCTCACCGGATTCCGAAGTCCAGGTGACGTTATACGTGCCTGCGGTGACGCTCCTCGTAGCTACGATGCACTGGATTAGTGACGCATCGGTCGTCAAAGAATCGATGACTGTAAACTCATTATTCGGAATGGCGTTGTGTGTCGTTCCCATGCCTCCATCACCCCACCAGATCGCGACGAGCAATGCTGGCCTAGAAACTGTAACATTAAGACTTGTTGACGGACTGGTGAGACGCTCGACCCACTGATGATCCGCTATCCGCGTACCGTTGACGACCTCAATGACCGCGACCGTCGTCTCGTCATTTCTCGGCTTTACCACCGAGAACGTATGATTCGACCCTGGTTCTGTCGAACAAGCAAGACCCAGGAGAGAAAGCAGAGTTATCGCGAATGTCTTACTCATAACTGCCTTCATGCTGGTGCAAAGCTCAGCTTTATCACTCGCCACAACATTACGCCTCCGAGGGTAAAGTTCTCTGAATAAGCCCCGGGCAACAATCCTATTCTTGAAGTTTCGCGACGGCCTTGAAAGAGTAAAAAAATAATTAGGACTCCACTCGAAAGAAACTATCCAGGAATACAAAAAGCACCTTGCATCCAGAGAAGATGACCGTTGAATGCCATTACGGAAACGATCGCGATTCCCCTCAAACCATCCGGTGATGGTTCGTACCCGGGCTTGAAGCCCGCCGAACCAGCCTTATCATCCCCGGAAGAGTTTGTATGCTCGACCGATTCCACCGTCAAGATTCCGTCGCGCCTGACTCCGTACCGGCCGTTTCCGATTCGCCCAATATCTGCTGAAGGATCGGGACCACAAAACGTACCCTTGGCTCGACAATTATCGTTCCGTGACCTCCATTGATCTCGTGGATCGCGAGTTTACCCTTAGCAAGCTTCGACCAACCCAAGGTGTCGTCCCGATACGTCCCTCTGATCTGTTTAGTAGCGCGGAACAGCACCATGTCTCCGTCAAACGGCTCGGGACGATATGTTCTCGTCGCGACCGCGATCAGGTTTTGGGTAACGATTAACGCCTCCGGCAACGGGCGGCCGAGGCTCGTTAGAATGCCGCGTGCAAGCTTTCGTTTTGTCTTTATGTGAGATCGGCGGACCGCATTCCTTGCCTTCGTTGCTTTCGCGACAACGTACGGCCAACGCCTTCCGGGCTCCAAAATACGCAAGGTGTCGATGTGTTGCTTAATCCGATCGGCGTGTCCGAGTAGCTTTAGACCGATTCTTGAACGCCCCGGAATCCGAATCGGATAGCCGGGCGCATAGGTATCGAACAGAGCGATCAATTTGACCTCTTCCCCACTGTCTCGCAACTGTCGTCCGGCTTCATAGGCAATGAGGCCGCCCATCGACGACCCGCCCAAATGGTACGGCCCCCTCGGCTGGACGCCGCGAATCTCCTCGATATAGTGGGCGGCCATATCCTCGATGCGGTCGTATGCCGATTGATGCCCGCTGAGTCCCACTGCCTGCATTGCATAGCATGGCTGATCGGGTCCCAAACGATCGGCTAGATCTTTGTAAAAGAGCACATTGCCGCCCGCCGCGTGCATCAGAAATAACGGCGGCTTCGAACCGTTCGCATTGATCGGCACCAACGATGTCCATTTGTCCTTCGGTCGATTTTCGCGAATCAGTTTTGCAAGTTGTTCGATCGTGGTCGCGTGAAACAAAGTTGCCAATGGGAGATTACGGCCAAATTCCCTCTCGATTTCAGCAAACAAGCGCACGGCCAAAAGCGATTGGCCACCAAGGTCAAAGAAATTGTCTTTTACTCCGATGCGAGAAATCCCTAGCACGCTTTTCCACACATCGGCTAACTGTGCTTCAACTTTATCTCGCGGTTCGATAAACGATTCTTCTAATATGGGCCTCGAATCACTCGGCGCAGGTAAGGATTTTCGGTCAATCTTGCCGTTCGGCGTCAAGGGAAACCCCTCAAGCTGAACAAATGCCGACGGTATCATATAGTCAGGCAATTTCTGCCTAAGGTAGCTCCGGAGTTCCGCTGGCTCGATCTTTGACCAGATCTCAGCGACCGGCCTTTCAGAACTACTCCAAGCTGCCACAAATTCTTGCTGCTGTTCTTTGTCGAACGAGATATCTGGTGCCGGCAGTGCCCTCGGGTCGAATTTTCCGTTTGACGCCGAAGGGATATGTGCGGTCCGGACAAATGCGGACGGCATCATATGGGCGGGTATTTTTTGTCCTACGTAGGATGGCACCTTGGTGACCTCAATACTGATGTCTTCGTTCGCGGTAAAATAAGCCGCTAATTGTTTATCGCCTGTTTTACCTTCCCTTGCTATGACCACTGCCTCGCAGACATCCGGGTGCGCAGCCAATACTGCTTCGACCTCGCCTAACTCGATGCGAAATCCCCGGATCTTTACCTGATTGTCGATCCGTCCAATGAACTCAAGGCGGCCATCATCCAGGTAGCGTGCCAAGTCACCTGTCGTGTACATCCGCGACCCCGGTCCGGGGCTAAACGGGTTTCTGATGAATCGCTCGTCGGTAAGCTCGGGCCGTTTCAGATAACCCCGTGCCAGGCCGTCGCCGGCAAGATAAAGTTCGCCCGGTATTCCAACCGGAACGGGTTGAAGATTGCGGTCCAGAATATAAGCCTTAGTATTAGAGATCGGACGGCCGATAGTCGCTTTACCGGAAACTCTGAGGGTATATGTTGAATAAGTCGTATCTTCAGTCGGACCATACAGGTCATAGACTTTCTCAACCGTACCCAACTCGTAGATCTGTTGGACGAGAGATGTTTTGAGGGGTTCACCCGCAAGATTTATGGTGGTAACCGAAGGTGGAACCCCATCGATTCGCAACAACTCGGCAATTGCCGATGGCACCGTGTTTATTAAAGTAACCTCATTTGCAGCGGGTATGGCCGGCAATTGCAGGACATTGTCTGCCAAAATAACGGTGCCTCCGCAACTCAATGGGGCAAACATCTCATATATGGAAAGATCGAAACAGATGGACGTTGATGCCAACACACCACTTAACTGTTCAGCGTCGAACACCGAACCTGCCCACGACAGTAGCGCCACCGTACTGCGATGCTCGATAGCGACCCCCTTTGGCTTGCCGGTCGAGCCCGACGTGTAAATAACGTAGGCCAAATTGTCCGGACCGGCATAAGAATCCAAATCTGTAGCCGGCTGTTGACTGATTATTTCCGAATCCAGGTCGACCATCACGACTTCGCCCTTGTATTCGCCCAGACCATCAACCAGTTTCTCCGCTGTGAGAAGAACCGCAGCTTCCGAATCCTCAAGCATGAATGATATCCGTTCGTCCGGGTATCCGGGGTCGAGGGGAACATACGCTCCCCCGGCCTTGAGGATGCCGAGGATCCCGACAATCATCTCCAAAGATCGTTCGACACAGATGCCGACCAATACTTCCTTACCAACCCCCTTCGACCGCAGATGATGAGCCATCTGATTGGCCCGGCGATTGAGTTCCGAGTACGTCATCCGATCCTCTCCGAAGACAAGGGCTACGGAATCCGGAGTTCTGCGTACTTGATCCTCAAAAAGCTGATGGATCGCCTTGTCTTTTGGAGAATCGAGATCGGTTTCGTTCCACTCGACCAACATTCGATGGCGCTCTTCTTCACGCAATAACGGCAACTCACAGATGGGCGTATCCGGATTCGAAACAATGCCATATAGCAGGGTTTGATAATGTTCAAGAAATCGCCGAATATCTGTTTGCTCGAACAAGTCCCTTCGGTACTCACAGCCAACCCGAAGCCCTTCGTCTCGTTCAAGAAGGTAAAACGTCATGTCGAACTGTGCCCCTTTTCTGTCGACGAGGAACGGATTGAATGAGATATCCGGAAGTACGATCGGTTGGATATTCGCCTTATGACACATGAAAAGTATCTGGACCAGGGGATTGCGATCCAAAGCTCTTTCTGGCTGCAACTCTTCAACGATTTTCTCAAACGGTACGTCTTGATACTCGTAAGATTCCAGTGCACCTTCTTTTACCCTGGAGAGTACCTCCGTAAATGTAAGTTCGCCAGAAAGTTGTGTCCTGAAGATCGCGGTATTTACAAAGCATCCAACAAGGTCTTCAATCTCAAGTTTGGTCCTGTTTGCCACAGGCGAGCCAAGAACCACGTCGGCTTCGTTCGTATAACGAAACAACAGTGTCTTAAACGCAGCCATGGTGGTTAGGAAAAGTGTACTCCCCTGAACCTGACCGAGTTTCTTCAATGCCCGTGTCAAAGCGTCTGGAAGAAGCAAAGTATCAACAGCGCCATCGTACGAGGGGTGCGCAGGACGGGGCTTCGCTATCGGTAAGTCAAAGTGTTGAGGAGCGTCCGCGAGCTTATTCTTCCACAAGTGAAGTCGGGACTTGAATTCATCAGTTGAGGAGAATTCATTCTGCCACTGAGCGTAATCGCCGCACTGAACGGGAAGTTCCTTAAGTTCAGGTTCACGCCCTTGTGAATAGCTCTCGTAGCAGTCTCTTAACTCGCGCAAGATGACACTGAAAGACCAGCCATCGGCGACAATGTGATGCATGTTAAGCAAAAGCACGTGATCTTCGTCAGAGACCGTGTACAGCGTCCCTCTAAACAGGGGGCCGCTTTTCAGGTCAAAACTGTGCCTGACTTCTTCATGAACTAACTGATCGACTTTCTTTTCACGTTCTGTTTCCGCCAATGACTTTAGGTCATGCTTTCTCAGCTTAAATTGAAAGGTCGGAGCAACAAGTTGGACAAGGTCAAGTCCGATCTGGTCAAACGTTGTACGCAATATCTCGTGACGCGATACGATTTTCTGCAAGGCCTTTTCAAGAACCGCGTCGTCGAGCGCACCTTTTACCCGAAACGGGATTGGAAGGTTGTACGCGGATATTCCGGGCCTGAGTTGCTCAAGAAACCAAAGGCGCTCTTGGGCGAAAGACATAGGGAATATGAAAACTTCAGGTTCTGCCGAATCAACCTGAAGGTTCACCGCCGAGTCAGACGTATGATCTGTTGAATCTAATAAGGTCTTTAGAGTTTCCATGATTAACTTTCGCCTCGCCGCATATTGGAGAGGAGTGTGCTTGGCTTAACAGCATCCCGGGCAAGCCGCCTGATTGAAACTGACGAGGATCCCTCGTTTCCTCCGCGATTTTCTCGCTCGCTTCCCAACGCTTCAATTGCGGTTGCCAATTCCGATACCGTCGGGTATTCAAATATGCTGCCCAGCGCCAGATCAACGCCGAACACTGCCCGAACACGGATGATGATTTGAATCGCGAGAAGCGAGTGTCCGCCAAGTTCGAAGAAATTCTGATTCTTGCCAACATCTTCAAGACCCAGAACTTCGCACCAAATATCAGTGATTTTCTGCTCGACAGCAGTTGCCGTTGAATGCAAGTTCACAACCGTCTGGACCCTTTTGCTTACCGGGACGGGCAGCGCCATAAGGTCGACCTTACCGTTGTTTGTTAGCGGAATAGAGTCCAGAACAACAATCTTGTTTGGTAGCATGTAATCCGGAAGCTTATTCCTCAAATAGCCTCGGATGTTGGGAACAAGTTCGTCGTTCATTTCCTTCATCATTGGATTGTTACTAAAACTCCGCCAGGACTGCGGGAGGATCTCGTCCCTGATCGGCGACGGCACGTAATTTGCGGGCGAATCATTTTTCTTCGGGCGAGTAAAGACCACATCCATAGAGCCGTCGGGATGGTTTTCCGTCCATCTAACGTCCACCTCGTATCCCAACTCGTCACCCAGCTCCCAAAGCGCCTCGGGATCAATACCGTCGAGACGAAGCGCACCGCGCGCATCTTTCAATTCACTAACGGTCGCCGGCCCGTCGGTATCGTGCAGCATCCTGAGAGTGGCCACCTCCGACTGAATCCTGCTGTTTGGCACATTCGTGGCGCAAACCAATTCCGGCTTTTCGTCGGTTAACTGGGACCGAAGGCTCTCTAATGTCAAACCCGCCGCTTTCCAATCTATCCAATTAGCGGAAACGGGAACTGAGTCCTGTGGAGCAAGGTGTAAGAATACGTCGTAGTGAAACTTTGTCGTTTCGTTCAGGATGTGCCCGCGGCGCAATTTGAATTCGACACGGCTTATTTCCGGAATTAACCCCTGGAGGGCAATGAAGTAGTTTGGATCGACGACCAGCTCATCCTCAATTAAGACTCTACGGGAGACAATTTCTTTCAGTTCATCGCGGGACATATTCTCCGGGGAACGAAACAACTGGTCGGATGCGTGGTGGGTTTCGAGATGGGCGAGACTCTGGACGTCGCTGATGTACACCACTCCACCCGGTTTCGCGACAAACACGCTACCTTCTATTACTTGTCTGAAATAGCTCGGCGATGGGAAGTACTGCATTACTGACAGAATCAGAACAGCATCGAAGGAATTCGGGGCGATGCCCCGAAAATCGTTTCCTTCCTGCACTCTTAGATCAACGTGTGCGAGATCAACGTCGTCCCGATCTAAATAACGCTGCGCCTCGTCAATTGCAAAAGGAGCATAATCCGTACCCAGGAAGTATTCAACTTCCGGTGCAATTCTGATCAGGTTCTGACCCGTACCGCAACCAATTTCTAAGACCCTCTTTGGTTTGAGCGACATCACGCGGTCGAAGGTCTGACCCTGGAATTCGACTAGTTCCTCTTCAAAACCTTCCTTTTGCGCGAGCTGTTCCAAAATCGCCAGGTCATTAACCACCTCGCCCGAGACATCGCCCAGGGCTTTGCTGGCACGACCTGACTCATACAAGGCCGCCCATTTTGCTAGCCAATTTGCTTTGTGCTGATTGCTCGCATCGCCGCTGCTACCGTTCGCGTGGTCGGAGCTTTTCGCTACGATGTAAGCAGTTAGATCAAATTCGCCAGGGCTATCTTCCCGCACCATCACAACGGCTTCATGTACCTCCTCATGCTGAGATAGTGCGTTTTCGATCTCCCCCGGCTCGACCCTGAATCCACGTATTTGCACCTGATTATCGATCCGGCCAAAGTATTCGATGCCACGATCAGGACGGAATCGTCCCCGATCGCCAGTCTTGTATAGTACGGACGACGAGTTGGCATGCTTGTTCGAACCTTTTACTCTCTTCCCGTCTTTTCCGGATTTATATTCAACAAAGGGATTCGGAATAAAGCGTTCGGCAGTGAGGTCGGGCCGGTTGAGATAACCGAGCGTGACACCGGCCCCCGCCACGTAAATCTCGCCAGGGACACCGACCGGGACCGGCTGAAGTTCCCGATCCAGGATATAAACTTTTAGGTCAGGAATCGGAACGCCGATCACGCTCCGCACACCCGCATCGAGGTCGGCGCGGGTAACAGGCCGGTACGTTACATGTACGGTTGTCTCGGTTATCCCGTACATGTTTACCAATCGCGGCTTTTCATCACCATGACGCTCCAACCACGGACGGAGACTTTCAGTTTCCAGCGCTTCACCGCCGAATACTATTGTTCGAAGTGACAAGTCACAGTCGGCTTTCGCGATCTCTTCGACCCGTATGAATTGACGAAACGCTGAAGGGGTCTGGGACAACATCGTCACTTTTTCGCGGCACACCAATTCATAGAATGCTTCCGGCGAACGGCTCACTTTGAACGGAACAACAACGACACGCCCGCCATATAACAGAGCCCCCCACATTTCCCAGACCGAAAAATCGAACGCGTAAGAGTGGAACATCGTCCACACATCTTTATCACTAAATTCAAACCAGTGCTCCGTTGCAGTAAAAAGTCGCGCGACATTCTCGTGGTTGACCATTACGCCCTTTGGCCTCCCCGTCGATCCCGAAGTGAACATCACATAGGCTAGTGAGTCGGCCGTCGTTTTTAAGTCGGGATTCTCTACACTTTCTTCACTGATCCTCTGCCTGTCGGCGTCAATTATTACTGTCTGCGCTCCATGCTTCGGTAACTTCTTTTTTGTTTCCGAGTGGGTCACGATGACAGGCATCTTCGCATCCTCAATTATCTGGGCAAGTCTTTCAGAGGGATTTGCCGGGTCGAGCGGAACATACGCGGCCCCGGCCTTCATAATGCCCAGGATCGCAGTCACCGTGTCGATCGACCGCTCAGTATTCAGACCCACCAGGGTTCCGCCGTCTACACCAAGCGAAATAAGATAATGAGCAAGCTGGTTTGCTCGCCGGTTGAGTTCGCCGTAGGTAAGGCACTTTGAGTCGTGTGAAACAGCTGGCTGATCTTCAAATCTCTCTGCCTGAGTTTCAAACCGTTCCACCAGCGAAAAGACATCGAATGAGGTCTCATCATTAGTATTCCAATCGACCAGGAGCTCTTTACTCTCAGCAGCAGTGAGCATCGGAACGGCAGAAATCTGTTGCTCGGGGTCCAAAGCCAGCGACCGCAGCATAGTCAGATACGATCCGACATAACGCCGGATGGTATCGCGATCAAAGAGATCACTGTTCGCGGTAACCTGGATCTCGTAGCGATCGGAAAGTTCGGCGATATTGAAGAAGATGTCAAAGTTCTCAAATGCGCGGGGTACAGAGCCGGTTTCGATGTCTAGGCCGGGTATTTTGACGCCCGAACCTGAAGGATCGAGATTAAACGCAACTGACATTAACGGTAAGCGGCTCCGATCGCGCTCCAGTCTTAATTCCTTTATCAATGCTCCAAACGGATATTCCTGGAATTCGACCGCATCAAATATCTTGCCGCGGAGGAGCCCCAAGAGCTCGGGGAACGACATATTTTGCTCGAATCGGGCACGTATCGGCAAGAAATTGACGGCATGGGCGACAAGATCTCTGCGAGTCAGATTCGATTGTCCCGCGAGCGAAAACCCTACGACAACATCATCTTGTCCTGAAATCCGGTGAAGCAGTGTGTCGAAGGCTCCCATCAGGAAGGTAAAAAGTGTTACACCTTGCTCTGACGCAGTCTTGCTAACATGCTCGATCTCATCCTTTGTCACAGGCACTGTAGTTCGGTGCGCCCGATAGGATTTGGCGGGCGGACGCGGACGGTCCGTGGGTAGTTCAAGCACCGTCACGTTGGAACGGAACTCCTCCAGCCAGTAATCCCTCGCATCGCTATAACTTTCCGTCTTAGAAGCCACTATGGATTGGTCAACCCATTCGCTGAGGGGCATTACATTATTGAGGTCTCCCGATTCTTCACCAATAGAAGCGGTATACAATTTCCCAAGGTCCTTGAGGATCACACCGCAAGACCACCCGTCGGCTACAATGTGGTGCACTGTAAAGATGAAAAAGTGTTCGTCCTCTTTGAGCCTGACCAGGTGGGCTCTCGTCAGGGGCCCGTTTTCCAAATCGAACGGTGCTGTGACCTCTTGCTGCCGCAATTCCTCGAGCCGCTTGTTCGTGTCGTCTTCATTGAGATCCGAAAGGTCATACTGCACTAGATCATAGACGGTTACCGGCATTATCCTTTGGGAAACACCATGCTCGTTTGGTACCGCCCGCAGAGACTCGTGTCGTTTTGTAAGGTGGGTCAGCGCCTCGTTTAGCTTGTCGACATTCAATTCGCCCTTGATCCTCATCGTCGAGCTCAGGTTGTACGCGCACGAGGCATCATCTCCAAAGCGCGTGGCAAGCCAGATCTCCTGTTGCCCTTGGGTCATCGGGATCTCAAAGGGTTCATTCGGATCACGAACCGGTCCGCCCGAGAACAACCCGCTGTTCTGCATTTCGGCAGCGCTTTCCTTAAACGCCTGGATGATCTGGGCAAAGTCTTCAGCGGTATGCGCTTCAGTAAAGAAGGCAGGACGACCCTCGTAGGTCAGGATGCCGCGATTCCTAAGGTGCCAGAACATCAATGGCGAAAACTCTTGATACGGTTCGAACTTGACCATGAACCATGAGGCAAAGTGCGTAACATAAACGGGCGAGTTGGTTTCCTTAAAGTGATCGTTGAGGCTCTGCGCAAAAGCGGCCGTCTTTTGATTCAATTCCTCCTGCAAACCCGGATGATCTTTGAGATAGCTTAGCGTCGCGTGCGTTGTTGCCATCGCCAGCGGATGCCTCACGAACGTGCCGGCGAACCACGTCATGTCCGCCACTGGCGCGGAGTCGTCACCGAACTGCCAATATCCCCCGTCGAGGGCATCCATGTATTCTTTCTTGCCGGCTAGTACACCGACCGGATAGCCACCTCCGATGACCTTTCCATAGCTCGCGAGGTCGGCTTCAACACCGTAATATCCCTGAGCCCCGCGGGGTCCGATCCGAAAACCGGTCACGATCTCATCGAACATGAGAGGAATGCCGAGTTCCGAGGTAAGCTCGCGAAGGGCCCGAACGAACTGTCGCGGTCTGAATTCGGGGTCACGACTGCGAATCGATTCGACCATAACAAGGGCGAGTTCATCGCGATGTTCGCGAATCTCGTCCAGTGCCTTTTGCTCGCCGTAATCAAGCATCAAGGTGTTCTCAACCGCAAATCCCGGAATCCCTAGTGCGATCGGCAGCGTCCTTTTCTTGCCAGCGATCTCAACACCCTTTGCCAACACTTCGTTGAAGATCCCGTGATAGTGCGTTTTGAACATCGCGATCCGATCGTTACCGGTCACAGTTCTTGCGACTCGAATCGCCGCAAGTATTGCTTCTGAACCGGTATTACACATCGCGGCTCGGTCCATGCCCGTCATCTCGCAAACCATTTTGGCGACTTCGCCGGCCAACTTGTTCTGCGGACCGATCTCAATACCGCGATCAATTTGGGCCTTCGCCGCCTCCGAGACAAAGTCGGGCGAATGACCAAGGAGATTGACGCCATATCCTCCCATCAGATCGATATATTCATTCCCGTCAACATCCCACACACGGGAGCCTTTTGAGCGGTCCGCGACGATCGGGAAGACCATCTCTTTCCAAGCCCTTTTGTAGCCCGCAACAGTCCGCGGGTCGGCAAGATGAGATCGATGCTCCTGGGCGAGTGCTTTCGACCTTGGGCATCTCTCAACGGTCTTTGCGATCACTTTGTCCAGATGCTCCTGCTGCTTGGGCGGAAGTTTGCCATTCTCTCCGGCCTGAACCGGCTGCCACGGACTGGATTTATCGACAACCGCTGCGATTCTGGACTTTTCCCGCGCAGATGCAGGTACATTGTCAGTCAAAGAACCCGGCGCAGAGGCTGTGTACTGCGGTGATGAAGATGCGGGTCGAGCGAAATCACTCGGTGAATCAATGCCGCGCAGCATCGCCATCTGCTGCTCGATCAACCGTTGCATACTCTGCAACTGATCCTGGAGTGCCTTCTCAATCGATCCGGCCGCGACTGACGGAGTAGTTGATACTTGAGCCGGCGCTGCGTTCTTGACAGCCGCGGGCGCCGCAGCGGCAAAAGCGTCTTCCGGAAGTTGTGAGTCAACGTAGGCAGCCAACGTGTCTAAGCGGGAGCAGGACTCAAGAAGCTGGCGCACGGTCAGTTTAACCCCAAATTTCTTCTTGATCGCCGAATTTGCCTGCGTTAGAAAAAGCGAATCGAAACCCAATTCCAAGAAGGTCGCCTGGGAATCCAAGTCAGCGGCTTCAATACCGCTCAAATCCCGGATAACTAGTTTTAGGGCTTCAAGTACCCGTTCTTTGCGAGGTGCCGGCTCGAGCGCAGTTTCTAGCTCCGCAGTTCCGGTTTCGGGAGAAATTACGTCGATGGCCGGTTCTGATATGTCAGAACCCGCAGTCTCTTTAAACTGGTCATACGGTCTCGTTTCGGAGAACGCTCGACCGCCTAAATTCGGCGGCATCGTCCCGTTTAGGCTCACCGAAAGCGGCCCGACGGGATCAATCCAGTAACGCTTGCGTTCAAAAGGATATGTAGGTAGTGGAATTCGGGTTCGGGATTCATCAGCGCAAAAAGCTTGCCAATCGATTTCCGCACCGGCAACCCATAGGTCCCCGAGACGATTGAGCGTAAACTCAAGATCCGGCGTTACTTCAAGCGGATGACGAATCGATACAATGATCGCGGTTTCTTTCTTCGTTGCCGGATGTTGGCGGGCGAAAGTGCTCAATGCGCGTCCCGGTCCAACTTCGAGCAAGATCTGGTCTGGATTATCCAGGACCGTCGTCAAACCATCCGCAAAACGAACCGTAGACCGCAAGTGTTTTACCCAGTATGAAGGCTTCATAGCGTCTTCACCTGAAATCCACTGCCCGGTGACGTTCGAGACAAAGGGCAGTTCGGGCCGTTCAAACGAAATATCTGCTAAGAAATCGGAAAACTCTTCCAGAATCGGTTCGACCATTCGCGAATGGGCCGCCACATTTATGTGAAGATGTCGGCTGTCAATTTCGTCTACCTCGAGCTGCTTCGCCAATCGTCTTATCTCTTCGCTTTCTCCGGATACAACACTCATGGTCGGAAGATTGACGGCAGCAAAATCGAGAGATCCATTCAGATATGGTTTTAGCTCATCTTCGGAAAGCGGCACGCCCAGCATCGATCCCGATGGCAGCCGCTCAAACAGCTTGCCTCGCATCGTCACAAGGGCCAAGGCGTCCTCAAGGGAGAACACCTTTGCCAGATGCGCAGCGACATACTCGCCCATGCTATGGCCGATCATTGCACTTGGACTTACGCCCCATGATTCCCAAAGCCGCGCCATCGCGACCTCTACGGAAAGGAGCGCCGGCAAAGCAAGCGACGGACGTTCTAATTGCCCTTTGTCAGCTTCGATGTCAAGCAAATCAAGCAGGCCGACGGGGATCAACTCAGACAAAATTTCAGCACACGTATCAATCGTTTCGCGAAATACGCGCTCGCTCTCGTAAAGGCCGCGTCCCATTCCTGCATACTGAGTACCACCGCCCGGGAACATGAAAACGAGCGGACGATTACTGCCACTGCATCTCTTGGTTACCTGCCGGTTTTGATCCTTGAGGGCTTTAACAGCATCAGGAACCTCAACGGCTGTCAAGACACGGCGAAACGATAGTGGTTTTCGCCCGTTTTGCAGAGTAAACGCGACGTCCGCGAGGTTTGCAGCCGGATGCTCTGTAAGGAATTCGGACAAGTTGCCGGTTGCCAGCTCAAGCGCTGTCTCAGTTTTTGCAGAGAGAATAATGAGCTGCGTGTCTCGGCTTTTTGCCGGAAGAACAGCACTTTCGGGAGGTTCTTCCAGGATTATGTGAGCATTTGTCCCCCCCAGACCAAACGAGCTTACACCCGCCCGGCGGGGATATCCCTCACTTTTCCACTCCTTCAGCTCGGTATTTACAAAAAATGGACTCCCCTTGAAATCGATTTGAGGGTTTGGGGTTTCAAAGTTCAAGCTGGGTGGCAACGTCTTATGTTTCATCGCCAAAATCGTTTTGACGACCCCTGCCACAGTGGCGGCAGCATCCAGATGCCCGATGTTGGTTTTAACGGATCCGATTGCACAAACCTGGTTCTTGTCCGTTGTTTCACGGAAAGCTTTTGTAAGACCGGCGATTTCAATTGGATCACCTACATTTGTACCTGTTCCATGAGTTTCAACGTAGGTGATAGTGTCGGCATCAACACCGGCGACTGCGAGCGCATCAGCGATGCAGGCGGCCTGTCCGCTAATGCTTGGCGCCGCATAGCCGATGCGATCAGCACCATCGTTGTTGATGGCCGAGCCCAGGACGATAGCATGAATCGTATCTCTGTCCGCAACCGCGTCTTGATAGCGTTTCAAAACGAGTATTGCACCGCCTGTGCCCCGAACCATCCCATTAGCGCTGGCGTCGAATGCACGGATGTGTCCGTCTGGCGAAAGAGGGCCGCCCTCTGTGTACCAATAACCCGCGGTTCGCGGACAGATAACACGTGCGGCACCTGCCAACGCCATGTCGCTGTCACCAGTGAGCAGACTTTGGCATGCGAGATGGATGGCAACGCCCGATGTCGAACACGCAGTCGCGACATTAATGGCGGGTCCACGCAGGTTGAGCTTAAAGGCGATGCGCGCGGCGGGAAAGTCACGCTCATTGCCAATCATCATGTCGTATTCGCCAACCGTGGTATTAATCTCCGGATGTGACAATAGATTCCCTGTCAGGTACGAATTGCGCGCTATTCCGGAAAAAACACCAACAAGACCTGGATATCGGTCCGGGTCATACCCGGCATGCTCAAAAGCCGACCACGCTAGTTCCAGTATCACGCGATGCTGCGGATCCATCTTTTCCGCCTCCTTTGGAAGATAACCAAAGAAGGCAGCGTCAAACTTATCTGAATCCTCAAACGGCGCTCCCATATTCACATAATTGGGGTGATTCATGACGACCGGGTCGACATTCGATTCGATCAGTTCGTTCTTTGTGAACGGCCTTATGGACTCAACGCCATTTCTCAAGTTATTCCAGAACGCATCGATGTCGTCAGCGCCGGGAAAACGTCCCGAAAAGCCAATTACCGCTATAGCATTTGTCAGATCGTGATTCATTACGTTTCTTAAATGTTCCGAACGGTCCTCGCGTACCGGCGCGCCGCAGCATTTTCGCGTCGCTCGATGCGCACATTACGGTTGGAACCGGCTTCAGAAATGTTTCTTTGCTTGATTGACAGATTCAGTCTCTTTGCGACGAAAGATCCGAATTCCTCTTCTAAAAGTTTCGCAAACCTCTCAATGGAAAATGCGTTGTATATCGAGACGAGCGGTACAGTCACACCCAGCTCCTTCTGGATTTGGTTTATAAAGCGTGCGGCGTGTAACGAGTCCCCTCCGAGCTCAAAGAAACGATCCCGTACGCCCACGCTGTCAAGGTTGAGAAGGTCCTGCCAAATCTCAGCAAGCCATTTCTCCAATTTGTTACGCGGTGCCACAAAATGCTGATCAATTCGAGGCCTTTCTTTACCCGGTGCGGGGAGCTTCGCACGGTCCAATTTTCCGTTTGTGGAGAGGGGGAAAGAATCAAGAAAAACAAAGCATGCCGGGATCATATATTCGGGAACGTACCCTTCCAGAAAATGGCGGAGTTCGGTGGTCGTTACGACTTCGTCTTTCGCGCAAATGAGGTAGGCTATCAGGCGTTTTTGATCGGCCGCGTCGTGCAAAACAATTACCTTTGCATCGAGCACGGTAGGATGTCCCTTAAGCACGTGCTCGATTTCGCCGGGTTCAATTCGAAAGCCTCTGAGTTTTACCTGATCATCTTTGCGGCCGACAAAATGCATACATCCATCGGCGTCAGCATTTACGATGTCCCCGGTTCTATAAAGTCTGGAATCGGGGTCATCTGAAAACGGATTTGAGACAAATTGTTGCTTAGTGAGCTCTGGCTGATTCAAATACCCTAGAGCGACACCTGAACCGCCGACAAAAAGCTCACCTTGGATTCCCTGCGGAACCTGCTTCATATCATCATCGAGAACGTAGAGGTCAGTTTCGGTGATTGCATATCCGATTGGAATCGAATTCCAGGTATCCGGTATCGGATTTGGAATGGAATACGCCGCGGCGAAAGTAGTGGTCTCGGTTGGACCGTAACCATTAATGAGTCGGATGTCGGGGAACAGTTCCCCAGCCATCCGAACGTGCCTCGCTGATAAAGCCTCGCCGCCGGTAAGGAGTTGGCTTACACCGTCGAGGACTTTTGGTGAATCAGTTACGATATTATTAAACAAAGACGCTGTCAGCCACAGGGTATTCACCTCTTTCTCTTTCAGGGCTGCGCTTAGTTCGCAAATATCGGGAGGGCCATTTTTCGGAAACAGAACACATTTGCCGCCGTTCAACAACGGCCCCCAAATCTCAAAAGTGGATGCGTCAAATGACACTGGAGCCAACTGCAACACCACCGAGTCTGAGTCCAACTTCACATAATTGGCACCTAATACTAGTCTCGTTACTGCTCGGTGAGGGACCATAACCCCTTTCGGACGCCCAGTGGAACCCGACGTATACATGACATAAGCAAGACTCTCAGACGTGTTAAGGTTTACCAAATCAGGGTATTCGTCACCAATATCAGATCCCCATTCAGAGTCAATTTCCATCACAAAAGCCCGGTGCGGCGGGGCGCATGCCGCTAAGTGAGATTGAGTGATCAAAACATCTGCTTGGGTTTCACCGAGCATCACGGCCAGTCGCTCTTGCGGATAAGACGGGTCAAGGGGAACATACGCACCGCCAGCTTTAATAATTCCGAGCGTGGCGACGATCATCTCGACGGACCGATCCATCAGCACCGCAACCATATGTTGCGGTCCGATCCCTTCCTCACGGAGGATCGCAGCCAACCGATTGGCACGTAGGTTGAGCTTGGCATAGGTAAGGGAACTATCCTTAATGACCAGAGCCGTTGCATCCGGTCTCAAAGCAGCCTGATGCTCAAAATACTGATTCAGCGTATTCATTTGTCGTTACAGATGATCAAATGGTGTGTCGGTCTCCTTTTCCGGTTTTTTGGGGTTGCTTTCTTCGAGACCTAATTATTAGGATTTTGCCTCCGGCTCCACGGTGCCGTGATGAGAATTCGTTGAACGCCTGAGCACTTTCTCAACGATTCGCGACGCACTCTCGAGACGTTTGACGCCATGTCTCAGCAGCTCAAATTTGTTGGCGGGTTCACCTCTTCCCAGGCTACTCAGCGCCATTATCTTGAGCCGATCCTTAACTGCGGACCGGCCGGGAACCGTTGGAGTAAAGCCCGCCTTTCGAAGGTAATGATTGCACTGATAGATCCTCGATTTGATATCGATCTCGCGCATGCAAAAGTTAATGCTGAAAGACACCGAATACTCTTCGCCGTTTCGCACCCAATGCGGACCCTTCGAGGGGATATGCGCCCCCGTACCTGGTGCCATAGGAAAGACGTAGGCCTTCTCTTGACTGACGGGCTTGAAACGCGCGGCACTGATGTCGCCGATGTAGTAGTTCTCGATTTCCTCTTCGAACAATACCGAGCGGTCACCGGGATCCGAGACGTTGAGGTTCTTTTCGCCGTGAATCTGGAGCAGAAAATTACTCTCGTGGTCCATATGGTGCGGGGTCATGGCACCGGGCGATGCGATAAAGACATAGCCATCGATCCAGGTGATCTCCTTTTTGAGGTCGACGCCCGTCAATTCTGATAGCTCGCTGACGCAGAGGTCAATGCAGGCCCGATATTCCGGGTCCTCCTGACTGCTCTTTAGCATAAGCCACGAACCGGATTGTTGAATTCCGCGAATGGCCTCGATAAACGAGCGTGCTTTATTCGGGATCTCGTCCCACCTGTTTTCGACAGACGCATCTGCTCCGATAATCGCTACCCTGCCTCCGCCACCGGCCCATAAAGTCTTCGCCAGCTCGACAAGGCGCGGCAGCTCAAATAGCGGATGAGCCGCCAGATTGTGCGAGAGCGCAAACGGAAGCCGGTTAAAGCGGTCGGCAAACTCACCGCTCACGTGATTGAAAATCCTATGCGGAAGCTCAGAACTCAGCTGGTTTGACTGGACAAGATTATCGCGCCCTGTAGTTCGTTCCTTTTTATTACCTTCGTCCATATCGTTAGGCCGTTACACGGGTTTCGCCTTTGCAAATCCTGCGTTCAACTTCCGCCCAGTCATTAAACGTGTCGATATTCGCGCTGAATTCAGGCAAAATCTCGTATCCGTGAACTGTTTGACCGTATAAACTTTGCATGGTCATGATCGTTTCAGTACGTGTTATGTAAACAGTTCCATCGCGGCAAAAGGCTCTCGGCAGGTCCTGACGACGCGGGACTGGTTCGGTTTCACCGGTGGCCAGGGCCAGCTCACCCCGCTCGTTCTGCCAATAAACCCATTTCGGGTTGTATTCGTGTGGAACGGGCAAAACGCTGATCACCGAATCGGCTCCGGACGATTCGAGCAATTTGATGCAGGCGTCGATGTCTTCCGCGCGCCGCAGCGGGTTGGTCGGCTGAAGCAGGCAGACCGCATCGAATCTCTCGCCGAGTCTTTCCATCTGGCTCAGCGCGTGAACTACAACCGGCAAGGTCGGCGTAGTGTCTTCGGCAAGTTCGGCGGGGCGAAGGAATGGAACCTCCATGCCACATGATTTTCCAATTTCCGCAATTTCATTATCATCCGTGCTCAAAACAACCTTTGAAAGGAGTTTTGAACGCAGCGCACTTTCCGCGGTATATGCTAGTAACGGTTTGCCGCACAAGAGTTTTATGTTCTTGCGCGTAACACCTTTTGAACCGCCACGAGCCGGAATAATCCCCAATACTCTCACTAGTTATGATCACCGATCTGACGGAGCATCCTATGTTTCAACCTTACAACGCTAACTAGTACGTCAAGCGTTTCTCGATCTCGAGCGGAGCATTCGCTAAGACATGAGATATCCGCTCTCCTGCTTTGCCGTCGCCGTACATTGTGTTCTGCTCATAACGGCCATTGCTGACCTGGCGCTCAACCGCCTTTCTGATCTCGTCTTTGCCATAACCGGTGTCGATTACATTTACGCCCCGTTCACGCCCCGTCTGGCGCGTACCGATATTCACTACCGGAACTCCTAAATACGAGCACTCACGAATACCTACGCTGGAATTACCGATCAAACACTTGCTGCTGTACAAGAGCCTCAAGAAATCTGTCGGCTCCATGTTCTTGAAGAAATGCAGATTTTCCGGCTGATACTTTTCTCTGAACGATCTGATACCGTTAGACGTGCCGTCTGAGCCGGCGTCAACATTGGGCCAAAACCACAGAGCCGGCATGTTGATGTCATAGACGGCCTGAAGGGTTTCCATCACATGCTGGCGAGCCTTTTCGTGTTCGGTCGTAACAGGATGCTGCATGACGACGACATATCCATTGGTTAAATGATGCAGCCCGCCAACTCCGCCGTATCGTTCAAAAGGATTGAAGTTAAGAGCAGGATCATCCGCGATCTCGGCGGCAAGGTCGATCGAGGGACAACCGGTGACAAAAACCTTTCGGCTTTCTTCGCCCATCCGCTCCACACGTTTGCCGGCTTCCTCGGTCGACACAAGATGCAGATCAGCCAGCTTTGTTACCGCGTGCCGCACCTTTTCGTCGATCGAGCCTGTCACCTCGCCGCCTTGAATATGGGCTACAGGAATATTCATGTACGAGGCGGCGACCGCCGTGGCAAGCGTCTCAAATCTGTCTGCCACAGTTACCACAATATCGGGCTTCAGGTTGTCGAAAACGGTAGCCAGCTCGAGCATTCCGAGACCCGTGGTCTTTGCCATCGACGCCGGATTTTCACCCTCGAGAACCATATAAACGCGGGCCGCGATTGGGAATCCGTCTTTTTCAATGTAATTGACGGCTGTACCGTAGCGATCAAGCAAGGCCGAAGCAGCTACAACTAGCTGTAACTCGAGATCCGGGTGTTCCATGATCGCCCGGAGCGCCGTTTTTATCCGGCTGTAGCTTGGCCTCGCTGTGACAACGACGCAAATTTTTCGACGCATTTTAGAATTCATTCGACTGGATTATTGACAGATTGTAGAAAATGAATGGTTGGGTGTTTTTTGCGATCAAAATATCGTCTAATTTTCAAGGTCCTGAAGGAGTAGGAACTCGTCTTTTTTTAAATCGCGCCGAAGTTTTCGCCCAACTAATTCCGGTAAGCATGAAGCCATCAACCCGGTCCCGGGCTTCTTCAGTTTTAAGTGCTCGCGCATCAATTCAGTACCAGCGGGCAGATCAGTCCCCGCCACGACGCTTTTTGTAAAAAGGTTGCGCAGCGGCTCAAGTTCCTCAGCCATCTCTTCCTTATCGACTGGCGAATCGATCATTCTTTCGATTTGACGGACACCGTCAGCCAATTGCCGAAGTTCAGTTGTCGTAACCGATGCAGGAACGTCAGGCCCGAACATTTCCCGGCTCAACGCGACGTGAACTTCCAAAACTTGTGCTCCGAGCGCAACAGCCGCCAGCCCCGCATAAATATTGCCTGAATGGTCGGACAAGCCGGCCGGCAGATCGTAGCGTTGTCGTACCTCCTCCAATAAATTAAGACCGACCCGTTCCGGCGGGCAAGGATATGCGGACGTACATTGCAATAGTGCAAGCGGATTTCCATTCTCGCGGACGATCTCGACCGCTTTGTCTAACTCCGACCAATTGCTCATGCCTGACGACAAAATGACCGGTTGGCCCGAGGTAATCACTTTCTTTAGCAGCGGAACATTACCGACCTCTCCGGAAGCGATTTTCCATACTTTCATGCCGATTCCAGCGAGCAGTTCGGCCGCGGCTTCGGAAAACGGCGTGCTCAGAAAAAGCAGCCCCCGCTCATCGGCATGCTGTTTTAAGCCAAGCCACTGGTCCCGGCTAAACTCCATGCGCTGCCAGTATTCATAACGGGTCTCATCCTGTTTGCTGAATTTGACCCGCCAAGGCTCGGCGGGCGTACTTTCTTCCGCTGCGATGTGGGTCTGAAATTTGACTGCGTCAGCCCCAGAATCGGCAATCGCGTCAATAAAGGCATGCGCCATCCCAAGACTTCCGTCATGAGACTGAGCCACCTCGCCGATGATCAGGCATTTGCCCGTTGAAGATCCACCGGGCAATCGGCTTAAACATTTTTCACGAAAGTTCGCAGCCACTAGTTAGACGGAGATAGGTCGCTCAGGATTGGCAAAAAAACCGCTCTTAAATCGGAGCAACTACGAATTAAGATGAAAAACGCTACTGGCATCCTCGTCAACCTGGGCTTGTTCCAACCGCTTATAGTAAACGCTGTTATAGTATTTGTAGTCCTTGATCTGGATGTCGTTAATAACAATGCCGACCACGTTTCCGTGAATATCTTGCATCTTCTTCTTGGCTCGCGCGAGTACCTCACGTGAGCTAAAATTCGCTCGGGCGACGATCACAACCGCTTCGACACCAGATGCCAAAATCACGCTGTCGGCGAAGTAAAGAACCGGGGGCGAATCGATGACCACGTGCGAATAAACCGCACCCAATTGTTCAAGAAGGGCTCGCATTTCGACCGAACCAAACAAATTCGCAGGGTTCGGAACCTTTGGTCCTGAAGGCAAAATGTCCAAATTTGTTTCTATGCCTTTGTGTATAGCCTGATTTAACAACTCTTGATTCAGGTGTCTCGTCGTAACCAAGGTGCTTAGGCCGTGGGTGTTGCTAACGCTGTTGATGACATGCATCTTGGGACACCGGAGATCGGCGTCGATAAGCAACACTTTATTGCCGAGTTGCGCCAAGCTCTTGGCTAAATTTAGTGATGTAATGGTTTTCCCTTCAAACGGCTGACCTGACGTAACCAACACGGTCTTAGGTGCTCCACCCGCCGTCGAAAGCAAGAGGGAAGTTCGCAGTTGGTGGAACGCTTCTACAATATGCGATTTTTGAAAACCCTCAAGCTGGTACGAATGTTTGCCATTATGTTTGATGCCGTTCCTACCAAATCGAGCTGAAAACAGGCGTTTCGTCAGGCTGGAGTTGGCCCTTGGAATCATGCCTATAATCGGCACTCCTAACAGCTTTTCGAAATTGTCAGAGACGCGGATCGTATCGTCGAGCCAATTCAAAAGAAAGGCGATGCCTACCCCTGCAAAAAGAGACGCTAGAAAGGCTATGACCACATTCTTTGTCCTCTGTGGCCCATCGGGAGAACCTGGAACAAGCGCCCGGTCGACGATACGTACATTATTTGGAGTTCCATTCAGGATGACTTCGGTTTCTCGTGAGCGCTGAAGCAAGTTGTCCAATAATCCTTTGTTCGTGTCGATTTCCTGTTGGATTATTCGGTAATTAATCGCGGCTTCATTTTGGTTTAATACAGTATTGCGCTGAATATCGAAGTTGTTCCTCAATTCCCTTTCACGAGACACTGCCTCACGGTATGTCTGTTCAAGTGTTGCGATTTGGGTGTCCGTTGAACGCTTTCTGCTGGTCTTCAGTTCCTTTTCAATCGCGGCAATCTGCCGCTGAATCTTTTTGACCTCAGGCCACTCTTCCGTATATTCAACCTTGAGTTGTTCCAACTGCTGGCGAAGGCCCGTGAGTTGTTGTTCGAGTCCGGAGGTTCTCGGATCTTTGCTTTCTGCATTCGAACCGCTCATCGGATTTCGCAATGCAGCTTGATAGGCCGCTTCTGCTGTGATCCGGTCATTTTCGGCTTGGCTGAGCTTCGCATTCAAATCGGAAAGTCGCTGGACAACGGTGTTCTGACTGGCGTCTAACGAAAGAATCTGGTTGCTTCGGGCATAATTAATGAGCCGTTCTTCGCCTAAACGGATTTCGGATTGCAGCTCGGCAACACGCTTCTGCAGGAAGTCGCTGGCAGAAGCGTTCGTTTCAACCTTCTGTTCCAGGTTTTGAAGAACATACGTGTCCGCAATGGTGTTGACGATTTTTGTAGCCATCTGCGGATCATGATGTGTAAATTCAACGACGATCAGGCGCGTTTCTTTGTTAACCGTTCGCGAGTCCTTTATCGGATTCACGCTGAGATTGCGCTTTATAAATCCGACGTAAGGAGCCAGGGCCTCGGCCTGGCTATCAAGGTCAGTCGTGGTGTCCGGTTTCAACTCTAAACGATTTGCCGGCGTCGGATCCTCGTTTGCTCGCTCGGTTGTTTGTCTCGGCGTGTAGAATCCGAACATGCGCTGCACATTCTGCCAAAGCGCCGTCTCTTGGTCCTTCCCGGGCCTGAGGAAAGCAGCATTGTGCTCCAGGTCCATCGTTTTTACGACGCGGCGAAGCAACCCAGATCCTTCAAGTATCTGGAGTTGGGTCGTAAAATAAGCTGGATCACTCCCCTGATTCAAGATAATCGAGCCGGGTGAATTTCCAGAGGTGGCAGGGTTCATCTCATTATTAACTTGGATTCGAGCTTCGGCGGAGTAGTAATCACGCTTGCGCGCCTCATAAATTAAAACCAAGACGGTTCCAACTAAGGTAATTCCGAGTACCACCAGCCAGTATTTTCGCAACACTGCGAAGAAATTGAAGAGCTGTTGTCTTTCAGTAGGCTCTGGCGTGGAATCGTAGTAGTCATCGACATAGCCATCGTCCGGATCCACGAAGACAATTGACTCGGGATCCTGAAGGTTATTTCTCGGTGTTAAGAAATTATTATTACGCATATGTTCAGGGTATGACCCTAATAGGAAGTTGTGTCACCGTGGGTACTATCGTCCGAACAATATTCTGAAAGATCTTTTTTGCACCTGTTGGTCCCGGGACCTCAATGATATCGTTTGGCTGAAGCAGAATGTCATCTATCTTGCCTTGGTTGATCGCCTTCACGTTTGCGATCATTTCGTTACGGTTCACGGAACCTGGAATCTGGCGTCGAATTTTCACCTTCTCCATCTCGGCTCCAGACGCTGGGCCACCCGCCATTGCTATTGCCTGCGTGAGCGTTACCGGGTCCTTCAGGTTGATTGTGAGGCTACTCTTAACGTTCCCCTGGATATAGGCATTAAGCTGATCCGCCGGTACAATCCGGACAATATCTCCTGCGACAATGATAGGGTTCGCTTGATCGCCACCCTTGAAGGCGTCAGCAAGGGTAACGGAGATGAGATCTTCATCGCCATCTGTCGGAGTAATCAGTTGAGCGTCTTCGCAATACGGCCTGCGAGCACCGCGTATAATTTCTGCCGTACGTCCTGCGTTAGGACTTATTCCATTTACGAATGTCAGCAGCTCGATAAGGCGTATTGTTCGCTGCAGCTGAAACCGTCCGGGTGAATTTACCGCACCGATCACAGCGACAGCGCTAGAGTTAAATTCACGGACCGATACGTTCACGTACGGATCAACTAGGTACTTTCGGTATTTTTCTCTGATTGCATCAGCCAACTGTCTTTCAGTCAAACATGCGGCCGGCAAGTCTATGTCCATCATTGCGAGCTGGACCGTTCCAAGATTGCTCACCCTAAGGCCTGTCCGCGATAGCATTTCATTCTTGCTGACGACGACGTCGATCACGTCACCGGGGCCAATCTTATAGTTCTCATTTGCAGCCGTCTCAGTAGGAGTTTGTCCCAAAAGATTTGATCCCAGGAAAAGACACAAAACAGTCATTGAGATGCACACTGTGAAACGGAACCTGCCCAGTTTAGTAATATCCTTCGCTCGCATACGACAATCCCTCAAATTAATTTCCTATTGCAATGCCCGGCGTCGGGAAATAAGCACCTCGCGGAGATGATTCGGGCATTTCAAATTTAATACCGTGTTACCGATGACCACATTATATTCTTCGTTCCTACGGATGAACTGGCCCCGCAGCGGAGCATCACTGACCTTAATGACTACCTGTTCCCGAACCCACTGCCAAAATTCGGCCTGAGTCGTCCAATACTCCTTTCCGTCATGGCACATTATCAGTGCATTTTTCTTTTTCCTTCTCCTTTCTAGCTTTTTCTGTGACTTTTTTAGCTCTTTTTCTTTCTTCTTATCATTCGTCATTGAACAAACACCTCTCCCCCAATGTACCGCGCGGATGGAACATACTAGACCCCGAAAGGAAACCTGAAACCAGGCAGTTTTATTTTGTTAAGGCCGTATCAGTTAATCCAAATTCCTACCTCTCTAATGCATGCTAGGGTCGTGTAACGGAAATACTTCACGCAACAGGCGAAGTTGCCGTCACCGCTGAGTGGCCATTCCCCGAATGGGAACCATTCCGCTCAGGCATCTTTACAAGATTGTTCTTGAATGCATAAACGACGAGCTCCAGGCGACTTGTGATTTCCAATTTGCTGAAAATCGATGTTAGATGATGCCGCACCGTTGTTTCAGAAATAAATAGACGCTCTGCAAGTTCTTTATTTTTCATTCCCTTGCAGATAAGATCGACAACCTGCCTCTCCCGATCCGTCAGTGAACTAGACGTATGGTTTTTTGGATGATCATGTATGATTTGCTTTTCAACGACCAGCTGCCGAATGGTTTCGCCCATGACAGTTCGATCAAACCATATTTCGCCGTCATGAATTTTCTCGATCGCTTTGAACAGAGTATCGGTGCTCTCTTCCTTCAAGATCAGACCGCCGATTCCGAATCGCAGACATCTCTGGTAGAACCCCAAGTCGTGTTTCCCAACGAGGACAAGCACAGGGATTCCCGCATCCTGGAAAAAAGGCAATACATCTTCGCCAGAGAAATCGGGTAAATCAACCACAACAAGATCCGATGTCTCTTCGGAAATAACGTCGGCGGTAATCTCGAGCGGAGATGACTCTGCGACGACTCTAATCCTCTGATCGGTCTCGAGCACCATTCGCAATGCGGTGCGAAAGATAGGGTAATCGCCTATTAACAGTATTCGTATTAAAGTGTCTGACATACTAGTCTTCTGAATTAAGAGTCAACCCATCCCTCTGTATTTTGTGCGTAAAGCATAGTTAACGTACCCTGCGCTCAACTCAAACTTCCGTGCGGCTAGGAACCAAACTGCGCAAAAACTTTAGCGAACCAAATGTTTAATACCAAAGGTATTCCAAATACTTCATGTCTCCGTTCCCGAATCAGACGCGCCGGCGGTACCGACGGTCGACAAACATCACGAACAAATTACATCGACAACTGCCAACCGTCCGGTATATAAAAAAATCGCAAAACCGGAGATGGCCGATGTAAGCAAAGACAATCTTCTAGTACGTGGTTTAACGTTACACGCAAAGTGTCGTTAAACACATCGGTTAATTTCCCTATTTTCCATAGCACATTTGTTTACGAACGTCTTGTATTTTATACTACATTTAGACAGTATTGAGATAGTATATTTAGAGAGTCTCAAAACTGGAATCTGAGATCAATTTAACGTATACGCCTTAAGGAGAACTGTTGCCGGATAGAGAACTGGTTCTTTTTCAGAACGTGGTCGACGCGCATGAGTAGAGTTTGTATTTGCTTAGGTAAGGCCTGTTAGCTTGCAAATGGTCGATAAATATGCCGAACACTACCTACTCATTTTGGCCACTATTGTGATTGAGATTCGTGTCCAAATCTGTGGGCGCAGTACATTTTTATGCTATCGAGTTATGGGAAAATGGTGTATATTCCTTTTTGGAGGTCCGTCCTTCCTGACTTCAATAGTAAATTAGTATTTAGTCACAAGGTGGCCTTCCAAAACAATGGATAATCGCATTCGGATACTCGTGTTTTCAAAATATAAGTTGGTTCAGGAGGGCCTGAAACTGCTGATCGAATCGAATAGTGATCTTACCGTCGTGGCGACGCATTCGATTGATGATCATATTCGGAGATTAACCAAACATGATAATTCGAATGTTGCTGTAATTGACCTTTGTCGTGGTGACCGTGCCGAAACAATTTCAGACCTGCTGCATGAGATTCCTGGCCTCCGCGTAGTTGCGATTGTTGAGGGTGATGACTTGGATTCCCAGGCTGCGGTTTTGAGACTAGGCGCGGTCGGCATCGTCAAAAAAGAACAAAATCCCAAAGTCTTGATCGAGGCAATTCTACAGACGCACAAAGGCGAAACGTGGTTTAATCAGGTACTGCTCAGCAAGATACTTGAAAAAGACAGGTCCAATGGAAAAAAGGAGCCGAAGGGCAAAGCCAAAATGGACGTCGAATCCCTGACGGCTCGCGAATTCGACGTTGTCAGGATGATAGGAGAGGGGTTGCCGAACAAAGAGGCCGGAAGGAGATTATCGATCAGCGAGACGACCGTGCGGCATCATCTCAGTTCCATTTACGGCAAAATCGGTGTAGAGGACAGGCTGAACTTGGTTATTCTCGCATACCAGCGGGGCTGGATTACGCGATCTAACGAACCTGTCGAAAAGGTGCAAAATACTTAAGTCGATAAAAATCTACCCATACCAGTTTGTCCAGGATCAAATTAAGTCAATCTGAAGACTGAAAATCCGCGTGTCGGCGGTTCGACGGCCTTGGCCACCAGCTAATTTATCGGACAGCTCGCTTTGAGCTGTCCTTTTTATTTGTGCGTTATAATGACGATGAATAAAGCAATGGAACCGTTAGCCCATCGAATCAGGCCGAAGAATCTCGCAGAGTTTGTCGGCCAGGAACATCTTGTCGGTAAGGGCAAGCCGCTTCGTCTCGCGATCGAGCAAAGCCACGTGTTTTCGTTCGTGCTTTGGGGCACGCCCGGCACGGGCAAAACGACCTTGGCGCGCATTTACGCAACCGCTATAAACGCGGAGTTTTACGAGCTTTCGGCGGTGTCGGCGGGCAAGGACGACATTCGCCGGATAATCGGTGAAACTAAAAAGGCAAAAGTAAAAAGTCAAAAGGAAGAACAGAACGATCTTGACTTTCAAAGTCCAAAAACCGAAGACCAAAGGCCAAAGGTGCTGTTTCTCGACGAGATTCATCGCTTTAACAAAGCTCAGCAGGATTTTCTATTGCCGTATGTCGAGAGCGGCGAATTAGTATTGATCGGAGCGACGACCGAGAATCCGAGCTTCGAGGTGATACCGGCATTGCTCTCGCGAATGCGGGTCTTTGTGCTAAACGAACTCACTGCCGACGATATGTCCGCGATCATTGACCGCACTGACTACAAGTTAAAAAAAGACGCTCGAACTTGGCTGATCGAGATGGCAAATGGCGACGCGCGACAGGCGATCACGATGATCGAGAACACGTCGCGTTTGTATGACGAGATCACGGTTGCGACGCTCAAAGAAACTCTGCAATCCAAGTTTTTGCGTTACGACAAAAAGGGCGAGGAGCATTACAACGTCATTTCGGCGTTTATCAAATCTATGCGCGCGAGCCGACCGGACGCGGCGATGTACTATCTCGCTCGCATGATAGAGTCCGGCGAGGACCCGAAGTTCATCGCGCGTCGCATGGTTATCTTCGCCAGCGAAGACATCGGCCTCGCACAGCCGACGGCGCTCGTCGTCGCAAACGCAGTATTTCGCTCCGTCGAGACTATCGGTTATCCCGAATGTGCGCTCAATCTTGCACACGGCGTCGCCTATCTCGCGAATGCCGCAAAAGATCGCTCGGCATGCGAAGCAATCGGTGCCGCGATGGACGACGCAAAAAAGTTCGGCAATCTTCCCGTCCCGATGAAGATACGCAACGCACCGACAAAACTGATGAAAGACCTCGGCTACGGCAAAGACGAGGGCAACGACCCCGAAGGCGACCTGCTGCCGGAGAAACTTCGTGGGCGGAAATACTTTGAATAGTTTTTGCCACAGCGCACACAGAGAAATTGGAGGAGATTACTAAGATGAAAAGGCTGATGATTTTTGCCCTGATATTGGTTACTGCAGGTGTTGTAGTCGCTCAAACCGACAAAGACTTTGTTTCAACTCGCGAGATGGATCGTATTAACTGGATGGAATTCAGAGACATCGTGCCGTCAAAGATCACGACCGTCTTGCTGCCGACCGGCACGCTCGAGCCGCATGGCGTGATCAACAACGGTGCAGATAACACGGCGCCGTTTGGGATGGCGAAGACGATCGCAAAGAGGACCAACGCGATGATCGCGCCGACTTTGTCATACGGCATTACCGGCTCGATGGAAGCGTATCCCGGCGCGTTTCAGATCACGGAAGCCGCGTACCGGCCGTTCGTTAAACAGATTCTCGAAGGCCTTGCGAAAAACGGCTTTCGCAATATCATCATCCTCAATGGTCACGGTGGCGGGCAGACGGCTGTGCTGCAATCGGTCGCCGCCGAAGTCGCGACAGAAAAGCGCGTTCGGACGCTCGTCATCAACTGGTGGTCGTTCGCTTCCGATGAGACAAAAGAAGTTTTTGGCGAGGACGGCGGCCACGCCGGCTGGAACGAAACCGCCTTCATTCAGGCCATCGATCCGACGCTCGTGCATCCTGAAAAATACACCGGTCCCGAGATGACGACCGCAAATCCGGCTCCGGGCACATGGTCGGCCGTGCCTTCGCCTTCGTCGATCGGGCTCTACCAAAAAGGACAAGGCTTCCCAAAGTTCGATCAGGCAAAGGCAGATCTCTATTACAAAAAAGTCACTGATAAAGTCGCAAACTTAATTATCGAAATCGTAAAGAAGTGGAATCTCGCTGGACTGTGACTTGCTACCGCTTCCAGTAATTTTTGATTTTGAGATCGAGATAGGGGAAGGCGCAGTATTCGACGTTGCGGCCCGATTCGCGTAGGGTTGTGACCATACCGATGGCGGCGTCGGCGTTGCGTGTGTGGACGATGATCGTCGCGGCGCGCTGCAGTTCGGGACGTTCGTTTAGGAATTCGGCGATCGCATGGCCCGTGTTGGCTTCGTCGCCGTGATCGTTCGATTCGTAATGATGCGGCAGAAGGTCGTGATCGAGAAAGATCGCGTCGTAAGCATATTCCGTAAGTAGTTCCTTTGCCTCGGTGACATCGACCGCAACGTGCAATTCATCGCCTACAAAGCGCTTCTTGAACCAGCGGTGCCGACGTTCGTCGTCATCGAGCAGCATCACGCGTATCGGGTTTCGCTCTGCGCTCATGTCCGCAATACCGAATCTGATCATCAAACTTCTTACGATACCCATAAAACTTCAAGACCGGAATCAATATACCACACGCGACCACACTTGAAAGTTGATAATTGACAGTTAATAGTTGATAGTAATTAGTTACCAACAATGCCCCGGGAAACTACTAACAAGCCTAACCTCGTCGCCGTTCCGAAAGCAGTTTCGCCCGATGAATCGAATGAAACCGTGCTGGAGTACGAGTGTTCTGTCTGCCAGGACACAGGCCTGGAATTCGTCGCCGGCAAAGGCGCGCGTGTGTGTTCGTGTCGCAAACAAAGATCGCGAGAAGATCAATTTCTTAACGTCCGGCTGCCGCGCCGATATGACGGATTTCATTTTCACAACTACAAGCCGCAGACTCCGTCGCAAGATGCTGCATTCAAACTTGCGGCTTCATTAGCAATGGAATTTCCCGCCGTCGATCGCGGGCTGCTGCTCATGGGTAACGTCGGCGTCGGTAAAACACATCTCGCGGTGTCGATCTTAAAAGGCCTTACCGAGCGCGGATTTAATTGTCTCTTTTACGAATTTGGTTCACTTTTGAAGGAAATTCAGGATTCCTACAATCCGAACACGTTCACATCAGAGCTGAGCGTGCTCGCTCCGGTTCTCAATTCCGACGTGCTCGTTCTCGACGAACTAGGAGCCTCAAAGCCGACAGATTGGGTCCGCGACACGATGGCCCACATCATTAACACTCGCTACAACGACAAAAAACTTACAGTTTTCACCACAAATTACCTCGATATTAGGCCGAGTGACCGTGAAGAGACGCTCGAAGACCGCATTGGTTCGCGCCTTCGTTCGCGGCTCTTCGAGATGTGCAAAACCATAATGATCGACGGCCGCGATTACCGGCGAAGATTCGATATGCCATCATCTGCCAACACTGTTAAAACTTCTTGAATTAGTTCAACTTGACTGATATACTCTAGTTGCTCAAGCGCCCGCTTGAGCACAAGGAGAATATATGCTTTCCACCAACACTCTCCTCAGGGATGGCAGATATCGAATTGGACACGCAATCTCTTCCGGCCAGTTAGGCGCGATCTACACGGCCGAAGATCAGACTACAAAACAACAGGTTGCACTAATCGTAAGCACGGTCGGCAAGGCTGACACTGACGACAACCAAATCGAGAATCTGATAAGTCTTCACCACGACGGCTTGGTTCGCATTACCGACAACTTTCAGGAGAACGGTCTTGCATACCAAATCACAGAGCCGATAAGAATGCTGGAGATTTTCGCCGTAACTGAGGCAAGGCCAAACGAAGCCGAAGTCGCCGAAACTTTTGCGCAGCTGAGCCCCATCATGCTCGCGCTTGATGCTTTGCGAAAAGAATTCCCGAGGCTGAGATTCATCGAGATACTGCCCGAGAACATAATCGAGACCGCCGACGGCAAATTTAAATTGCTGTTTATCGACACCCCGGGAATTCTCTTCGCGCGCAATCCGCCCGATTCGCCTTACTTGCCGTTCGAGCGCGTGTGGGACGAACTCGATATGATCTCGCAACGTGCCTTTTATCGTGCATTCGACGACGTTGCGCTCGAATCACTGGAAGCTCCACCCGACGAACGTAGCGACATTTATTCGCTCGGAGCGGTTTTTTACAAGCTGTTGACTTCACATTCGCCGTTGACCGCGTTCGAACGTGCGTTTGAAATGCTGGAAACGAAAAAAGACGCGCTGCAATCTCTAACGTCGTTGAATCCGGCTGTAAGTCAGGCCCAATCGCAATTCGTGATGAAAATTCTCGAACTAAAACGCGAAGATCGATTTGCGTCGTTTGACGAAGCGATTTTGAGCCTGCCATCGTCTTCGCAAAGAAACGACATTCGCGTTTCGCAACAACATGTAGTCGAGAGCGACGACCATGACTTGCTCGAGATCCCATTCGAACTGGAGCCTGAACGAATCGATGACGCAACCAACGGCCATCACGACAACGCTCCAGTTTTGGACGAACTCGTCTCGCTGTCTTCAAGGGAGGTCACACCCGAATCGGCGTCGTACACTGAAGAGCTCGATTCTTTTGTTCAGCAGTTTTATGCTCAGGATCGCGTTGAAGAGAAAATTGCACAAGAGGAAATAGTTGAAGAAGCAGAAGAAGAAGAAGAAGAAGAGGAGGTTGGATTTTCAGCGACCGTGCCCGTTATCGGGAAAAATTATGACACGACAGGTTTCTCAGTAGCAGCTCAAGAAGCTCAGCAGAACTCGGGCCGTACGAAGTTGATCGGATTGGCTGCGGCCGGCATAGTGGTCGTCGGCGTCGGCGGTTTTGGATTGATGAGCTCTATGTCATCGGGGAGCTCGGATCAGCCGGAGAAACAAACTACCTATCAGGCTCCGACCACGTCTTTATCTGAGCCTCAGCAGCAACCATCACCTACGACAGAATCGGCCAATCCAACGTTGACAACTACAAACGATGTTCCACAAGTTGCCGAAAGCGAGACGGATGCAAAACCGACTTCAGCAAAAGCTCGCCCGCAGGTTGCCGGAGTTAAACCCAAACCGACCGACAATAAACCGGCAGCAAAACAGGAACAGAGGCCTAAAAAGAAGATCACGGTCGATGATCTTCTCAATTAACCAGCTTAGATATATGAATACGACAGTCTCTTTAATCGCACGAAAAATGTTTGCCCTCGCCGCAGTTGCATTTACCATATGTGTCAGCGGTGTTTTGTATCACGTCGCCGCGCAGGGACGCGAACTTAGCCTCGCAGATATTTTGATCGCGTTGCGTTCGAAAAAAGCGGTCATCGAAGAAAAAAATAAGATTCTCGTAGGCGCCGTCAAAGAACGCGGCATAACCTTCACCCTCACACCCGAGATCGAGAAAGAACTTGGTAATACCGGTGCGCGCGTCGAGCTGATCGCAGCAATTCGTGATCGAGCGCCAAAGCCAAAGACCGAATCCGGCGAACCTGTACAAACTGAGGTTCAGTCGCCTGTCGTAAAATCTCCGCCACCCCCGGACTTCGCGTTTTATCGCTCGCGAGCAACGCAAGAAATGACAGCGAACAATCTCGACGCAGCGATGTCGGATCTCGACAAAGCAATTGAGTTAAAACCCGGCGACGCAGGTTCGTATGTCGACAAAGGAATAATCTTCACACGAAGAGAAAATTACGGAGCAGCGATCGAACAGTATTCAAAAGCAATCGAGCTGAATCCGAACTACGCGCTCGCCTTCTACAATCGCGGCACAGTCAAAGAGAAACTCGGCAAAACTGAAGAAGCTCTCGCGGACTATCAAAAATCGTCCGATCTTGATCCCACAAACGAACTCGCTAAATCGACCATCACGCGCCTAAAACTTGTTTTAGCCGAAGCTGAAGCCGCCGCCAATGCAAGAGCGGTGGAGAAGGCTGCTGAAGACGCACGGCTCGCCGAGGCGGCAAAGCGTCCCCTAGTCATCAACGCGGGAGCACTCAATCCTTACGCGATAAAACTAGTGATGCCTCTCTACACGGCGAGTGATAAAAGAATGGGGATTCAAGGCAAAGTTACTGTGTCGATCAAGCTGGATGAGGATGGTAAAGTCGTGAGCGCAAAAGCTATGGACGGCCCGAAACAACTGTGGAATGCGGCCGAGACGGCGATAAAACAAACAAAATTCAAGCCGGTGATGCTCGACGGCAAGCCGATCGCCGCGACCGGTTCTATCACATTCAATTTTACGCTGAACTAATTGGTTAGTAGCTTGCGGTTGAGGTTTCGTTCTTAACGCCGCTGGCTTCTTGCGCGATCTTGACGCCGACGGACGCTCCGATTCGTGTAGCGCCAGCCTCGAACATCGCACGCGCGTCGTCGATTCCCTTCACGCCACCGCTCGCTTTTACGCCAAGCGCCTTGCCGACCGTGTGTCGCATCAGTGCGACATCATTGGCCGTCGCTCCGCCTTTCGCAAAGCCGGTCGAAGTCTTTACAAAATCAGCACCTGCATTTTTTGCAGCGAGACAAGCTCGTACTTTTTCTTCATCAGTCAGAAGCGCAGTTTCGATGATAACTTTGCAGAGAATGTGGTTTTCGTGTGCAGCCTCGACAACTGCGCGAATGTCGTCCTCAACTGCGCAGTCGTCGCCCGACTTCAATGCTCCAATGTTGATGACCATATCGACTTCGCGTGCTCCGTTAAAGATCGCACGGCGAGCCTCATAAGCTTTTACATCCGACAGCGTCGCCCCAAGCGGAAAACCGATCACCGTGCAAACCGGTACGCCCGAGTCTTTCAGGAACTCAGTCGCTTGCTTTACCCAACCCGGGTTTACACAAACCGACGCAAAACCAAATTGCGCCGCCTCGTCACATAGTTTCTTAATATCTCGAATCGATGCTTCCGGTTTTAGCAGGGTGTGATCGATCAAACTCGCCCAGTCGTGGGCCGTCGCCGTCTCACCAAGCACAATACCAATCCGCTCGGCACCGGCATCCACGATCCGCTGGACATCCGCGTGGCAAAACGTCGGACAATACTCCTCACCTGACAATTTGGCCATCACCATGTCGGTGATCTGGTCGATCAATTGGTCGTAATTGCCGTTTTGCTGCATTCTTAGAAGATCATTCTAGCACTATGCCGAAAATGTCGGAATTAACCGCAGATAAACGCAGATCGCGCAGATTTGAAACTAATCCGTATCGGCGTCATCTGCGCAAATCTGGCGCTAACTTCTGTATTGTCTGTCGATGTTATCGATCTTGCCGACGCGTTTTTTATGCCGTTCCTCACTAATGTCGGTCGAGATAAACGCCTCGACGATCTGCCTTACCTCTTCAAACGAATTCTGTGCGGCTCCGAGCGTCAGAACATTTGCGCCGTTATGCTCGCGAGAGTTTTTCGCAAGCGCGACACTGTAACACTGGGCGGCTCGAACATTTGGAACTTTGTTCGCGGTCATCGCGCTGCCGATACCGGCGCCGTCGATGATGATACCGATATCGACTTGGCGTCCGCTGACTGATTTTGCTACGGCGTGAGCAAAATCCGGATAATCGACTGCGTCTTCGCTATCGGTGCCAAAATCACGGACGTTCAGGCCAAAATCGGTAAGAAAATCTTTTATCTGTTCTTTAAGTTTGAAACCGCCGTGATCGGCTCCGATCGCGACCGAACGCACTTTTACCGCATCTTTGCGCGGCGTTTTACGGATCAGCTCGATCTTTAGATCACTCACAATATCGCTCGCTAAGGGCGTAAATTTCACATTTTCGGCAACACGCATGCGCGAGCCTGCTTCGAGCCCGCGTAGGTCGTCCTCAGTGATCAGAGACTTTGCAGATTCGTCGCGATCCCATTCGCGGCCCATCTTTTCCTGCAAAGAATTGACGATCACGTGTTCAGGTTTGTGCGCATTTGATCTCACGGGCGCTACTTCACCTTCGGTCGGCACGGTCGCGAGCACTTGTCTTACAAGTTCGCGGACGCGATCTCGGGTTTCTTTGTTTTCATCGGACATAAGCCTCAAACTTGAAGTTAACCTATGTTTGCAATAGTATTTCTAAAAACCTTTCCAATCAACCGACGAGGAAAATATGGCCGCAGAATCGACACAAATGGCAGGCACTGAATTTACTAATCCGAACCTCGAAGTCCTTTATTCCGAGGTTCAAATAAAAACTCGCATCGACGAATTAGGTGAGCAAATCACTCGTGATTACGCAGGCAAAGAGCTGGTTTTGGTGAGCGTTTTGAAAGGTTCGTGCGTCTTCCTCGCCGATCTCATGCGTTCGATCGACCTTAACCTCGCGATCGATTTTATGTCGGTTTCGAGCTATAAAGACGGCACAAAATCGACCGGCGACGTTGAAATTTTAAAGGATTTGAGCAATTCGATCCGTGGCAAATATGTGCTTGTCGTCGAAGACATCATCGACACTGGCCTCACATTGTCGCGGCTGCTCGACATTCTCGGCTCACGCGGCGCGGCATCGATCAAGCTTGCTAGCTTTCTCGACAAACCCGAGCCACGCATCAAAACCGAACTGAAGATCGATTACACAGGCTTTGTCGTCCCAAACAAATTCGTCGTCGGCTACGGCCTCGACGCCGCCGGACGCTATCGCAATCTGCCGTTCATTGCGATCGTCAAAGATCCCTCCGCTGCGTAGATATTACCCACGAAACACACGAAAGACGCGAAAGGAGAAATTCCGAATTCAGTGCTTTTCGCGTGTTTCGTGGGCGAATAGTTTGACGTGTCTTTTTGTTTTCCGTATAATCTGACGTTTTCGATTGTCGGGTGAATTCCCGCCTATCGCGGGAGCTAACAAATGAGTTACGCAATTATAAAAACAGGTGGAAAGCAGTTTGCGGTCGAGAGCGGACAGACGCTTCGCGTACCGACGCTTAAGGCTGACGCAGGCAAAAAGGTCGAGGTCGCCACGATGCTTGCTGGCGGCAAAGTCGGCGCGGGCTTGGTAAAAGCAACCGTTGTCGCTCACGGCAAAGACGATAAGATCATTGTTTTCAAGAAAAAACGCCGCAAGCAGTACAAACGCAAACAAGGCCACAGGCAAGGGTTTACGGAAATCACTATAGACTAGAGAACGGTAACGGGTAACAGGTAACAGGTTAAATCCTGTCACTATTCACCCGTCACCTGTCACCAAAAAAATGGCACATAAGAAAGGAGTAGGTTCATCCAGAAACGGCCGTGATTCGAATGCACAACGGCTCGGTTTGAAGAAATTCGGCGGCCAGCACGTCCTCGGCGGCAACATTTTGGCGCGTCAACGCGGCACAAAATGGAAGCCCGGCAACAACGTCGGCCGCGGTAAAGACGACACGCTGTTCTCGCTTATCGAGGGCTTCGTCAAGTTCGAGGACAAAGGCCGTAAAGGTAAATTCATCAGCGTCTATGTCGAAGGCGCAGCTGAGCTTGCACCGAAAGCCGCGTAGTCAGAATCGCTTTGCGGTAGCGAGCAGTTGGAGAAAAAGAACTTCAATTTGAGCACACGAAGACGCGTGTGCTTTTTCTTTACTAAGATAAACACCAATCAGTTACAATTAGTTCAATGTTGCCGGGCGAAGAACTTATACAACAAGGCATCGACGACCTCGCTGCCGGTCGTGAGACGATTCAATCGTTGCTAGTTTCGATCGGTTCGCCACGGTTGCGACAGATCGGCGTGAATGTCCCTGAATCTACATTTCCTAAACCTGAACATCGTCTCTACGAACTCCTCAGAGCCGAAGACGCCGACTCGGCACATTCCCGATACAACGCATTAATACGACGATTAGTTAGTTTCGAACGTGCTGCGTGATGAGAAACCTGACGAGCAAAGCAAGCGTCGAGGAGTTTATACGCGGCGTATCTCGGCACGCCAAAACCGAATGCCGCGTTTATTTCACCGGCGGCGTGACTGCGGTGTTAATGGACTGGCGTGAGTCCACAGTCGATATTGACATTAAATTTGAGCCCGAACTTGATGACGTTTTTCGCGCGCTACCCGAGTTAAAAGAGCGTCTACAAATAAATGTCGAGCTTGCCGCACCGTCGGATTTTATTCCCGAATTGCCCGGCTGGCGCGATCGTTCTCAATTCATCGCCTGCGAGGGCAAAGTCAGTTTTTATCACTACGATCCTTACAGTCAGGCATTGTCAAAGATCGAACGCGGCCACGCGCAGGATGTCGCGGACGTTAAGTCGATGTTTGCTGATAGGCTAATCGAACTCGACAAACTGATTGGTTTCTTCGAAAAGATAAAACCGAATTTGTACAAATATCCCGCGATCGATCCGAAAAAGTTTGCCGATGCTCTGAATCGTTTTGTAAACGAATCATAGAAAGACTAATTTTCCCACCACTGCTTCACCGCGTTTGGCGAATTTGACGGCACAGGGAACATATTTCCGAGTTTTGGAACGCGTGCGGCCATCGCCTTGCCCTCTATCGAGGTCCACGGCAATCCATAAAAAAGGCCGTTCGACGCTCCGGCAAGCCGCTTGTCGAGAGCACTTCCGGCTGGCGGAATCATCATATCGACAAGATACGAATTGTAACCGAGATTGATATTACTGCTCTGCTCAAGGTGAACGGCAGGGCGGCCATTTGTGACGGTGAATTTCCAAGTTCGCCAAACTTCGCCGTTATTCATCAACGAGCATTCCCAACTCCCCGGATTATCGTCGAGCGCCGGCCGCGGATTCCAGCGATTCCTCTTTTCGCCCCATGTAATCGGCGCGAGCAAGCGAACCACGTGATAACCGATCTCATCCTGATATTCTGTACCGCGTTGATACTTGGGGGCGATCCTGTCCTGATGAATCACGGTATAGAACATCTCGCGATAGCTTAACGCTTGATCCGCAAAGCCGTCCGGGCCTTCGAAAATGATCCGCTTGCCGTTGACCGAGCAACGCATATAGCCGTGCGGAAGGTTTTTGCCGACCTCCGACGGCGAAAGGCTGAAATAAAACTCGACATGATTCGCCCCGAGCCGCTCGGGTGAACTGATACGTGCCAAGTAACCCGGGTATTCGCGCGGCCGCAAGTGAACCCAGCTCACCGGAGCCTCGCTGTGGCGGTTTATGTAATACTGCGGCGGCGAAAGCCCGGCTTCCTGCCCCGAACGCACGCGATTGACCGTTTTTACGTCGATCTTGTAATTGCGAACCAGCTTTTCTTCATCCGTCTGACCGTTGACCGTGTAAATCATCACGTCGAATAGGCCTATCTCCTTAGTCGCCGTGTCTTTCCGCCAGCAATTGACGGTGTTCATAAAACTCTCGTCGAGCGCACCGGTCGTGTTGCTGTACCTCGCGGTCTCGCAACGCGTCGTCGCCACGGGCTTGCCGGTACGCGAAACTACAATCTTGAACGCGCTCCTAACCGGATATTCGCCAAACACTCTCAGATTCGTCTTCAAAAACCAGCCCGTACTATAAGGGATATTATTCCCACCGAGAGCCTCGCCATTAACGGCCTCAAACCACGTAAAGCCATCATCGATCACATCCTGCCGCCCAGCGGCAAAATTATTAGGGCAAAAAACCGATATCGCGATAAGCAAAAGCAACTTTCTCATAGTCTAAAAAGAGTAATTCAAGACTTCAAATTTTGCAAAAAAAGCAAAAACTTCACCGAAAAAGATTTTTTTTACCATAATATTTTTCGTCTACGGGATTGCAGTTTACGTATGCCAAAAACTGTCTGAGCGCGGATGTCGTTATTATCAAAACACTTGACGGATTTTCCACATTTTCATGCACAGTTTTCCCACAGCGTTTTCCACAGCATTTGCACAGAACGCCCATAAAATAGGGGTGAGAGTTAAAGTACTTTCTACTTGACTTCTATTTTGACGGGTGTAAGATACCTACACAGTCGAGATTGCTTACGGGCATTTTGACCGGCATCGAGAGGTGGAACGGAGGTGGTGACACACCGTTCGAAAGACGGAAGGAGCGGAAAGCCGCCGTCTGAAGCGCTTGAAGCCGAAGCCGAAAGGCTTGGCGCCGATGGGTTGGCAAATCGCATCGGAGTTGCTCGGATAAAAACGAGTAACGCCCAGTTGGCAATGATCAGCCAAACGGGTGCAACGCCGCTCACAGTCTTCGGACAGTGAGCCTCGTTGCCGGGAACGTAACCGGCGGTGGAGGAAAAGCCACCGAACAAAAACCTAACGGCACTGACGCTTCGGGCGTCAACGTGAAACGCAAGTGGATCGGGTGCTGGCCGGAGAAGAAGCTACCCGCTAGAAGCGTCTTCGGAATAAAAAAACGGCGACTGGAACGTGTACATGCGAGAGTCGCCAACCTTTTGAAAGCACTTCGGTGCTCGCTGAAGGAATAACAAAAGCGTCGAATCGAGTAATCGAAGCGGCGCTTTTGTTTTGTTCGTGTCCCTATTATTCGTATCGAAGCGCGTCGATAGGATTCAACCTTGCCGCCTTCCACGCCGGGAGAAGGCCAAAGACCACGCCCAGACCTACCGAAACGCAAAAGCCGACGATCGGAGCCCAAAGTGGAATATATGTCGGCAAAATCATCTTTATCAGCAGCGACAGCAATACGCCAATCACGATTCCCAAAACACCCCCGAGCCCCGTCAGCGTTGCCGCCTCGATTAAAAATTGCGTGATAATATCGATGCTTCGCGCACCAATCGCCTTGCGGACGCCTATCTCTTTTGTACGTTCGGTGACCGACACGAGCATGACGTTCATGACGCCGATGCCGCCGATCAGTAGCCCGACACTTGAGATCGCAACCATCAAAATAAAAATTCCACTCGTTATCGCACCAAACTGCTGGATGATCTGGTCCGAAGTCTGCACACCGAAGTTGTTTGGTTTATCCGAAGGCACTTTCCTTGTGCGGCGCAGAATGTTTTTCATCTCTTCGAGCGCGTCGTTCATCTTGCCGGGCTTCGCCGTCGCCATGATGAAGCAGTCTTCGTTCGCTGGATAAAGCTGCTTGATGGTCTTAAACGGGAGATAGACCGCCTTGTTCTCGTTATTTGGATCCTCAGCACCGATTAAGAAGATCTCGCGCTCTTTGAGTACGCCGATAATACGATAATTGCGGCCCTCGATCTGAATGTCCTGATCGAGCGCGTTCGAATACGGAAACAACGTGTTCGCGACATCTACGCCGATGACAGCGACCTTTCCGCGTTGTGCTTCTTCAATATCGGTGAAGTAACGCCCTTCGGCCAAGTTTGTCACGCCCATTTGAAAATAGTCTGCCGCCGCGCCTTGCACGGTCGCGTTCGTCATCTCAACCTCCTTGTTGCGAACATTTACGCGTTCCGTAAACGGCCCGGAGACGAAATCGACCGGCGACATGAACGGCGAAACGTACTCGCAATTCACACATTCGGCGCGGATCGCGTCGGCATCTTCCTCCGTAAGCGGCGGACGCGTTCTCTCTTCCATCGACGGATTAAAGTTAAAACCCGGATCGAATTTGAAAGCGTAGATCGAATTTGTCCCAAACGACTCGATCTCCTTTGAAACGCGCGAATCGATACCCGAGACAAAAGCTGCGATTACGATAACTGTGACCGTGCCGACGACGACGCCGAGAATCGTGAGAAACGAACGCAGCTTATGTTGGCGCAGCGTGTCGAACGCCATCAGCAGATTCTCGTAAAAATTTGAACGAGGAAAATTCATCAACCTTAATCCGCTCTTAACGCTTCTATCGGGTCGAGCCGCGCCGCTTTCCACGCAGGATAGACACCGGAAACTAGCCCAACACCGCTAGAAACAAACAACGCAATGGCCGTCCAGATTAGTGGCAAGGCCGTCGGCACGGATAGGGCGACGGCGACGAGTTTTGCAATCAGATAAGCAATGCAGACGCCGATTGATCCGCCGATCAATGCGAGGGCCGTCGATTCGGCAAGGAACTGCTTCAAGATATCGCCCTGCTTCGCCCCGATACTTTTGCGGATGCCAATCTCCTTTGTTCGTTCAGTCACGCTGACGAGCATGATATTCATGATGACGATGCCGCCGACGACCAGCGAGATCGACGTGACGCCGATCGCGGCGATTTGAATCGTGCCAAAGATCGCGTCACGCAATTCGTTTATCGCCTCGGGAGTGACAATACCGAAATTATCTCTTTCCGAAGGTTCGAGTTTACGACGCACGCGCATTAGCGTTCGCGCTTCGTCGAGTGCCTCGTCGTATGTCTCGGGCCTCGTCGATGTAACGGAAATCGTAATCGAGCGACGCACGCCGTAGATCGATAGAAACGTCGAAAGGGGAATCGAAACATACATGTCGCGCGACTGACCAAACGCCGAGCCGAGCTCCGTGCCGACGCCGATAACTTGAAATGGACGACCGTCGATCTTGATCGACTGTCCGACCGGATTGCTCGATGAAAACAGTTTCTCCGCAGTTTCAACGCCGATAAAACAGACTAGCCTACGCGATTCTTCTTCGGCATTGATAAAGTAACGCCCGCGACCAGTTTCGATCTTTTCGATCTCAGCAATATTCGGCGTCGTAGCTTTGATCTGAACATTCATCAGCGACTTGTCACCGAATTTAATGTCGGCCATCGAAATGGACTTGCCACCGGCATCGTTGATGTTGCCGCCGTGATTCTTTAGCGCACGCATGTCGTCGAGCGTGACATCTCTGTTGCGACGGCGAGCGGCGTTTAGCACCTCGACGCTCGAGTAATCTTCGATGGAATAACGCTGCACGCTGAACGCGTTCGTGCCGATGTTTGCGATTTTTTCATCGACGTAGGCATTGAAACCTTCGATCAGCGACACGACCACAATCACCGTCGCGACACCGAAGATCACGCCGAGCAGGGTCAAAAACGACCGCAATTTGTGCGACCAAATCGAATCGAAAGCTAATTTTAGCGCTTCGAAAAACGGCATGCTTACACAATATCAATTTATCAATTACGACTGCTAGTCGGTTATGGTTTCGCGTCGGCTGTGTTTAGTTTTTGCCAAGGCGATTCACAAAACCTTACAATCAAAGCTTCGATGTTCATTGATCGAGTCAAAATTCGAGTTAAAGCGGGCGACGGCGGTAATGGCGTCACGGCTTTTCGGCGCGAAAAGTTTGTGCCGCGTGGCGGGCCTTCCGGCGGTGACGGCGGCGTTGGCGGAAGTGTTTTGCTCGAATCTGACGAAGGCCTGAATACGCTGCTCCATCTTCGCTACAACCCCGAGCACAAAGCGGAGCGCGGGCGCCACGGCGAAGGTTCAAATCGTTATGGCAAAGACGGCGAAGATGCAATCGTAAAAGTTCCGGTTGGCACGCAGGTTTTCGATGCTGCGACGAATGAGCTAATTTTTGATTTTACGGAGGTCGGTCAACGTTTCCGTGCAGTAAAGGGCGGGAAAGGCGGCTGGGGCAACTCACACTTCGCGACGCCGACACAACAGGCGCCAAAATATCACTACACCGGTCGGCCCGGCGAAGAAAAAGAGCTGCAACTTGAGTTAAAACTGATTGCCGATGTCGGTCTCGTCGGCTTTCCAAACGCTGGCAAGTCGACATTGATCTCCGTCATCTCGGCGGCAAAACCGAAGATCGCCGATTACCCGTTTACGACGCTCGAACCGAATCTCGGCGTCGTTGATATGGGCGACTATCGAACGTTCGTCGTTGCCGACATTCCCGGCCTTATCGAAGGAGCCTCGCAAGGTGCAGGGCTCGGCGACAGATTCTTGCGGCACGTCGAACGCACGAAATTGATCCTTCATCTCGTCGATGTCAGTTCCCTTTCCGGCCGAGACCCTGTTGCGGATTACGAGATCATAAACCGCGAGCTTGGTAATTACGATGTCGACCTCGCTGCGCGCCCTCAAATGGTCGTGGCGACTAAGATTGATGCATTGGACGATCCCGAACGCGTGGAAAACCTAAGGAAAAGGGCAAAAAAAGACCGAAGACAGTTTTTCGAGATTTCGTCTGTTACAAACGTAGGAGTAAAACAACTAGTAAACCGAGTTGCGGAAGTGCTGAAAGAATTAGCCACAGAGAACACAGAGAGCTCCGAGAAAGTAACCTCAAACTAGACCTCTGTGGAATCTTTTGCAGAAAACTAATGAAACGAATCGCATTTTACGGCGGAAGCTTTGATCCGGTTCATAACGCTCATCTGGCGCTCGCTCGCGCCGTTGTCGAGCAGTTTGAGTTGGATGAGTTTGTTTTCGTTCCTGCCTTTCACGCGCCGCATAAAGTTCGTCTAAAACCAACTTCAGCCTATGATCGATACGCTATGCTGTGTCTGCTGACCGCAAACAGACCGAACATCAGCGTCTCAAAGATCGAAATCGGGATGCCGGAAAAGCCGTATTCCGTAGAAACTCTGAAGAGGATTAAGGCTGAGCTTACGGGCGACAAGATTTTTTTTGTTATAGGTGCTGACTCATGGATGGATATAAAAAACTGGCGTGAATGGCAAACGGTGCTTTTGATGACGAATATTATTGTGATGACGCGCCCCGGTTATGAAATTAGCTTTGACCATGTGACTGACGAGATCCGCAATCGAATCATTGATCTTCGCGGTCACGATCTCAACGATCAAATGCCGACGACCGAAGATCGAATCTTCGTCACGGACGCCGTAAATCTCGACGTCTCAGCGACCAAAATTCGTCGCAAGATCCGAGAGGTGGACGCTTCGTGGCGCGACGATGTGCCGAAGGAAGTTGCAAATTACATCGAAAAATATCAGATTTATAGTTAGATGGAAGAAACTCAGGAAAGGTCGCTTAAACGCGATACAGTCAAAATCGAAATCTCCGAAACGCCCACGCCATTTTCAGAACTCGACCCCGACGTAAGATTGGCGATAAATTGCGCGGCTGAAAAAAAGGCATTCGACATCGTCGCCCTCGATCTGCGCGAGATCGCTAGCTTTGCGGAAATTTTTGTTATCGCGAGCGGGGCGAATCAGCGACAAGTGCAGGCGATCGCCGACGAGATAACAGAGCAGTTAAAGAAGCGGCTTCGAACTCGTCCCGTTCGAATTGAAGGTTACGGTTCTGCCGAATGGGTGCTCGTCGATTACGGTGATTTTATCGTCCACATCTTTAACAAAGAGGCTCGTGAGTTTTACGATCTTGCGCGTCTGTGGCGCGATGCTCGTCGTGTTGAGCTTCCTGCCGACTTGTAATGAAATTCCGTTTTATCTGGGTCGGCAAAACTCGCGATAAGAATTGGCGCGAGTTGCAGGATGATTATCTGCAACGCCTGTCGCATTTCGTGAAATGCGAAATAGTCGAAGTTCGTGACTCTTCAGGAATCACTGCGTGCGAAACGACGGGCAACCGAATCCTAGAAAAAGTGAATCAAAACGCCTTTGTTTGCTTGCTCGACGTTGGCGGTAAAATCGTCACTTCGCAAGATCTGGCCGCTCAAGTAGAGAAATGGCAAAACACCGGTTTAAAGGACATCGCCTTTATTATCGGCGGTGCGACTGGCGTATCGTCTCAGGTTGCGGCACGGGCGGACTTTAAGGTATCCTTGTCGTTTCTCACGTTTACGCACGAAATGGTTCGTGTCGTATTGATTGAGCAACTTTATAGAGCATTTACGATTATTAAGGGGTTTCCGTATCACAAATGAGTAAATTGAGCGCTAAAAACGCAAAAGAGATCAGAGAAAAACTCATGCAGGAGCGTGAGGCAATTGTCAAAAAACTTAACGGCAACGACCTGTCGATCGACGCCGCCGAAACGCCCGATCCAGTCGATCTTGCTGTCCGTAACTATTCTAAGAACGTCATGCTCGCGGTTTCGGAGAATGAGAGCAGGCAGTTGACCCTGATCGACGAAGCAATTTTGCGAATCAAAGACAAAGAATACGGCCTATGCCAAAATTGCGAGAAACAGATCAATGCAAAGCGTCTCGCCGCGATTCCTTGGGCACGCTATTGTATTGATTGTCAGGAACTTGTCGAGCGAGGACTTCTGGACGAAGAATAAATCCGTGCTCGCCCACATCATCGACCCACTTCTCAACCTAATTTATCCGCAGGAATGCAGCGTTTGCAGCATGAACGTTGAAATGCGCAAAGACGGCACCGCGTGCGCCCAATGTTGGAAAACGACGAGGATCTTTGACGTCCCGGTAATGCTGTGCGACAAATGTGGTGCATTTTTTGGCGAAAAGGCCTCTCCAGTGGATGTGTTCTGTAGAAAGTGTGACGAGTATTTTTTTGACAAAGCTTTCGCTCTTGGCATCTACGAAAAAGCTCTCGCCGCATCGATTGTCTCACTCAAAAATTCTCCACAGGTTCCCGCTCGGATATCACAGCTTATACAAAACCGGTCGGCCGATTTTGAAGGAGTCGTTTTGATTGTTCCGATTCCGTTATCGAAAGAAAGGAAATTAGAACGCGGTTTTAATCAGGCCGAAGTTATCGCCAGTATTATCGCAGAAACGACAGGCATTGCCGTCGATGCACACAGCCTCGAACGCCGCCGGCACACGCACATTCATCGCATGGGCATGGATCAAAAGGCCCGCGAACTGAGTGTGCGGAATGCGTTCTCTGTGCGGAGGCCGAAGCTGATCGAAGGAAAAAATATACTGCTCGTTGATGACGTTCTTACGTCAGGCGCGACTGCCTCTTTTTGTGCAAAGGTTCTAAAGAAAAACGGCGCTAGCAGGGTGACCGTTTTCACCCTAGCCCGCGCCGTAATGCACTGAAACTCGCTATTACGGGACGTCGAAAGTCGGAGCAGGTATATCACCGTTCAGGCCCCACTGCGAAATCGAAATTCCTGACGTACTGCGGAGCAGATACCAGCCGCCGGCCGATGGTCGAAAGACGGCAATATCGTCCCGGCCGTCCGCATCGTAGTCGCCAACAACCGGAATATCCGTGCTAACGCCCCATTGTGCAGCCGCAAAGCCGCTAGTACTTCTAAGCTGATACCAAATTCCCGTTGACGGGCGAAATACAGCTTGATCGGTTCTGCCGTCGCCATCGTAATCGCCGTGCGTAGGAATGTCGCCGGCCAATCCGAAATTCACGCTAATAAAAGCGCCGTTTGTACTATTCAGCCGGTACCAAAAACCGTTCGACGAACGATAAACCGCGATGTCGGACTTTCCGTCTCCGTCATAGTCCGATACCGTCGGAATGTCTGTCGAAAGGCCGAATTGAACGGCCAGCAGATTGTTCGGATTAGTTGTTCGTCTTATCCACCAGACGCCGGTCGACGGACGGTAAATCGCGATGTCGGCTCTCGCATCACCGTCAAAGTCGCCTTGAGCAGGCACATCGCCGCTCAACCCGTAAGGCACGATGCCGATTGTCGCGTCGCTGCTTTGAAGGTAATACCAAACATTTGTCGACGGGCGATGGACGGATACGTCAGTAATGTTGTCGCCGTCATAATCTTCCGGTGTTGGAACGTCGCCGTTCAAGCCCCATGGCTGATAGCGAATCGTGCTGTTCGAGCTGTGCAAAATATACCAGATACCATCCGAGGGCCTGAAAACCGTACGATCGGTTCGAAGATCGCCGTCAAAATCTGCAGACGCTCTGGCACGAACGATCTTTTCGACTGTACCGCCAAGGCCGACAACGTAAAGCTCGCCGTCGTCGTCTTCACCAAACGACGAAATATTACGCGGCGTGTCGAGCAAAGCAATTGTGTTCGAGCCATTAATAAAGATCTCGCCTGTGCAGTAATCGGCGTAAACGTAGGTTCCGAGCGGAAACGTATTTTGCGTTCCGCGATAAACGTAGCCGCCTGTGACCGAGCAGCGTGGATCGGGCGACGCGCTGCTGTATTGGAAAACGGGCGGAATATGCGTGATCGGATTTGTGCCGCCGGCGCACATTTGCGGATCAAGCCCGGTGCATTGCGTTCCCTCGTAAACGCGCCAGCCCAAATTTCCGCCGCGAGTGATGATGTCAACTTCCTCAATTGAGCCTTGCCCGACGTCGCCCGCCCAAAGCTGATTCGTGCCACCACGATCGAACGACCAACGCCACGGATTGCGCACGCCAATGGCGTAAATTTCGTCCGCGCCGGTCACACCGACGTACGGATTGTCCGACGGATTTATATAGGGCGGATTCGCGTTGTTGCCCGAAACGTCGGGCGTGACGCGGAGATACTTTCCTAACAGCTCGTTGATATTCTGCGAACGCGAGCCAGGATCATTGCCAGAGCCGCCGTCGCCCATACCGATATACAGGTTATGCACGCTGTTGTCGGTCCGAAAGGCAATCATTCCGCCGTTATGATTAGAGAATGGCTGCGGAATGGTTAGCAGAATCCGTTCGCTGTTCGGATCACCAAGTGTATTGTTGTTTGTCGCGGTGAAGCGCGACACGATGGTCGCACCATCAGTCTGTCGCGTGTAATTGACGAAAAAGTAGCTGTTCGTAGCAAACTGCGGATGAAATGCTAGTCCTAGAAGCCCACGTTCGCCGCCCGACAGCACACGCGTCGTGATATTCATAAAATCACTCGGCGTAGACGAACCCGGCTGAACGACCCGAATAATGCCGCCCTGCTGAACGACGAAAAGTCGTCCGCTGCTGTCCTTCGAGCTGGTGATCAAGACGGGTGAACTCAGCCCCGACAAATACGGCTGTAGCCTGATAGTTAGCGGCGCCGGAACGCCTTGCCCGAAAGAACTTGAAACTGAAACCGCGATAAAAAAAGTGGCTAATAAAACGATGCTTTTCATTAATTCTCCTGTAAATATGGCCTTAGATATAAAAATCGAGGGGTTGAAACTGGTTTAAACTCTGATGCAATTCTACTCGCTCGCAACGCTAAATTGCAAGACGTTTCACAAACGGTATCGCACCTTGCGTTTTCGCAGATCGGCGTCTTCGTTTCCGATATTCTGAAGGCGCATCGAGATGTCAGCCGTCATCGACAAGTCAGCCGCTTCGCCTTTTGTTAAGTGAAAATATCCTGCGGCGGCGATCATCGCGGCGTTATCGGTTGAAAGATGCTTCGACGGAAAATAAATCGGAATGCCTAATTTATATGCCGTGTTTTCAGCCGCTTCGCGCAACGCAAGATTACAAGCGACGCCGCCTGCGACGATAAGGGTCTTTGGCTGCAATTCGACGGCAAGCTTTTGCATGGTGTTCACGAGAGCGTGAACGACGGCCCTTTGAAAACTCGCTGACAGGTCTTTTATGGCTTTCGGAGCGTCGCCATCTATCATCGGCTCGATTTTGTTTTCGCGAATATATCTCGCGACCGCTGTTTTTAAGCCGCTAAAACTCAGGTCTGGTCTTCCATCCGAAATTTTTGCCTGCGGAAATTTTACCTTCGTCGCGTTACCTTCAAGGGCGATTTTCTCGATTATTGGTCCGCCTGGATAACCGAGCCCGAGCATCTTCGCGACCTTGTCAAACGCCTCGCCCGCCGCGTCGTCGCGTGTACGCGAAACGACTTTATATTTGCCTTCCTCTTGAATGTGAAAGATATTTGTGTGGCCGCCGGAAACGATCAGAGCGAGCGCTGGATACTCGACCAGAGGATTTTCAAAGGCGACCGAATAGACATGGCCCTCGATATGATTGACGCCGACGAACGGAACATCGAGCGCGTACGCAAGCGCCTTTGCGTAACAAACGCCGACGAGCAGCGAGCCGATCAACCCCGGCCCCTGCGTAACTGCAATCGCGTCGATGTCGGGTAATTTTACGCCCGCTTGCTTGAGCGCCTCATCGACGATCGGGTCGATCTTTTCGAGGTGTTCGCGCGAAGCTAGCTCCGGTACGACGCCGCCCCACGGGCGATGCAGCTCGATCTGTGACGCGATCACCGACGACAAAATCTCGCGCCCGTCACGCACCACAGCCGCCGCAGTCTCATCACACGAACTTTCGATGCCAAGTATCAGCATGTAAATTAGATTATCAGATTGTGGTTTCATTTACGGGCTCGGAAAGAGCTTTACGATCTCCAAAACCTGACGCGAAACTTCGACACCTGTAGGAAAATGCTCTGCAAAATCTGCGCGCAAACGCTCAGCGTGAGTCGCGATATACGCATCGAACTGTTCGCGCGAGTCCGCGTGATAGCCGACCCGATAAACATTGCCGGCCTTCGCAAAAAACGCCGCCGCAAAATTCCCCGTTGCGAGCAGGTCTGGAATGTGCCGCTCGGTCATGTACTTTTCAAAATCTGGGACGAGAGTGCCATCGACGGTCGCCGTAATTTCGTAGATCAACATTATCTTTCACCGGTAAAAAGCGTCTTTTCATCGACAAAACAAAGGCCGTTGCCAAACGGATCGCGGCAGTAAAACGAACGCTCGCCCCACGGCCGCACATTTATCTCGCCCGATGACGAGCCGTGAACATCGGCCGTCTCGAGACAACCAAGTTCCTCTGCGCGCGAAAAAACGGCTTCGAGATTCGGTACTGAAAAATAGACATGGTCGCCGATCGGGGCACCGTTGCTTTCAATAACGGCAAATATCACGGGCCCGCAGTCGAAGTATTGCCGGCCCTTATGGATCAGCCTTCCGTCATTATTAAAAAGCTGCTGATAAAACCCGATCGCCTTACTAAAATCCGTAACCGGAACGAAAACACGAAAGATTGTTGGTGCATCACCGTTCATACCGCTCGCCTCCAAGTGATTTATTATGGACTTAAGCGTAAAATAATATAATCACATGCTCGCGACACAAAAAATGGCGCCCCGTCTCAGTAAAACCGCATATCTCAGGTTTCTAAAATGCCCGCAGGAACTTTGGCTCGAACATCATCAGCCGCTGCTGTTTGTCGAGCCTGAAACGTTGGAATATCAACACCTGCGCCAGCAAGGTTACGAAGTCGAGAATTATGTAAAGCAGCTCGTTCAGTTTCAGCCAGACGGGACGAAGTCTGTCGATTTTCAGCGGACATTTCAAACTGCCGAATTCGCGGCCCGCAGCGACGTAATTGTGACCGACAAAGCCACCGGCGGCATCAGTATCTACGAAATCAAAGGCGCCGCGTCGGTCAAGGAAGAGCACTACGACGATGTAGCGTTTCAAAAAATGGTCGCCGAAAAGAGCGGTGCGACTGTGGGCCGCTGTTACGTGATCACGATGAACGGCGAGTATGTTCGACACGGCGACATCGATGCCGAGCAGCTTTTTACGATCACGGACGTGACGGACAAGGTCGCGGAAAGAATGTCGCTCACCGAGCAGCAGGCCATTGCCGCTCGAGCTTACCTTGAATCTGAGCCGATACCGTCACTTCTCGATTACTGCGCCGATAATAAACTCGATTGTCTCTTTATCCGACAGTATTTCCCCGATCTACCGGAATACACGATCTTCGACATTAGCTATCTGAAGAATGAAAAGCGGCGCGAGCTGCTCGAGCAGAACATCGTCGCGATCACCGACGTTCCGGATGATTTTCCGCTGTCCGGCAAACAGCGAAAGCAGGTTGCCGCAGCAAAATCCGGCGAAGTCGTTATCGAGCACGACGAGATAAAGAAACGGATGGACACGTGGGAATATCCGCTGCACTTTCTCGATTACGAGACGTTTTCCTACGCGATACCGCAATTCGACGGCGTAAAACCGTTTCAGCAAATGTGTTTTCAATATTCGCTGCACACGATCGACGCGCCCGGAGCCGAGCTGCGTCAGAGCGAATACCTCGCCCGCAACGGCGAAGCGAATCCGCCGCTAAAACTCGCCGAACATCTGCGCCAGGCAATGTCCGGTGGTATCGGCACGGTGTTCGTGTGGTACGAGGCTTTCGAGAAAACCCGCAACACCGAGATGGCCGGGATGTTTCCTGAGTTCAAAGATTTCTTTGACGAGGTCAATGCAAAGACTGTCGATCTGATGAAGATCTTCGCCGACCGGCTTTATATCCACCCCGACTTCAAAGGGCGCAGCTCGATCAAGAAAGTTCTGCCCGTCCTGGTGCCCGAGCTTAAGTACAGTGATCTTGGTATCAGCGAAGGCCTGACCGCCTCGATCAGTTGGTATCGCGCCGCGAAGTGGGACACGATTGACGAAGAGACACGTGCACAAATATTCGCCGACCTTGAGAAATACTGTGAACTCGACACGCTTGCGATGGTCGAGATCTATCGCGTTCTTAATAAACTGTAAACACTTTTCACTATTTTGGATTTATTGATCACAACCCGAAGTCTCTACTGGAGGATTTTCAATATGCAACGCAGATTCATTCTTTTCAAACAATTTATAACTTTATTCATACTTTTCGGTCTTTCGTTTTCAATAGTCTTCGGACAAAAGAAACCTGTGCAACCCAAACCGCCGACTTGTTCGGGTGCGTGGACGGGCAACATCACCTTTTCGCGGACGCAAACGATGACCGACACCAAAGTTACGCCTCGTGTTTCAGCCCGCGGCAAAGATACGCGTTCAGTGGAGATGAAACTCAATTACAGAGCCTCAGTCGCGGTCATCGAATCACCAGAAAAAAATGGTTCTAGCATTGGCAAAGGCTCGGTAAACAGCACTTTTACGATGACCGAGAAAACGCTCGCCGAAGAGGAAAACTCTTGCGACCGCGGCAAAACTTTTAAGCTGATGACCGGAAACTTCACGAATATGACCCAGATCAGCGGAGGCGGCATCGGTGAAGCGAGTGTTTGGATCGGCGTAAATTCCGATGGAACTTATGCTGTTGGCGTCGGCTTGCCGCAGGTTCCGGGCCAGAGCAGCGGCTCGCAGTCTGGAAGCTACAGCGGACAGTGCACGCTGAAGCCGGGCTATAACATCGCATCGCCTTCGACTCCGGCCAATGTTCAAGGTGCTTCGTTTAGGTCTAATGGAACGAATCGCGTTGATCCAAGTAATCCAAATCAGCTTTCCGGCAGTTGGTCGGAAACAGCTTTGGGGATTACCAATACGATCACCTGGAGTCTGCAAAGATGTGGCGGCGAACTGAGAATCAGCGACCTCCAATTTGAAGATATGAAGTTTCCAAACTTAAATAATTGGCAGGAAATCGTCGAACAAAAAGGCACGATAGATGGCAATTTCGTCAAGGTAAAGGCGAAAGTCTTGAACACTTCGCCTCAGACTAAATTGGCTGAGCTTCGTTTCAAGGAAACTTACAAAGGCGATAAATACGACGGGGCAAGACCCGATGCGCCGCTTAAAGACCAGGTTTTTTCCGTGCGCGTCGAGCCGAATAGTGAAGAAACTGTTGAGTTTGTTTGGGACTCGAGTGGTTATGCATGGTTTGACGACGGTCGTCCGCGATTACTGCAACGCATAAAGGCCGAGCTCGAAGAAAACAACAAAAAGATCGACGAGACGACCAAAAATCTCAAAGTTGCTCCGAAGCCGCTGGTTCTCGTTCACGGACTTTGGAACGATTGGCAGGTTTGGAATGCCTGGCAAAATATCTTAACCACCACACACAGTTACGATTGGAAGGCGTTTCCGGTCGGCGAAAAACCCCAGAAAGGCGTGATGGACACGGGCAAGAGTTTTATGTCCGCCGAGAAAACAAAATCGATCGCCGACAACGCGCACGCGCTTGAGAGCTACGTCGAATATGCACAAAAAGACCGCAACGCGTGGCACGTCGACATCGTGGCTCATTCGTCGGGCGGGCTGATTTCGCGTTGGTATATTGACCAACTTATGAATACCTACAAAGATTATCCGCGTCCGAGAGTTTCACATCTCGTGATGCTCGGCACTCCAAATCAAGGTAGCCCGTGTGCCGATGTAATGTGGCTGGCGTTTGGTTATGACGCACTTGTGCAGCTACGTGAGGAATACGTGGCGGGTTTTAATAAAGTCCACACGCAACGCAAAGGCGTAAAATTTTCATCTTTGGCGGGAACCCCTTTGCCGATCATGTGTAAACGGATCGTGCCGAACGACAGCTTTGTCTCCATTCTGTCGGCACTTTGGAAAATAAAAGATACCGCTCTGACGAAAAGTCTCAGCAACGAAATGACCGGGACTTCCGATTTCTCAAACTTCGTAAAACCGCACGTAGCGATCGGGCCGAAGGGCAATCACAATCCTGAAATGCCGGATATATTGCTAAATAAGAGCGGAATGTCTGTCAATAATGGCGTTATGTTTACGAACGTTAGCAACAAGTCAGAATCCCGACTAGTCGGGATAGCGTATGGTTCTAACTTGGCTCCTGATTTTTCCAAACGCGTAAAACTCGCGGCAGGGCAATCGGTTGAGATTGAAATACCTGTCGACGCAGCACAAAACTTCGGCCTGACGTTCATGGCCGATTCGCAGATTTCGGCCACGTTATTCGATGAAAAAGGTGTGATTATCGGCAAGAGTTTGGCTAAAACGCCCGAAGCAAGCGGCTGGTTTCGCTCGATTTTTTACGATAAACCGACTACTAAAGCGACTTGGAATCTGAAACTCGAAAACACTTCGGAAAAAGAGTTTGAGGCAATCTTGGCGACTTGGAAAAATGCTGTAAAATAAAGCGATCTTTTTAGTTAAGGACATTACAACTAAACTTAAGGAGAAAAATAATGGGACGCAAAATTTTGGCAGTTATCGTGGCGATGATCGTTGCAGTCGGAATAATCTCGATTGTTCAGATGGGTAATTCGATGGTTGTCATGCCGCCGAGCCAGGACGTGATGAATGACGCTGCAAAACTGCGCGACTATATGACGACTCTCCCGATCACCGCTTATGTTGTCGTCATCATAGGTTATGTCATCGCGTCGTTCGCGGCCGGTTTTATTGTGACAAAGATGGCTCGACAGGTAAGCACGGGCACGACGCTCCCGATCGTTGTCGGAGTCCTGCTCACGCTCGCAATGGTACTGAATCTCGTAATGCTGCCCGGCCAGCCGCTGTGGTTCGCGGTGTTGTGTCTGTTGTCATTTATCCCCCTGTCGCTGCTCGGCCATCGCTTCGCGCGTTAAAGAGAAATAGCCACTGATTTCACAGATCAAAACGGATAAACCTTCATTTTCTAATCGGTTTTATCCGTGAGATCGGTGGCAAATTTTTATTTCAGATCATAATATCGCCAGCTCGATTTGAAATCTCTCGACAACTTTTGCTTTGTCAAAATTGCACGCACCATCTCGACCGGAATCGGGCCTTCATGCAGGATCGCGTCGTGAAAAGCTCGGTTGGTCATCTTTTTTGAATCGACGAGATCGCGGTTCAGATTATAGAATTGCAGCCCGCCCATCATGTACGCGATCTGATACAGCGGCCCGTAATCGCCGCTGAAAGACCGTCGCACCTCGGCAAGCGCGTTGTCGCGTTCGTGGCCGACTTTGTTGACGAGCAGATCAACGCACTGTTCGGGCGTCCAATTCCCGAGATGGAAATTCAGGCTAAAAATAATGCGCGCCGCGCGGTGCGAACGCCAAAACAGCGCGCCGATCTTATCCTCGGGCGTTTTGACAAATCCGCGATCCCACAAAATAAACTCCCAATACAGCGCCCAGCCCTCGCCCCAAAACGGCGTGCTGAACATTCGCCGATACGGCCTGTAACGCGAAGTCATAAACTGCTGTAGATGATGTCCGGGAATCAGTTCGTGATGCGTGACGGCGCGTGCGAAGTGCGGGTTGTTGCCGCGCATCGACATCATCTTTTGTTCGTGCGTCATGCCGTCCGTCGGGTAACTCACTAAGATAGTTTCGCCGCCTAAGAAGAATGGCGCGACAAGTTGGCGTTCGGGCGTCATCATCTCCATTCGCCACGATTCTTCGGCGACACGCGGCACGGTGACGAGATCATTTTTCTTCACGTAATCGATCGCCTCGCGTGCCTGATCGCGAATAAGTGCGGCCTGCTTGCCCGGCTCGACGTACTTTTGCTTGACGGTCTCGATCGCCTTCATATAATCGTCGCCGTGGCCCATCTCACGCGAAGCCTTTTTCAGCTCGGCGATGCACCAGTCGAATTCCTTATTCGCGATCTCGACCAGCTCTTCGGGCGTGTACGGGATCATCTCGAATTTCAACTCTTCGATGAGAGCTTCGCGGCCGATCGGGTCGCCGATGATGGTCGTTTTGTCGTCGGCCGAGATGCCGACGAGCTTTGTCGTTATAAAATTTTGATATTTTGTGAGAGCGTCGTCCGCCGCTTTGTAAGGCGACTCGCACCACCATGTAAAGTTAGGATCGTAAGCGTTGTAGAAGGTGTACCAACGCCGCAATGTGTCACGTAAACCGGCGACGTGCCGTGCCGTGCGATTCGCAACCGCGCGTTTTGGTTTTCGGCCATCTTCGAACCAAGGCCATTTCTCCGTTGCCGCGATCTGTTTCGCAAGGTCATTCAATACAGCGGCTGATTTCGCCGCGTCGGCAAACTCGAGCCGTCGCCGCGCGTCCTCAAGATCGGTGATCGTCTTTGCAAACGGTATCAACACCGCCATCTCGTCCGCCTGTGTCTTGAACCGCGACATCTCGCGTTGCTCGTGCTCAAGATAGTTTTTGAACAAGATGTAATCGACCTGCTCATCGTGACTGAGCGCATCAAAATTCATCTTCTGGAGCGTCGCTAACTCGTCCGCGTACAGCTGCGAAAACCGCGCGATCCGCGCCGCCGAAAGCTCCGACGTATAAAACCTATTAAACGCCCCAACGTCCTGTCCAAAACGCTCGATCACACCCCGCAACCTCGACGCCGACTCACTTCCCTCATCCGCCGCCCTTTGCGCGACGACGCCTTGCAACAGCATCGACAACACAAACCCGAAACACACACACCGCCGCCCGATCATCTTCATATTTACTTTCCTCGTGAATTCATATTATCTCAATCCACTTACCGACCCACAGCCCACCCCAAAGCTCGCATAACGGGTGGGCCATTTTGTTGGATACAGGTGACGCGAAACGAAGCGAATCATCTGTGAGGGAAGCTCAATCTCGCCGCCTGTGTAACGGGCGGCCATTTTGTTAGCTACAGGTGAAGCGAAGCAGAACCTGTAGTGAGAACGACAGATCGACGGAGCGTGTGAAACACGCGATATCGTCACGTCGAAAGATATTCGTCTTCAAACGCAACGCGATGTTTTCGCAGCAGCGATTTGTATTCATCCTCAAACGACTGGCTGAGATGATGCGACTTTTGGTTACGAATGTATTGACGAACAGTATCGAGAGCCGATTCGCTCACGGTAAACGCACCGTAACGCCGCTGCCAATTGAATTCATACAACCGATTGCGTCGAACCCATTTTGAGGACGAAGCCTTTACGTCACGCATCAAGTCGGGAAAGCCGATCTTTAAATCGAGTTGAGTCGCGATATGCAGATGATCTGGCATCCCATTGATTTCGAGCGTTTGACCACCGTAATTCTTGATGATTCCGGAAATATATGCGTAGAGTTCGGATTCCCATTCCGCCGTGATCAGGGGTTTTCGATCCTTTGTTGCGAAGACGATATGAAACAAAAAGTGGGTGTGGGACATACTTTTGTGTCGCCTGTTTCACAGGCTGGATTCTTTTTATCAATTTTACTACAGGTTTCGGCTTCGCCTGCACCTGTAGCTAACAAAATTTTGGCGTGCGTTGCACGCAGGAGATTTCTAAATTCTTACACAACAGGTTTCGGCTTCGCCTGCACCGGTAGCTAACAAAATTTTGGTGTGCGTTGCACGCTTAAGCTACTCTGTGCGAATCTCACTCAAAAAACTCACACCGTCGTCTATACGCACGCCGAAGTTCTCCGCGATCGTCTGTCCGATGTCCGATAGGGACTGGCGCGTGCCGAGGTTGACGCCGTGCTTCGCCGTTTTGCCATAGACGAGCAGCGGGACGTATTCGCGGGTGTGGTCACTTCCCTCTTTTGTCGGGTCGTTGCCGTGGTCGGCGGTCATTATGAGCAAGTCGTCGTCGTTTAGAGCGGCGATGATCTCGGGAAAGCGTTCGTCGAACCGCTCGAGAGCCTTCGCGTAGCCCTCGGTGTCGCGGCGATGGCCATAGAGCATGTCGAAATCGACCAGGTTGCAGAAGATAAGCCCTGTTGTGTCAGCATTTAGGGCGTTTATCGTGACGTTGATGACCTGTTCGTTGTTCTTTGCGGTCAGATCCTGCGTGACGCCGAGATTATCGTAGATCGACGCGATCTTGCCGATACAGACAACGTCCAGACCGGCGTCTTTGAGCTTCGGTAAGAGATTTCCACCGGGCGGCGGAACGGCGTAATCGTGACGATTTTCGGTGCGTTTGAAATCTGCCGCGTTCGCGCCCAAGAACGGACGGGCGATCACACGCGCGACCTCGTCATCGCCGTGGAGAATGTTGCGGGCGATCTCGCACATTTCATAGAGACGCTCAATTGGCACGACTTCCTCGTGCGCGGCTATCTGAAAAACGCTGTCGGCGGATGTGTAAACGATCGGCTTGCCGGTGCGGATGTGCTCTTCGCCAAGATCTTTGATTATCTCGGTTCCGCTCGCCGGAATGTTGCCAAGCACGCCGGGCAAAGAAGCTTTAGCCACGAATGCACTAATAATGCGTTCGGGGAAACCGTCGGGAAACTTCGGAAAACCTTGCTTCAGAATGATCCCGGCCATTTCCCAATGACCTGTCGTCGTGTCTTTGCCGTCGGATTTGAGCGTGCATTTGCCGTAAGAACCTGTCGGCGATACGACAGCGGCAAGTCCTTTGAGCGGAATGATATTCCCCAAACCCATCGCTTGCAGATTCGGCACATTAACGGTGCGTGACTCGAAAATATGACCGAGCGTGTTCGAGCCGGCGTCACCCCAGGCCGCCGCATCGGGCATCTCGCCGATACCAGCCGAGTCCAAAACCATCAAACATATGCGCCGAAACTTCATATTTGTCATCTTTACATTTTATGTCACATTCTTATACAATGACATGGCTAAGGCATTTGCCTTTTAGTAATTATGATTCAACATTCAACAAAAACCAAAGTCAACGAAGGTGGCAGGATAGTTATACCCGCAAAGATGCGAAAAGCTCTAGGCATCGAGGTTGGCAAAAATGTCACACTCACATTAAAAAACGATTTGCTGGAGATAACCACTCGCGAAAAAGCTTTCAAGCGAATCGAAGAAATGATGAAACCTCACATCAAACAGGGACGCTCAGTCGTCGATGAGCTGATAAATGAGAGGCGCGAGGAAGCTAAAAATGAGTAAACTTGTATTCGACTCATCTGCAATACTCGCGATCTACTATAACGAGCCAGGCAAGAAGAAAACTCAGGCATTGTTGGAAGACGCCGATCCGATCATCTCGTCCGTAAATCTGTGCGAAGTGTTTACAAAACTTCTTGAAGACGGATTAAAGGCAGAGAAGATCAGCGAATCTTTCCATGCACTTGAAATTAAAGTCGTAGATTTCGACGCAAGAGATGCAGTTAAAGCCGCCGAATTGAGAGGCGTAACAAAACGTCTCGGTTTATCACTAGGCGACAGAGCTTGCATTGCTCTTGCGATAGAAAACAAAACAACGGCTGTCACCGCGGATCGAAATTGGAAAAAAGTTAAGGAGTGTAGTATCGAATTAATTCGTTAATTCAGCGGAGCCGTGTAACCTTCGCGTGCGCGCACCGTCGTTCCCTTTGGTAGGCCGACGACCTCGACCTTTATCTTGCGATACGTGCCGTCCTTTTTGTCATTCGACGGGTAATAGCCGATCGTGTACTTCGTGCCGATCTCCTCGGCGACGCTTTTGAATGCACTGCGCGCCTCGCTCAAATCACCGACCGGAAAAACGCGGCCGCCCGAGGTTTTTGCCAGTTCGTTCATCTCGATGTCAGCGATCTCGTAAAGCCGCTTGCTCACCGCAAGCCGTTCAAAGTCGCCAAGTTTGCAGAAATCGAACGTCTTTTCCATATTACGGTTTGCCGAGATGCTCTGATAGTAACGGCGGATCTGCGCCGTTGAGAATTTTGTCGCGCTTTGGCAATCACCAAGCAAACTTTCCTCAAAAAAGTCGCGCGTATCGACCTTGATAAAAAACGAAATGACGCCCGCACGTTCGAGCTCGCCCTTTGCAGCTTCAAAATCCGCAGCACTCGTCGAATCTACGCCGTCAGTCAGCGCAACCAAAGCTCTACGTCCGCGGAATTCTGCCGCCGGTGTTCCGCTAAAAACTTTCTCGACGACCTGCCGCAGTGAATCGTAATACGGCGTGCCGTTGCTCGTTCGGACCTGTTCGACAGCCGTTCCGAGAGCTCGCCGGTCGCCGGTCAAAAAGCTCACAACCTCGGTGACAGCAAACGCCGCACGATTGTCGCGGACGGTGTTGTAGGCAATTATCGCAACACGGTCGCCCGGCCGGAGCGAGTTGATAAAATCCGAAGCGGCGCGTTGTATAAGCTGGAGATCGTTGCGCGTCGAACCCGACGTATCCAAAAGAAGCGCGACCTCGAACGGCTCGGCCGTCGCCGAAAAGTCCGCGATCTCTTGCCGCTTGCCGTCTTCATAGACGACGAAATTCGCTTGCTTCAAACCGGCAACCGCCGTGCCTTTTGCATTCGTCACAGCCACAGGCACATCGACAACCTGCGTGTCGACGCGGATGATCTCATCTTTACCGCCTTTGTTGTCCTGCGCAGCGATATTAACGCCCAAAAACAGAGCAAAACAAAAACAACAGATGATTAGAAAACACCGCATAAATCGTGTCTCAAATGAATGTAAAAATTGTAACAGAGATTTAAGCAAAGGGCGGCGGATTTTACGGCCTCAACGATTAGGATTTCACACTCGTTGTGATATGCTTCGTAAAAGTCAACTTAAAGTTCTTCTTGGCAGAGCCCAAAGCTTATCGTAGTTTGTTTGTAAATTTTTGGCTGCCAAATGTAACTCAATTTCAATTTGTAGAGGTAAAAACGAATGAAAAAAATATCTGTCCGCCGGGTCTTGTTCACCTTGGCTGTGGCTCTTGTGAGTATCGGTAGTGTTGTCGCTCAAAAGAATGCTGTGGATAAAAAAGCGACCGGCAATCTGGTTGAAAGCATCGCTCCGTCAGCAACGTTGTTGGTTGAAGACTTTATTGCCGCCCCGGGTTCATTATTAACCGCTAATGGTTGGACGGCTCATAGTGGAGGTGGAACGAATTCTATTGCCACAGCTTCGCCCGGCTTAACATTGACAGGTTATCCATCTTCCGGTGTTGGAAATACAGCAACCCTGACAACCACTGGTGAAGATGTCAATCGCGTGTTTGCCGTGCAATCAGCCGGTTCGGTTTATGCCGCGTTTATGGTCAGAACGACCGAAGCGACAACTGATCCCCTTGGAGGATATTTTTTCCATCTCGGACCTGACCCGGTTAGCACGACATTCAGAGGGAGAGTTTTTATTGCTAAAGATGCCTCGAATAATGTTTCGTTTGGAATTTCAAAAGCATTAACAACTGCCGGAAACATTACATTTACTCCGTTTGTCTATTCGCTGAACACGACATATTTGATAGTCGTCAAATATACAATCGTGGACGGTGCGACCAACGACACGGTTTCACTTTTTGTCAGCACGACAGTTCCGGCAAGCGAACCCGCGGCAACCGCAACTGCGACTGATGTTACGCAAACAGATGTTAATCCCGGCACGGTTTCTCTGCGACAGGGCGCAGTAGCAACTTCGCCAACCGTCCAAGTTGACGGCATTCGGGTCGGCACAAGCTGGACGGACGTTACTACGGCCGCACCACCGCAAAATCACGTCGATTTCAACGGCGATAACAAAACGGATTTCGCGGTTGTTCGCAACACAGGCGGCGGGCCGAGTGGTCAGATAACGTGGTTTGTAAATCTCAACGGCCCGGGCACAACCTTTGGTTCGCAATGGGGAATTTCGGGTGATTTCTTTGTGCCGGAGGATTACGACGGTGACAATAAATCCGATATAGCCATCTGGCGAGGGGGCGCGCCGACGGTTGCGGCTTTTTACATTCTGCAGAGCCAAACCAACACTGTCCGGATCGAGCCTTTCGGACAGACAGGCGACAACCCGGCTGTTGTGGGCGATTACGATGGTGACGGCAAGGCCGATCCGGCGGTTTATCGCGCCGGTGCGAATGCAGGCGACCAGAGCACTTGGTTTTATCGCGGCTCATTGAACCCAGCCTTTGTTACGTACGCTCCGTGGGGACAGAATGGAGATTTTCCTGCACCAGGCGATTACGACGGCGACGGAAAACGCGATTTCGTTATTCAACGCAATAACGGCGGCGGGCAGGCTCGCTTCTGGATGCAGCAAACAACAGCCGGATTCAACTCGATTGTCTTCGGCACGCCGACCGATGTCATCGTACCGGGCGATTATGATGGAGACGGTAAAACCGATCTGGCGGTTACTAGGGGTTCTGCCGGACAAATAGATTGGTATGTTAGACCGAGTACAACCGGCGCCATTTCAGCAGCACCGGCTGCTATTTTCGGTGCATCGGCAACCGATTTCCAGGCGCATGGCGATTACGACGGCGACGGCAAAACAGACTTCGCGATTTGGCGGCCTAGCGTCACACCCGGAGCTTCGGTCTTTTGGGTATTAGGCTCAACCAGTGGGGCATTCGCCGTTCCTTTTGGGGCAAACGGTGATTATCCGGTTGCAAACTACAACCGTTTCTAGGCGATCGCCGAAAATACAAAAGGCTGGTGTTCAACCGAACGCCAGCCTCCTTTTTTTTAATTTTATAATCTAATTAAACGTATTTGTCGATGACTTTAGCGATCGCTTCACGAGTGACGGCACCGACGATGCGTTCCTGCTCCTGACCGCCTTTGAACAAGATCAGCGTTGGAATGCCGCGGATGCCGTATTGCTGCGGCACGTTCATGTTTTCATCGACGTTCATTTTATAAACGCCGGCCTTATCACTGTATTCCTCAGCAATTGCCTCGACCGTCGGCGCGATCATGCGGCACGGGCCGCACCATTCGGCCCAAAAATCCACCAAAACCGGTTTGTCGGCTCCGAGAACATCGGTCTCAAACACCGAATCCGTTACTTCCTTTGCAAAATTACCCATTATTTTCTCCTAATAAATTCTGAAAATTATATCACGCCGCCGCTTGCGATTTTATTAGCTTAGCGTCAAGCACGATCTTTGTGCCGGTCAGTGCGCGACTGACCGGGCAGCCCGTTTTGGTGTTTTCGGCGATCTCGTTGAATTTTGCTTCGTCGATGTTCGGCACGTCGGCCTCTGTCTTAAGATCGATCTGCGAGATCGCAAAACCTTTATCGTCTTTGCCAAAGTGAACCTTCGCGTCCGTTTTGACGCCGTTCGCCGCAAAACCTTCTTTTTCAAGTCCGGCATTTAGGGCCATCGTAAAGCAGCCCGCGAGAGCTGCTCCGATAAGTTCCTCGGGGTTTGTGCCGGAAGCGTCGCCCATTCGGGTGTCAAATGAAAATGCTCCCTCGAAAGCTCCGCTGCCGAGCGCCATCGATCCTTTCCCTTCCTTAAGTGTTCCGTTCCAAGTTGCTTGTGCTGTTCTCTCAGCCATTGTTTTTTCCTCCGTAATTTGTTGATTCCTATCTTTTCAACAGTTTGAATGCCTGATTCCAACTGTTCGTCTTAAATGCATAATTCACCCACAACGACGCGAGAGCCTCGAGAAAGAACGACTGCTCAATGCCGCCGACATCGATCACGTCCCAGCCAAATTCCTCTATGAGTTTTGTCGCCTGCACCTTAGCAGCATCGTTGTCGCCGGCGATAAAGTGCGTCGCGGTTTCGCCGCCGAATTTCGGGTCTGTCATCACCGCAATACCGATCGAGTTGAAGGCCTTTACGACGTTTGCGTCCGGCAAACTTCGCTGCAACCGTTCCCCAAGCGAATTGCCGACCGTCGCTGTGAACTTCGGCGGCACGCCGTCGGCGAAATCCATCGGGTTCGACAGATCGATCAAGATCTTGCCGTTGAAATGATCTTTGCCCGCAAGCTCGATCACCGCATCGATTGCATTCGCGTGAACACTTAAAAAGACGATCTCGCCGAACTTCGCCGCGTCATTAAAACTGCCGACAGTCGCTTTTTCACCAGCATTTTTCAGCCATTCGGCCAGTTTAGAGGCGTCGCGCGTGCCGAGCATGACCTCATGGCCTTTTGCGAGATAGCCGCTGCCCAAAACCTGTGCGACATTGCCCGAACCTAAAATTCCGATCTTCATAAACTAAAATTTCACGACAATCTTGCCAAAATGCGCTCCCGTCTCCATAAATTTCAAAGCCTCGCGAGTCTCGTTAAATTCAAAAGTGCGATCGATCACCGGCCGCAGCTTGCTCTCGGCAATCTTTGCGTTCATCGCTTCAAACATCGCGCGAGACCCGATAAATATTCCCTGCATTCTGATTGCCTTCATAAACAACGGTATCGGATTGAATTCGCCAGACATATTGAGCGCACCAATCAGTGCGATATGACCGCCGACGCGAACCGATTTCACTGATCTCGCAAGTGTACCGACGCCACCAACTTCTACGACATGATCGACGCCTTTGCCGGCAGTAAGTTCGAGCACGATCTTGTCCCAATCTTCATGCTCGCGATAATTAATAGTTTCGTCGGCGCCAAGCTGTTTTGCTTTCGCGAGCTTTTCGTCGCTGCTCGATGTCGCGATAACTTTCGCTCCAAACAATTTTGCAAACTGTATCGCAAAAATCGAAACGCCGCCTGTCCCAAGCGTCAAAACAGTATCGCCCGATGTGATCTTGCCTGAAACAACCAACGCGTGCCATGCTGTCACCGCCGCACACGGCAAAGTCGAGCTTTCTTCGAAAGATAAATGCTCGGGCATTGCAACGACCGCATCTTCGCCAAATGCCGCGTATTCCCGTAGCACGCCGTCAAACTTGCCTGCGCCGATAGCCGACTTTGCAGTCTCGGCAGTCGGGCCGCCATCGACCCAGCCTGGGATCACGACCGAACACACGCGAGTTCCGACCTTCCATTTCGTGACATTATTGCCAACGGCGAAAACCTCACCAGCGCCATCAGAAAACGGAATTGCAGGCAGCTTCATCCGCGGATTGTAAGTTCCATTGACAACCATCACGTCGCGATAGTTGAGCGAAGCCGCGTGAAGTTTGACGAGAATTTCGTCGTCCCCGAGTTGCGGCATTTCACGCTCGACTAAAGCGAGTTTCTCTATGCCAAACTCCTGTATCTCTAATGCCTTCACTATTCGCCTTATACTGACAACTGTCTACTGACTACTGGCCACTGACCGCATCGATCACACTCGCGAGCGTAAACTGACTGAGCTTTTCGCCAACGCTGCGGTCGATCTCTTTTTGCAAATTACAAAGCACGGCCTCAATATTTTTACCGACGGGGCAATCCTGATTCGGCGCTTTTGCATGAAGCGCAAAAACCTCGCCGCACGAGACGGCTTTGTAGACTTCGCAAAGGCTGATGTCGGCGGGCGGTTTTGACAGCTTTGTTCCGCCGGACGCTCCTGTCTGCGACGCTACCAGTCCGGCCTGATTCAACTGGCTCAGAAGGCGGCGAATGACAACGGCGTTTGTATTCACGCTCGTCGCGATGCACGCGGATTTCACCTTTTCGTTGCCGGCTCGCGCAAGCATCGCGAGGATGTGCACCGCCATCGAGAATTGACTGTTTGCCGCCATATCTGTAACTAGAATAGTTACAGACGAAACATTTGTCAAATCGCAAACAAAAAGCCAGGTTCGTAAGACACCTGGCTACAAAATCTGTGTAAGTTTACCTACTTACTTCCACGTGGCGGCAGTTTGATCTCGCGACCGGCACCGAGGACGGAATTCGGAAGCAGGCCGTTGTACTTTGCAACTTCGACCGGATCGGCCTTTTCACGCTCGGCAAGTTTTTGCACTGTGTCGCCGGATTTCGCTTTGACGCTTCTTACGCCGCTCGTCGCCGCAGGAACATTTGTAGGACGTGAATAAACGATGTTCTGAACGCCGTTACCCTTGAACGGAATGACTACCTTGCCGCGCGGAACTTCCATGCCGGGATTCGAGGCCATCAGGTCGCCCACGCTCACCCCCGTGCGGTTGGCGACTGTCTGCCAGGTTTCACCTAACATTGAGTTTGCGAGATTCGTCGTGTTGATCTTCGTCGCCGGAATGCGTTTGAAGATGGCGACGACCTCGTTCGCCTTGCCCGCAGGAACGTTTACGATGTACGGCTCCGGCGGCGTCGTGTTGCTGCGAAGGTGCGGATTGAGGTAACGAATATACTGCACGCTGGAATCCGATGCCTGCGCGAGGATACTCAGGTTCGTCATTCCTGGCACCCGAATGCGGTCATACTGAAGCGGTGCGGCCGGGCGGATATGACCAAAACCGTATTCGCCGGGGTTGTTTGCGATCAAGATCGTCGCAAGAATATTGGGGACGTAGTTGCGAGTTTCACGCGGCAAGTATGGATACGCCGCCCAGAAATTTCGGCTCCCGGCGCGTGAGATCGCTCGATCGACGTTGCCTTCGCCGCAGTTGTAACCGGCCATTGCGAGTTCCCAGTCGCCATAGCGGTTAAAGAGAAACTTCAAATAGCGAGCCGACGCCCGTGTCGCTTCGTCAAAGCTGTTTCGCTCGTCGATAAAAGCCGTGCGTCTTAAACCATATCGAGCTCCAGTGCCGGGAATAAACTGCCAAAGTCCCGACGCCGCCATGTGCGACATCGCGCCCGGCTTCCACGCGCTCTCGACCTGACCGAGCCACGTGATATTTTCAGGCAGACCTTCTTCTTTGAAGATGCGGCGTGCCATTCGCATAAACATTCCCGAGCGATACAGTCCGACTTCCATCGTCGTGCGGCCGCGGCCGCGATAGTAGTTGATGTATTGCTGGATCATCGGGTGAACCTGAAACGTAAACCCGAGCGATTTATTTGCGACGGCGTACTGGATGTATTGATATTGGGCTTGCGCGACGGGATTATTCTCGATCTGCTGCTCATCGACTGTGAGTTCGAGGCGCGAAAGCTCGTCGAGCGGCGAAGGCTCAAATTCTTGCGTGTTAAAGCCTATCTTTGTCTGAGTCGCCGGCGATGTGTTCGCAGCGACAGAAACGCCGCTGGGAACAGCCACTGCCTTATTCAAGCGCGATTTGGCTATCGTCGCAATTCTGTCAGCTAAGTTTGCGTCGATTCTCCAGCTGCATGTCTGAGCAAGATTTTTCACTTGTGGCAACTGCGTCTCTGACGGAAACTCGATGCGATATATCGTTTCGATAAGCTGGTTGTAACAGCCTTGCAGTTTTGGTTCGCGTTGAATGTTAAGCGTTGAATAAAGAAAGACCTCGACAGACTTATTAAATTTTGCACCCGCCTCAGACAGCTTGTTGTCCTCGTAGGCCAGCAGGCCTTCATTAAAGGCCCGTCCCGATTCAGCCAAAACGCTATCCACCGCGTCTTGAGCCTTGAAAACCTCAGGCGTGCGTGTATCATTGCTCGAGCGTGAACTAGTGATCTGAGCGATCGCCGTCGAATTCAGAAAGAAAAATGCTGTTGCCGTCAGGCAGAAAAATTTGGCTATAAATAACTTCATTAAATCGTTTCTATAAATTTGTTAACTGATTCAAGCAGAGTGTGAAAGGCCTAAATCGTTTGTTGTCACCGCTTTTAACGCCCGTGCGTCACAAAAGTTCCGCGTTAAGCAGCAACCTTAAAAGGATAACCTATGAAAATGGACAGGTCAACGCGAAAAACCCTCTCAAAATAAAGACATCAGCTCGCTCACGCCGCTTTCAAAGCTCGTGCTTTTGGCTTTTCAACTGGCAATTTACTCTCTCTCAGCGCGGCATCGAAGACCTGCTGCACGTTTTCCACAAATATAAAGGTCAAATCGTCGCGGACTTCCTGCGGAAGATCCTCAAGATCGCGCTCATTCGGCTCTGGCAGAATGACCGTTTTTATCTTCGCACGACGGGCCGCGAGCAGCTTCTCTTTGACGCCGCCGACGGGCAGCACATTGCCGCGTAGCGTGATCTCGCCGGTCATCGCTACATCCTTTCGCACGGGACGCTGCGAAAGAACCGAGACAAGGGCCGTCGCCATCGTGATGCCAGCGCTCGGGCCGTCCTTTGGTATCGCGCCTTCGGGAAGGTGAATGTGAATGTCGTAATTCTCGAGCACCGACTCGTCGATGCCGAGTTCCTTTGAACGCGCCTTTGCATATGAAAACGCAGCCTGCGCAGATTCCTGCATCACCTCGCCAAGCTGGCCTGTGAGCAGCAGCTTACCCTTACCTTTGGTTTTTAGAGCCTCGATAAACAGGATGTCGCCGCCGACCGCCGTCCACGCGAGACCGGTAACGGTGCCGATCTGATCTTTCTTGAGAGCTCCTTCGTTGAAGATCTTTGGCACGCGAAGATAGTTTTTCAGATTTTCAGCGGTAACCCGCATCGATTCAAATTCGGCGTCGTTCTCAGCTTTTTGCCGCGCGACCTTGCGGCAAACTTTGCCGATCTCGCGCTCGAGTTGCCGTAAACCGGCTTCCTGTGTGTATTCGCTGATCATCTTTGCGATCGCCTTGCGGTCGAATCTCACATCCGATCGTTCGAGGCCGTTCTCCTCGATCTGCTTCGGGATCAGGTGCCGCTTTGCGATCTCAAGCTTTTCCTCCTCGGTGTAGCCCGACAGCGAGATCGTCTCCATTCGGTCGCGAAGCGCGGGCTGCACGGTGTCGAGAATATTCGCCGTCGTCATGAACATTGCGTTCGACAGATCGAATGTGACGCCGAGATAGTTATCGCGGAAAGTCGCGTTCTGCTCCGGATCGAGCACCTCGAGCAGCGCGCTCGACGGATCGCCGCGAAAATCGGCACCGACCTTGTCGATCTCGTCGAGCATGATGAGCGGATTATTAGTCCCAGCCTGCTGGATCGCCTGAATCAGCCGACCCGGCATCGCCCCGACATAGGTGCGGCGATGGCCGCGAATCTCGGCTTCGTCGTGCAGACCGCCTAGGCTGAGCCGCACAAATTTTCGATTCAGCGCCCGTGCAACAGAGCGGCCGAGCGAAGTCTTGCCGACGCCCGGCGGGCCGACCAAACACAGTATCGACCCCTTAGGTTTTTCTTTGAGTTTGCGAACGGCCAGCGACTCGATCATTCGCTCTTTGACGCGGTCGAGGCCGTAATGATCTTCGTCGAGAATCCGTTCGGCCTTTTTGAGATTGAGGTTATCTTTCGAAGCCTTCGCCCACGGCAGCTCGGTCATTATGTCGAGCCAGTTACGCAAAGTCGCCGTCTCAGCCGTGTCGGGGTGCATTCGCTCAAGTTTTTTGAGTTGCCTTAAGGCTTCTTCCTCAGCCGTCTCGGGCATCTTGGCCTTTAATATTTTGTCGCGATACTGCTCGATCTCTTCGAACAGTTCGTTGCCCTCGCCGAGCTCGGCCTGAATCGCCTTCAACTGCTGCCGCAGAAAATACTCACGCTGCGAGCGGTCGATGTCGGCACGCGCCTGCGAATTGATCTCTTGCTGCACCGTAAGAACGTCGATCTCTTTGCTAAGCAGATCGTTAATTCTGCGCAGCCGATCGATCGGCTCTTCGATATCGAGCACGCTTTGCGCGTCTTCGACCTTCAGTTCCAGATTCGACGCGGCAAGGTCGGCAAGTCTGCCGGCGTCGTCGAGGTTTGCGATGATCGCGAGCACCTCGGGCGAAATGTTTTTGCCCAAACTCGCCGCTCGATCCATCGAACCGCGGATGTTGCGGATCAACGCCTCGACCTCAAGCGAATTTTCCGTGCCCATTGGCTCAATGATTGGCGTGACACTTGATGTCACGTATTGCCCGGCGCCCGCAACTTTATCAACGCGACAACGCGAAAGCCCTTGTATCAAAATTCGTATGCGGCCGTCGGGCAGCTTTAGCATCCGCATAATGATCGCGACCGTGCCAACCGTATAAAGATCGTCCTGCTCCGGCTCTTCTTTATTCACGTCCTTTTGCGAGACGAGCAGGATCATGCGGTCTTTGTTCAGCGCTTCTTCGACCGCGCGGATCGAGCGGTCACGCGACACAAACAGCGGCACGATCATAAACGGATAGATCACGATGTCGCGCAACGGCAGCACCGGCAACTCCGGTGGAATCTGCATCATAGGCTCTATCGCTTCGCTCTCGGAAAGCGCGACCGGAAATTCGTCGAGTTCAACCATAAACCTTATGTTAGGTAATTAGGGTGAAAAGGGCAACGAAAGGAAAAACCTGGGCCGCAACGTTCACGACCAAAACCTGTGGAGGTCTATGAATTCATGAATACGGCCAAAAACAGTTGTTGTTCTTCGGTAAGGTCCACGAACTGAATCCCGAATCCCATCCCCGGCAAAACGTAAGCGACCTTGCCGACAAAACGTTTGGCCGACTGATCAGTAGCTAGTTCAAACGCGACCAACTCGCCTTCCCTGACCTCGATGATAGAGTCGACGTAGCATCCCTCCATGCCCATGTCGGCGATGCTGACCTGACGTTTTCCAGAGACGAATTCCAGCGAAATCTGTTTTCGGAAATCTCTTCTTTCATATTTTCTTCGCTCGTCAGTCATGAGAATGCCTTTTTATCTTTCTTGGGTTTCGGCTTTTTCGCTGCCTTACGGTCGCGTTTATAAACCAGTTGTTTTAACTCTGTCATAAACTCTGAAACGTCTGCGAATTCGAGATAAACCGACGCGAAGCGAACGTAGGCGACTTTGTCGAGAGTTTTGAGACGACGCATGATGACTTTACCGATGTCGCTTACGGGCAGTTCGCGATCGAGCGAATCCTGCACATTTTTTTCGACCTCGTCGGCGATCTTCTCAAGCTGGGTTGTCGAGACGGGACGCTTTTCAGCTGCTTTGAGCAAGCCGCCCATAACTTTGTCGCGGTCGAAATGCTCGCGCTTACCATCTTTTTTAACGACCATGTACGGAATCTGGTCGATGCGTTCGTAGGACGTGAAGCGGCGACCGCATTCGAGGCATTCGCGGCGGCGGCGAATCGCATCGCCATCCTTCGCCTCGCGCGAATCAACTACTTTGTCTTCAAGATGTGAACAAAAAGGACAACGCATAAACAGTAGCAAGGGTCAGCCGTCAGTTTTCAGTCGCAAAATCCGGCGAGTCGGATTCGATCTCGCGCTCGGCATTCTCGCTCGAGAGCAGGCTGCGAAATCGTTCAACGCTAATGTCGCCGTGAAAGAAGTAATATAAACCAAAAATGACCGCCGGAGCAAAATAGACGAGATGCATCGCGATTGAAACTGCGGCGGCATCTTCGCGTCGAATGTCGTTTTTTAGAAATAGCAAACTCGCTGCCGTCGCCGTATGAAACGCTCCGGCTGCTCCGCCCGGCGTCGGCACGACCGAGCTCACAGCCGCAAAACCCATGATGAACAGCGAGTCGCTAAAAGTGATCGGCAGCCCAAACGCCAGCAGCACGAGCCACGTCGGCACTGCGATCGCAAGCCACAACAAAAAGGTCCAGAACGAAACCCAAAACGTCTCGCGCCAGTCACGCAAGATCGCGAGTGCAGATGCGAGCTGTCTAGAAATGCTTAGTGAAATCTTTTGCAGCCTTTTCGGAATCCACTTTTTGTCGGTAACGCGGGTTGCCCACGCGATAAATCGATCTGAGATCCGCTGAAAGATTATCAACGCAATAAAACCGGCGATCACGCCGGCAAACATCAGCCAGCCAACGAGCGTGACATATTCGAACTCGTGCTCGCGTCCCGGCTGCGGCTTGAACCACAGAAGATTCACCGCAAAGAATGTAACCAACGCGGCGAGATCGAAGATGCGTTCGAGACCGAGCGTGACAAGAGCCGCGCTCGGCCGGACGCGTCGGTCTCGCATCGGCAGCCACATCGGACGGACTATCTCGCCGGCGCGTCCGATCAAAAAGATTGCCGTGAATCCGACCGTTGTTGTCGCAAAAAGCTCTTTCAAATTTGATTCAGTGATCGGTTCGAGCAGAACCTTCCAGCGAACTGCCCGCAAAAAATAGCCGATGCAAATAATAATCACGGCCGCCGCCAGTAGCCATGGATCGGCGCGTCGCAGACTCGCACTTACTTCTTGCCAATCGAGATTGCGTCCGAAAAACCAAAAGATGGCAATCGTAAGAAGAAGAAGAATGGCGAATTTGATGTATTTGCGCAAAATTTTCTAGTGCAGAAGTTCAGTCAGTAACCTCAAAAGATACAGTATTCTGCCGCGAAATTCTAAATCCCAGCCACAAAATCGTGCTATCGTTTTAGTTGGAACTTTTATTTTCCGCGTCTCGTAACCAAACATTGACAAGGCGGGGCCGCGTGTCTAGCAGTTTTTGGCCGCAGCCAATAAGAAGTTTCGGGAGAATAACGTTTTTGGAAGCAATAAAGGCTGTAACCGAAATTAATGGTGCTGAACTCGTGCGACTGGCCCGCGTGGGCGATGGTACGGCGTGGGAAGATATCGTGTCGGCCTATTCGCGACGAATCTTCAATCTCGCGTATCGCTTCACGTCGAGCGTTGACGCCGCCGAAGATTTAACACAGGACGTTTTTATCCGCGTCTATCGCTCGCTCGAGCAATATGATCCGAAGCAGGGCGATCTCTCAAATTGGCTAATGCGGCTCGCCCGCAATTTGATAATCGACGATTACCGCCACCGGCAGCGCAACCCGCAAAACTCAATGGCCGACGCGGTTGACGACCACCATTATCACCTTCGTGCGGCTGGAACTTCAGCTCACAAGGAAATGGAACGTAAAGAACTGGCGTCGCAAGTGCAAGAAGGCATTGACAAACTGCCGCAGGATTTGAGAACTTGCGTGATCTTGCGTGACATTGAGGAACTGACCTATCAGGAGATCGTCGATGTTTTGAAAATTCCCGAGGGTACGGTCAAATCGCGGATCAATCGCGGACGCATCGAGCTTGCAAAGATTTTGAGACGCATGAGGGTAGTAACGATTTAGTTGATTTTGAACAGTGAAATGAACAGTGAACAAGTAGTGACATTAGGAATTTTTAATTAGTTTATGACTGAGCAGCTAGACATTTTTAATTGTTCGACGTTCGAAGAACTGCTGACTGATTATCTCGACAAGACCCTCGATGCGCCGGTGCACAAGGCCGTTGCCGCTCACGCTTTGTCCTGCCCACTCTGCCACGCCCTGCTCAATGATGTAAAAGAATCGCTGGATGTTTGTCATCAGATGTCGGTTCGGACTTCGCCGATAACGCGCCTCGAGGCCCGCGTTTTGTCTATGACGATGCCTGAGACGGCGATGCCGTGTAACGATTTTGAAAGTTCTCTAACCGATTATCTCGACGGATTTTTACCGGCTCAGATGTTCCACCGTTGGGAACGCCACGCGTCATTATGCGCGTCGTGCGAAGATCTGCCCGGCATGGTCGTTCGCTCAATCGCAGCCTGTTACACGTACAAATTGGACGAACTTTCGGTGCCCGCCGGTTTGCACGAACGGATTTTGAATTTGACGCTCGGCACCGAACAAGCAAAAGAAATGAAGGCTTCGTTCGGCTCTCGCGCAGCAGAATGGATTCGCGGGCTTCGGTTCCCGATCGGTGTTCCGCAGCTCGCGCCCGTTGCGATGATGTTTATGATCGCCTTCTTGGTTTTTAGTCAAACGGTGTCAGCCGACGGCTCGCTCGCAGGCGTTTATCAAACGAGTTATGAACTTGCCGAATCGACGTATCAGCAAAGCGCCGATGCGTTGAGCGGCAAGCCCGCCGCAATCGAACAAACAAATCAAGAACCGGTTTCGGGCACGACCTTTGTCGATAGCGAGGAAAAGAAATAATGAATTGTGCCTATCACACACACAACGCCGCGGTTGTCGGCTGTAACGGCTGCGGACGGGCGTTGTGTCCCGCATGCGATCACCGCATCAAGGGCTTTCCGTATTGTCAGGACTGTATTGTGACGGGCGTTGATCTGCTTCGACAACAAAACCGAGCGAATACCGTTAATTTTGTTCAACGCCGCACGTCGCCGTTTATGGCAACCGTTCTGTCGATGGTCTGTCCTGGACTCGGTGCGGCATATAATGGTCAGACCGTAAAGGCTCTTGTTTATTTCGGCGTATTCGTCGGATTGTTCCAGATGGCAATCCTCACAAAAACCGCATTGTTCGTGTTTGGCTTTATTGGCATGTGGTTCTTCGCGGCTCTCGATTCGTGGCGAACGGCACAAATGATTCGTTCTGGCCTCACGCCGGATGTTGCGGACGACATTCTCGTCAAACGGTTTTCGGGAAATCCGAAACTGTGGGGCATCGTCCTCGGGCTTCTCGGACTGACGTTTATTTTCCAACGGGTTTTGAGCACCGGTTTTATTTTGCGTGCATTGTTGCCAGTGATGTTGATCGCGCTTGGGGTTTACGTGCTGCGTGGTTACATTTTCAAAAAGAAGGAAAGTTCGGCATGGGCAACATCTTCTCAATCGGCAAATTTTGCGCTCAGCAGAACAAGTTATCCGTCCGCTGATTACAACGTCAGTGATTTTGCCGACCGCTCGCGCAGTGGCAGCTGGAAAGATATTTAGTATTATTTATTGAAGGAGTTTTATCATGGGCTTTATAAAAGGAGCAGGCATCGTCAGCAGTATCTTGGTGATCATCGCGTTGGTTATCACGCTGCTCAAGGCCCTGATCGGTTTCGTCGGTTTTCTGGCACTTGCCGTCAAGATTTTGATCGTAATTCTCTTTATCGGCGTCTTTGCGTCCGTGGCATTTATGATCTTTCGGGCGTGGCAAGGCAGACAGAGAAACGCGTAGTATTCATAACCCATTATTATTGCCGCCATCAGCAAACTCGCAGCTTTTGCGTTCGTGAGTTTGCGTTTTCCACAGGCGTGTGGTCTTATTAGGTGCCAGGTAACACATTCAGGTTATTTGGAACATCAAGCGGGATGTCTCTGTATTCTCAGGGGCGAGTATTTAATAAGCGAGAGTTTTCTAATTATAATTTGACTCTTGTTCTAGGTTTCGCGTTAGTCGCTAGCGGCTATTCTTGCGTGATTCCGTGTGCCGGAACATTGGCTTTTCGGTACGAAATCATTTTAAGGAGCTTGTACAGCAAATAATGCAGAAAAACGACAAGGCGTACGCTTTTCTTTTATCGCATTCATCAAAATCAGGAATTTATATTAAGAGGCTTGCTATTTCGAAGCGCGTCGTGCACTTCGGCGTTGTGAGTGTATTTTTGTGTTTTGGAATTACGAGCGTGTCGCTCGTGGCATCAAAACTTTTTAATAACCCCGCATTTATAGAAACAGTATCCAACGCATCGATTCTCACGAAACTTTCCGCCGAACCGATCAGAACCGACATTGAAATCCAGTCTCAGGAGCAGCCTGCCCCTCAGGATTTTGCTTTCAATAGTGGGGGACCGGTTGACGATAACGAACTTGACGGCGAAACAAAACAACTCGACGGCGAGCTTGGTGAGATTCAAAAGAGTAGCGACCCGGCCACTCTGCCGACGATGTGGGCTCATCTTGGCAAAATCAATAACGAATTCGGTTTTCGCCGTAATCCGTTCGGTGGACGTTCGTATGAGTTTCATCCTGGCATGGACATCGACGGCGAACGCGGCGATCAGGTCGTTGCACCGGCAAACGGAACGATCGTCAAAGCAGGTTGGACCGGCGGCTACGGCAATATGATCGAGATCGATCATGGCAATGGTCTGATTACCCGTTACGGACACCTTTCAAAGGTTGAAGTAACCGTCGGCGATACGATCAATCGTGGCCAGCTCATCGGTTACGTCGGTTCGACCGGACGCTCGACCGGCCCGCATCTTCATTACGAGCTGCGTCTCGGCGAAAAACCGGTAAATCCGCGTCACTTCCTGCCGCCCGAGCCGACCGATCTGACAATGATCGTCAAAAAATGACTGTTTCTAAAGTTTATATAAGCCGTCTGAAAGGACGGCTTTTTTTGCGCCGAAGTCGAGGTGTCAGTAGCCCGCTCGGTGTCAGTAGCCCGACTGTAAAGGAGGGCGCCTTTGATCATTAGTGGGCGCCCTTACTTAAGTGCGGGCTACTGACACGCTGCCATCTCATCGGTTATACTTCCAACATCTTGCAAACTTATTTGAGGACAAAACATTTCTATGAAATTGAAAAATAACCGCTTATTTACGCTCGCGATGTTTGTCGCGATTTTATTTACGTCCGTGCCGTTCACCTTCGGCATTGACGAGGGAATGTACGCGCCCGGCCAGATCGCTTCTCTACCGCTCAAGAAAAAGGGCCTGAAGATCAAGCCCGAAGAAGTTTACAACCCGAACGGTGGTGGTCTGACCGATGCCGTGATTCGCCTCAGTGTCGGCTGCACGGCGGAGTTTGTTTCGCCCGAAGGTTTGATTTTGACAAATCACCACTGCGGTTTTGACGCTCTTGTCGCAGCCTCGACGCCGGAGAAAGACCTCGTTGAAACGGGCTTTAAGACCGACAGCCGCGCCGGCGAGATCTCGGGAAAAGATTACTCGATCTTTCTCACAAATCGCGTCGAGGACGTAACGGCAAAGATCAAAGCCGGTACCGAAGCCTTGACCGGCGAAGCCCTTGCAGCAAAGATCAAGTCCAACACCGACGATTTACAAGCCGCCGAGCAGGCAAAGGCGAAAGCCGGTGCGACCGTGCGCATTCAGATGCTGAACAGCGGTTATTTTTACTATCTATACGAGACTCAGCAGATCAGGGACATCCGCGTCGTTTACGCGCCGCCGCGCAACATCGGCGTCTATGGCGGCGATCCGGACAATTTCGAATGGACGCGGCACACCGGCGATTTCACGTTCCTTCGCGCGTATGTCGCGCCCGACGGCTCGTCGGCTGACTATTCGCCGAATAACGTTCCCTACAAACCGAAAAAGTTTCTCTCGATAAGCCTCAACGGCCTCAAAGATAATGATTTCGTCTTTGTACTCGGATATCCGGGCGGCACGACGCGTTATCGCGAAAGCTGGTCGGTCATCTACGCACGCGACGCAAACTTTCCGTTTCTCGAAAGGTGGTTGACGGCTGAGAGCGACAGCCTTCGTGCGATCGGGACCACCGACGAGGAGAAACGCATCGCCTTCCAAAGCGACATTGCGAGTTATGATAATTCGCGCAAGGCGTTCGGAGGCGGGCACCTGCAATTGAAGCGTGTTCAGGCCGTGCAGCAGCGTCAGGCCGATGAAGCCCGCATGGCAATCTGGATCGCGGCGAACCCCGAACGTCAGAAAAAATACGGCAACGTCCTCGCCGAACTAAAATCTCTGTCCGAGGAATCCAACGCGGCTCAGAAACGCGACGTTATCATGCGCCGATTCCCCGATCCGATCTCCGGTGTTGTTCTCGGTCAGGTCGTCGCCGCAGCAACTTCGGTTAAGCAAGGCCGCACTCTCAACGCAGCGCAAAAAACTGCGAAGCTCGCCGAGATCGCCGAAGCGCTAAAGAACCGCGAACCCGCGCACGAGCGCGAGCTGCTCAAGTTCTTTTTCAAGGAATTTGACAATCTGCCGGCGAACCAGCGTTTCGCCGCCGCCGACGCCAAATTTGAAAACAAAAAAGGCAAGGCTCGTCGGGAAGCCGAGGCTGCATTCGCCGCTGAGATCGCCGATGGTCCGCATGCGACGCCGGAACATCTCCTCGGTCTCTACTCGGTGTCATGGAACGATATTAAGGCTGCTCATCCGTTCGTCGCCGGAGTAGTCGACGAACGCATGGCGCTCGCGGCCCGCACGGCAAAGTTCGGCGCAAACATCGACCGCCTTCGCCTCGCTTATATGCAGGCTCTCACCGAGATGAAAGGCATGTCGCCCGTCTATCCGGACGCAAACTCTTCCTTAAGATTCTCATACGGCTACGTGAAAGGCTATCAGTCGCGCGAAGCCGAGTTTCGCACGCCGTTCACGACGATTCGCGGAATGATCGAGAAAGACACCGGCGTAAAGCCGTTCGATGCTCCGCAAAAGCTTGTCGATCTGCAGAACGCCAAAGATTTTGGCCGTTACGGCTCGGGTGACAGCGTCGTCGTCAACTTTCTCTCGACGACCGACATAATTGGCGGCAACTCGGGCTCACCGATCCTCAACGCAAAAGGCGAACAGGTCGGCCTGTGTTTCGACGGAAACTATCAGGGTCTCGGCAACGACTTTTACTTCGACACCGAAAAGAATCGCACCATCTCGGTCGATATCAGGTACGTTCTTTTCGTCACCGAGAAATTCGGCGGTGCAAAATGGGTCGTCGATGAAATGAACCTCGTCGGTGGGAAGAAGTAACTGAAACGGAACGCGGACACTCCTGTCCGCCTCGAGTCAGTCTGCGAAGCAGACGGCATAACTTTAGCCCCGCGTGAGGCGAAAGCGGAACGTGGGGTTTTTTGCGCAAGAGATTACGAGCGTGTAAAACACGCGGCATACTACTTCGACCGAACTTACTATTGCTGGACTAGACGCGAAAGCGGCTCGTGTTCAGCAGACAAAGCTACCGTTGCAAAATATCCAACAGCGCCCTTACTTCGTGCGGGCTTCTGCAAATTATGCGGAATGTCGCGGAGCGACGATCTGAATCTAGCCGCTACGCGGCGTGCATTCACGCTTATTTTTCAGAATAAGCTAACTTGATCGAATTCACTCCACGCTGTATGACCTTTTGGCGGCGAACGACGCGTTTGCCGCCGTCTTAATGTCTAAACTAGCATGCTCGCTAGCGTGGCGCGCACTGCGTGTTTGTCGTGACGTTGTAAGTCACGTTTCGTAATACCACCGTAAACGCCGAGCTCCAGTTTCCGGTGATCGTACCCCAGACGATATACGTAAAGGTTCTGACGAAAGTATTCGTCGGGCTTACCGTCGTAACCGTCGTCGTGCATTGCGATGTAGCCGCTGTCACCGGCGCCGCAAAGGTCAGCGGAATCAGCAACGCGATCGTCAAGAACATGCGGTGTATTCCGATTATGTGTTTCGTGTTCATTGTTTTGTCCTCCAAATTTAATATTTTTAACTTCATGACCCTAGTTGTCCGTCCGCGGGTTCGTTTCCGATCACTCAGGGTCATTCGGGTCGTTGAAAAGCGTGGTCAACCGAATGCTACCGTGTCCAAACTGTGGAAAGCCCGATGTATTGTGATTGCCCGGATCAAGCGTTGAAGCCGTATCATCCGGCGGAAAAAGAACAAGAGAATTGAGATACGCAATCAGCCGCC
>JBAUGW010000037.1:0-29340 GCA_049679945.1 Pyrinomonadaceae bacterium | reverse complement strand
GGTTTAATGACCGCCGCAGTCTCAGCCGAAAACGAACTTGCGAAGGGGTTTATTTACGACGGAGTCGAAAGTTCGGCTGGAAATCAGGACCCGGTGAGCAGATTCCAATACGGCAACACGTATGTGCTGATCAGTCTGGGCGAAGCGGAGTCGCGTTACATGACGGTGTCGGTTAACTCCCGCGAGATGTTTAAGGGCGTCGCCGTAACGGGCGGTGTGTGGTCGGTGGCGGTTTTCCGCGACGGTGCTTATGTCGGAACGGTTTATGGCGAAGTGATGTCGGGCGACATTCAGGAAATCGTCAACAAGAAGGGCGAACTCATCGGCAAACAAACACAGATAGACCTGCAGGGAACGGGCGGAACGGGAATTTTCGACAATGAAGAAAGTCAGAAAATTAACGGCAGTTTGAATATGACAACAGATTTACTCGCAAAGAAAAAGAGAACAATCGCTCTCGAAACGCTCAATTTCTGAAGCCTCAGGCGAGATGTCAAATTCGTAAAGCGGCTCATTAAACTCTCTCAAACGCTTCGGTTGCAGGTAAACCACTCTGCAACCGAAGCCTCAAAATCACGCAGAACATTCCAAAAACCCGCTCATTTCGCCAAAAGTTCAATTTTTTTAAATTATTTTGACCTCTGCTTTCGCAAACTGTCGCGTTAACAATTAAAGGGGAAAATCTCTCTCGATGAAAAAATAAGGAGATCATTATGAAGAAGTCAATTTTTGGTCGTTTAACGACTATCGTATTTTGTGCCGCGCTTTTAGCGTTGGTCATTACCACTCAAACAAACGCTCAGAGTGAAAAGAGCGGCAATGTCAAAACCACAATCGCAACGGTCAACGTGATTGCCACCGGGGCAGTCGTTCCGCAAGCCGGCGCATCGCTTGCGAGAAACAACAAAGGCGTACTTGGTGAAATTTCCACATCGGGGCTTACGCCGGGGCACGTTGCAACGCTCTGGTGGGCTATTTATAACAACCCGGAGTTTTGTGCTACGCCCAGTTGCTCTCCGCCGGATCTTAATAACCCGCTGGTCAACGGTTCGCTGCAATTCGGCGGCGGAACTATTGTCGGCGCAGGCGGAAGGGCGGATTTTAGCGGCTATCTCGAGGAAGGCGACAATTCTGGATTTTATCTTAATCCGATGTTTCCGAATATGCCGAATCCCTCGCCCGGCATTGTAGATGCAAAAGCTGCGACGATTCATATGGCCATTCGCTCGCACGGACCGGCAAGCGCGGATCCGGCTGTTTTAGCATTACAGCTAACGACATTTCCCGGCGGATGTTCGATGGCAAACCCGTGTGCAACTCTTCAGGTGGCTCTATTCCTGCAGTAGTCATTTGTTGTGCGGTTACGCTTTTGAGGCGTTCCAACAAGGACAGGAACGCCTCATCTTAGACACGAGGAATTAGTTATGACAAGCAGTTCAAACAAACGACGCACAGAACGGAAAGCACAAATCTTTACAGCGTTGTGCGGCAGGAGGTCGAGCTCGGCGCTCAGGCGCTGAGACGCCAAAAGGCCGATGCGTCGGTCACGTCCTTTCAAAACCGCTACGCCAGTTCGGGCGGTACTTTTGCCCTGAGAAAATCGATGTTTCTGCCATGAAGAATAAAACCACGCTTATCAAGCCCTATAAGGGCGAACTAGTCGATCTGTCGGCCGCTCCCGACCTACGGGACGGGCTATTCGCGTACGCTATCGGCTTGCATTCCGTTCAGCTCACTCAGCGGGAAACTTACGACCTTGAGATGTTATCGAACGGAGCGTTTTCTCCGCTCCGCGGCTTTATGTCGGAAAGCGATTACAACAACGTGCTCGATGAGATGAGGCTATCGGACGGGACGGTATTTCCGATCCCGATCACTCTATCAACCGATGACCCCACAAACTTGAAGATCGGCCGCGATATCGCCCTGCGCGATTCGAAAAACGATCTTTTGGCCATAATGAATATTGGCGAGATCTACGAGTGGGATCGGGAAAGGTTTGCAGTTGCTGTAGCTGGAACAACGGACCCGCGTCATCCTCTCGTGGCCGAAATTCGCGAATGGGGCAGATTCAACCTATCGGGCGAGTTACGGGTTCTGAAGCTTCCCGAATACCACGATTTTCGAGAGCTTAGGCTTACTCCGAAGCAAACACGGGATCGTCTTGCCAAGATGGGCCGCGAGGATGTGGTGGCTTTCCAAACACGCAACCCCATCCATCGTGCTCACGAGGCGATGACTCAAAGGGCGATCGAAATGATCGACGGGACGCTCCTTCTACATCCGGTCGTCGGTATGACGAAAGGGGGCGACGTTGATCGCCATACTAGAGTTCGCACTTATCAAGCGGTGGCCGGCCTCGCTTACCCAAAAGACAGAGTTCTCCTGTCACTGCTGCCGCTGGCCATGCGAATGGCCGGGCCGCGCGAAGCGGTTTGGCATGCCATAATTCGGCGAAACTACGGAGCAAATCATCTGATTGTCGGGCGTGATCATGCGAGCCCGGGAAACGATGCAAACGGAAAGCCCTTCTACGAGCCCTTAGCCGCCCAAACACTTGCCCTCGAGCTGAGCGGCGAAATCGGTGTAAAGATACTTGCATTTCAAGAATTTGCATACTTGCCAGAAGAGCAGCGGTACGAGGAGATCGATAAGATTGGGGCGGGCCGCAAAACCATTTCGCTCTCGGGCACGCGGATCCGTGAAGATTTCCTTTGCCGAGGCAATCCACTGCCCGAATGGTTTACGCGACATGAAGTGGCAAAGATACTAGGAGACGCGTACCCGCCGCGTCATCGCCAGGGCGTTTGCCTTTGGTTCACCGGTTTGAGCGGATCCGGCAAATCTACAACGGCCGAGGTTGTTACGACTTTGCTTCTTGAAGAAGGCAGGCAAAGTACCTTGCTTGACGGCGACGTAGTTCGGACGCATTTGTCGAAAGGCCTTGGATTTTCGAAAGAAGACCGTGACATCAATGTCAATCGAATAGGTTTCGTCGCCTCGGAGATCGTGAGGCATGGCGGCATTGCCGTTTGCGCAGCGGTAAGTCCCTATCGCCATAGCCGCAATCAGGTTCGGCAAATGTTCGGAAATGAGCGCTTTGTCGAGATATTTGTCGACACACCTTTGGAGGTTTGTGAAAGCCGAGACACTAAGGGGATGTACGCAAAGGCACGGCGGGGTGAAATAGAACATTTTACCGGCATCGACGACGTTTACGAAGTTCCCGAATCCGCCGAAATAACATTGGTAACGGTTGATCGAAAGGCAAATGAAAATGCGCGGTTGATCATTGAGTTTTTGCGTTCGATGGGATTTCTAGCCGCCAACGCATGCGCGGCAACAAATCACTGACTTGGGTTGGTAGTTACGATGTCGGGAAGGAACGCCTTCGATCAGATTCGAGGATTTTAGTTATGAGACATGCAGTTCAAACAATCGATGCACCGAACGGAAGCGGTAATCTCTACAGCGTTGTGCAGCAGGAGGTCGATCTCGGGGCACAGGCGTTAAAGCACGGCAGCGAGATGGCGATCACGTTCTTTCAGAGCGCGTTGCAAAAACTCACGGTTGATCAGCCGTTTTACGATCATCTGGTTCACAATCTGCTCCTCAGTTATAAGTTGCTGATCGAAAAGCGTTTGAAAAGCGGCGACATACAGACGGCGGTGGATTTTATGCATGCGGCGTTGCGGCTCGAGATGAAAGGTGAGATGGCCGAGGACAGCACATTCTTAAAGAAATTCGCCAGCGAGTTTCAGAGCCTCTCGATCCTCTTTTTGCAGAACGGCCAGGCGGACGAAAGCCTCGTCTGCTGTCGCAAAGCGATCTCGGTTTATCGCGGCCCCGGTTTTCAGGTCAATCTGACGAATTCGCTGCTTGGTGCACGGCAAGGGGCCCGGCTCGCAGATTTTACCAGCGAGATAATGCCTGAGCAGCTCGGGCGGCACATATTTATTGCCTGTGCCCCAAAGAGCGGCTCGACGTTTCTCAAGAATCTGCTTGGGAATCTGACCGGCTACGCGGACGCGTTCATGGTTGCGTCGCCCGGGCAGTTCGAACAGGAGCTTTACCTGCCCACTCTTCAGGAGACGGCTCATCTCGACACCGTCACGCAGCAGCACACCCGCGCGTCCGATGCCAACATTCACCTCATGCAGGCGTTTGGCATAAAACCCGTCGTGCTGGTCCGCAACATCTTTGACTCCGTCGTGAGCCTGCTCGATTTTTACGATCGTGGAGCGTTTAAGAATTCGTATTTTCGCGACGACTGGCTGACATTCGATGCGGAAACAAAGATCGATTTGCTGATCGACAATCTTGTTCCCTGGTATTTTCAGTTCGTTGCGTCGTGGGCGTTGGCCGAAAAACAAGATCGAATCGACGTCCAATGGCTGACTTACGAAGAAATGATCGACGACAAAACGACGAGTGTTCTCAAGGTTCTCGAATTTTACGGTCTCGGCGCGGCACGCCGCGGCGTCGAGCAGAGAATCAACGAGATCGAATCGCACGGGCGAAAGAACCGCTTTAACAAAGGGGTCGCGGGTCGTGGAAAATTCGGTCTCAGCGACAGACAAAAGGAAAGAATCTGCAGTCTGGCCAGATTTTATCCGACAGCGGACTTTAGCCGGATTGGTCTTTAATAAATTTCATTAAAGGAGGAAGAACAATGAAATCAGTAACGAAAAACTCAAAACGTCACACGATTCTCGGCAACGCGGCTTCAAATCGCGACGCATTCGCCGCGTGGCTAACGACATGGCGGCAAAAGCTGGGATATTTTTCGATATTCGCGGCATTGCCTGCGATCGTGGCGTCGAACACAACAGAGGCTCGCGCCGACGATGCAGAAAAACCGCAATTTGATGTAGCGGAACGGACCGCGCGATTCATTGATCGGTTGAAGAGCTGCAACACCAAGCCCGACTTTCTGCGGCGGCAGAGCAACTTTCGCCTGCCGCATCAGAGCGGAAGTTTAGACTTAGTTTCCGCATTTGCAGGTAACGACGACTGTCCGGGCCGCGCCATTCCGGCGGGAACCTATACGGCCGCTGCACCCTACACGGACACGGGCAATACTACGGGAGCGAGCAATTCGGTCAACTATGCCGGATGGATCGAGTATTGTTATTACGGTTACACTGCGAATGGGCCCGATCACGTTTATTCATTTACACTCAGCGGTCGTGGTCCGAACCCGCGAATCGAAGTCTCTACAACGTCGGCGACGTATCGTCCGATGATCTATGTTTTGGACGGCAGGCAAGGAGGTTGTCCCGCCGGCACTAATCAGATCTCTTGCAGCAGTCACGTCGTGAATGTTGCAGGATCTCCGGGCGGCACTGTGATACTTGACAGCGATACTATCAATTATCTTCCGCTTAACACACCGCTTCATCTTTTTATCGATTCGCAAACCGTCGGAGTAAACGACGCTGGCCCATACAGTCTGCGCATGCAAGATTTGAGCATCCGTCCATCACATTCCGGAGCGCGGAGGACGGTTGACTTTGAAGACGACGGCACGGCCGATATTGCCGTTTATCGTCCGTCGAACGGTAACTGGTACATCAATAGAAATGCGCCGTATTCTTCAGGAGTCTTTACCACACAATTCGGGCTTCCAAACGACAAGATCGCGATCGGAAAGTTTCACTGGTACAGGTCTCCGGATATCGCGGTTTTTCGTGACGGCACATGGTGGCTGCTTCCTTACGGGCTTAGGAATGGCGGCTATCACGAAACTGTTCAGTTCGGACAACCCGGTGACATTCCGGTTCCGGCGGATTACAACGGTGACGGGCGTGATGAGCTTGCCGTCTATCGCAACGGAACGTGGTGGATGCGGAACGCACATGGTGATTATCTCAACGTCGTGCAATTCGGTCTCGCGGGCGACAAGCCTGTACCGGCTGATTACGACGGCGACGGACGCGTCGATCAGGCCGTTTATCGCGGCAACGGCGAATGGCATTTGAATCGTTCGTCGCTAGGTTATGCGGTTGCAAATTTCGGCCTGGCGACGGACAAACCCGTTCCGGCGGATTACGATGGCGACGGCAAAACCGATCTAGCCGTTTATCGCGACGGCGTGTGGTATCTGCTGCAGAGCACGGACGGTCTCTCGATTTTTCAGTTCGGGCTTGCGAACGATATCCCCGTGCCCGACGACTACGACGGCGACGGGAAAACAGATGCGGCGGTTTTCCGCGACGGACAATGGTGGCTGCTGCAAAGCACGAGCGGAATTTCGAGCCAACAATTCGGCCTGGCCGGCGACAAGCCAATTCCGGCGGCGTATTTGCAGTACTAACAGCGACGCCGATTGCTGACAGTAGCAACACTGAATCTTAAGTTCCTCCCACGTTTTTTTGTTGTGGATTACGGTGGATCGAGTGTTATAATGCCGCCGTTCACTTAATCATCGGCCCGTCATGCCAGACGGGAAGTTAAGAGCAAAGCGTTTGATAATATGCCCATTATCGCCACTCTGCTTTACGTTTACTCAATTTAATTAAAAGCGAGGCTCTATGAAAAACAATATCGAAGAGAAAAATAATTCGTCTGCGGGCGACGTGACAGTCAGCCGTAGAAAGTTTTTTGGCAAATTAGGCACGGCGGCGGTCGGGGCTGCAGCGTTTGGCGCGGCGGTTCCGCTGGTGGACGAGAAATCGTCCGTTTCGGCGCAAGCCCGCGACAACGGCAATTCGTTTTATCATCGGCGGGCTGCGGCCAGCTTTCGGTATCGCGTGGATACTGCGCAGGATAATTTTCGGCCGATACCGCGTCGATTCAGCCGGCCGAACAACGGCGACGATGAGCTTTATCCCAATCGAATCGCCAGTTACTCAAAGGCGCTGCCGCATCAGGCGAATGGCGAGGTCGTGCCGGCGGCATATGATGCTTTGCTCGATGCACTCAGGTCGGGAAACCCGACGACATTCGAGCAGATTCCGATGGGCGGCGACCGCAATCTGACAAATCCGCAGGCGGGTCTTGCGTTCGACCTCGAGGGCGCCGATTGCTTTACGACGATCCAGCCGCCGGCACCGACGTTTGCGAGCGGCGAAAATGCCGCAGAGATTGCTGAGAATTATTGGATGGCGCTGCTGCGTGACGTTGCGTTTACAGATTATCCGTCAAACGCAATTGCCAACGCCGCTGCCGCTGACCTGACGCTTTTCGGCAGCGACTTCAAAGGGCCAAAGAACGGCAGCGGCCAGGTGACGCCTAATCTGTTGTTTCGCGGGCTGACGGCGGGCGACAGAACTGGGCCGTTGATGTCACAGTTTTGGTATCACACGTGCAATTTTGGCGCGAATGAGATCAATCAGCGCATCACGACGGCGGTTCCAAATCTTGACTACATGACCGATTTCGCAAGCTGGCTGTCGGTGCAGAACGGCGTCTCGCCGGTGAGCGGCAACGTCTTTGACCCGACGCTTCGTTATATGCGAAACGGTCGCGACATCGGACAATGGGTTCATGTTGACGTGCTGTTCCAGGGCTACTTCCAGGCGTTTCTCGTCATCGCCGGAATGGGCGTGCCGTTCGATAGCGGCAACCCGTACAGCGCGTCGGCGACGCAGGATGGATTTGGCACGTTCGGCGGGCCGCACATCGCGACTTTGCTGTGCGAAGTTTCGACGCGGGCGCTAAAGGCCGTCTGGAACCAAAAGTGGTTTGTGCATCGCCGTCTCCGCCCAGAGGTTTTTGCCGCACGCGTCGATCGCACGGCTTATCACGGCGCCGGTTATCCGGTGCATTCCGAGATTCTCAATTCGCTTTCGACAAATTCGCGCCTCGGCGGTTACATGCCGGCCGGAAACGCGTTTCTGCCGATGGCTTTTCCCGAGGGCTCGCCCACGCATCCGGCATACGGCGCCGGTCACGGAACGGTCGCCGGCGCGTGCGTGACGATTTTGAAGGCTTGGTTTAATGAGAGCACCGTCATTCCGAATCCGTTAGTGCCCGACGCGACAGGACAGGTTTTGGTGCCTTACGTCGGCGATTCGCTAACCGTCGGCGGCGAGCTAAACAAGATCGCCTCGAACGTCGCGATCGGCCGTAACATCGCGGGCGTCCACTGGCGCTCGGACGCGACCGAATCGCTAAAACTCGGCGAAGCAATCGCCATCGGCATTCTGCGCGACCAGAAGCACAGCTACAATGAACAATTCGGCGGTTTTAGCCTGACGAAGTTTGACGGGACAACCATCACGGTTTAGCTCTTCGCGAGAACGTGACATGAAAGGGCGTGGTTATGAGAGCCACGCTTTTTCTGTATAATCGGTGATTTAGATAATGCCAAGACGGACAGATATACACAAAATTCTCATCATTGGTTCCGGTCCTATTGTGATCGGCCAGGCCTGTGAGTTTGATTACTCGGGGACGCAGGCGTGCCGTGCGCTGAAGCAGGAAGGCTTTGAGGTCGTGTTGGTAAATTCAAATCCGGCGACGATCATGACCGATCCGGAGATCGCCGATCGCACATACATCGAGCCGCTCACGCTCGAAACTGTCACCGCAATTATCGAAAAAGAACGTCCCGACGCCCTGCTGCCAACGGTCGGCGGACAGACTGGTTTGAATCTGTCAGTCGAACTTTACGAAAAGGGCGTTCTGGACAAATTTGGCGTCAAGCTGATCGGTGCGAACATCGACGCGATCAAGGTCGGCGAGGACCGCGAACTGTTCAAAAAGGCGATGGACGAGATCGGCGTCCCGAGTTGTCGCGGTGGCTTTGCGCACACATGGGAAGAGGCACGCGAGATAGTCGAGACGACCGGTTATCCCGCGATCGTGCGTCCGGCATTCACGCTCGGCGGCACCGGCGGCGGCACTGCTTACAACCCCGAAGAGTTTGAAGAGATCGCTCGAGGCGGGCTTGCGGCGTCACCCGTTTCGCAGATCCTCGTCGAGGAATCGATACTCGGATGGAAAGAATATGAACTCGAGGTAATGCGCGATCTCAACGACAACGTCGTCATCATTTGCTCGATCGAGAACTTCGACCCGATGGGCGTTCACACCGGCGACTCGATCACGGTTGCGCCGGCGCAGACGCTGACCGATGTCGAATATCAGCGCCTACGAGATATGTCGAAAGCGTGCATCCGAAAGGTCGGCGTGGAAACTGGCGGCTCGAATATCCAATTTGCCGTAAACCCCGCTAACGGTGACGTTCGCATCATCGAAATGAACCCGCGTGTGTCGCGTTCAAGCGCGCTGGCGTCGAAAGCAACCGGCTTCCCGATCGCAAAGATCGCCGCGAAACTCGCCGTCGGTTACACGCTCGACGAGATACCGAACGACATCACAAAAAAGACTCCAGCATCGTTCGAACCGACTATCGATTATGTCGTAACGAAAATCCCAAAATGGGCGTTTGAAAAGTTTCCGGGTGCAGAAGATGTTCTCGGCACGCAGATGAAATCGGTCGGCGAAGTTATGGCCATCGGCCGCACATTTAAGGAGTCGCTTTTCAAAGGCCTACGCTCGCTCGAAGCCGTAAAGCCGCTCCGTCTCGTCGATGTGCCCGACGAAGAGCTGCAACGCAAACTCGCGCGGCCAAACTCACAGCGGTTCTCGTACATCACTTATGCTTTGCAAAACGGCTATTCGATAGACGAAGTGCATCGCCTGACAATGATCGATCCGTGGTTTCTCGATCAGCTCGCGCAAGTGATGGAGTTTCAAGATTCGCTTGATGCAAAGCCTTTGAACGAATATTCTGCCGACGAAATTCGCACGGCAAAAGAGTTCGGGCTGTCCGACCGTCGCTTGTCGTTCCTCACAGGGGCGACCGACCTTGAAGCTCGGTCGCACCGCAAAAACCTCGGCATCACACCGGTTTACAAACGGGTCGATACGTGCGGAGCCGAGTTCGAATCGTTCACCCCTTATCTTTATTCGACCTACGAAGAAGAGTGCGAAGCCGAGCCGACGACACGGCGCAAGATCATGATTCTGGGCAGCGGGCCGAACCGCATCGGACAGGGAATCGAGTTTGACTATTGCTGCTGTCATGCGAGTTTCGCGCTTCGCGATGCTGATTTTGAGACGATCATGGTTAACTGCAACCCCGAAACCGTCTCGACTGACTACGACACTTCAGACAGACTTTATTTCGAGCCGCTGACTTTCGAAGACGTGATGAACGTCGTCGAAACGGAAAAGCCTGAAGGGGTGATCGTGCAATTTGGCGGGCAGACGCCGCTTAATCTTGCCGACCGATTGCACGCCGCCGGTGTGCCGATCATCGGCACGTCGCCCGACTCCATCGACCTCGCTGAGGATCGCAAACGCTTCAGCGCGCTTTTGAAACAACTGAACATTCCGCAGCCGCCGAACGGCACGGCTGTGTCGCCCGACGAAGCAAAGCTTATTGCAACCGAAGTTGGTTATCCGGTTGTTGTGCGGCCGAGTTTTGTGCTCGGCGGCCGAGCGATGGCGATCGTTTATGACGAAGAGTCTCTAGACGAATATATGCGCTCCGCCGTCGATGCATCGCCGGAAAAACCGATTTTGATCGACAAGTTTCTCGAGAGCGCCGCCGAGATCGATGTCGATGCGCTAGCGGACGAAACTGCGGTCGTGATTGCCGGAATTCAGGAGCACATCGAGGAAGCGGGTATTCACTCGGGCGATTCATCGAGCGTTTTACCTGCACAAAAAATCGCCGCCGAACATCTCGAAACCATACAGCATTACACTGAGCTCCTTGCGAAAGCGCTTAAAGTCAAGGGCCTGATGAACATTCAATACGCGATCAAAGACGACCGCGTTTATGTGCTCGAGGTTAATCCGCGTGCTTCTCGAACTGTGCCGTTTGTCGCAAAAGCGACCGGGGTGCCGATTGTAAAAATCGCATCGCTCGTGATGGCCGGCAACAAAACATTGGCCGAATTCAATCTTCAAGACGTGCTACCGGTGCCGAAGATCTTTGTAAAATCGCCTGTCTTTCCATTCAAAAAATTTGCCGGCGTCGATCCGATCCTCGGTCCCGAAATGCATTCTACTGGTGAAGTTATGGGCGTCGGCGCGACGTTCGGCGAGGCCTACGGAAAAGCGATGGAAGGCGCGGGCTTGAAACTGCCGCTCACCGGAAAGGCTTTTATCTCGGTAACAAACGCCGACAAAGGCCAAGCCGTCATTCTCTCGCGCCGTCTCAACAAACTCGGTTTTGATCTCGTCGCAACGCACGGCACGACAAAACGCCTGCGCGAAGTCGGCCTCGAATGCGAAGACGTTTTTAAGGTAAACGAGGGCCGTCCGAACATTGCAGACCTCATCCGCCAGGGCGATATCGCGCTCATCATCAACACGCCGCTCGGCAAAGCTTCGCGTTATGACGAACAGGCGATTCGTAAAGCCGCGCTTCAATTCAACACGCCGTGCGTCACGACCATCACCGGCGCCGAGGCGCTCGTCGAAGCGATTGCTACAAAGCTGAATGAGGAGAAGGTAAGCGTTCGCAGCCTACAGGAAATCCACGAAAAAATTAGCCACCGAGATCACAGAGAACACCGAGCATAAAACGATCTTCGATTTCTCAGTGAACTCTGTGCGCTCTGTGGCTAATTCCACGTCGGTTCGTTTACAATAACGTAACCATATTTATGACTGAATCACACGAGCGCGAGATCATCGGCGGGCATCTGTTAGTGATCGGCGGGGCAGAAGACAAATATAACGAGCGGCGGATCTTGAAGAAGTTTCTCGAACTGGCCGGCGGAGACAGTGCCGAGGTATTGATCGTGCCGGTGGCATCGGATTTTCCTGAGTTTGCGGCGGATGTTTACACGCAAGCATTTAAGAAGCTCGGCGTTGTAAATCCGCGTGTTCTGCGCGCGACATCGCGTCAAGACGTCGTTAATGCTGATGTTGATAAGCTGCTTGACGGCGTGACGGGCGTTTTTATGACCGGTGGCGATCAAATGCGGCTTGTTTCGGTTCTTGGCGGCACGAAACTGGCTCAGAAGTTAAGGAAAATGGTACGCGAAAGTGATGTCGTGCTCGCAGGGACGAGCGCCGGTGCCGCCGCGATGAGCACGTCCATGATCGTTCGCGGCGAACCGAGTTCGCACCCGCACAAGAACGCCGTCAAACTCTCGCCCGGTCTCGGATTCCTTAAAAATATCATAATAGATCAGCATTTCACCGAGCGCGGACGGATCAGCCGCCTGATCACCGCTGTGTCATATAACCCGTATAATCTCGGCATCGGAATCGATGAAAACACGGCTATCATTTTGAATGGTAAGGGATCACTTGAGGTTTTTGGGCAAGGTTCGACAACGATAGTTGACGGTTCACAAATTACTTTCAATGAAATAGCCGAAGTTTCTGATAACGCTAGCTTTAGTGTCTGCGGCGTGCAGTTTCATGTATTGCGTGACGGACTGGTTTACGACTATCTTGAACGCCATCCGATCCAGCCGACGAATGAATTTTTACTACCTGACCTCGGTTAAGAAAGTTAGCCGCGGATAAACGCAGATGACGCAGATAAAAAAATAATTGTGACCTAATTCTGATCTGCGCAAATCTGCGTTTATCTGCGGCAAAAAGATCTTATGGAAATTCTAGAGATTAGAACACTTCGTGGGCCGAACTACTGGTCGGGCTACTGGAAAAAGCTGATCATACTCCGGCTCGACATTGGCGAGTACGAAGAAAAGCCTACTGATAAGATCAAAGGCTTTTACAAGCGAATGGTTGATGTCATGCCGTCGCTCAAGTCGCACGGCTGCAGCTATCAGGAAGAAGGCGGGTTTCTACGCCGCGTCGAAGAAGGCACGTGGGCGGGCCACACTATTGAGCATTTCGCGCTTGAACTGCAAACCCTCGCCGGCATGGACACGGGCTACGGCCGTACGCGTGAGACGAATGAAACGGGCATTTACAACGTAGTTTTTAGCTACATCGAGGAGGAAGTTGGACGTTTTGCTGGTAAGGCAGCCGTGAAATTATGGCTCGATCTCGCAGAGAATCGCGATCTTGGCGAGATAAAGGCTGAACTCGCCGGCGACATTCAGCGAATGCGCGAGATTCGCGAGGACGTTCGTTTTGGTCCCTCGACCGGTTCGCTCGTCGAGGAAGCCGTAAATCGTGACATTCCGTATATTCGGCTGAACGATCAGTCGCTTGTGCAGCTCGGTTACGGCGTAAATCAAAAGCGAATTCAGGCGACGACGACTGTTAACACAAATATGATCTCGGTCGATATCGCGGGGAACAAGCACGCGACAAAAACGCTGCTCGGCGACATGGGTATTCCGGTGCCGAAAGGCTACAAGATTCGCGAGATCGAGGATCTCGAAGATACGATCGAGCGCATCGGCTATCCAGTCGTCATAAAACCGCTCGACGGCAATCACGGCAAAGGTGCGACGGTTGGAATTAAGTCGATTGACGAGGCCAAGATCGCTTGGGAAAAAGCCAAAGAATATTCGCGTTGGGTGATCGCCGAAAAGCAGTTGATCGGCTCTGATTTTCGCGCGCTTGTCGTCAATAATCGCCTGATCGCGGTTGCTGAGCGCATTCCGGCGCACGTCGTAGGCGATGGCAAATCCACAATCCAACAGCTTATTGACAAAACGAACGAGGATCCGCGACGCGGTTACGGTCACGAAAATGTATTGACGCAGATCGATATCGACGGCCAGACGATGCGTTGCATTACAAAGGCCGGTCACACGCTCGACACTAAACTCAAAAAAGGCGAAATTCTGCATCTCAAGACGACGGCGAATATCTCGACGGGCGGAACGGCGATCGATTGCACGGACGAGGTGCACCCGGAAAACGTGTTTTTGTTCGAGCGAATTGCGAAGATAATAGGGCTCGATGTCGCGGGTGTCGATGTGATCGCGCCGAATGTCAGCGAGCCTTTGCACACTAACGGCGGCGGAATTATCGAGGTAAATGCTGCGCCCGGTTTTCGCATGCACCTTGCGCCGAGTCAAGGCATCGGCCGCAATGTCGCCGAATACGTAATCGACATGCTCTTTCCACCGGGCACACCGGCGCGAATTCCGATCTTTGCCATCACCGGCACAAACGGCAAGACGACGACTTCGCGGCTGATCGCACACATCTTAAAAAACAGCGGACGCACGGTTGGTTTTACGACAACCGACGGCACGTATATCGGCAACCAGCAGATCGTCGCGGGCGACAACACCGGCCCGGTCTCGGCACAGCTTGTGCTCAAAGACCCGACAGTCGATGTCGCCGTGCTCGAAACCGCTCGCGGCGGCATTATTCGCAGCGGTCTCGGCTTTGATTACTGCGACATCGGCGTCGTGCTAAATATCGCCGCCGATCATCTCGGTCTCAAGGACGTGAACACGCTCGAAGACCTCGCGCGCGTAAAGTCCGTCGTGCCGCGTGCGGTTTCGCGGCGCGGCTACGCTGTTCTGAACGCCGAGGACAAGCTCGTTTACGAGATGAAGGAGCGGACGGAAGGCACGGTCGTTTGCTTTTCGATGGACGAAAATCACCCGAACATCAAGCGTCGCGCCGAACGCGGCCGCGTCTCGTGCGTTTATGAGAACGGCTACGTCACGATCCTCAAAGGCAAGTGGAAAGTCCGAGTCGAAAAGGCCGTCAACATCCCGCTGACATACGGCGGGCGTGCGGAATTCATGGTGCAGAATGTGCTCGCGGCGACGCTGGCGTGTTTTGTGCACGGCGTTTCGCTTGAAGATCTGCGCGTCGGGCTGACGACGTTCAACGCCGGAACCGCGCAGACGCCGGGACGTTTGAATTTTGTCGAGATTGGCGACGTGACCGTGCTGATGGATTACGCGCACAACCCTGCTGGCCTGCGTGGGCTCGCGAGTTTTATACACAAGCTTGGCCGCAAATATCGCACCTGCGTGCTAAACGGCACGGGCGACCGCCGCGACGAAGACATCGTCGAATTCGGTCAAGTCGCGGGCGAGACCTTCGACCGCATCGTCATTCGCCGCGGGCATTATCTGCGTGGCCGCGACGAAAAGGAAACTTTTGAATTACTAAAGAAAGGTATCGCAAAGAGCGGCAAAGAACCCGCCGTTCGCATCATCCCTGAAAGCCGCGACGCCATCCACCACGCCATCAAAACGGGCCGCAAAGGCGAACTCGTCGTAACCCTCGCCGACCGCGTCCCCGACGACATCGCGCACGTGCAGGAATATCGCGACAACATCCAGATAAAGGAGTAAAGATTTAGAGGGGAATTAACCGCAGATGACGCAGATACCTCAGATTAATTGAAGCAATTAATTTTCTTTGATCTGCGTCATCTGCTTTATCTGCGGTTAACTACTTGTAGATATCGATTACAATTTTGGTCTCACTTGAGACGTGGCCACGATACATGCCTTCGGAGTTGAAGGGCAGCGTGACGTTTCCGTTAGTGTCGACGGCGATCAGGCCGCCTTCGCCGCCGATCGAGGTGAGGTGATCGATGGTTTCGCGAGTCGCGTCTTCGAGCGAGCTGTTTTTGTATTTCATGCGTGCGGCGACGTCGTAAGCGGTGACGCCGAGCATGAAGAATTCGCCGTGGCCCGTGCAAGAGACGGCACAAACTTCGTCAGCGTAAGTACCCAAACCAATTATCGGTGTGTCGCCAACGCGTCCGAACTTTTTATTCGTCATGCCGCCGGTCGAGGTCGCGGCGGCGAGATGGCCATTCTTATCACACGCTACTGCTCCAACTGTTCCGATTGGTCGCGTCGAGGGCACACTCCCTACCGGTCGTGTTTCCGCCTTTGTTGCCCGCGTCGTCTTGTCACTTCCGTGTCTCGGCGTCTCTGCGGTGTGATCTAACTGTATTCTTCCATCGGCAATGGCTTCCTGCAGTTGCAGCCAGCGGTGTTCGGTGAAGAAATACTCGTCGGGCTCGGCACGGACGTGCATCGACTCGGCAAACTGATTCGCACCATCGCCGGCGAGCAAGACGTGCTCGGTGCGTTCCATCACGAGGCGGGCGAGCTTGACCGGATTGCGAATGTTCTTAACGAATGCGACGGCGCCGGCCTTTAGTTTGTGGCCGTCCATGATCGCCGCGTCGAGCTCGACATTGCCTTCGTGCGTGAAGACCGCGCCGCGACCGGCGTTGAATAGCGGGAAGTCTTCGAGCGAACAGACCGCCGCTTCGACCGCATCGAGCGACGAACCACCTTTGTCGAGAACATTCCAACCGGCTTTCAGAGCTGCTTCGAGACCGCCGCGATATTCGGCTTCGAGCGCGCTCGTCATCTGCGATCTCAAAATCGTCCCCGCCCCGCCGTGAATTGCCAGTGCAATCTTTGCCATAACGTCAGTTTACCGCATAGACGCCGAGACGCCGAGAAAGAAAAGGAATTGGCCGCAGATTTGCGCAAAATAACGCAGATTAGAACTGGTTTTTTCAGGTTAGTGTCATCTGCGTTTATCTGTGGCTAAATTTCTCCGCGTCTTTGCGTCTCTGCGGTTCAAAGTTTTACATTTCTCAGCCGAAGTGCGTTGAGGATGACCGACACGGAGCTGAACGTCATCGCCGCGCTGGCGATCATCGGCGAAAGCAGCAAGCCAAAGACCGGGAACAGCACGCCCGCAGCGATCGGGACGCCGACGATGTTGTAAACAAAGGCGAAAAAGAGATTTTGGCGAATGTTCCGCATCGTTGCACGGCTGAGATTCCGAGCCTTTAGAATGCCGTCAAGATCGGGTTTTAGCAGCGTGATGTCTGCGGACTCGATCGCTACATCAGTACCGCTCGCAAACGCGATTCCGACGTCAGCCTGCGCCAACGCCGGCGCATCATTCACTCCGTCACCGGCCATGGCCACGATCTTGCCCTGCGATTGCAGCTCTTTGACCTTCGCCGCTTTGTCGTCGGGCATGACTTCGGCAAACACCGCGTCGATGCCGAGTTGATCGGCGACTGATTGCGCAGTCGCGCGATTGTCGCCCGTCATCATAATGACCTCGATATGCGGGCGATGAAGCTCGTCGATTGCAGATTTTGCAGAAGGTTTGATCGCGTCTGCGACTTCGATCGAGCCAACCGGCTTGCCGTTTACGGTCAATGTGAGTGCAGGCTCGCCCGCGATACGGCCGATAAAAACTTCGTCGCCGTTGATCTTACCCTGAACACCGCGGCCGGTATTCGATTCGAAATTCTGAACGTCGAGAGGTTGGATATTCCGTTTTGTCGCCTCGGCACAGATCGCCGACGCCAGCGGATGTTCGCTGTGCCGCTCGAGCGAAGCGGCAAGGCGCAGAATGCTGTTGTCTGTGTGTTGCTCTCCTTCAGGGAGCGAGTCATATACCACGATCTTTTGAATGGCTGGCTTGCCCATCGTCAGCGTTCCGGTTTTGTCGACGACGATTGCGGTTACCTTTTCCAGCGTTTCGAGTGCCTCGGCCGTTTTGATCAGGACACCGTTCTTTGCGCCGTGGCCGGTGCCGACCATGATGGACATTGGTGTAGCGAGGCCAAGTGCGCACGGGCATGCGATGATCAGCACAGAAACGGCGGCGACAACAGCGGAGGCAAAGCTGCCGAGCATCAGCCAAACAACAAACGCAATTAATGCAATGATTATGACTGCCGGAACGAAATACGCCGAAACGACATCGGCGAGTCGCTGGATCGGTGCGCGACTGCGTTGGGCCTCGCCGACCATTTTCACGATTTGGGCAAGCAGAGTTTCGCATCCGACTTTGGTTGCGCGCATTGTGAACGACCGATTGCCGTTTATCGTGCCGCCGATAACTTTGTCGCCCGCGTGCTTTTCGTCGGGCATCGACTCGCCGGTGACCATCGATTCGTCGATGGAGGTTTCGCCGTCGACGATCTCGCCGTCGGTTGGGACTTTTTCATTCGCCTTGACGCGCAAGGTTTGGCCGGCGTGAACGTGGCGAAGGTCAACCACTTCTTCACGGCTGTCATCGTGAATTACAGTCGCGGTTTCCGGAGCGAGACGAAGCAGCTCTTTGATCGCCGATGACGTTTGCGAACGCGCTCGCAATTCCAAAACTTGACCAAGCAGCACTAGCGTCGTTATCACCGCTGCCGACTCAAAGTATGCGGGAACGAGTCCTGAATGTGCGTCGATCATCGCCGGGGGAAAAACGTGAGGCACAAACATCGCCGCCAGACTCAATAAATACGCGGCTCCCGTACCGATCGCGATGAGGGTGAACATATTCGGGCTCGCGTTTTTGACCGACGCCCAGGCTCGCTGAAAAAACGGCTTTCCGCCCCACAGTACGACCGGCGTCGCCAAAATGAACTGAGTCCACATCGACAACTGCGACGCTCGCCCGTGCGGCCACGACGGAAAAAGGGAATTGAAGTCGACAAACATCTCCGCCATCGCCAGTACAAAAACCGGTACCGTCAAAATCGCGCAGACCACGAATCGGCGCTTCATGTCGATGTATTCGGGGTCGGGTGCGTCGTCGAGCGTGATCTCTTTCGGTTCCAATGCCATGCCGCATTTTGGGCAGCTGCCGGGGCCGATTTGGAAGATCTCGGGGTGCATGGGGCAGGTGAACTCGATTTCGGAATGCGGATTGCGGATTGCGGATTGCGGATTTTTCTCCTCTTCTCCCTCTCTCCTCTTCTCCACGTCTAAAAATCTGCCAGGGTCGGCGGCGAACTTATCCCGGCAGCCGACCATACAGAAGTAGTAGGTTTTGCCGTCGTATTCGTAAGAAGCAGCTGCAGATTCGGGCAAGACCAGCATTTTGCAGACCGGATCGACGTGTGGTTCGGACGGCGTGTCCTCGGGCTTTTTCCTGCCTAGTGCAATCAGCGGCTTCTGCATAAAAATATCTTATCTCAAGCGGCTCATTTTTTCGGAATCGCCCGCAAATTACGAGTTTTTATTAATAGGCGAATCTCTCGTATTCGCCGCCTTAACCGAAAAGGCAATCCCGATAGTATCGGGAGCGCAAAGCCAGGAAGCCCGAATTTACAGGCTAGTCCGGCTGCCGAAGTGAGGTCTCATGCGAAAATTCTCTGTCTTAACTTTTGGACTTTTGGCTGCGTTTGCAGTCGCATCTCAAGCTCAAAACTCCAGTAAAAATCAAGGCCCGACGGCCGTTCGCCTCGCAAATGCTGAGAGCATCGAAGAGCTTTTTCGACCACGTCGCGTCGAAAATGTCGCCGCGATCAACGTCAAAGCTGTCGAACTCTCTGCCTTTGAAATGCTGAACAAAAAACGCGTCGATAACGGGTTCTCGCCATTGGTTTGGAGCGATGATCTGGAAGCGGTTGCACGTCAGCACTCCCAGAATATGGCCGAATTTCAATTCTTTAGCCATCGCGGTCTCGATAATAAACTTGTCAGTGATCGTGCAGACGAAGCGGGTGTAGGACGTTGGCGAGCGATCGGCGAAAACATCGCATTTAATCGTGGTTTCGATGATCCGGTCAGCAAGGCGGTTGAGTTGTGGCTCGATTCGGCAGCGCACAGACGCAACCTGCTGAGCGCAGCCTGGAAAGAATCAGCCGTCGGCGTCGCTGTTGCCGAAGACGGTTCGTATTATTTCACGCAAGTTTTCCTAGTGAGAAAGTAAAAAGACAGCTTCGAATTCACCATGAAATCAGGCCGTTTCGCTTCGAGATGGCCTGATTTTTTTTGTGTAGGGTTACCTTCGGCTGTCAACAATTTTAAGAGTTCATCCGTGCATTCGTGGCTGAACACGGTTTTTTATTTTATGCTTTAGAAATGTCGTTGGGCATTTCATTGCCATCGTTTGCCAAGGTCAATCTGCTACTTCGCGTCCTTGGGAAGCGTGATGATGGTTTTCATGAGCTTTTTACTGTGTTCCAGAGCGTTTCGCTGCATGACACCCTACATTTTGAGGAATGCAGTGAGATCGAATTAACCTGTGACAATCCGAGCGTGCCGACAGATGAACAAAATCTGGTATTCAAAGCAGCGACGACTTTGAAACGGCAATTTAGCGTCAGAAAAGGTGCGAAGATACATCTTGAGAAACTTATTCCATCGCCCGGCGGGCTTGGCGGCGGCTCGTCGAATGCGGCTGTCGCGTTGATCGGATTAAGGAAACTGTGGAATCTGGAGCTCGGTGGTTACGATTTAGCCTCGATCGCCGCCGAACTGGGCTCCGACGTCCCGTACTTTTTACACGGCGGTACTGCGATCGGCACAGGTCGCGGCGAAAAGATCGAGGAGATTGATGATCTCGACGCACGACACATGCTGATCGTTACTCCAAATTTGCCGGTGTCGACGGGCTTTGCGTATTCCGCTCTCAACCGAGGAAACTTGACAAACTCGGAGACAGAAACTATTCTCACAGTTTGCCGAAACGAGGCTAAGTCATTGGATTTACGGCATTCGGCGTTGACAAACGATTTTGAGCAAAGCGTTTTTGCTGACTTTCCTGAGGTTAAGAGAGTGAAGGGAACTTTACTCGAACTCGGGGCCGCCAAGGCGGCTTTGAGCGGAAGCGGAGCAAGCGTTTTTGCGATATTTGACAAACAAGAGACACGGCAAGCTGCACAAGATGCCCTCGAAGAGAATCGAGATTGGCGAAAGTTTGCCGTATCAACCGTTTCGCGTGAGAATTACGCGAAAGCACTTTTTGTGTGAGGTTGTTTCCGTTTTTCTTTGATTTCTAATTGGGGCGTAGCCAAGTGGTAAGGCACCGGTCTTTGGATCCGGCATTCGTAGGTTCGAATCCTCCCGCCCCAGCCAGATGTGAATTCAAAACGGTCAGCCCCGACAAATCGGAGTTGGCCGTTTTTATTTGAATGTCAGTCTTTGTGTCAGTAGCCCGCACTTAACTAAGGGCTCCTGAACCGCAAAAGCAGCCCTCACTAACGTGCGGGCTACGGACACTGAATTTTGGACGATGAGCGTCACTGGAAAAATCAAGGTCTTTTCGGGCAATGCGCATCCGGCGCTTGCGACGGAGATCTGTGCCGAGATCGGCATCGAGCTTGGAAAGGCGAGCACCGAGCAATTTTCGGACGGCGAATTCAATTTTCAGATACTTGAGAACGTTCGCGGCCACGACGTTTTCATTGTTCAGCCGACTTGTCCGCCGTCGGATCGTCATCTGATGGAGTTATTGATAATGATCGACACCTTTGTCAGGGCTTCGGCGGAGCGAGTGACTGCAGTGATACCGTATTTTGGTTATGCGCGATCGGATAAAAAAGACCGGCCGCGTGTGCCGATCGCGGCGAAACTGGTCGCAAATTTGATAACTAAAGCCGGCGCCCATCGTGTTTTGACGGTTGATCTGCACGCTTCGCAGATCGGGGGATTTTTTGACATTCCTGTCGATCACCTTTATGCGGCACCGATCGTGGTTGAATACTTTAAGACAAACCCGATCGAGAATCTGATCGTCGTCGCGCCCGACACCGGCGGAGCCGAGCGTGCTCGTGCTTATGCAAAGCGTCTCGACGCCGGTCTCGCACTTTGCGACAAACGTCGCGAGCGTGCTAACGAGGCGGATGTTATGAACATCGTCGGCGATGTCAAAGGCAAGAATTGTCTGATCATCGACGATATGTGCGACACGGGCGGCACGATCTGCAAAGTCGCCGAGGCGCTCCACAACGCCGGTGCAAACGAAGTTTACGCGTGCTTTACGCACGGCGTGTTGTCGGGTAAAGCTGTTGATAACATCACCGGTTCGCATTTGAAAAAAATAATCGTGACGAACACGATCCCGATACACGACAACGGAAAGCCGCTCATTGACGGCGGTAAGATTGAGGTTTTGAGCGTCGCCGGATTGCTGGCGACTGCGATCAAATCGATACACGACGAGACGAGTGTTTCGTCACTTTTCATTTGAAGTACGACAGGCCGCTCGGCCTGTCGATCACGACAGACCGGGCGGTCCGTCGTACGTGAGGAAGTTATGGCAGAGAAAGTAATTGTAAAAGCTGAAAAGCGTGAAGATCGCGGCAAGAATGTCGCGCGGCGGCTGCGGGCCGAGGGCAAGATTCCCGTTGTCGTTTATGGCGGCGGCACTGAGAGCCTTGCGGCGACTGCTGAATTGAAGGAGTTGGCAGCGATCCTCCGCTCGGATTCGGGTGTGAATACTGTGTTCTCGCTCGACATTGCGGGTGACGTTAACGATGTCATCATTCAAGACCGGCAGATCGATGCGGTCAAAGGCCGGCTTATTCACGCCGATCTTCGCCGGTTTGCCAAAGGCGAAAAGATCGAAATGACCGTTCCGATTCATCTCACCGGACATCCGGTCGGATTGGAGGAGGAAGGAGCGATGCTTTCGCAGGCGCTGCGCGAGATCAAGGTTTTGTGCGAGCCGGCAAAAACGCCTGACTCGATCGATGCTGATGTTTCAGAATTGGCGGCCGGCCACTCCTTGCACGTTTCTGACTTGAAGGTCGGCGAGGGCATCGAGATTCAAGAATCGGCCGAGTCGGTTGTGGCGTCGATAGTCATTGTTAAGGAAGTCGTGCTTGAGCCTCAGGTTGAGGAAGGAGCGGCTCCATTGGTTGAAGGTGAAGCACCGGCCACACCCGCTGGCGAGCCGGAAGCCGAAGGCGGCGAGTAATTTTGCGACGTGCGCAGTTGGCTTATCGTCGGGCTCGGTAACCCGGGCCCGAAATACTCGAGCACGAGGCACAACCTCGGCTTTATGCTTGTGGATGTGCTCGCGCAAAGGCTGGAGGCGTCCGTCAAACGTTCTGAGTGCCGATCATTGATCGGTCAGAGCGTGATTGAAAATCAGAAGATCGAGCTCGTAAAGCCGCAGACGTTTATGAATCTGAGCGGCGAAGCGGTGAGTTGCTTGCTCGCGAAAGAAGAGCGTTCGATCGAAAGGCTGATCGTGATCTCGGATGATCTCGCGTTACCCTTCGGCACGATTCGAATTCGGCCGCGAGGGACGCATGGCGGGCAAAACGGGTTGCGATCGATCATCGATTGTCTTGGCACGCAGGATTTCATTCGCTTGCGTATCGGCATCATGCGGGAACATCCAGTCGCGGATGCAAGGCGGTTTGTGCTCGATAATTTTTCGAAGAGCGACGCTGAGGAAGTTGAAAAGATATTGGAGCGGTCAGCTGATGCGGTTCAAGCGATCATAAAAGATGGCGTCGAAGCCGCGATGGCAAAATTTAATTAGTTTGTAATTTCAAATTTGAGATTTGAGATTGGAGATTTAGAACATGGCAAATAGAACTTACGAAGTAATGTATATCATCGATCCGGAAACGCCGGGCGATAAGATCGAGAAGCTCAACGACGCGGTCGGCAAGCTTATCGAGAAAGAAGGCGGCACTATCGTTCGCATGGACGACATCGGCATGAAAAACCTGGCTTATCCGATACAAAAGAAAGAGACGGGACATTATGTTTTGTTCGAGATCGAAGGCTCCGGTCAGGAGATCATGGAGCTCGAACGCCGCATGCGCGTCAATGACATGATCATGCGCTACATCACAGTTCGCGTTGACGAAGATCGCAAGACGGCGTCCAAGCTTCGCGATAAACGCGAAGCTCGCTCAGCGAAACGAGCTTCGTTCCGACCTGCAGCGAAAGACGTGGAGGTTCCGGTTAGTGAATAGTGAATAGTGAATAGATAAAGAAAACGGTTCTTAACTGTTCACGATTTGCGAGGAGATTTATGGCAGAGAAAGATATGGAAATAATGGATGTCAAGGACATCAGCCTTGACGAAGAGGTCATTGGCGATCGCCCGCGACGTTATCAACGTCGCCGTCCGCGACAGCTTGTTCCCGACTATGTCGATTGGAAGGATGTTGATTTTCTGCTGGGGTTCATCCCGGAACGCGGAAAAATTATGCCGCGACGTATTTCGGGTATAACGGCACGCGATCAGCGTCGCGTTTCACAGGCGATCAAGCGCGCACGTTCGATGGCGATGCTGCCGTTTGTAGCTGACTAACCAGCTTCGGGTTCCGAGTTTCGGGTTCCAAGTTGGGAACCTGAGTTTAACTTGGAACTTGAAACTTTGAACTTGGAACTAAATTATGGCACACACAACAGTTTTATTACGCGAAGATATTGACACAGTCGGCGGACGTGGCGAGCTCGTCAGGGTGCGCGCAGGTTACGCTCGCAACTTCCTTCTGCCGCAGGGAATTGCGACGCTTGCGACAAAAGGCAACGTAAGGCAGATCGAGCAGGAACGCGAGGCTCTGCTGAAAAAGGCAGCTATCGAGCGTGCGACCGCCGAGGCGCAAGCCGAGCAGATGGAAAGTATTTCTCTCGAGTTTGTGCGAAAGGCCGGCGATCAAGGAACACTGTTCGGGTCGATCACCTCGATGGACATTGCCGACGCACTTCAGGCCAAAGGTTACGAGATCGACCGACGCAAGATCGCGCTTCGACAACCGATCAAAGAGACGGGCGAATACACCGTCCACGTCAAGCTTCACCGCGAAGTCTCGCTTCCCCTCGCAGTGACAGTCACTGCTGAAGGCGGCGAGATCGTCGAAGACAAGGCTGAAAAGAAAGGCCGCAAAGCTAGATCGAAAAAAGGTGATGAGGTCGAAGCAGCGGCCCCCGCTGAGGCCGAACCGGTCACAGCGGCAGCCGAAACGGTCGAAGAGCCCGCGGCATAGATTCGATCGCAAAAAAGCACAAGAAACTACACGAGTCGGATACAGAATCGACTCGTGTTTTTTCGCGTCTTTCGCGGTTTCTCTTTTGTTTATTTGCGGTTAGAGACAATCGCAAACCAGCTTTAGACAACGCGAAAATTTGTCTCTAAAATACATCTCACACCACACATTTTTTTCATGGCAAGTGTTGGCACTGATAATAGGCGAGATCAATATCTCGAAAAGCCGCTGCCTTCGAGCGAAGAGAGCGAACGCGTCATTCTCGGCGCGATCTTGCTCGATAACGCGCTGATCGCTCAGGCTCTCGAGTCACTAAAAGCCGAAGATTTTTACTCGCCGCTCAATCGTCGCGTGTTCGCTGCGATGATCGCTCTTTTTGAAAAACAAAAGACGATCGACCCGATCCTGATTGGCGAAGAACTAAAAAAAGAAGGTTCGCTTGATGCGATCGGCGGCACGACGACGATTACAAATCTCACGTTCGGTCTGCCGCATTTTTCGGACATCGGCGAGTACATCGAGGTCGTCCGGGACAAATCCGTTGTGCGAAACCTCATCCGCGCGTGTAACACGATCACGAGCGAGGCCCTGTCCGAAGAGCAGGACACGAAAGATATTCTCGACAGCGCCGAGCAAAAGATCTTTGCGATTGCCGAAGGCCGCACAAAAGAGAGTTTTGAGCGGATCGCTCCGATCGCCGACCACGTTTACGAAACCGTGAAACATCGCTCAGCGGGCGATAGCACCGGAATTACGGGCCTTACGACCGGTTACAGCGAGATAGACAATTACACTTCGGGTTTGCAGCGAACCGATCTCGTCATCGTCGCCGGCCGCCCGTCAATGGGCAAGACCGCGCTTTGTTTGAACATCGCGCAGAACGCAGCACTTCGAACTAACGCCGTCGTCGCGATCTTCTCGCTCGAAATGTCGAAGGAGCAGCTCGTCACACGCATGCTCTCGAGCGAGGCTCACATCAACGCGCATCGTTTTCGCACCGGCCATCTCATGTCGAATGAGTGGGAGAAACTTGCCGGTGCCGTCACGACATTATCGAACTCGAAAATTTTTATCGACGACACGCCGGGCATCTCGGCGCTTGAAATTCGAGCCAAAGCGCGTCGTCTCGCCGCCGAACAGAAAGCTCTCGATCTAATCGTCGTTGATTATCTTCAGTTGATGGGCGGCGGCTCACGTCGCAACGAAAATCGCCAGCAGGAAGTCTCGCAAATCTCGCGAGAGCTAAAGTCGCTTGCCAAGGAACTCAATGTTCCGGTGCTCGCTCTGTCGCAGCTTTCGCGTGCACCCGAGGCGCGTAACCCGCCAAAGCCGTTGATGTCGGATCTTCGCGAGTCCGGCTCGATCGAGCAGGACGCCGACGTCGTGGCGTTTATTTACCGCGAGGACTATTACAAAGAAACGGATGAGAACAAAGGCCTCGCCGAGTTGATAATCGCCAAACAGCGCAACGGCCCGACCGGCACCGTTCGCCTCGCGTTCTTGCGTGAATTCACGCGATTTGAAAATTATTTTGAGGGCTAGTCAGCAGTTCCCCTCCTTACGAAGGAGGGGTGCGGCTTTAGCCGTGGGGTGATTTTTACTTCAATAACCACTCAAGCTCGACTAACGCTATTCAGAGAACCACCCCGTCAGTCCCGACAGAAAACGTCGTGACTGCCAGCCCTCGTTCTGGCACAAAAGAAGTGCCAGTGTTGCGAGAACGTCGCAACCGCGTAAGGAGGGGAGCTTTTTGGAGCAAGATATGTCAGAGGACCTAAGTTACCCGATTGGAAAATTCGACCCAAATGACTTTGCCGACCGCGGCGAGAACCTTCGCACGATTGCAGAGCTTCCAGGTAAAGTTGCCGATGCGGTCAAAGGCCTCAGCGACACGCAACTCGATACCGAATATCGCCCGGGCGGCTGGACGGTGCGTCAGACCGTGCATCATCTCGCCGACAGCCACGCTAACTCGATCATTCGTTTCAAACTCGCGATGACTGAGGACACGCCGCCGACGATTCGGCCGTATTTCGAGGAACGTTGGGCCGAGCTTGCCGACAGCAAGTTGCCGGTTGATGTTTCGCTGAATATGATAGACGCGATTCATCAACGTTGGCCGGTTCTGCTAGAGTCGATGACCGACGAAGATTTTGCGAAGAAGTTTATTCACCCCGAAACCGGCGAATGGACGCTACATTCTGCACTTGCGCTCTACGCGTGGCACTCAAAACATCACACGGCACATATCACGGGTCTTCGCGAGCGAAACGGCTGGTAAGAATTTTCAGCCGCAGATGAGTGCAGATAAACGCGATCAGAAAAGGACTGACTCTGTTTGTCTTATCTGCGTCATCTGCGTTAATCTGCGGCTAGTTTTTCTTAGCGAAAACCCATGTCAATATCAGGTCGATTAATCTCTCTCGACGTATTCCGCGGTATGACTATCGCGGGAATGGTGCTCGTCAATAATCCCGGCACGTCGCCCGTATATTGGCCGCTCGATCACGCGACGTGGCACGGCCTGACGCCCACGGATTGGATCTTTCCGTTTTTTCTGTTCATCGTTGGCGTCTCGATCTCGATCGCACTCGGCAAATACAAGGGCGGAAACGCGAGTGTGGACGAGCGTGCAGCCGGCAAAAAGGTCTATTGGAAGATCGTCTCACGCTCGCTCTTGATCTATCTCTGCGGAGCCGCGATGTCAGTCATTCCGTTCTTTCAGTTTCAGTCGACGGACGCGCCGGACTGGCAAAAGATGTTCGTCTGGCTGGTGTTTACGGCCGGGTTTCTGCTTCTTTTACTGCGCAATTACAAGGTCGCGGTGGCGTTGGTCATAGTTGCCGTGCTCGGAATTGCGGCTCTCAATCTCGCCGGTTACAACGTCGTGCCATACAATTTCGGCACGCTTCGGATAATGGGCGTGCTCCAGCGTATCGCGGTCTGCTATCTCGTCACGTCGCTGATCTTTTTGCACACAAATTGGCGGCAGCAGATCGGAATCTCGCTTCTCCTGCTGTTCGGTTATTGGCTCGTGATGACCGTGATTCCCGTGCCCGGCTGCGAAGTCACGACGATCAACGACAAGGCGTGCAATCTCGCCGCGTATCTCGACCGACTGATCCTTACCGAAAACCACATCTGGCGCGGCGGCAAGGTTTACGACCCCGAAGGCATCCTGTCCACGATTCCCGCTATCGTCACAACGATCTCCGGCGTGCTGACAGGGAAATGGCTGTCCGAACCGCCTGCGTCAGTGGGCGGTCAGTTACGTCATGACGAATCGGCTCAATCGAACTGGCCGCCCACTAACGCAGGCGGTTCCGACAAGGCCGCCGGTATGTTCTTTTTCGGAGTAACGCTTCTCGCCGCGGGGCTCATCTGGAACAGCTATTTCCCGATGAATAAAGCGCTCTGGACAAGCTCGTACGTGCTCGCAACCACGGGTCTTGCGTTGCTCGTACTCGGCTTTTGCTATTGGCTGATCGATATCAAAGGCTATCGCCGCTGGGCGTGGCCGTTCGAGGTCTTTGGCGCAAACGCCCTCGCGCTCTTTGTCTTTAGCGGAATAATGGCCCGCATGATCTCAGGCTATCGAGTTGCGGGCGCCGATGGCGCGTCCGTCTCGGTCCAACGATGGATAATGCAAAACATCTATCTGCCGCTCTTCCAACCCATCGACGCCTCCCTCGCCTTCGCCGTCAGCTTCATCCTCCTGTGGCTCTTCCTAATGTGGCTGCTGTATCGGAATAGAATCTACATCAAGGTATAATGAATCTAGAAATATGAGCCAAGTTAGAGATTATTCCCTTGTTGATGCCTATAAATTTCTCCAGAACAATGGGCTAGATGAAGAATGCGAAGAAATCAAGACGTCAAATGATTCGTTTGCAGGACGCGCGATTTGAGCGCTTTTATTGGCAGCGTGGATACGGCGCGTTTTCGATCGGGCAATCGCAGGTCGCAGCCGTCTCGAAGTACATCCGGAATCAAAAAGAACACCACAAAGAACAGACCTTTCAAGACGAGTTTCGAACATTGTGTCGTAAATACGACGTCGAGTTTGACGAACGATTTTGCTGGGATTGATCGGGCGGTTCGTCGCTTTCAGCGACGGGGTTTAGGTTGTGTCGGTTTCCTATGGTTCCGCTTCGCTGCACCATAGGCTTTATAGGTCAGTCGCCGTTGGCGACACGGCGCAGTTCACTTTAAATGCACGAACCGAAGTAAATTCGATTCGTGCTTATTCGTGTTAATTCGTGGCTAAAATTATTACGCAGCGGCGGCGACGACTTTTTCGGCGGCGTCGCGCATATCGGCGGCGGTGAGGATGTTTACACCCGATTCGCGCAGGACGCGACGGCCTTCTTCGACGTTGGTGCCTTCGAGGCGGGCGACGATCGGGATAGAGACGCCGAGATTCTTTGCAGCGGCGACAACGCCGTTGGCGACCATGTCGCAACGGACGATTCCGCCGAAGATGTTGATGAGCACGGCTTTGACGTTTGTGTCGGCGAGCAGGATCTTAAAGGCTTGTTCGACACGCTCCTGCGAGGCGCCGCCGCCGACGTCGAGGAAGTTTGCGGGTTCGCCGCCGGCGAGCTTGATGATGTCCATGGTCGCCATCGCGAGCCCCGCTCCGTTGACCATGCAGCCGATGTTGCCATCGAGCTTGATGTAATTGAGATCGTGCTTCGAAGCCTCGATCTCGAGCGGCTCTTCTTCGTCGAGGTCACGAAGCTCGG
>JBAUGW010000036.1:0-28910 GCA_049679945.1 Pyrinomonadaceae bacterium | reverse complement strand
AAGCAAAAGCGACCGAGACGCTATATTCGCGTGAGGCTTAGGAAAACGATTTCATTGTTTGTGTCCTTTGTGTCTGCGCTTTGTGTTCTCTGTGTTTCAAATTCGGTTAACACAGAGAACACAAAGCAAGAAGACACAGAGATCACAAAGTAAGAACCGAACTTAATGTCAGAAAAGATTAAAGTAACGATAAACGAACTGGAATTCACAGTCGAAAGGAACGCGCGGCTGATCGACGTGTGCCGCGAAAAAGGCTTTGGCATTCCGTCGTTTTGCTATTACCAGGACCTCGAAGTACAAGCTTCGTGCCGCATGTGTCTCGTGCGCATCGACAAGATGCCAAAGCTACAGACATCGTGCACGATTAGCTGCACCGATGGCATGGTCGTCACAACAAAGAGTGAAGAGGTCGAGAAGGCTCAGCGTGCGATGGGCGAGTTTCTGCTCGCAAATCATCCGCTCGATTGCCCTGTGTGTGACCGCGGTGGCGAGTGCGAATTGCAGGAAGTGATCTTCGATTGGGGCGATGTCGAGGAGCGATTCTCGGAAAGAAAGAATGTTGCACCCGAAAAATATCTTTCGCCGATCGTCGCAAACGACCCGCAGCGTTGCATCCTCTGCAAACGTTGCACGCGTGTCTGCAGCGAGTGGATGGGCGAGGACGCGATCGAGGCCGGCAATCGCGGAGCGAACACAGTCATCGGCACATACGGCGGTTGGCTCGGCTGTTCGCAGTGCGGCAACTGCATCGAGGTTTGCCCGACGGGCACGCTGCTCGACGGCGTTTACCGTCACGAGACGCGGCCGTGGGAACTCGAACAGACAGTCAGCACGGACGTGTACTCGTCGGACGGAATGCAGATCTCGATCGGCTCACGCGGCGGCAAAGTCCATCGCATCGTTGCCCGTGATCGCTATGTCAATGGCCTCAACGGTGAATTCCTCGACGTAAAAGCTCGCTTTGCACACGAATTCATCGGCCACGCCGACCGCATCAAAACGCCAATGATCCGCTATTCAAAGGGCGGCAAACTTATTCCGACTACCTGGGACGCGGCCATAAAATTCGCTGCCGACGGTTTCAAAAAAGCGGGGTCTGTCGGCGTCATTGCCAGTCCGCGCCTGACAAACGAAGCCGTTTTCACTTTGAAGAAGTTTGCGACCGACGCCGCCAAGACTGAAAACTTTGCAGTCTCCGACACGTACGATCTGTCACCCGTATTTGATAATCTCAGCGTGCCGCTCGCGACGCATCGCGACATTCGCTACGCATCAACAGTCGTCTTGATCGGCGGCGAACCTGAAGAAGAACAGACATTTACAGCGAAACAGATTCGTGCAGCAGTAAAGAACGGCGGTGCAAAATTTATCTGTGTAAACGACACGCCGATAAATTTGTCTCGCATAGCGACACAGTTTATTCACGCCGCTCCGGGCACGGTTGATGCATTTGCGCTTGCAGCGACGGATTCAAAAAGCGACAAGCTCGTCGCAGAAAAGATGGGCGTTGACGTGGCTGAGATGGACGCCGCAAGAAAGACGATTTTCGAAACTCAAGGGGATGTGATCATCATGTTCGGCGGCGACCTGCGGGCGGACGCTCAAGCGATCATTGCCGCGAATGCGGCGAGCCTTGCAGGCGACGGACGACGAGTTTTGCTTCATCCTCTGGCGAAATACAACAACTCGGTCGGTGCATCCGATATGACCGAAGGACGCAAATCGCTTGACGAAGTCGTGAAAAATTCGCGCGGCTTGCTAATCGGCGGCTCGTTGTCAGAACCGCCTGCGTCAGCGGGCGGCCAGTTCGTAGTCGTTCAAGAACTGTTCTTGACCGAAACTACCGACCACGCCGATGTAGTCTTGCCCGCAGCCAGTTTTGCCGAAGTTGACGGCACGTTTACAAACAACGCCGGTAACGTCCAACGCGTTCGCAAAGCCATAGAGCCGCTCAATCAATCGAAGCCAGATTGGATGATAACCGCGCTAATCGCTCGCGAGATGGGCGTTGAAATTGCTCCAGATTGGTCAGCGTCGGCGATCTTTCGTTCTATCGCGGACGCGGTTCCGGCATACGAAGGCTTGCGTTATCCGGCATTGAAAGACGAGTCGAATCCGGTTCAGGCCAAATACGAGATCAAAACAAAGACGGACGTTTCGACAAATGTTAAGACGCTAAAAGAGTCGGTCGAAAAAATGTCTGCGGGCGAGAAAAACAATTTGACGCCGAAGGTCGGACATAAGCTGCACAGGTTGACGACGATGACGTCGAAAACCGCGCAGTTTCATCTGCTCGCGCACGGTAATCCGAAGCCGGAGAATTTACTCGTCTCGCCACTCGAGCAGTTTGAACTCGACGGTTCGCCGAAAGCTAACGGCGCCGCGGCCGCAGCTGTCGGTGCCGGTGATCGAGCGAATACGGGCGGCAGATAAGTTTTTTATGGAAGCTGTTGTGAAAACCGCATTTCCGTTTGTCGTGATCGCAGTTGCGATCGGGGCGGCGTTTGGCGGCGTGATGATGATCGTCGCCTATACGGTATTAGCCGAACGCAAGGTGCTTGGCTGGATACAGGGACGCATCGGGCCGAATCGTGTCGGGCCGTGGGGCGTGCTGCAGCCGTTTGCCGATCTGCTGAAATTTATCTTTAAAGAAGATCTCGTTCCCGACAAATCAACAAAATTCATCTACTATCTCGCGCCGATGGTCGCGCTCGTATGTGCGTTGATGCCGATGGTGGTTTATCCATTCGGCCCGGCGATCACGACGGTCGATTGGAGTTTCTTGCCGTACGGCTTGGGCGAAGGCGTAAAAGCCCTGCCACTCACAATTGCGCGCATCGACGTCGGCGTGCTGTTTGTTTTGGGAATCACGTCGGTCGGCGTTTACGGCATCGCACTCGCGGGTTGGTCGTCGAACAGTAAATACTCGTTGATGGGCGGGCTGCGCTCATCTGCGCAGATGATAAGTTACGAACTCGCGATGGGAGCGAGCGTGATCGGCGTCGTTATGCTTGCCGGCACGCTGGACCTTAACGGGATAATTTACGCACAGCAGCAGTCGCCGTTTCGTCTGTTTATAATTCCGCAGTTCATCGGTTTTGTCGTGTTCCTGATCGCGGCGTTTGCCGAGACGAATCGCGTGCCGTTCGATCTGCCCGAGGCCGAGACCGAACTCGTCGCCGGTTTTCATACGGAATACTCGGCGCTAAAATTTGCACTCTTTTTCATGGCTGAGTACGTGAATATGTTCACCGTTTCGGTGATGTGCACGGTGCTTTTCCTCGGTGGTTGGTACGTGCCGGGCTTGAGCCATGTGTTTGAAGTCGGCTCGATACCGTACGCACTCGTTAGCCACGCGGCGTTTATAGGTAAAATTTGCGCGTTCCTTTTCTTTTACATTTGGGTGCGCGGAACGCTGCCGCGATTTCGCTTTGATCAGCTGATGAACTTCGGCTGGAAGTTTTTGCTGCCCGTCGCGTTGGGCAATGTGATCTTGACGATCATAGTCGTGTATTTTCTGAATAGGTAAGCAAATGGAACCACAGATAAACACAGATAAACACAGACGTTTGGGGAATTTTTCTTCTCTGTGTCCATCTGTGTTTATCTGTGGTTAATTCTCTTTATGGTTGGCACCGCATTATTTTTTCTTTTCGCCGGACTCGCGATCATGTGCGCGATCTCGATGGTCTATCACAAGAATCCGCTTTACAGCGCTATATCGCTCGTCGGCGTGTTTATCTCGCTGTCGTGCATTTACGTGACGCTCGCAGCGCCGTTTATCGCGGCGGTGCAGATATTGATTTACGCCGGAGCGATAATGGTGCTCGTCGTTTTTGTGATCATGCTTTTGAATCTCGACGACGACACGGGACGCAATCGTCTCGGTTATCTTTACGCGCTTGGCGGCGGGCTCGGCGTGATCTTACTCGCGCAGACGCTGTTTATTTTTTACGCCGTTATGCGAGCGCCGCAGCAGGCTGTCGATCCGAACACAAGCGCCGGCAAAACCTTGAGCATCGGCCAGGCGATGTACACGGAATATCTGCTGCCGGTCGAGATCGTCGGCGTTTTGCTGCTGATGGCGATCATCGGCGCGGTGATCTTGGCACGGCGGCTGGCGCAGCCGCTGCTTGAACTCGTCGTCGAGCACGAACTCGAAGAACGAGGAATTGAGGATGAGTAAATGTGAATGGTAAATAATAGATAGATCGCTTACCGATTTGGCGGCACTATTCACTATTCACTGTTCACTGTTCACTATTCACTAACTTATGGAACCTAGCTTAGCCAGCTATCTGGCGTTATCAGGAATTTTGTTCACGATCGGCTGCGTCGGCGTGATATTCAAGCGCAACGCGATCGGCATGTTTATGTGCATCGAGCTGATGCTCAACGCCGTGAATCTGACGTTCGTTGCGTTTTCGCGTTACTACGCCGACACGACCGGACAGCTTTTTGTATTTATGGTAATGAGCGTCGCCGCCGCCGAAGCCGCGGTCGGTCTCGGCATCATCATCGCGTTTTTCCGCAACAGCCGCTCGATCGACGTGGACGACGCGAGTATTTTGAAGAATTAGGGTTTTAGCCTCGTTCACGAGGCTTTCCCGAAGGGTAAATAGCCACGTCGTTTACGGCGTGGAAAAGATTGAAAATATATTTTCAGCCCGTTTCAACGGGCTTATTGGATCGGCGGCTTGAGCCAAAGCGAGAAGGACGTTAAAACGCCCTTTGAGTTTTTGCGATAGTTAACCACGTCGTAAACGACGTGGCTAAGTGCCGTCGAAGCGACGGAAAGCCTGTTGAAACAGGCTGAGAGGCAAAGTATGGCGTTAGAAATGAGAGACGTGTGCGAAAAATGCGGAGATGGTCTCGACGCCACCAGCGAAGCATACATCTGCACCTTTGAATGCACATTTTGTTGTGATTGCACCGAAGAGATGAATTCGGTTTGTCCGAACTGTGGTGGTGAATTGGTCCGCCGTCCTAAACGAAAGGAATAATGACTGAGAATAACCTTTTAAGTCTAATCATCTTCGCGCCGCTGGCCGGTGCCGTTATCAATTGGCTGATCGGCGGGCGTTTGAAGAATGAATTGTTCAGCGGCCTTGTCGCGTGCGGGACTATCGCGGTCTCGACGATCGTCGCGTTTATGATCGCGTTCGGCATCGGCACGGGCCACGAAGGCGCGCTTGTTTCGGAGAAGCCGGTGCTCGATCACATATGGACTTGGATCGAGGTCGGCGGTTTTCGCGCTGATTTTGCGCTCGGGATGGATAGGTTGAGCGCTATCTACGCCTGTTTTGTAACCTTTGTCGGCCTGTTGATCCACATCTTCGCAACCGGTTACATGAGTAAGGACACCGGTTTCTACCGGTTTTTCGCCTACATGAACCTGTTCATGTTCGCGATGCTCACGCTCGTGCTCGCGGACAATTACCTGCTGATGTTCGTCGGTTGGGAAGGCGTCGGTCTGTGCTCTTATTTACTGATCGGCTACTACATAAAGCTCGACGAAGCCCGTCGCGCCGCAAAAAAAGCGTTCGTGATGAATCGCATCGGCGACTGGGGCGTGCTCATCGGAATATTTTTGATCTTTACGCTGACGGGCTCGATCTCGTTTTTTGACAAGACGGTCGACGGCACACAAGTTCAGAGCGTCTTTAGCTTTGTGCTCGAAAATATGTCAGCCGACCCGTTCACCTGGGGAGCGATTCTCACTGGCGGATTGACGTCAGTCGGCGTGCTGCTATTTATCGGTGCGACCGGCAAATCGGCACAAATACCGCTGCTCACGTGGCTGCCCGACGCTATGGCCGGCCCGACGCCCGTGTCCGCGCTCATCCACGCCGCGACTATGGTAACGGCGGGCGTTTACTTGGTCGTTCGCTCGAACGCGATCTATCAGCTCTCACCCACCGCGATGTGGATAATCGCCGTCATCGGCGCCGCGACGGCGCTGTTTGCCGCGACGATCGCAATTGCGCAGAACGACATCAAAAAGGTGCTCGCGTATTCGACCGTCTCGCAGCTCGGGTTTATGTTCCTCGCGGCGGGCGTCGGCGCGTTTGTCGTCGCCATCTTTCACGTGATGACGCATGCATTTTTCAAAGCGCTGCTTTTCCTCGGCTCAGGGAGCGTCATTCACGGAATGCATCACGAGCAAGACATGCGAAAGATGGGCGGGCTTCGAAAGCACATGCCGATCACGTTCATCACGATGGCGACCGGCTGGCTCGCGATCTGCGGCATACCGATCTGGGCGGGCTTTTTCTCTAAAGACGAGATTCTCTATAAAACATTTGCGACCGACAAATACTTCCCTGCCGGAGCTTTTGCCGGTGAAGAAGTTTTGTGGGCCGTTGCAGTTTTTACCGCTGTCCTGACCGCGATCTACATGACGCGAATGATGGTCATGACCTTTTGGGGAGAGGAAAGATGGAGCGCGGGACAAGAGTCAGAACCACCCGCGCCTACGGGTGGTTTAACGTCGGACACACACGCCGATGACGACGATGAGCATCACGCGTTGCCGCATGATTTCAAGCCACACGAGAGCCCGTGGGTGATGACCGTGCCCCTGATAATTCTGGCCTTTCTTTCAACGGTCGGCGGCCTTGTCGGCGTGCCATATGCGATGAGCTCAATTGTCGGTGTGAAGGACGCAAATCAGTTCGAGCACGTTCTCGAACCTGTTGTCGCCGAAACCGAAATGCCCACGGCGATCGCCGCGCGCGAGGCTGCAAAATCGCACGCACCCGGGGTCGTACAAAAAGAGCGCGCTCTCGCCGGCCTGTCTATCGTGATGGCCGTGATCGGTATCGCGATCGGCTGGTTCGCGTTTCGAAAGACACCTTTGCGAAAGATGCCAAAGATCCTCGAAGACAAATGGCGCCTCGACGAGTTTTACAACGGCTACATCGTTGACCCGATCACAAATCTATCGACGCGCGGGCTTTGGAAAGGCTTTGACCTCGGCTTTATCGACGGCATCGTCAACGGCATCGGGCATTTTGTGATGGAGGTCGGCAATCTCGTCCGCGGCATTCAAGTCGGGTTTGTGCGGAGCTACGCCGCGATCATCCTGCTCGGCGCGATCGCTGTGCTTGGTTACTTTATTTATTACGGGTTAAAGCTCGTCGGATAATATGCGCATTATCTTAACAACAATATTGATGATTGTTCCTGCATTTGTGCACCAAGCGCAGACTTTGCCAAAAGAGTCTAAAGTTGAATGGCAAGCGTTGTCTGGGGTAAAGAAAGAATTTTCGATTTATTTTCCCGCTGGTTCCCGGTCAGTAGAGGACTCTGGAAAGTATCTGGGACCAAAACGTTCATTGCACAAAATAGTCTATCGTCACATCAACGGCGTCCTGTTAATGATGGAGTATTACGAGGGCGATGCCGAAGCCCTTCAAAAGCATTTGATTTATCGCGAAAAATTAACCGACGTTGCAGCAGAAACATTTGGAGATTTTACAATTAAACATTTTTCCCAAATTAAGAATACACAGGCGGTCAAAATCGATCACTTCTTGTTGAAAGATCGAATGTATGTTGTTAAAGCTTTCTCCGCCGAGGAGAACGATCCGATTTCAGTTGCGTTTTTAAGGTCGGTGCGACTTACTGCGGCTTCAGGGATATTTACTCCAAACGATCCGGCAGGGTCAAAGGAAACCAAGTTCCAAAGTCTAACAGAAAAAACTTTTCCAATTGATGACTCGCAGATTTTCTCTTCGAAAGATGTTGATCGCGAAGCAATCACGCTTTATGCTCCCAAAGTTTCAAGTGGTCGAGGATTAGGAGATGGGTCTGTGAAGCTCAGATTGTTCCTTTCAGCTACGGGTAAGGTAACCGATGTTACGGTAATATCGTCGTCAAATAAATCATTAGAACGCCCGACCGTCGAAGCAGCGAAGCAGACATTATTTATTCCTGCTCAGAAAAACGGACAGTTGGTTGCGACATATAAGGAAAATAACTACATGTTTGTCTCGGTACGTAACTGATGAACTTTATTAACGAAAATCTTTTAACGATTTTAATTCTGCTACCGGTTCTCGGTGCGGTGCTGACGCTTGCTCATCAAGCGTTTTGGAAGCAGGAATCGCAGCTCAAGTGGCTGACGCTTGGGTTTACGATCTTGAATTTCCTCGTGTCGCTGATGTTGTTCGCAGATCGTGGGGCGCCGGGAGCCAGTGGATTTTACTTCGAGCAAAACGTGCCGTGGATCAAGGCGATCAACACAAACTATCACGTCGGCGTCGATGGCTTGAGCTTTTGGCTCGTGATTCTGACGACGTTCATTATGCCGATCGCGGTTATATCCGCGTGGCACGCGGTTGAGAAAAAGCAGACGGCCTTTTACATCTTCCTGCTGCTGTTAGAGTCGGCGATGATCGGCGTTTTTGTCTCGCTCGATCTGCTCGCGTTTTATCTTTTCTTCGAAGCGTCACTCGTTCCGATGTTCTTCCTGATAGGCGTCTGGGGCGGCGAGAATCGAATTTACGCGGCGCTCAAGTTCTTTATTTTTACAGCTTTTGGCAGCTTGCTAATGCTCGTCGCGATCATCGCGGTGTACTACATTTACGCCGATCAGACCGGCCTCGGCGGATCGTGGGATTTCGTCGCGATACTTGCTGCGATGAAGACGGGTCAGCTCGTGCTCGCTCCGCAGACCGGAATGCTTTTGTTCCTCGCCTTCGCTTTAGCGTTCTCGATCAAGGTGCCGCTCTTTCCGTTTCACACATGGCTGCCCGACGCACACACCGAAGCGCCGACTGCGGGCTCCGTTATTCTCGCGGCAATTTTGCTAAAGATGGGAACGTACGGCTTGATGCGATTTAACTTTGCGCTTTTCCCCGACCAGGCCCGCGAGACGGCGTGGATCTTTATCACGCTCGCGATCATCGGCATCATCTATGGCGCGCTCGTCGCGATGGTGCAGCCCGACGTCAAACGGCTCGTCGCATATTCGTCCGTCGCACACATGGGTTTTGTGATCTTGGGAATGTTCTCGTTTACCGAGATGGGAATACAGGGCGCGGTCTATCAGATGCTCAATCACGGCGTCTCGACCGGCGCGCTGTTCCTGCTCGTTGGCTTTATTTACGAACGCCGTCACACGCGCGAGATCAGCGAGTTCGGCGGTCTCGCCAACGTAATGCCGATCTACGCAACCGTTTTTATTATCACCGTTTTGTCGTCGGTCGGCCTGCCCTTCTTAAACGGATTCGTCGGTGAATTTTTGATAATGGTCGGTATGTTCCAGTCGCAAGCATTGGGCGTCTATCCGGGCTGGAATTGGAATTATGTCGCGACAATGCTCGCGGGAACGGGCGTGATCTTCGCCGCGGTTTATTTGCTTTGGATGGTGCAGCGAGTGTTTTTTGGCAAGGTCACGAACGACAAGAACAAGACGCTCGTTGATCTCTCGTGGCGTGAGATCGGGCTGATGATTCCGCTGCTGATCTTGATGGTTTACATGGGCGTATTTCCAAAACCGTTTTTGAAACGCACCGACGATACCGTCAAAGCAATTCAAGAGCGCGTGATGCAGCGTGCCGGCGGGGAAATTGAAAGGGCCGAGATTAAAACTGAGCCGTAATGACAAAGAGATTAATTGCAATCTTCGCGATCCTTATTGGACTGTGTGCTGCGGCGAGTGGCCAAACATTTTACGGCTCGACCGATTTGAAAACTTTTCGCGACGGACGTGATAAGGAATTTCGTAACCGAGCAGAGTCGCCGCTAAAAGACGGGGATTTTGCGGCGTTTAGGGGATTGAATTACTACGCGACAGACAGCATATTTCGAGTGACGGCCACGTTAAAGCGAAGGGCTGATGCGAAATATTTTCAGATGCCGACATCGTCGGGCCTGACAAAAAAACTTCTTAAGTACGGAGTTTTGACATTTAGATTGAATGGTAAATTAACGACGCTGAGCGTTTATCAGAGCGACTCTGTGACGCGAGAGAAGTTTCCTGAGTACGCTCACCTGTTGTTTATTCCGTTTAGGGACGCGACTAACGCGAACGAGACGTACGGCGGCGGCAGATACATTGACATCGTGACGCCCAGGGACAACAAGGTCATTTTGGATTTCAATCTCGCGTACAATCCGAATTGTGCATATGGCAACGACAAATACAGTTGTCCGATTCCGCCGCGAGAAAATCGCTTGAGCGTTGCGATCAAAGCTGGTGAAAAACGGTATTTCTATTTGGGCTACGAAAAGACGCATTGAATTTTAGAAGATAATGACTACGCTATTTCTTACAGATCTGATCGAGCCGAACACGAGCATCGCGGTAATTATGCCCGAGCTTGTCGTGGCCGCTGCCGGCGTCATCGTGATGCTTTACGACAGCTTTTTTCCAAAACAAAAAACGATTTCGGGCATGATCGCGCTCGCCGGATTGCTGCTCGCCGGCGTGTTGATTGTCGCCATGTGGGGCGTGGGACCGGCGACCTCGTGGAACGGCATGATCGCACACGACAATCTTCGGCTGAGCTTTTCGCTTGTCTTTTTGTTCGTGTCGGCGATGACGGTGCTTGTTTCGACCGTTTGGGTCGAGCGTGAAAATGTTCCCGTCGGCGAATATCACGCGTTGCTACTGTTCGCGACATTCGGCATGATGATGATGTCGGCGGGCAATGATCTCGTCGTGATTTTCCTCGGCCTCGAAACGCTCTCAATCGCAACCTACGTGATGGCGGGCTTGCGTAAATCCGATCTCAAATCGAACGAATCGGCGATGAAGTATTTCATTCTCGGCTCGTTTGCATCGGCTTTTTTGCTATACGGCATGGCGCTCGTTTATGGCGCGACGGGCTCTACAAATTTAACGCAGATCGCGGAAAGAATCGTTAATCCGAACTTCCCCGCCCTGCTGCTCGTCGGCGGCGCGATGATGATCATCGGTTTCGGTTTTAAGATCGCGATGGCTCCGTTTCACGTTTGGACGCCCGATGTTTACGAGGGCGCACCGACGCCCATCACCGGTTTTATGGCCGCGGGACCAAAGGCCGCTGCCTTTGCATCTTTTTTAAGAATCTTCGTGCTCGGCTTTCCGCTCGTCGCAGGCGCGTCCGCGTCCGCGTATCTGCATCAGTCATGGATCACTGCGTTGACCGTGATGGCTGGTGTAACGATTATCGTCGGCAACGTCGCGGCGATCATGCAGACTAACGTAAAGCGGATGCTCGCGTACTCGTCGATCGCTCACGCAGGCTATGCGCTTGTCGGTTTTGTCGGCGCGGGGCTTGCAATAACAACTGCTGAGCGCGACGCGGGAATCGCATCCGTCGCGTTTTATATGCTGACTTACGCGGTGACGAATATCGGCGCGTTCGCGATTGTCGCCTTGCTTGCTGAAAAAAACGACCGGCGATGTGAATTCGAAGATTACAACGGCATCGGCTTCAAATCGCCCGTACTTTCGTTCTCTCTGTCGCTATTTATGCTCAGCTTGCTCGGGCTGCCGCTGACCGCCGGTTTTATGGGCAAGATCTTTGTGTTCGGCTCAGCTCTCGGCACGGGTAACGTGCTCGTCACCGCGCTTGTCGTCGTCGCGGTGATCGGTTCGGCCATTTCGGCGTATTACTATCTACGGCTGATCGTCGTTATGTTTTTCCGCGAGCGAACGACGACGTGGCGTGAGCCAAAAATGCCGACCGGCCTCGCCGTCGCACTTGTTATCACCGTGGTCGGCGTTTTGTATTTTGGCCTTTTTAGCAACAGCGTGATCGAACGCTTTTCCAAATCGCCAACTCACGTTGAGCGAATCGCCACGCGTTAGCCGAGATGTTTACCGAGCTTGACACAACCACGTGGCCGCGAAAGGTTACGCACGATTTTTTTCGGGACTACGCCGATCCATTCTTTAACTTCGCTTCAAACATCGATGTCACGCGGCTCTACGCTTTTTGTAAACAGAACGATCTCGCGTTCTCGCTCGCCGCACTTTACTACACACTCTTAGCCGCAAACGAAATTCACGAATTCAGAATCCGTCTGATGGACGGACGACTCGTCGAGTTCGACCGCATTCATGCAACGCAGACAATCTTGAACGACGACGAGACGTTTTCGTTTTCCTACTACGAGATGAAAAGCGACGTGTTCGAATTCGTCACGGCGGGACGGGCGGCAGTCGAGAAATACAAGGCGTTGAAATCCTTCGATGTCGAAGCAGATCGGCTCGATCTTATCTATTACTCCGTGATTCCGTGGGTTTCGTTCACCAGTTTCAAACACGCGAGCCGGATGGATCGCGATCTTACGATTCCAAAGATCGTGTTCGGCAAAATTTTTGATGACGGCAGCACAAAAAAAATGCCGCTCTCGGTCGAAGCGAACCACGCGATCATGGACGGCATTCACGTCGGCAAATTTTTTAACCGTTTTCAGGAGCTCGTTGATAATGTCTAAAGCGGTTGACGCGATCAAAGCCGAGCTCGGCGACGACTGGGTGCCTCGTATTTATCAAGATCGAGTTCGTAGCGACCGGACACGTGCATATACATTAGAAGTAGGCGTGCGTGAAAATCGTGCGGAAATTCAATACACGCTTCTCGGAATTGAATTGAAAGTCGGCCGGCGGCGGTTTTCGTGCCCCGAGCTCGCGACCGCTCGTTATTTACGCGTGTTCGCGCGCATCGGTGTGAGTAAATTTGCGATTCCGTACGACATTTCTCAGATTTCGGCGATCGCGGACGAATTCGAAACAGGCTGGCACCGCTCGTTATTGATGCTGGAAAAAAGAGGCGGATCGCGAACGTCGCTCATTCGAGCCATGCGCGACGAGATCACAGCGATCGGCCCCGGTGAACCAATGCCGTTGTTTGACCGGGAGACGAGGCAAAAGACAAAAAGTGAAAAGGTGAAAGAGTGAAAATGGCAAGTTTTCTGGCGAAGAAGTTTACCTCTTTTTCACTTTTCCTCTTTTCCGCTGTTATAATTTAGCGATGCGCGATCTGGCGCCAAATGACGAAGATATCTCTGTTATGTTTGATGTCGTGACAAAGGCGACCGAGCCCGAGAGGCTGCCTTTTCCATACAATAAAAGCACGTTTTGCCTTTACGAGCCGATAGAAAAGAAGATCGAGCACGCAAAGGTTTTGATCGTCAACGATCTGCTTCGTTACGAATCCGATCTATCCGATTTGGCGCGTGAAGAATGGAATGGTTCGACCGAGGCAAAACTCGAGTTCGAGCGCAAAGTTTCAGGCATGGCGTGCAACAACATTGCGAAGAATGTTCTGCGGCTCGTCAAAAACCCAAAGACGATGACCGTACATCTCTCAGAGATCGCCGACGCGGCAAAGCAATTTCAGCCGGACGCGATCGTAATGAGCGGCACATTCGCCGACTTTGATTATTACAATCCCGAACACATCGCGTCTTTTACAAAATTTATTCAGAAAACAAAAATTCCCGTGCTCGCGATCTGCGGCGCTCATCAGCTCGTCGCAATTGCTTTCGGTGCTAGATTAAAGACTCTCGACGATCTCGATCTCGCTGCAAAGCGCACCGACCGGCTTATCGAATATCAATATCGTTTTGTAAAAATTGTCGATAAATCAGACCCGATCTTCGAGGGAAATGACGACACGCGTTCGGGCATCTGGCAGGAATATACGACCGAGGACGACATTCTCCGCGTCTGGCAAAACCACGGCGTTCAGGTCGATGGCCTGCCGAATGGCTTCAAACTTCTCGCGACATCTTATCTCTGCAAAAATCAAATGATGGTGAAAAACTCTGACGGACAGCTCGTTTACTGCGTCCAATTTCACCTCGAAAAATCATTCGAAGATTGGTCAAAAAATCCTACGCGTTGGGAACACCCAAACGAAAGCCGCGATGGTCGTATATTGTTTGAGAATTTTTTGGGCCTTGCTCTAACACACAGCTCTTAGGGCAGATTCTTTGCCTTTTCGATAACATCTGCAGGGTTCGCTCTGAGCCAATAATTTTCAGTTAGATTCAACCAGCGAACGGTGCCGGTCGAGTCGATCAGAAACTCACCAGGTCGGGCAACACTGACGCCATCTTCGACGGCGTTCTCGTGGACAAGATCGTATTTGCGAATCGCTTCGAGATTTGGATCGGAAAGGATTGGAAATGTAAAACCATATCGCTGGGCAAGATCACGATTGGTCTCTGTCGGATCGACGCTGATCGCAATAGGCGTCACTCCGGCTGCTGTAAATTTATCGATATTCTGCTGTATTCCCCGCAACTCGGAGATGCAGAACGGTCACCAATAGCCGCGATAAAACACCAGCAGCACGCCTTTTTGTTTACTTAAAGTCTCACCGAGCGAAACTTGTTTGCCGCTTGTATCGGCGAGCGTAAAGTCAGGTGCCTTTTGCCCAACCTGCGGTGCACCGGCTGACTTTGGCAGCCACGTTGACATAAAAAATGCCAGAAACACAAACAAACCAAAGGCCGCACCACTCAGCAACGTGAGAATCGCGGCCGTGATTTTTGATATTTTCCCTCGCCCCACGGAAAAAGCTCGACGAACCCCGACGACAACGAGAATCGCTGCAATCGCGAACAAACCAACGCTCAGCCATCGGTAGTCCGTGCTGACCGACCACTGCGAAAAGACCATCGGCACGCTTGCAAACGCAAACAAGCTTAATAAAAATCCGAGTACAATTTGCCAGTTAAAACCGTTGCGTTTCATAAGATCTAAATCAGTCGAAGCATTTATCGGGCACGTTTTCGAGAGTGTTAATTATCAGCATGTCGACGACCGCGTTGAAATCGTGACCTGACTCTTCGAACACGCGGAGCTGTTCGTCAGCCGAGGTGCCTCGGTCTAACATCGTGTGAATATGCTCGATTTCTTTACGAGAGTCGAGCGGATCGACGACCTCATCGACAAATTCGAGCAGCTCGCGAATGAGATCGCGCACCGGAACCTCTTTTTGTTTGCCGAGATCTAGTAGCTTGCCGTCAAGGCCGTAGCGGATCGCGCGCCACTTGTTTTCGAGAATCAGGCGGCGGTGATAGATGCGAAATCCAAGGTTATTGTCGATCAAAATATGGAGCTTTGCAACTATCGCCTGAAATAGCGCCGCGACGGCAATTGTGTCGTCAACGCGGGTCGGTATGTCGCACACACGAAATTCGAGCGTTGGAAATATGTGATGTGGACGCACGTCCCACCAAAGTTTTGAGCCGTCCTGCATGCAGTTCATCTTTATGAGCAGATCGACGTATGACTGAAACTGAGCATAAGATTCGAAATGATCGGGAATCTCTGTACGCGGAAATTTTTTAAAAACCTCAGATCGATACGATTTCAAACCGGTGTTAAATCCGAGCCAGAAAGGCGACGACGTTGTCATCGCCAAGATATGCGGCAAGAAATAACGCGCGGCGTTCATGATCTGGATTCGCCGCTCGAGATCGGGTATGCCGACGTGAACGTGAACCCCGAATATCAATAAACTACGTGCGACCATCTGTAGCTCATCGACCAACAACTTGTAGCGGTCACCGTCATAAATCTCCTGTTCAGACCATTTAGAGAAAGGATGCGTCGAGGCCGCGACGATCGCCATGCCCTTTTTGGCGGCGAGTGATGCGATAATGCATCGCAGTTTTGTGATGTCCTCGCGGGCCTCTTGTATGTTCGCACACACGCCCGTGCCGACCTCGATCATCGACTGGATCATCTCGGGTTTGATCTTTTCACCGAGCAGGAGTTTGCCTTCCTCTAGAATTTCGGAGACGTGCGATTTTAGTTCGCGTGTCTCGGGATCGACGATTTGAAATTCCTCTTCGATGCCGAGTGTGAATTGGTCGAACATATTTTTTAATTGAGCTGTAGTTCGCTGTGCAAAAACTCTTCGTCCGCCGGATCGAGGTTCTTAAATCGCACGCCGACGCCGTGACCCGGATCGGCATAGACGACAGTGCCGTCGAGATTGAGTGTCCGCGTACCCATGCTCAGCGTCATCACGATAGGCATTCCTTGATCGAGCGGGGCCGTCGTCGTCATATACAAACCGCCGGCGCCGATGTCACGCGTATTTGCGATGCCAGTTCCGTCGCCGCCATCGAAGCGGACATCGACGATAAGTTTTTTGCGATCCGAGCCGCGTCTTTCAGTTTCAGACGACTCAGCGATTGTGTCCATTTCACCCATATTGTTATAGTTTCACTCACATTCTAACCCAAAACCGATTTATTACATAAGGCTGGGGCGTTGCAATTTGTCACCCGCCAAGTTACCATAAAAACTCGTTAAACTTAGTATTTTATTGACTCATTATGGGATTTTCGACGACCGCAATTCACGCCGGCAACGAACCTGATGCGGCAACCGGCGCGGTCAGCGTGCCGATCTATCAGACTTCAACCTACGCGCAGGAAGGCCTCGGCCGTCACAAAGGCTACGAATATGCCCGCACACAAAACCCAACGCGCTCGGCACTGGAGAAAAATATTGCCGCGCTTGAAGGTGCAAAATTTGGCTTTGCGTTTGCATCGGGAATGTCCGCGATCGACGCCACGCTGAAACTTGTGAAGGCCGGCGATCATGTCATCCTCGGCGATAACACATACGGCGGAACATTCCGGTTATTTAACCGCATTTTGAAAGACTACGGCGTCGAATTTGATCTTGCAGACACGTCGGACATTGCAAACCTTGAGCGCGCATTCAAGCCGAACACGAAGCTCGTCTTTGTCGAGACCCCAACTAATCCGGTAATGACAGTGACCGACCTTAAAGCCGTCTCCGAGATGGCGCATGCACGTGGAGCAAAGGTGGTTTGCGACAACACTTTTATGTCGCCGTATTTCCAACGACCGATTGAACACGGGGTCGATGTCGTTGTGCATTCGACGACGAAATACTTGAATGGACACTCGGACAGCGTCGGCGGATTTGTCGCTCTAAACGACGAAAAGGATGCCGAATGGATCGGCTTTGTGCAAAACAGTATCGGCGCGATTCTCTCGCCGTTTGATTCATTTCTCGTGCTGCGCGGAACGAAGACGCTCGCAGTTCGCATGGAGGCTCACGACAAAAACGGTCGCGTCGTTGCAAACTTTTTGACCGAGCATCCGCGCATCGAAAAAGTTTATTATCCGGGCCTCGTATCACACCCGCAACACGAGCTTGCAAAGCGACAGCAAAGCGGCTTTGGCGGCATGGTTTCGTTCGAAACCGGCTCGCTCGACAACGCTCGTAAAGTGCTGGAATCAGTCAAGTTATGCACCCTCGGCGAGAGTCTTGGCGGTGTCGAAACGCTGATCTCGCACCCGGCGACGATGACGCACGCATCTGTTCCAGCCGAGACCCGTGATAAACTTGGCATCACCGAAGGCCTCGTGCGAATCTCGGTCGGAATCGAGGACGTGGAGGATATTATCGGGGACCTCGATCAAGCGCTGACTTAGTTCAAAGTTTTAAGTTCAACGTTCGAAGTTGCACAATTTTCGTGCTAACGTAACTTAGAACTTCTAACCTTTAACTTACAACCTGTAATCTATGCACACTGTTGAGATACATGCCACATCCCACATCGGCCGCGTTCGGAAAGGCAACGAGGACAATTACCTCGTGCTGAACATCGGCCGCGAAAAAGCATGGACAAGCGCGCAGGAGGACGGTGAATTCGTCATCGAAAGTCAGAAGTTCGAGATTGATGACAGCGGTGTTGTGCTGGCTGTGTCCGACGGCATGGGCGGCGCTCTTGCGGGCGAAGTCGCCAGCACGATGGCAGTCGAAGCCGTTACCGAAAAATTGCTAAACACCGACGACGAACAAGTCACGGCCACCACGCCTGAAGAGAACGCTCACAACCTCATTCATCGACTCTACGACGCAACGGTTTTTGCAAATCATCTGATCCACGAACAGGGACGCTCCGACCCGCAGTTCCAAGGCATGGGTGCGACGTTTACCGGAATGGGGTTGACGCCGAATGCGGCGGACATTATTCAGGTCGGCGACAGTCGCGGCTACCTCGTTCGTAATGGACAGATCTATCAGATCACAAAAGATCAGTCGCTTGTTCAGCAGCTTATTGACGCGCAGCAGATTTCCGCAGAAGAGGCAGAAACTCACACTCTAAAAAATGTAATTCTTCAGGCATTGGGCGCGCAGAACGAGATCTTTCCCGTATCGGCACGTGTCGAACCGTGCAAGAACGATGTATTTTTACTTTGCAGCGACGGGCTCTCGAATAAAGTCGGCGCGGCTGAGATGCAGCAGATCGTTGGCGCGAATTTCGACAACTTACAGGCCGCGTGCGCCGAACTTGTAAAACTCGCAAACGAAAACGGCGGCGAGGACAACATCACAGTCATCATCGGTAAATTCACCGGCGACGAACTTCCAGAACCTGCCGAAGGCGAAGTAAAACTCGAACTGATCGACCTTGGCGGCATCCATGACACGGCCGATCAAACGGATGAAGAGGACACGGCCGAAATTCCGTAGTTAGTCATTTCTCCAGTCTGGCAATTCCTTTGTAATTCGCCGCACATAGATCGACGAGCCTTTTACCTCGACGACCTCGACTTTTTCACCCTCTATCAACAAAGTTTCGTCATCGATCGGAAACGCAGTCCACGTCGAGCCGAAAACCTTAACGGCTCCCTCGTTGAGAGCGCCTTTGCTTGCTGTGGTGACGGTGCCTATTTTGCCCGGAAGCGAATCGACGCCCATTTTGATCGCGGGCGAACTGTGCGGCAGATAGCGTGCAAATATTGTTCGCGACATCAGCGTTAACGCAGTAGAAACAATCGCGAACACCAAAAACTGCAACAAAAACCCGCCTCCGAGCAATCCGACCAGCGCCGCCGCAATCGCACCGATGCCAAACCACAGCAGCACAAACCCGAGCGTAAAGATCTCGGCTATTACAAGCGCGACGCCGAGTACGAGCCAAAGTATCCAAAGGATATTGTCCATCTGTCCAAATATACACGAAATTGAGCTGCGAGTCGTGAGTTGCGAGTGCTGAGGCCTCACCGAATTCGGCTTCTGTGACTCTCGACTCTCGACTCGGGACTTCCACGATGTTATCGTGGAATTCGTGCTGGGGTGGCGGAATTGGTAGACGCCCAGGACTTAAAATCCTGTGTCCTTAGGGGCGTGCGGGTTCGATTCCCGCCCTCAGCACCATTTCAATCCTGTGGCATCATACTTGCACTCATTCGAAGCGGAAGTCGAACGCCATGACAAAATTTATCTCGATTGTTTTAGTTTTTATTATCGCCGCAAGCGCGTATTTTCTCGTTGCGCAGGACGCACGTCTGCTTGCCAAGGCGGAAAAGGCCACTCGTGATAAATTCAGAGTTTCCACTCGCACTTTAAAGGGTGCGAATGTTTACGCCGTCAACAAACCCTCGGCCGCTGTTTTGAACGCCATAGACAAGGGCCTCGCTGATCTTTTCGCGGTTGCAAAAAAGAATAACTTTCGCAAGCGACTCAATTACAGTGACTACTCGATCTTTATCGGCAAGGCTGATCGGATAAAGGATAGTGCGGGGCAATATTCGCCGGACATCGCGGTTAACGCCGGGCAGTATCGCGGCTCGGTTTACGATCAAGGCGGCTACATTTATGCCGCCGGAATGGTGATCTCAAACGAGCCGGCGGCGTTTGTCTTCGCAGAGCACACAAAGGATTTCACCCGCATCTCAAATGTCGTTCGTTATGAGGGCGAGCACATCGTGCTCTATCACAATGATCGCAAACGCTGGTCCGAGACAGCCGATCACAGCAAAGGCGGCGGTCATCCGATATTGCAGTAATTGCTCTATTTCGTGTGTACATAGACGATACGGTCGTAAAAAACTGTGTCGTCAAGCAACCTCATTACAAAATTCGCACTCAAATAACTGTATTTCGTTTTTTTAACCTGATCTCACGTGAATGGCATAGCCATTGCTGAAGTGCTTTGCGTCAACGACTGAACGCGAGGCGGAGGTTGTTGATGAAGCATAAAACGTTGGTGCGTCCGACAGTTTTGTTGACGCTATTGATCTTTGCAAATTCGGTTTACTTAATTGCGCAGCGTGATTCGACATATCGTCTGCCTGCTGGAACGCGTATCCGTTTGAAGATGGACGTCGAAGTCAGCTCTAGGTTCGCGAGCGTGAATGATACGTTCATCGCATCAGTCGTGACACCGGTGATAAATAACGAAACCGTCGTCCTGCCCGCGGGTTCTATTATTGAAGGGCGCGTTACAAAAGTTGAGCGAGCCGCTCACGCGGGCCGTGACGGTAAGTTGAACGTCGTATTCGAAAGTCTCAAACTCGCGTACGGCACGCGAAAGATCAACGGCGCGCTAGCGAGCAATGCGTTCAGCGACCAGTCGTCGAAATTCTTCCTGATAAGTTTTCTGGACTTAATTGCTTTCAGAAAAGGCAGCGAGGCCCGAATAAAAAAAGATCAGGAGTTTGAGATCGAGTTGAAAAAAGAAGTAACTCTACCTGTTTTCGCATATTGATAATTTAAGACAAGTTTGGCCGTTGGCGAGAAACCGTTCGGCCATTTATGAAAAAGCCCGGCGTGAAGGGGAGAGCACGTCGGGCTTTTTCTCTTGGAACGCGGACCCTCTTGTCCGCAATGCCCTTATTTATCGTGCGGGCTTCTGCAACTTCGCGGCAGTAACCAATGTTCTAACTTCTGCTGCCAGCGTCGGCGCGTGGTACGGGACGCCATCGCGCAATGTCCATTCGATCCCACCTGTCTTGACAGCCTTGCCATCGCGAATCTCTTCGGTGCCGAGCGGCGAAAGGACTTTGAGGTTTTCGAGCGGATTGCCGTTGACGACAATGAGATCGGCCTTGTAGCCGACGCGGATTCGGCCAAGCGAATCTTCTTTACCTAAAATTTTTGCGCCGTTCGATGTCGCGTGTTGAATTACTCTCAGCGGATGAAAGCCGGTTTCTTGATGAAGCTCTAGTTCGCGAATCAGCCCAAAACCGTAAATCTGATAGATAAATCCGGCGTCTTCACCCGTCCCGATCAAGCCGCCGCGCCGCTCAAATTCATACAGAGCTTTCATCCAGATGCGATAATTCTCTTTCCAGAAAGTTTCATCCGTCGATGACCAGCCGATAAAGTAAGAGCCGTGATTCGCCGGATTGGGTTTGAAGTATTCCTCGAGAACGGGATGCAGGTATTCAGCGAACGCCGGGTTCGTCTGTGCGCGTTGCAGATCGCGAGATGCTTCGTAGATGACGAGCGTCGGGTCCCACGCGACATTGGCCTCGACCAATCGATCGAGAACCTTCATCAGCTTTTCCCAGTTTGCCTCGCGCCACAAGCGACCCGCGTAGCGAAAGCGGTGAACTTCGTCGTTGTAATTGTAATAAGAAGGAAAATTTTGTCTTCCCGATTCGATCGCAGCGTCCGGCACACCGTACCAATGTTCGATCGATGTTGTGCCGCCCTTGATGTCATCCCAAGCGTTAGTTTCCTCAACCCCTACGTGGTGCATGACGCGCATTCCCTGCTTTTTCGCTTCGTCCATCATCGCCGCCATCAGGTCGCGATCAATGGTGTAAAGTTTGATGCCGTCGTAGCCGGCGGCTTTGAGATCGCGAACTCGCTGTCGGACTTGTTCAGACGTATTTTGATTCGGTCCAGGAAAGCCTCCGTAAGCAAATATTCGCGGACCGACGAGTTTCCCAGTCGCAATTTGATCGCGGTAGCCGAGGATCTTCGCATTCGCCCACGCGTCGCGCACGGTCGTAATGCCGCATGCGAGCCAAAGCTTTGTCACGTATTCGACCGGCATCGGCTTGCCGCCGCGCTCGTCGTGCGTGTGGCCGTGAAGGTTTATCAAGCCCGGCAGAACGTACTTGCCAGTTGCGTCTATATCGAGATCGCCCTTCTCAGGGCGTCGTGCACGTCCCTCTTTTGCCGCCACAGGATCGAATGAAACGATCTGCTTTATCGTGTCGTTCTCGACGACAATATCGAACGGCCCGGCCGCCGGCTTGCCGCTGCCGTCGACGACCATTGCCCCGCGAATCACGATTCGATTCAGACGCTTTCCTGAGAATGACGCAGGATTTGCCTGTGCAATAACTAACTGACTGCTTGCCGACAACAAAATAATCAACGCCATCGAAAGGCGTAAAAATTCACGCTTCATAAATTTATGTTCCGCCGAAAGCGGCGTTTTGCCGTTTGCGGCCATCTGTGACAAAATTACGTTTTATTTTACAACACTATCTAGAAACAGGAAGGTTAATAATGGCTGGTAGAAATAAAGTTACGGTTGTCGGAGCGGGAAATGTCGGTGCGACGGCTGCTCATTGGATCGCAGCAAAAGAGCTCGCGAACGTAGTTTTGGTGGATATTGTCGAAGGCACGCCGCAGGGCAAGTCGCTGGATCTCGCGCAGGCGGCGCCGATAGATGGTTTTGACGTCAAGCTCGTCGGTACAAATAGTTACGAGGAAACGGCGAACTCCGACGTGGTCATCATCACGGCCGGTTTGCCGCGAACGCCCGGCATGAGCCGCGACGATTTGCTCAAAACAAACTCCGACATCGTCGGAGCGGTCACGGACGAGGTTGCAAAACATTCGCCGAACTCATTTATCATCGTCGTTTCAAATCCACTCGATGCAATGACCCAGGTCGCGTTTCGCCGCTCGGGTTTTCCAAAAAATCGCGTTATGGGCATGGCGGGCGTTTTGGACGCCGCGCGTATGCGATGTTTTCTCGCTGAGGCTTTGAACGTTTCGGTTGAGAACGTCACGGCGTTTGTGCTCGGCGGCCACGGCGACACGATGGTTCCGCTGCCGCGATATTCGACATGCGCGGGTATTCCGATCACCGAACTTTTGTCAAAAGAACAGATCGAGGCGATCGTCACGCGTACCGCCAACGGCGGCGCCGAGATTGTCGGTTTGCTAAAAACCGGTTCGGCGTATTACGCACCATCGCTTGGCGCAGTCGAGATGGCCGAGGCGATCTTAAAAGATAAGAAGAAGATTCTGCCGTGCGCAGTTTTTCTCGAAGGCGAATACGGCGTCAGCAATCTTTTCGTCGGCGTGCCGGTCAAACTAGGCAAGAACGGCGTCGAGCAGATCATAGAGATCAACCTGACAAATGACGAGCGCGCCGCACTTCATAAGAGCGCCGCTGCAGTGCAGGAGCTTGTCGATATTCTGAACATCTGAAATCTAACTTCATATTTTGAAAGATCGGGAAGGTCAACGGGCCTTCCTTTTTTGCGCTCAAAATCGTTCACTCTGAACTTCAAAATCATTCAACATGACCGATACGTGAACGGCAAGACAAACCGTCATCACCTGTTAACTCTAATTATTTCTACATTTACACGTATGGCATACGCGTTGCTAAATCGGCTGCGTCGCATATTGTGCGCGAATTTGAATGGTTACCAACATGAAAGCTAACTTAAAAAAACTTCTTGTTTCACTGGTCGTCTTCGCAATGTCGATGCAGGTACTGTCGATCGGCATGACGGCGCAGCTACGCGGCAGCGAGAAGAAAGCTGCCGATGTAGTTGAATCGAAAGCGGATCTTCAAGAGGATTTCGCTCCGAAGAAAAAGATTTCGCCGGACTTGGAAGAAATGGCAAACGACGCGTTTCACGGTATGCGTGAGGATCGCATGGAAAAAGTGATCATCCAATTAAAGTCAGACACGTCACTCAACCAAAATTTTGACGGTCTCGCGCCGCAAGATCGCGAAAATGTTTTTGCCCGCGAGGTGCAAGCTAATAGAGATAAAAAAGGACTTCTCGTCAGCGATCTGGCGAATGTCGGCGGCACTTTTAAGAAAGCTTACAACAACGTCGGTTTGGTCAGCGCCGAACTTCCTCTGTCGAAGATCAACGAGCTTATCAAATCGGATGTCGTTGCTTACATTAGCCCCGACCGCGAGGTCGCTGGCTTCGGGCACGTCGGCTGGACCGCGGGACTCTACAATACCGGCATCTCCGACCGCGGCGACAGCGACCCAAATACGTGGCTGACGGGTACAGGTATTGGCGTTGCGGTTATCGACAGCGGTGTCTTTAGAACGCACGACCTATTTAAGGACTGGCAAGAGGCCAGCAAAGTTACGAGCTACGACTTCACGGGTACCGGCAACACGGCGGACCAGTACGGACACGGAAGCCACGTTGCTTCGGTCATGTCCGGCGACTGGCGCCTTGGAAATGCCGCATACGAAGGCCCCGCCGCCGGCGTAAAGGTTTACAGTCTAAAGGCCCTAGGGCAATACGGTACCGGCACGAGTGCAAACGTCATCGCCGCTATCGACTGGGCGATCGCTAACAAGTCATCGAAAAACATACGCGTTATCAACATGAGTCTCGGCACGCCTGTCCGCGACAGCTACTTGACCGACCCGCTTTGCCTCGCCGCTCGCCGTGCGGTTAATGCCGGTATCGTCGTCGTCGCGTCTGCGGGTAACCGCGGAAAAGATCTGCTCGGCAACAAACAGTACGGCACGATCGGTTCGCCCGGCATCGAGCCATCGGTGATTACGGTTGGTGCCGCCAATACTATGGGAACGGACGTTCGCAGCGACGATACGGTTGCGACGTTTAGTTCACGCGGCCCGACACGCGGTTATCGGACGATCAACGGCGTGAGAAAGTACGACAATCTGATCAAGCCTGACGTTATCGCATCCGGCAACAGGATCATCGGGGCCACAAGCCCGGGCAGCACGATCGTTACTGCATTCCCATCGCTCAAGACCGGTTCATTGACCGATCCTGACGAGCAGGTAATGTACATGAGCGGCACATCGATGGCGGCTCCGGTGGTTTCGGCTGCAGCAGCACTGCTGATCGACACCAATCCTAACCTGACGCCAAATCTTGTCAAGGCGATCCTGATGTACACGGCGCAGCCGCTGCCTAATTTCAATACTCTCGAACAGGGAGCTGGCGAGATCAACATCGACGGTGCAGTCCGCGTGGCACGCCTTGTAAAGGCGACCCTGCCGACGACAAACGGTTCGGCCCTGCTCAAGGCTTCATTGCCTGCCTCACAGACCAGCCCAATTGCGGGCCAAACGGTCACATGGGGCAAGGGCGTTCTCACCAATTACGGTTTCCTCTACGGAAACGACTTGATGAACAAGTGGCAGGGTATGTACGCCAGCGGCGTGCTGGTCGGTGACGGAACGACGTTCTCGGGAACAACGCTTTCCAAATCGACGACAATGACATCGGGAACCTTGAGCCTCTATCAGGGAGCGATCAAGAACAACGGCGTACTCGTCGGTGACGGAACCATGTTCCTCAGCTCAAACTCGATGGCGGGAACCTTCACGCCTTATGTCAACGGGCAGGGCGTCCTGGTTGGTGACGGTGTGTTGGTTGGCGATGGCGTACTGGTCGGTGACGGCGTTCTGGTCGGTGACGGTACGGCCTACACAACATACATCACGGGCGACAACACGACGTGTATGCAGCCGGCTCCATAATGCAAATGCATTCAATGCATGGCTCGGTGACAACACGGCATGCATGCTTCCCGCTCCTTGAGGTCTGGGACAACTCCTCACGAGCGGCGACGGGCCGGGTTCTTATTGAGCCCGGCCTTTTTTAGTTAGCTTCGGGCAAGCTCGTGTCAGTAGCCCGCACGTTAGTAAGGGCGCCCATCGGTGATAAAGGCGCCCTCCTTTACAGTCGGGCTACGGACACGACTCACATGTCATTCTGACCTATTCGGTCAGTCACTGTGACTTAAGAAACTGCCTTTGAGCAATCCATCAAACTGCTAACTCACATTATTTCTTCACTTAACACTTTGGCACGGCCTTTGATAAAGGAAATGCGGAGCGGCGTGCGCGCCGTGATGCTTTTGTCAGACATTTGACCCAGACACAGGAGTTATGGTTATGAACATTTCAATTTTTGGATTCACGAAGACGAGAAAGTTCGCGGCAATTGCGATACTTGCTTCGTTTGTATTTTCAAACGCGTTTGCAGTCGGTGTTGTTAACAACACAAAAACGGCTGCATTCACGAAATCGGCAGTTACTGCAAAGTACACGACCGATCTTACGCAGCTTGGCCGTGAAGGAAGACTGCAAGAGAATTCGCGTTTTGAAAAAGAGACTACAAAGCTTATCAGCGTTTTGGCAAATGCCAATGGTCGTCAGCCAGTGATCGTCGATGAAGACAAGGCCGTTCAGGAAACGGTTGTCGAACAGCTCGCATTGAGCATCGCGATGGCAAACGTCCCGGCAAAACTCGCGATGCGCACGATCCTTAAGATCGAAACTGCAAAGCTCTTTTCAAACGCAAATTCGAGCGACGAAGCTGCTGCAATGATCGACGCGATCGTTGCGGACGCGGTTGCTGCTAACGGCAGAGTCATTTTGTTCGTCGATGAGCTCACGAATCTCGTCGGCGAAAAAGCCGTGACGCAGAGTCTCTTCAACGCAGTTGTTGAGGGCAAGCTCGTCGTCATCGGCGGCAGCTCGGCTGCGGCTTATGAAGAGCGCATCGAATCTAAATCTGAGATCGCTGGCCATTTCACCGGCATTCTTGTTACGGATAATAGTTCGAACTCAGCAGTCGCCGAGAACAAAAATGCTGACGACGAAGGTTATCGCGGCGACAACGTTTCGCCGGATCTTCGCGAAATGATGGCAAACGATCAGAGCGGCAATAAGCGCGTTGACGTTATTCTACAGGCGAAAGACGCCGATAACGCTTCGCTCCGCCAGCTACTCGCAAGCGGCCAGGCTCGCATTACCGATCGTATCGGAAATGACGAGACGCTCGTCGTTAATCTTCCGCTTTCGCTGCTTAACAGCCTCTCGAACAGCGGCTTGATGAACTATGTTTCGCCTAACCGCCCAACGGTCAGGACAGGGCATGTCGATGTCACGACAGGCGCTTCGCTGATGCGATCACAACCCGCAAACGGAACGCGTCCTGGATACACGCTCGACGGCGCCGGCATCGGTATTGCGGTTCTTGATTCGGGTATCGATCCAGGCCATAACGGATTTAAGGATGCCGGCGTTTCGCGCATCGCAGCGAATGTCGATTTTACAGGCTCGGGTATTGGTGACAGTTACGGCCACGGAAGCCACGTTGCCGGACTTGCCAGCGGAAGCAAGATCGGAAACTTTGAAGGAATCGCTCGGAAATCGAAGGTCATCAGCGTCAAGGTGCTGAACAACACCGGCGCGGGCCAGACCACGTGGCTCCTTAACGGACTGAACTGGGTCCTGCAGAACCACACGGCCTATAACATCAAGGTCGTTAACCTGAGCCTCGGCGGCGATGCCGTCGATTCATACACAAACGATCCGGTTTGCCTGAAGGTTAAGGAACTCGTCAACGCCGGCATCGTGGTTGTAGCCGCAGCAGGCAACGTCGGCAAGACCTCGACTGGAACCAAGGTTTTCGGCGGTATCCACTCACCGGGCAATAGCCCGTACGCTATAACGGTAGGCGCGACCAAGTCGATGGGAACAGTTAGCCGTTCCGACGATTCGATTGCGAGCTTCAGCTCACGCGGCCCGACGCGCAGCTCCTACACGAACTCAGCCGGCATAAGGATTTACGACAATCTGATCAAGCCAGATCTCGTCGCTCCGGGCAACAAGATGGTTTCATACAAGAGCGGCAGCAGTTCGTCTCAGCCGACCTTGGAACTTACTTTGGCCACAGGTCAAACCAGTTCTGATAAAAAGATGAGATTGAGCGGAACGTCGATGGCGTCTCCCGTAGTGGCAGGTGCTGCGGCGTTGTTGATGCAAGTCAATCCCAACTTGACACCAGGCATGGTGAAGATGCTCCTACAATATTCGGCGCAGCCGATCGCTGGTGCCGATATGTTCGAGCAGGGTGCCGGTCAGCTAAACCTTGAAGGTGCCGTGAAGATTGCTAGATCGCTGCGAACGGACTTGAATTTCGAGACTGCCGCGAACGGCACGTCACAGATTCCGATAGGCTGGGTCGCCCCCACGGCAAGCTCGACCGTCGGTGGAACCACATTTCCATGGGCGCAGATGATCGTAAACGGACACACGACAATGGAAGGCACGATTTTGCTTTCGCTGTTTCAGGGCGTTTACAAACGCGAGCGGGCGTTTCTCGACGGTATCACCATAACCAACGGTGAAATCTTTTCGATCAACACGGCCGGGGGGTTTTACACCGAAGGTCTTACGCTTGGTTCAAGCGTCACGCTCAGTAACGGCGGCGCATACGGCAGCGGTTCGGTCGTTCTCGCGTCGGGCGTTTTAGTCGGTGACGGCGTCTTGGTCGGCGACGGCGTGCTCGTCGGAGATGGCGTGCTTGTCGGCGATGGCGTTCTCGTAGGCGATGGTGTTTTAGTCGGTGACGGTGTCTTAGTAGGAGACGGCGCTTTAGTCGGCGACAGCATCATGTCCGGTGACGAAACACCTTGGGAAGAATAGTTTTTCAACTGAAAATAAATATAGGAGGAAAAGACAATGCGAACCCAAATCAAACAAGTCGCAGTTGAAAAACATAACTTTAGTCAGCCAATGATAATGATGGCACCGGACATGAGCCGCGTGCATGAATTGAAAACCGAAAACACCAGCGAAGTGCTTGCCTTCCTGAGCATCCGCCCGGTCCACACAGTTGTCATGACCAGCTTTATCAATGACAACGGTATCGAGAGCGAACTGAATCGCGGTGTCTATTACGGATTCCGTAATTCGAAAGGCAACCTCGAAGGCGTGGCACTGATCGGACACTCGACGTTGGTCGAAGCTCGCAGCGACGAAGCCCTGAGAGCTTTGGCTCTTAAGGCACGAAACGCTGAGACGCCGCTTCACTTGGTGATGTCCAGCGGTGATGCTGCAGAGCGGTTTTGGAACTGCATGACCGACGGTCTTAAAGCTCCGAGACTCACCTGCACCGAAGCCCTT